>JAGGAB010000034.1 GCA_017889705.1 Bacillota bacterium | reverse complement strand
GAGGAACATATATATGGCATTGGTTACTTACTACGGCACAGGTCGCAGAAAAACCTCGGTTGCCAGAGTTCGTCTGGTTCCGGGAGAAGGCAAGATCATTGTAAACACTCGTCCACTAGACGAATATTTTGGTTTAAAAACTCTTGAGCTTATCGTTACCCAACCGCTCAACATCACCGATACCGTTGGCAAATATGACGTATTGGCAAAAGTTGAGGGGGGCGGTGTATCCGGTCAAGCCGGTGCAGTTCGTCACGGCATTGCCCGTGCACTCTTAAAGGTTGATGGAGAATTCCGTTTGCCGCTTAAAAAAGCTGGTCTCTTAACTCGTGACCCACGCGAAAAAGAGCGTCGTAAATACGGCCTCAAAAAAGCGCGTAAAGCTTCCCAGTTCTCCAAGCGTTAATTTTTACAAAAGAGAAATTCCTGCAAACTCATTGTTTGCAGGAATTTTTGTTTTTTTAGATCTCATATCAATGTTTTTCTGTAGCAAACCTGCTCAACTATTCATAGATTGTAATATATATATACCTTACTTTATGGATGGGAGGCGCACATATGGGATTCGGTGGCTGTGGAGGTCGAGGCGGCTTTGGTAGTTGCTTTATAATAATTATCATTATTCTTTTGTTGTTCTTCTGTTGTCAAGATGACTGTAACTCGACCTGCTAAGTAATTTTGCCATACACCAAAACCAAACGAGACATTCTGTTATCTCCTTTGTCGGAAAGCCGTTCACATCGAACGGCTTTTCAGCTTTTGGTTGCAATAGCACTTTAACTTATTTAGCTAACAAAATCGGTGTTAGTTTGGCCTCCTGCGCTTGAGATGGGCCAATATAGCTGTTACGTGTCATAGCCGCAAGTACAACGGCCTGTCGCTGTTTGGCGGCTGCAAAATCAACATAGGGGGAAGTCAGCGACGGAGCATTGGGAAGTCCAGCCAGCATGGCGCACTCTGCCAGATTCAAATGAAAAGGAGGCTTGCCAAAATAAATGGTGGATGCTTCGCCGATTCCGTAGGCACCTGAGCCGAAATAAATACTGTTTAAATACATCTCTAGTATCTGTTCTTTTGAGTAGCGCAGCTCAATATCGATTGCGAGAACAAATTCCTCAACTTTGCGGACAAGGGTGCGTTCCTGTGAAAGAAAAAGATTTTTGACTAATTGCTGGGTGATGGTACTGCCACCTTCAACATAAGCACCTGTTTGCACATTGACCAGAGTAGCGCGCAAAATGCCTTCAATATCAAAGCCTACATGGTGATAAAACCGGCTGTCTTCCACAGCGATGATGGCTTGCTGTAAGGCCAGTGGCGTATCAGATAATCGTACATAGCTTTTTTTGTCCAGTTTGGCATCAATGGCACTCTTCAGAAAAAACACTCTATGAACCCGTTCCCAGGTGCTGGTAAGGTTTGATAGTGTAGCGGCAGATGTTTCGGCCGGCACTGGACTGAACTTAGAGATAGAAGAACGCATAATCGCTCCGCCGCCTGCCCATAAAAATGTAACAAGAAATAAAATAGCTAATAAAATTAGAAGGCGGCCTATTTTAATACGCCTGGTTTGCACGGAGATCACCTCAAATCGCATATATCACTTCTTATTTTAGCATTTAATTGCAAAATAGAGAATACAGTGTAAGTAGCAATGCAAAAGTAAAAAGGTGGGGTAGTATGCGGATTGTAGCGTTACGGCGTCAGCGGGTTGTAAGTGCGCTGGTGTTTAGCATCGCAGTAATGGTGTTAAACCTGTTAACGTTGCGTTACCTTGTGCTGGCCGATATTGACAATGCCGATTTGTCAGTACTTAACGGGAAAACCATTGCCATTGATGCCGGACATGGTGGTGTAGACGACGGCGCTGCCTGGCATGGTTTTGAAGAAAAAAATATAAATTTGGCGATTGCTGCTAAAGTAGCTGCTGTCTTGGCAGATAATGGAGTTACAACTGTATTAACGCGCGAACAAGATATCGACTATTACACCAAAGGCAAAGGTGGTAAACGCAACGATTTGTTAAAACGCGCCGAAATTATTGAAACCTCAGGCGCTAATCTGTATCTTAGCATTCACTGCAATGCCATTAAAGGGGTGAACTGGTCGGGAGCGCAAGTATTCTATAATCCGGGTAATCCGGAAAATAAGCAGTTGGCCGAAATTATGCAGCAGGCACTTAAAAATTTTCCTCCTGGAAATAAACGGCAAGCCAAGCAGGATTCTGACATTATTTTATTGAAATCTGTAACTATACCTGGCGTGCTTATTGAAGCCGGTTTTATCAGTAATCCCACAGAGGCTCAACAGCTTAACAACCAAGCCTATCAACAGAAACTGGCTGAGACCATTGCCAAAGCGCTGGCGTATCATTTTAGCCAGAATGTGGAAAGATAAAGTGATTCCCGACGCACCACTAACTGAAGGGAGAGACAGTATGAACAATTTAGTTGGCTGTGCGCTAATGCCGCATCCTCCAATCATGATTCCCGAAGTGGGAAATCAGGAATTGGAGCATATTAAAGCTACGGTTGAGGCTGCGCAGCAAGTGGCAGAAATATTTAAAGAAGGAAATCCCCAAACCGTTGTGATTATTACACCACATGGCCCGGTGTTTGAAGATGCGGTTGCTATTAGCATTCATCCCCGGCTTAAAGGAAGCATGGCGCAGTTTGGTGTGCCTGAGCTTGTCCTTGGTTTTGAAACCGACAATTTGTTAATCAAAAATATAATTCGCAACTGTCAGCGGCTGGGCGTTAATTTAACCGAACTTACCGACGATATTGCCAAAACCTATCGAATACCCTTGCACCTTGACCATGGTGCTTTTGTGCCGCTTTATTATCTTACCAAGGCGGGCTTCAAAGGACAGATTGTGCATTTGTCTGTAGGTATGTTGTCTTATGAAGAAATGTATACCTTCGGCAAGGCCGTCCAGGCGGCTATCAGCCATATGGACAAGCGGGTGGCGGTTATTGCCTCAGGTGACTTATCCCATCGACTGACCCCTGATGCGCCGGCAGGTTACAGCCCTAAAGGTGCTGAATTTGACCGGCAGGTGGTAACGGCTTTGGAGAGCCTTGATGTGAAAGCCTTGCTCAATATGGATAGCAACTTAATTGAAGAAGCTGGACAATGTGGTCTCAGACCTGTATTTTTCTTGCTGGGAGTTATGGGCGGGCTGGATGCCGAAGTGGTGGCAAGCTCCTATGAAGGACCCTTTGGGGTAGGATATGCGGTTGTTGCTTTCAAAATAAAAGGTAAAAAGTAGGAGGCGTTGGTATGGATGAGCAGAGTGCGCCTGTAAGACTAGCTAGAGAAAGTCTTATTTATTATCTGCAAAATGGCCGGCTGCTAAAAAAGCCAAATGAGTTTCCTCCAGACTTAGAGCACAAGGCCGGAGTTTTTGTATCTTTTAAAAAAAGAGGGCAGCTCAGAGGCTGTATTGGCACCTTTGCGCCTACCCAGTCGTCTATTGCTGAAGAAATTATTCAAAATGCCGTGAGTGCCGGAACCGAGGACCCGCGGTTTAATCCGATTGAACCAAGCGAGCTGGATCAACTAGAAATTTCGGTTGATGTTTTGGAAGCGCCTGAACAAATTGACAGCCTTGATGAGCTTGATCCCAAAACCTATGGGGTTATTGTGCGCAATGGACATCGCTCAGGCCTCTTGCTGCCAGATCTTGAAGGTGTGGATACCGTTGCCGAACAGGTCGGTATTGCCATGCAAAAAGCTGGCATCAGACCAGAAGAGGAAATTGACTTATACCGGTTTACCGTGACAAGGTATAAATGAGACTTGATTCAGATGTTTTTTTAACCCCACCTGAATCTTAGTCGAATTATCCAGGGACTTAGCCGCTCTTATTCACCGCTTAATTAGAGCGGGTTAGTCATCGGACAGATAAGATAAAATATAGTAGGTGGCAACAGTGCGTGAAGCGCTTTTCTATGAGCAGCAGGGACAAGCTACTCACTGTGGCTTATGTCCCAAGAAATGTGTAATTGCAGAAGGTCGGACCGGGTTTTGCCGGGTGCGCAAAAATACGGGCGGCAAGCTGTATAGTATCAATTATGCCCAGGCTACGGCGGAGGCCCTCGATCCCATCGAAAAAAAGCCGTTATATCATTTCTACCCTGGCAGCACCATATTGTCGCTGGGCACCTGGGGCTGCAATTTTGCCTGTCAATTTTGCCAAAACTGGCGGATTGCTACAGGAGAGCCGCAGACAACCGCACTTGAACCGCAATCGGCAGCAGCATTGGCCGCGCAGTTTGCCGGTCAAGGTAATATCGGCATTGCCTACACTTATTCAGAGCCTAGTGTGTGGTATGAATATATTGTGGATACTGCCTGCTTAGTGCAGGAGGCCGGGCTTGTTAATGTGCTGGTTTCCAACGGTTTTATTAATGAACAGCCGTTGCAGCACCTATTGCCATATATTGCGGCTATGAATATTGATGTAAAAGCCTTTAGCGAGGAGTTTTACCAGAATATCTGTGCAGGAAAACTCTCTGACGTAAAACGGACGGTTGAGCAGGCCGCCCAGTATTGTCATGTGGAGATTACCACCTTGGTCATTCCGGGTCTTAATGATTCACCAGACGAAATAGCGAGTCTGGCAAAATGGCTGGCTGGGGTAAACAAGGACATACCACTGCATCTTTCTCGCTATTTTCCTAATCACAAGCTAAATGTGCCGCCAACACCGCTGAGTACCTTGGAGGATGCTTATAAAGCTGCCAGGGAATATCTTAACTATGTATATGTCGGCAATGTCGGCGGCAATGGCAATAATACCTATTGCCCGCAATGCGGCTACAAGGTGCTTGACCGGCTTAATGGTTACAGTCAGCTAAACAAGTCGGAAAAAAGCTGCCCTCAGTGTGGGCTTAGTATTCCTATTGTCGGGGATATCCGGTTGCCGAACAGAGGCTAAGGTGAGACAGCAAACCGCTGTTTTATTTATTTCTTTACATATTTCAATGATTGGGTTACTATGCACACCCCAAAAAGTATAAAAATTAAACAAAAATTAATGTATACAAGAAACAAAACTCTTGCATTATTATTCATAAGAGATGTATAATATTACAAAAGGGGCGAGGAACATGAAAATAAGCATTATTGGAGCTACCGGTTATACCGGGGCGGAATTACTTCGCATACTAGCATCCCATCCGGCTGCCGAAGTAAAGTACATTACTTCAGAGAGTCAGCCAGGAGCAGCCATTACCGACATTTACCCGCACTTAACACGCTTTTATACGCAGAAGCTTGTAAATATGGAAGCGTTAGATAAAATAGCAACTGAAAGTGACGTTATCTTCATTGGGCTGCCTCATGGTCATGCCATGGAAGTCGGCCGTAAGGCAACCGCAGCCAATCCTAAAGTAAAAATTATCGACCTTGGTGCCGATTACCGGTTTAAAAATCATGATGTATATGAACAGTGGTACAAAGTGCCGCATACTCACCGTGACGCCACAGCCGTGTACGGCCTGACCGAGTTAAACCGCAGTCAGGTGCGCGAAGCTAACATTGTTGGCAATCCTGGCTGTTATACAACCGCCAGCATTTTGGCGTTGGCGCCGCTGGTAAAGAATAAACTGGTGGACTTAACTACTATTATTGTTGATGCCAAGTCTGGTGTATCAGGCGCCGGGAGGGGGCTAAACCTGGGGTCGCATTTTACCGAAGTGTTTGAGAGTGTCAAAGCCTATAATGTGGGCGGGCACCGCCATACGCCGGAAATTGAGGAAGTGTTGAGCGGCCTGGCAGGAGAAGAAATCCTGATTAACTTTACTCCCCACCTTATTCCGATGGCCAGAGGCATACTCAGCACCTGTTATGCCAAACTCAAAGCCGGAGTAACTACGGAAACCGTGGATGAAGCCTATACTTCCCTTTATGGCAAGGAATATTTTGTCCGACTCTTAGGGCGGGGCGGTTGCCCGGCAACTAAGAATACCCGTAGCAGCAACTTCTGCGATTTGGGCTGGCATGTTGACAACCGCACCGGCCGAGTAATTGCCGTTGCCGCAATTGACAACCTGGTTAAAGGCGCTGCCGGTCAGGCTGTGCAAAATATGAATGTTATGTTTAATCTGGAAGAATGGACAGGGCTGGACCACGCTCCTGTTTATCCATAGGTAGGCAGGTTGAAAACGCCCATCTGCGGCGTTACTCCTGCGGTTGCTTGTTTGCGTACCCCAGTACGCGGCATGGCGCAATCCTCGTCGTGCCTAGCAGCTGAACATTTTGAACCTGCCTACGAGCATTAATGTTGCGTGTTTAGAAAACACGCTTTGATATGGAGGTATAGCAATGTTGAGAAAAATCGAGGGCGGGATAACTGCTCCAAAGGATTTTAAAGCCGCCGGCGTACATGCCGGTATAAAAAAGACCGGCAAAGAAGATGTTGGTGTTATTTACAGTACAGTGCCGGCAGCTGCTGCCGCTAAGTTTACTACCAATAAAATGGCTGCCGCGCCTGTACTTGTTTCACGGGAAGCGGTAAGCTCTGGCAAGGCTAGAGCGATTGTCGTTAATTCCGGTTGTGCCAACGCCTGCACCGGCGATCAGGGACTTATTGATGCTAAGGCAATGGCCTATACTGCCGCGCAGGCACTTAAGCTTGATAACAGCGAAGTGCTGGTAGCTTCGACCGGCGTAATTGGTGTTGCTTTGCCGATGGATAAAATAACCTCAGGTATTAACAAGGCTGTGGCGGCCTTAAGCGACACCGGGCATGAAACCATGCTTGCCTCCATCATGACCACAGATACCTTTGAGAAAGCTTGTGCCTATGAATTCACACTTGGCGGCAAGCCTTGCCGGATAGCCGGTATTGCCAAAGGGGCAGGCATGATTCACCCTAATATGGCGACAATGCTCTCTTTTATCACAACCGATGCGGCCATTAAGCCTGAGATATTGAACAAGGCACTCAGCCAGGCTGTGGAACTGTCCTACAATATGATCTCGGTAGACGGCGATACCAGCACCAATGACATGGTAGCCGTACTGGCTAACGGCCAGGCTGGCAATGCGCCAATTGCTGCTGAAAATAGCCAAACCTATCAGGATTTCTATGCAGCGTTAAAAACTGTATGCACAGAACTCGCGCAGCTTATTGTACGTGATGGTGAAGGTGCTACTAAATTTCTAGAGATCAATGTTGTTGGTGCAGTTGATTTTGCCGACGCTAAATGCACTGCGATGGCTATCGCCAAATCGCCGCTTGTTAAGACCGCGTTCTTCGGTCAGGATCCTAACTGGGGGCGCATTTTATGTGCTGTCGGTTACTCTGGCGCCCAAACTCAGCCGGAAAAAACCTCACTGGCAATTGGCGATTTAACTATTGTGGTTGACGGGCAGGCTGCTGCCGGCTTTGATACTTCTAAGCTCAAAGATATTATGGCGGCCAAGGATATTGCCATAACCGTTAGCTTAGGACAGGGAGAAGCCAAGGCCACTGTATGGACTTGCGATTTTTCGTATGAATATGTAAAAATCAATGGTGAATATACAACTTGATCAATAATTCATATATAGATTTTAAATTGGGAAAGGGATGATTCTATGATTAACTCGGTAGAAAAAGCGGCTGTGCTTATTGAAGCCTTACCATATTTGCAAAAGTTTTCAGGCAACACAGTTGTAATCAAATATGGCGGCAATGCCATGCTCAATGATGAACTCAAGAAAAATGTTATGCAGGATCTTATCTTCTTAAAATATGCTGGGATTCGTCCAGTAGTTGTTCACGGTGGCGGCCCGGATATTACCAACATGCTTAAACAACTTGGTAAAGAGACCAGCTTTGTCAGCGGCCTTAGAGTAACTGATGCCGAGACCGTAGCGATCGCCGAAATGGTACTTGTTGGTAAAATTAATACTGAAATCGTTAAAATGCTAAACTTCCTTGGTGCCAAGGCAGTGGGCTTAAGCGGCAAAGATGCCGACCTGATTATTGCTGCCAAGCATTTGGCGAAAGTCCGTGAGAACGGTCAAGTCAAAGAAGTGGACATCGGTTTTGTCGGTGACGTGTTGAAACTGAATACTGGTCTTGTTGAAAACCTTTTGGACCAGGGCTATATTCCGGTAATTGCCCCCATTGGCGTTGGTAAAGACGGAGCGACCTACAATATCAATGCTGATTATGTAGCCGGCGAGCTGGCTGCAGCCTTAGGTGCCGAGAAACTAGCACTCATTACTGACGTAGAAGGTATTTACCGCGACTACAATGATAAGAGTACTTTTGTTTCCACCTTATCGCTGGCTGAAGCTCAGGAAATGATTAAAGCCGGCAGCATTGATGGCGGCATGATTCCCAAAGTGGAAGCGTGCGTAAAAGCATTGGCGGCAGGTGTAGCCAAAACCCATATTATCGATGGCCGCAGACCGCACTCGCTGCTGTTAGAGATATTTACCTCAGAGGGTATTGGTACCGAAGTGGTAAAATACAGGAGGTATATCAATGGATAAACTGACAATCGTCGACATTGATAAAGACAATTATCTACAGGTATTTGCCAGATATGATATTGTGCTTGACCATGGTGAAGGACCGTATGTGTATGATAATGAAGGAAAAAAATATATAGATTTCCTGGGTGGCATTGCGGTCAACGTTCTTGGCCATGCTCATCCGGCACTTGTTAAGGCTGTCGCCGAACAAGCCGGCAAAATCATTCATTGTTCCAATTTGTATTACACCGAAGTGCAAGCCACTGTTGCCAAAAAACTGGCGAAGCTCAGCGGCCTTGATAAAGTATTTTTCGGTAACAGCGGTGCCGAAGCCAATGAAGGCGCCATCAAACTTGCCAGAAAATACGGCAAAACCATTGCTTCGGACAAAGTGGAAATCGTTACTGCCGAGCATTCCTTCCATGGCCGGACGCTGGCTACGCTAACCGCTACTGGCCAGCCCAAATACCAGAAAGGCTATGAGCCGCTACCAGGCGGGTTTAAATATGTTCCCTATAACGATTTTGCTGCGCTGGAAAAAGTGGTGTCAGACAAAACCTGCGCTGTTATGCTAGAGCCTATCCAAGGTGAAGGCGGCGTAAATATTCCAGATACAGATTATCTATTAAAAGTCCGGCAGCTTTGCGACAAATACGGCGCTCTTTTAATCCTGGACGAGATCCAGACAGGTATTGGCCGGACAGGCAAAATGTTTGCCTATGAACTCTTTGGCATTAAGCCTGATATTGTGACATTGGCCAAAGGCCTAGCCGGCGGGGTGCCGATCGGTGCCTTTATTGCCAGCGACAAAGTAGCAGCCGCGTTTACTGCCGGCGACCATGGCAGCACCTTTGGCGGCAATCCGCTTGCCTGTGCGGCAGCCAATGCCGTACTTACTGTGCTTGAACAGGAAAAACTCCTGGAAAACGCGCAAACAATCGGCGACTATCTGATCTCCAAACTTAACGAATTGAAAGCCAAATATCCGGCTCTGATTACCGAAGTGCGGGGCAAAGGGCTGATTGTTGGTGCCAAGCTTACCTGCCCGGGGCGGGATATCGTCAATAGCTGCCTGAGCCAAGGCGCTATCATCAACTGCACTGCCGGCGACATACTCCGGTTTGTACCGCCGCTGAATATAACCAAAGTCCATGTGGATGAAATGATCGCCATATTAGATAAAACCTTGGCGGCTGTATAACTTTAAACTGGGGGAGTGTTAGCAATGGGTCTTAAAGGAAAAGACTTTTTATCCATACATGATTTATCGGCTGATGAAATCTATCAAATTCTGGATTTCACCAAAATATTAAAGGCCAAGCAAAAAGCCGGTGAGCAGCATCACCTGCTGAAAGGCAAGACGCTGGGCATGATTTTTCAAAAGTCATCTACCCGTACCCGGGTATCTTTCGAGGTGGGTATGTGGCAGTTAGGTGGCATGGCGCTGTTCCTGTCTTCTAATGATTTACAAATTGGCCGGGGTGAGCCTGTTAAAGACACCGGCCGCGTGTTGTCCAGGTATTTAGACGGCATTATGATCCGGACTTTTTCGCATCTGGAAGTTGAGGAACTGGCCGAGTATTCCAGTGTTCCGGTTATTAACGCCCTGACAGATCTCCTGCATCCTTGTCAGGCTATGGCCGATATCTTTACTGCCCTAGAATACAAAGGCGATCTCAAAGGCCGCAAACTCTGTTATATTGGCGACGGCAACAACATGGTCAACTCACTGCTGCATATTTGCGCCAAGGTTGGCATGGATATCAGTGTGGCCACACCATTTAACTATGCGCCTGATGCCACTATTGTTGAGCAGGCAGCTAAAGATGCCAAGATTTCCGGCAGCAAGATAACCATTCTGGATGATCCGTTTGCGGCTGCCAAAGATGCCGATGTACTCTACACCGACGTTTGGGCCAGCATGGGCAAAGAAGGCGAACAAGCTATCCGCAAGCAAGCATTTGCAGGCTTCCAGATTAATAATGCTATTATGCAGGAAGCGCGCAAAGATGCTATTGTAATGCATTGCCTGCCGGCGCATCGCGGTGAGGAGATTACTGATGATGTGATTGAGGGGCCGAATTCGGTGGTGTTTGATGAGGCGGAGAATCGCCTCCACGTTCAGAAGGCCATAATGGCGCTTCTGATGGCAGACTGATGCGATAGAACTTGTTATAAACGCCCATCTGCGTTGTTGCTCCTGCGGGGGCTTGCTTACGTACGACTGTACGCCGCGCTGCGCCTCCTCGTCGCGCCTAGCATCTGGACATTTCTAACAAGTTCCGGCAGTCCGTGACTTTTTGGTTACGGGGGTGCCGGGGATTCCGGGGTTACCGGGTTACGCCTCGTTTCAGCGTAGCTGAAACATCGGGGGTTGGAGTTGGCGTGGGGTTGGAGAATATTCAAAGGCGAGATTGCTCCGTCATACTCACTTGCAATGTGTGCTTAGCAGACATTGGGGGCGTTAGCGTGGCAATCTTGATTTTTGTAGATTTTTGCAGGAACAATTTAGCAAATGGCGAATAAAATATAAGTTTACAACGTAACACTAGTTTAGTTTACCAACTTACATCAAGGGGGAAAAATATAATGAGTAACATTAAAAAAGTTGTACTGGCTTACTCCGGTGGCCTGGACACCTCGGTAATTATTCCTTGGCTCAAGGAAAACTATGATGGTTGTGAAGTTATTGCGATGTGCGCTGACGTTGGGCAGGGCGATGAATTGGCTCCTGTTCATGATAAGGCTCTCAAGTCAGGTGCTAGCAAAGTATATATTGAAGATTTGACTAAAGAGTTTGTAGAAGAGTATGTATGGCCGACTTTAAAGGCTGGCGCTGTATATGAAGGCAAATATCTGCTGGGTACTTCTTTTGCCCGTCCGATTATTGCCAAAGCGCTTGTTGACATTGCGATTAAAGAAGGCGCAGATGCTATCTGTCATGGCGCAACCGGCAAAGGCAATGACCAGGTGCGTTTTGAACTGACTGTAAAAGCACTTGCTCCTCATCTTAAGATTATTGCTCCTTGGCGTGTATGGGACATCCGTTCCCGTGAAGATGCCATCGATTATGCTGAAAAACATGGCATTCCCGTACCTGTTACCAAATCCCGTCCGTACAGTATGGACCGCAACATCTGGCATTTAAGCCATGAAGGCGCCGATCTCGAAAATCCGGCTAATGCGCCAACTGACGATGTATATATGATTACTACTCCACCGGAAAAAGCACCTGACAAGCCGCTGTATATTGAAGTTGGTTTTGAAAAAGGCCTGCCTGTTTCGGTAGATGGCGTTAAAATGGATTCGGTAGCGCTTCTGACCAAGCTCAACGAAATTGGTGCTGCTAACGGTATTGGTATTGCCGATATTGTAGAAAACCGTCTTGTCGGTATGAAATCCCGCGGCGTGTACGAGAACCCGGGCGGAGCAATTCTGTACTATGCGCACCGTGAACTTGAATATTTGACCCTTGACCGGGCTACCCTACATTATAAAGAGCAAATCGCCATCAAATATGCCGAGCTGGTGTATGACGGCATGTGGTTTGCACCGCTTAGAGAAGCGTTAGACGCGTTTGTTGATTCTACCCAACAGACCGTAACCGGTACTGTTCGTTTGAAATTATACAAAGGCAATATCGTAAGTGCTGGTTCAAAATCGCCATTCTCTCTGTATAACGAAAAAATCGTAACTTTTGGCGACAGTGAAGAATTATATAATCATGGCGATGCTGAGGGCTTTATCAATCTCTTTGGTTTGCCGCTCAAAGTACGGGCCATGATGAAAGCAGAGGCTAAGAAATAATGAGTAAGCTGTGGGGCGGACGTTTCGCCAAAAACACGGATGTTATGGTGGAGGAGTTTACCTCCTCCATTTCTTTTGATAGTCGCATGTATCGCCAGGATATTGCCGGCAGTATTGCCCATGCTACGATGTTAGCTAACTGCGGCATTATCACCCAGGAAGATGCCAAGCTGATTACCGATGGACTCAAAGGCATACTGGCTGATATTGAAGCCGGTAACTTCAGCTTTGAAGTATCGCTCGAAGATATCCATATGAATATTGAAAAACGCTTGACTGAGCGTATTGGCGCAGCCGGCGGCCGACTGCATACAGCTCGCAGCCGTAATGACCAAGTGGCGCTTGACACCCATATGTATGTGCGCGAGCAGGTGGCTGACATCGCCAAGCTGCTGTTTGATCTGCAGCAGGCTATCTTAGACACGGCGCAAAAATATCCTGAGGTAATTATGCCCGGCTACACCCATCTCCAACGGGCGCAGCCTATTTTATTCTCACACCACATGCTAGCCTACTTCTTTATGTTGGAGCGCGATTTCCGGCGTTTGGGCGGGGTCTGGGAATCGGCTGATATTATGCCACTGGGAGCAGGGGCACTGGCCGGCACAACCTTCCCGATTGACCGGGAACAGGTAGCACGCGCGCTTAAATTTAGCCGTATTTATGAAAATAGTCTGGACGCAGTCAGCGACCGCGATTATATTTTGGAGTTTCTGTCCTTTGCATCTATTTTGATGATGCACTTAAGCCGTCTGAGCGAAGAGATTATTCTTTGGTCGTCAACCGAGTTTTCGTTTATTGAGCTTGATGATGCCCATTGCACTGGTTCCAGCATTATGCCGCAGAAGAAAAACCCGGATGTATCTGAGTTGGTACGGGGAAAAACCGGCCGGGTATATGGCCATTTGATGGCTATGTTGACTGTGGCTAAAGGTTTGCCGCTGGCTTATAACAAGGACTTGCAGGAAGATAAGGAAGGCTTGTTTGATACTATTGATACTGTCAAATTCAGCCTGACCGTCTATGCTGCCATGCTGCGCGGCATGAAGGTCAACGAAAAGGCCATGCGCCAGGCGCTGAAAACCGATTTTTCCAACGCCACCGATATGGCTGATTATCTTGTGAAAAAAGGCTTGCCGTTTAGACAGGCGCATGAAGTTGCCGGTAAATGCGTAGCTTATTGCTTGACCGAGCAAAAGACTTTAACTGATTTGTCACTGCAAGAGCTTAAAGAGTTTTCGCCGTTGTTTGAAGATGACATCCTGGAAGCCATTTCAATTGAAACTTGTGTAGCAGCCCGTAACTCCCTGGGAGGAACTTCGCCCGCGCAGGTTGGACAAACACTTGGGGTTGCTAAGAGTGTGTTAGAAAAACAGCAAAAACGCCTTGACATGTATACAAAAACCAATCTATAATAATCATAATGTACACGCTAAAAACACCCAAGGAGGCCTGTTAACATGACAGACATTGCTGTTACACTGGCTGAAAAACGCGGCACTCTTCCCGCAGAGGACAAACTGGGGTTTGGTAAAATTTTTACGGACCATATGTTTGTAATGGACTATGTCAGCGGCAAAGGCTGGCACAATGCCCGTATTGTTCCCTACGGTGATTTCGACATTTCTCCAGCCGCTATGGTATTGCATTATGGCCAGGCGATTTTTGAGGGAATGAAGGCATTTCGTACTGAAGATAACCGTGTAGTAGTATACCGGCCAGTAGATCATTTGAAACGCTTCAATAATTCTGCGGATATTTTGAGCATTCCGCAAATGGATGTTGACGTATTGCATGATGGTTTGAAAAAACTGATTGAGATTGATAAAGAGTGGGTACCGAAATCCTTAGGCACTTCCCTTTATATTCGGCCTTTTGTAATTTCGATTGATCCCTTTGTAGGTGTACGGGTAGCCGAGCAGTATACCATGTTTATCATCCTTTCACCGGTTGGTGCCTACTATGCTTCCGGCTTTAAACCTGTCAAAATTAAGGTCGAAGAGCATTTCGTCCGCGCAGTAAAAGGTGGTCTGGGCGAAGCCAAGACTCCGGCTAACTATGCAGCCAGCTTAAAAGCCGGCGAAATAGCAAAAGAGGAAGGCTATACGCAAGTACTGTGGCTTGATGCTCTTGAACAAAAATATATTGAAGAAGTCGGCACAATGAATATCTTCTTCAAGATTGATGATGAGATTATTACACCTGAACTTAACGGCAGTATCCTAAACGGTATTACCCGCCGCTCTGTTCTGGAAGTTGCTAGGTCCTGGGGAATGAAAGCCACTGAGCGCCGCATTTCTATTGATGAAGTGTATGAAGCCCATGCTGCCGGGCGCTTGCAGGAAGTATTCGGCTCAGGTACGGCTGCTGTAATTTCACCGGTTGGCGAGCTTGCCTGGAAAGGCAAAAAGATCATTATCAGTGATAATAAGATTGGTGAAACCTCACAAAAACTGTTTGACTACATAACCGGCATGCAGCAAGGCCGGGAGGCTGATAAATTCGGCTGGGTAGAAGAGGTTGCCAAGCTGTAGATTTTATTTTATCAATCATTAGGCTTGTGCCATTAGGCGCAAGCCTAATTTGTATATAGCGCCCAGATATAACGAAATTTGTCATTTACATAAACATACTGAGAAAACAGGACTAATAAATTTATTTTCTTAAAAGGTTTTCCTATTATTGGGTAGAATAAAGTTATAGACTATACTGTATTTATACTCCGGTTTGAGGTGTTCAGCATGTTATTACAAATAAAGGGCATAATTTCTACAATTGGCTTTCTTGATATTATTGATATTGTAATTGTCGCTTATTTTTTATATAAGCTTTATGTTATGATAAGAGATACTCGAGCAGTGGCTCTGTTAAAAGGACTTGTGGTGTTGCTATTGGCTACCATGGTCAGCCGCTGGCTGGAACTTAACGTAATTAACTGGCTGCTGCAAAAGACTATGACTGTAGTTTTGGTTGCACTGCCTGTTGTGTTTCAGCCCGAACTTAGGCGGGCGCTTGAACACTTGGGGAGAGGCCGGTTTTTTCAAAACAGAACCCAGCTTAATGCTGAGGAACGGGAGAATCTCTTTCGGGAATTGGCAACAACGGTTACTGCGCTTTCTAAGAACAAAATTGGCGCGTTAATTGTGGTTGAACGGGAAACCGGCTTAAACGACTATATTGAGACCGGTATCAAAGTTGATGGGTTGGTATCAAGCGAATTTTTAATTAATATTTTTATCCCCAACACCCCATTGCATGACGGCGCAGTCATTGTCCGGGGCAACCGGGTGCAGGCGGCGGGGTGTCTATTGCCACTGTCTGATGACCGGAGTCTGACTAAAGAGCTCGGAACAAGGCACCGGGCGGCAATTGGTATCAGTGAACAGACCGACGCTGTTGTCATTGTTGTCAGCGAAGAGACCGGAATTATTTCGCTGGCCCGGGGCGGCAGGCTGCACAGGTATATGGATGCTGAGAGTTTGAAAGAGCAGCTTATCCCGCTGTTTGTGGCAAGAAATTCTTCGCTTGGTGATCTATTTAGCTGGAGGCCGTCGTGATGGTTGACAATTACTTTAAAAAACCGGGAGAAACCAAAAACATTGTACCCAAGATACTGGCCATTATCATGGCTATTGTCTTATGGATGTATGTAATGAATGAACAAAATCCGCCCTATGAAGCTACTTTTACGCTGCCGATTGAGGTGCGTAATGCGGCGACAAGCTATGTTGTTTCTGATGTGCCGGAGACCGTCAAGGTAAAAGTTCGCGGTCCGCGCAACCTGGTGGCCGGAGTGCTTAATAAAGACCTTAAAGCCTTTGTTGATGTCAAAGGTCTTACTGAAGGACGCCATGCGGTAGTTGTCAGTGCCAGTATCCCGTCTAACCTTGAGCTAATGGCTATTACACCAGACAAAGTGCAAGTGACTGTAGATCCCACCATTAGCCGTCAGATACCTGTTGAAGTACGGGTAACAGGTTCGCCGGAAAAAAGTGCGGTGACAGGTAAAATTGTCGCTGCCAACCAGCAGGTTACTATCGAAGGGCCGAAAAATATTGTTGGTATGGTGGAAAAAGTTTTGGCAATCATAGATTTGACAGGTAAAAGCAGTGATGTTACGACAGAGGCCGTGCTTGTTCCGGTCAATCGCGCCGAAAAGGAAGTCGAAGGGGTTGCTATTTATCCGGAAAAGACCAAAGTAACCATTACCCTGACAACCACTGTGGCTAAAAAGCAGCTTGATATAAAACCGGTTACCCTCGGAGAATTACCTGCAGGCCTAGTTATTAAGAGTATTGTCACTCAGCCGGAAAAAATCGAAGTTACTGAAACCGTCCCCGGTAAAGGGCTTGACAAGCTAGAAGCCCTTGTAACCGATCCTGTGAATCTGGGCGACATTAGTAAAGATACAGATAAAGAAGTTAAGGTTCAACTGCCGGAAGGCATAACCGGCACAACTAAGACAGTTGTCGTGAAGATCAAGGTTGGGCCGCGCTAAAGGAGATAAGGATCATTGCTAAAGATCAGCAACTTCCGTGTGCCGATAACTGAAGAAACACCGTTGGCTGAGCTTACGGCCAGGCGGCTGAAGCTGCCTGCTGAGGCTATACGCCAGGTGAGCATAATCCGGCGGGCTGTTGATGCCCGTCGCAAACATAATATTACATTTGTGTATACACTGGAAGTCGAGTGTGACGCCCCACCGGGGCAAGTGCTAGCTCGTCTGGCCGGGGATAAAGATGTTGTACAGGTAACGTTGACACCAGCCGAAGAAATTATACCCGGCGGCAAACCACTGCCAAATCGCCCTGTCGTAATCGGCGCGGGGCCGGCAGGTTTGCTCGCTGCTTTTATGTTGGCTAAATATGGCTATAAACCGCTCTTGTTGGAGCGCGGGCGGGATGTTGAACGCCGTGCTCAGGATATTGCTACGTTTTGGCAAACCGGGAATTTTGACGAACAAAGCAACGTGCAGTTTGGCGAAGGGGGAGCAGGCACCTTTTCCGACGGTAAGCTTACCACCCGGGTGAATGATCCGCGGATGTCGCAAGTGCTTGATATCCTGGTAACTGCCGGTGCGCCACCAGAAATAAAATACCTTCACAAACCTCATATTGGGACAGACAAGCTTAGGCAGGTTGTTAAAAACATCCGCACTAAGATTATCGAAATGGGCGGCCAGGTTGAATTCGAATCCCGGCTGACGGCTGTAGAAACCAAAAACGGCCGCTTGAGCGGGATAACAATTAATGATGACCGTTTTTTGCCGTGCGAGGCGTTATTTTTGGCGATTGGCCATAGTGCCCGGGATACCTATCAAATGCTGTATGAGGCCAAGGTGGCCATGGAGGCTAAGGCCTTTGCCATTGGTGTTCGTATTGAACACCCGCAAGACTTAATTGATCAGGCGCAATACGGCAGTTCTGCCGGTCATCCAAGATTGGGTGCGGCCGACTATGCCCTGGTGTACCAGGACCGGGCGGCAGGCCGGGCGGCTTATTCTTTCTGCATGTGCCCTGGCGGTCTGGTAGTAGCGGCGGCATCAGAAGCCGGCGGTGTGGTAACCAACGGCATGAGTCTGTTTAAACGTGACTCCGGTATTGCTAACAGTGCGCTGGCGGTTACTGTCAATCCGGCTGATTTCGGGCCTAATATACTTGATGGCATTGAGTTTCAGCGCCGCTATGAACGCCTGGCCTTTGCCTTAGGCGGTCATAACTATCAGGCACCGGCGCAGACTGTCGGTGATCTTCTATCAGGCAAAAGCGGCAGCAGCAAGTATCTGGTTACGCCCAGCTATCGGCCTGGGGTAACACCGGCCGACCTTAGTGGCTGTTTACCGGATTTTGTTGTGGCAACCTTGGCTAAAGCGCTGCCTGATTTTGGCCGTAAGATCAAGGGGTTTGATCATCCCGGGGCTGTAATGACCGGGGTGGAAACCAGAACATCAGCGCCAGTCCGGATTATTCGTGGACAAGACTATGTATCGGTTAATACTGGCGGGCTTTATCCTGTCGGTGAGGGAGCTGGCTATGCCGGCGGTATTATGAGCGCCGCTCTTGACGGCATGAATGCGGCCATTAGTTTTATCCAACAATATAAGGTGTAGCAGTTTATCGAATTTTTCATACAATACATATACACTTACGCTGAAAATGGAAGGGAGCAATTATCTACATGGCAAGATTGTTTGGAACTGACGGAGTACGGGGTTTGGCTAATGCCGAACTTACTCCTGAACTGGCATTTACAATGGGACGGGCGGCAACCCACTATTTTGGCAAAGAACATAAACGCCCGGTATTTTATATTGGCCGCGATACTCGTATTTCCGGCCATATGCTGGAGGCGGCACTGGCAGCCGGCATTTGTTCGGCAGGCGGTGAAGCCGTACTATTAGGCGTTGTGCCAACGCCGGCAGTGGCTTATCTGACTAAAAAACATGGGGCGCAAGCCGGTGTTGTTATCTCGGCCTCCCATAACCCGTATCCGGATAATGGTATTAAATTTTTCGCTGGTACAGGCTATAAGCTGCCTGATGCTGTAGAAGATGAACTTGAAAAGCTGATTGAAGCCGATACAGATACAATGCCCCGGCCTACTGCTGACGGTGTGGGCTTTATCACCCATAAGCATGATTTGTTGCAGGAATATGTTACCTACGCGGTTGGCACAGTACAAGGCTCGCTAAAAGGGCTGAAAATTGTTGTAGACTGTGCCAATGGCGCTGCCTATGAAGCGGCTCCTACTGCCTTTAGGGCCTTGGGCGCAGAAGTTATTGTACTTAATGACAAACCTGACGGCATCAATATAAATGCCGGCTGTGGTTCAACCCATCTGGAACAGCTGCAGGCTGCGGTAGCGCAAAACCAAGCCGACATCGGCCTTGCCCATGACGGTGATGCCGACCGCTGTCTGGCGGTTGATGAAAACGGCGAAGCCATTGACGGTGACCAGATTATGCTGATCTGTGCTTTGGAAATGCTAAAAAACAACACCCTGGCTGAAAAAACACTGGTAGCGACTGTTATGAGCAACCTGGGACTGCATCAAGCCATGAAAAATGCCGGCGGCAATGTGCTTGTTACCCCGGTTGGCGATCGTTATGTACTGGAAGCCATGCTCAAAGACAACCTTGTGCTAGGCGGTGAGCAATCAGGTCATATTATCTTTAGCCAATACAGTACAACCGGTGATGGCCTAATTACGGCTCTGAAGCTGGCAGCGGCTCTGCAGCAAAGCGGCAAAAAAATGTCGCAGTTAGCCAAAGTAATGACCCGCTTCCCGCAACTTCTGGTAAACATTCGTGTTAAGAGCAAACAAGGCTGGGAAGACAATGCCAGAATTGCGGCAGTCATCAAAGCCGGCGAAATGGAATTAGGCGACAATGGCCGGATACTGGTGCGCCCATCTGGCACTGAACCGCTGATCCGCGTAATGGCAGAAGGCCCTGATTTAGCTGATCTGAAACGCATAGTTAATGCGATTGCCGATGTAGTAAAACAGGAGCAGTGTTAAACAGGATTGACCAGAATGGTAAACTATATTACAATAAGATAGATATGGCAAAGGAGCACTACACAGTGCTCCTTTGCATATGTATAGGTAGGCTGTTTAGCCAGAGTATTTTTAGGGGGTGAGAATGACGTTAAAAGTAGGATAATTGCAGCCTTTGTAACAAAAACTAATACCAAAAGCGCTGGTGCTTGGATTATCCCAAGCAGACGAGGAAGAGGTTTATCGAGAAGTCAGCGGATGCCTCTCGGCGACTGCCGCCGTAAGCTGGCCGACAAACCCGCAGGGTGACCCGCGGAACAAAACGGCAGCAAGCAGTTAAACGGTTTATTATTGAATTGACAAAGTAGTATTTTAGGCTTAGATTGGTTAGAAATGTTCAGATGCTAGAAGGAAGGAGGACGTGAACGGAGTTGTACTGGGAAGTACTACGAAGAGAACGCCCGGACTGACGACAACGCAGATGAGCGTTTATCACCAATCGTAACGAGGAGGATATATATGTGTGGCATCGTTGGCTATATTGGCCCCAATCAAGCAGCTCCGTTTCTCTTAGAAGGAATGAGCAAGCTTGAATACCGGGGATATGATTCAGCTGGTATTGCTGTTTTTGACGGCAATGGTATAAACGTAGAAAAAAGTGTGGGACGCCTCAATGTGCTTGCCAAAAAAGTGGAGATGAATCCGCTAAAAGGCAGTTTGGGCATTGGTCATACCCGCTGGGCGACTCATGGCCGTCCGTCTGACGCAAACTCTCACCCTCATACCGACTGCACAGGCAAATTTGTGGTTGTGCATAACGGTATCATTGAAAACTATATGCATATCAAAGAAAAACTGATTGCCAAAGGCCATAAATTTACTTCAGAAACTGATACCGAGGTAGTAGCTCACCTTTTGGAAGAGTACTATGAAGGCGATTTTGAAGCCGCTGTCAAGAAAGTGTTAGGAACCATTGAAGGTTCCTATGCTCTGGTGTTTATGTGCCAGGATGAACCTAATAAACTGATTTGTACCAAACAGGATAACCCGCTGGTTATCGGTCTTGGTGAAGGCGAGAATTTTATCGCTTCCGACATTCCGGCCATCATCAGCCGCACCCGCAAAACCTATATCTTGAGTGATGGCGAAATGGCCATTGTTACCAATGATTCGGTTTGGGTTATGAACCGTCAGGGTGTGCCTGTAACCAAGAAAGTATTTGAAGTCAACTGGGATGCCGAAGCAGCCGAAAAAGGCGGTTATGAGCATTTCATGATTAAAGAAATCTACGAACAGCCCAAAGCTGTCCGCGAAACCATGACAGGCCGGATTACCAAAGATGACAGCGGCGTAAACTTTGACGAACTCAAATGGATAAAAGATGATGTTACCAACATCAAAAAAATCTCTATTGTTGCCTGCGGCACCGCATACCATGCCGGTATTGTCGGCAAATACCTGATTGAAAATTTGGCCCGCATTCCGGTAGAAGTCGATGTGGCTTCTGAGTTCCGGTATCGTTCCCCGCTTATTGACGATCAGACCCTGACCATTGTTATCAGCCAGTCAGGTGAAACTCTGGATACTCTGGCTGCGTTAAAAGAAGCCAAGAAACTGGGTTCCCGTGTACTTGCTGTTACCAATGTTGTTGGTTCTTCCATTGCCCGTGAAGCAGACCAAGTTATCTATACCTGGGCAGGCCCGGAAATCGCAGTAGCTTCGACTAAGGCCTACACTACCCAGCTTATTATTATGGCACTCCTGGCCATCTATATGGGTTCATTAAAAGGCACGCTGGCACCGGAAAAAGCTAAAGAACTTTGCGAGGCACTGCGTACCTTGCCAGGTCAAGTCCATGAAATCTTAGAAGATGTCGAACCTATCAAAACCTTTGCCCAGCAATATGGCTTTAATGAAGACGTATTCTTCCTTGGCCGTTCGCTTGACTATGCTGTGGCGCTGGAAGGCTCACTCAAACTCAAAGAAATCTCCTATATCCATGCCGAAGCCTATGCAGCCGGTGAACTCAAGCATGGCACATTGGCACTTATCATCGAAGGTGTGCCGGTTATTGCTCTTGCCACGCAAAAAGATGTTTACGAAAAAATGCTCAGCAACATCAAAGAGGTTAAAGCTCGCGACGCCGTCGTCATCGGTATCGGCCTCAAAGGCGATAAAGAGATCGAGAAGTATGTTGACCATACCATCTATATTCCGGCAACTGATAAGTTCCTGACCCCGATACTGTCGGTTATTCCGCTTCAACTCCTGGCTTACTATGCTGCGGTTACTCGTGGCTGCGATGTTGATAAGCCGAGGAATTTGGCTAAGAGCGTTACTGTTGAATAAGGGAAAGATAAAGCGAACGCCACCCAGAATTTGATTCTGGGTGGCGTTTTATGGTTGTTTATCCAACTGAGTCTATAATTAAATTCTGGTTGACATAAGTTTTAACTTGAGCTTTCGACCAGAGGGTGACAAGAAAACCTATATCTCAGCTACGATTTTTCCGATATCACTTATATCATACCCGCCAATATTGCCAAACTCTTTCTTGAAAGTAGTAGAACGGATGATTCTTAGCATCGTGGAGACTTCATGTGTATTGAGGTCTTCTTTTTTTATTATCAGTTGATATCTCTCTTTTTTTATTGGAATAAATTCAATATTATCAACCTGCCTCGCTATTTTTTCGTTTCCAACAGCAACATCTGCATCACCGCTACTTACTGCACTCGCTACTGTCAAATGGGATGAAGTTTCATTTAAATACCCATTAATTTTATTTCCGTTAATTCCAAGCAACCTAAAGTTTTCATCTAGGAGGACCCTTGAGCCTGCTCCTTTTTCTCGATTAATCATAGTAATGTCATCTCTTGCAAAATCGCTCCAAGATCTGATGTTTTTCGGGTTTCCTTGTGCTACATAGAAACCTTGCATTCTACACGTTAAATGAATTACAACGGCAGGAATGCCGGGAAGTAATCTTCGTACATAAGGTATGTTGTACTGATCAGTGTCGCTATCCCACAAATGAGCTGCCGTCACTTGAACCTTTCCTTGATACAAGGATACTAGACTATCATAGCTGCCGATATATGCTCGCAGCGCGGGTATGCCATTTAGTCTCAAATAATTTGACAAAACATCTAAAATGAGATCTTGACCACAAATAATGAAGTTTTTGTTACTCTGATTTGTTTCTGACATCAAGTCGGATATTACATGGTCTTTAGGCAACGTTCTTGATTTAGCAATATAATTGTCTATATCTGCTTGCGTAAAACGAACCTTGCGCCCCACTTTGTAGGATGTAATTTCCCCTTTTTTTATCAAATCGTAAATAGTGCTTTTGCTGACATGTAAAATATCGGCCACTTGTTGCGTAGACAAAGCCTTATTATCATCCATTATTCAACACCAACTTCTTATGTATTATTTGATATCATTATATATTGTTTCGTGCATTTATTTCAATGATCGGTAGACAAAATAAAGTAAAATGGTATAATTTGTTTTAAAAATAAGTTATAAACCAATCATTTTATATTTACTACATATCATTTTGTATTATTTCGTATTATTTCGTTTCGTATATAAAAATAGAAGAGGTTGAGGTTATGATTCATTTATTACTAACCCTTTTGGTCGGAGGAGCTTTAGGTTTTCTATTCTATAAACAAAAAATTCCTGGGGGCTTGATGATTGGCGCAGTTATTGGTGTAGCATTTCTCAATATTTTGTTCGCGTGCGCTTTCATGCCAAATGAAACAAAAACATTCGTATTGATTATAGCAGGGGCTTTCATTGGTTCTACTATAGAAAAAAGCGATTTAAGGCGGCTTCCCTACATTGCTGGGCCAACTATGGTCATGTTACTGTCTTTTTTACTATTAAATTTGCTTATAGGCACAATAATTTATTGGATTAGCCCTTTGGATTTAGTAACATCGCTTATGATGGTTGTTCCCGGAGGAATTAGTGATACACCGATTATAGCAGCTGCTATGGGAGCAGATGCTCCTAAAGTTGCAGTAATGCAAATGGTGCGGCAAGTATTGGGAATTGGAATATTACCCTCGCTAATTTTAGCTTATCATACCAGAAAAAAGACGGTAGACAACAATAGTAAAAGAGAAGCCTTTACAGAGGAACGAAAAAAATCTAACACCAAATCTTGGACAGCATTTTTGACAACGATTATCATAGCACTGATTTTTGGGTTAATCGGAAAATATTCAGGCTTACCTGCAGGGGCTTTTGTGTTTTCTATACTATCAGTAATGGCTCTAAAGCTTATATTTGATTTTGCTTATCTGCCTCGATGGGCAAAACAAGGTGCACAAATAGTAAGCGGCGCATACATTGGCAGCAGTATTGTGCTGAAAGATGTCATTGAATTACAGTTTCTCATACTGCCTCTTTTGGTTTCAGTGATAGGGTATATTCTTAATTGTTTTATTACCGGTAAAATTATTAGCAAACTATATGGATTTAGCAGCAAAGAAGCTATGTTAATTACTACTCCTGCCGGTGCTTCGGATATGGCTTTGATTTCTGCTGATATGGGAGTCCAAAATACAGACATCATTGTATTGCAAATTATTCGCGCCGTTGTGGTTATGACATTCTTTCCTCAAATCATTAGTATGATTTGTTCCTTCTTCTAGGTTTGCATATATCTCAATGCTGAAGCATTTTTTACATAATATAATCGGTCTTAGGGGGCACTATGAGTATTAAAATAGCAATCAATGGTTTTGGTCGAGTAGGTCGCCTGGCATTTAGGCAGATTTTCGACATGGAAGGATATGAAATTGTCGCAGTCAACGACTTGGCAGATGCTTCAATGTTATCCTATCTTTTAAAAAACGATTCAACGCAGGGAAGATATAAACTTGCGAATGCGGTAACATGTGGGGATGACCACATTAATGTTAGTAATAAAAAGATTCAGGTATATCATGAATCTGATGCCTCAAAACTTCCATGGGGACAACTTGGTATAGATATTGTACTAGAGTGTTCTGGGGCTTATCTATCAAAAGAAAAGTCAAATGTTCATCTTCTTGCTGGAGCTAAGAAGGTCGTTATTTCTGCTCCAGCGGGAGCGGACATACCTACTATCGTTTTTGGTATTAACGAAAATATAGTAACAACAAGTGACCGAATCATTTCGGCTGCATCCTGTTCAACAAATTGTTTAGCACTTATGGCTAAGGCACTACATGATTATGCACCCATTCAAAGCGGTATTTCAACTACCATCCACGCTTTTACAGCTACTCAGATGATCCTTGATGGACCGCAAAAAAAAGGCAACTTGCGAAGATCGCGTTCAGCACCGGTTAACATCGTGCCGACTACGGCAGAAGCAGCTAAAGCAATTGGACTTGTAATTCCAGAGTTAAGCGGAAAACTTTGTGGTTCAGCGCAACGAGTACCTGTCGCAGCAGGGTCCTTGATTCTTTTTATTGCAGTAGTCACAGGAAAGGACATCACAGCGGAGGGCATTAACACAGCTATGAAGGCATGCTCAACCGACTCATATGGTTATACGGAAGAAGAATTTGTCTCAGCAGATATCATTGGTATCACATATGGAGCTTTATTTGATGCTACACAAACAATGGTTAGTAGGATTGCAGAAAATACCTACCAGGTGCAGGTAGCGTCGTGGTTTGATAACGAGAGTTCTTATGTCAGTCAAATGGTAAAAACAGCGAACTATTTTGCGGAACTTTGAGATTTTTATGTATCTGAGTTTAAATACCATTAAAGATATGAGGAGATGAAGATGATGAAAAAGATTATGTCCCACTGGCTGGTAGTTCTAACTCTATTGATTGCTTCTTTAGCTCTTTTCGTAGGAGGTTGTGCTAATGGCAAACAGTCGTCACAGACACCGCAGCCACCTGCACCGTCAACAGGAAAACACCTAATGATTTTTGCCGGTGCTGCCAGCCAGCCGCCATTAGAGCTTGCCGCTAAGGCATTTGAGAAAAAAACAGGCGTAAAGGTTGATACTGTTTTTGGCGGCTCTGGTTATGTGCTGTCACAAATGAAGCTTGGTAAGAAAGGCGACCTGTATTTTCCTGGATCATCAGATTTTATGGAAATTGCCAAAAAAGATGGTGTTGTGTATCCAGAAACCGAACAAAAAATTGTTTACTTAGTCAATTCTATCAATGTTCAAAAGGGAAACCCCAAAAACATCCAAACGTTAAAGGACTTGACGCGACCCGGCATTAAGGTGGCCATCGCTAATCCTGAAGGCGTGTGTGTTGGTTTATATGCCGTGGAAATCATTGAAAAGACTTTTACTCCAGAAGAAAAGCAAGCTTTTCGCGATAACATTGCCAATTATACTGAGAGTTGCGAAAAAACAGCCACTGCTATATCGCTAAAAACGGTAGATGCCGTTATTGGTTGGAGCGTATTTCAGTATTGGGACCCGGAAAAAATTGAAACTGTTAAGCTTCAACCGTCTGAAACTCTACGAATTGGCTACATTCCCATCGCGATTTCCAAGTATACAGAAAACAGGGAGTTGGCCCAACAATTTATTGACTTTCTGTTATCAGAAGAAGGCAAAACTTTTTTTAAGAAATACCAGTATTTTATGACTCCTGCTGAAGCAGTCGCATATATTGGTGCAGATCGTCCAGTCGGCGGAGAGTACACTTTACCCAAAGAGTGGTTAAAGAAGTGAGATTAAAACAATTTTGTCTGGTAGCAGCCTTTGCTACCTTTCTTTTATATTTTGTATTAACGGTATCGTTGGCCTATTTCTTTTCTGGAGCTCGTTTTTGGGAAGTTCTTCTGTCGGAACGGATGATATTTTCCATTCAGCTAAGTGTTTTTGTTGCGACTGTCGCCATGGGGCTAGCTATGCTGTTGGCTATACCGACGGCCTATGCCCTTTCGCGCTATGATTTTTTCGGTAAGACGTTGGTTGACACCGTATTAGAATTGCCCATGATTGTTTCGCCTGCCGCAATTGGTGCCATGCTACTAATATTTTTTAATACGCCACTGGGCGAATGGATACAAAACAACATCCAACAGTTCGTATTTACCGTTTATGGTATCGTGTTAGCTCAATTTATTACCGTGATTGGTGTGGCCGTACGCATGGTGAAAGCCGCCCTGGACGAAATCTCTCCCCGTTATGAAGCGGTTGCCAGAACACTTGGTGCGTCCTCCTTCACCGCTTTTCGCACAACAACGTTGCCACTTTGCCGTCACGGGATTTTTGCTGCCGCTATTCTTACCTGGTCAAAAGCCATCGGAGAATTTGGCGCAACAATTACGGTTGCCGGTACAATGGCCATGCGCACAGAAACTTTACCTGTTGCCGTTTACATGAGATTGGCAATATCGGATATCGAAGGTGCCGTCGCTTCCATTTGCGTTTTATTATTGATTGGGTTCAGTGTACTTTATATAGCAAGGCTTATTGTGAAGAGGGGAACTTATGCTAGATATTAAGAATTTGTGTTTACGGGCAGATAGTTTTCAAGTCGATCAGATCAGTTTTTGTGTACCATCAGGTGGTTGCCATGCACTGGTAGGATCAACCGGCAGCGGTAAAACTCTGGTTTTAGAAACAATCGCCGGATTGCGCAAAGCGCAATCTGGCAGTATTTGCTGGTTTGATCGGGATATTACCGCATTGCCTCCGGAACAAAAAAATCTGGCCTACGTTCCTCAAGACTTGGCGCTTTTTCCACACATGACAGTTCGAGAAAACATTGAGTATGGACTACGAATACAAAAGAAACTTTCTTCAGGTAAACATGCGGAAATTGACCAACTTGCCCGTTCATTAGGTATTACTAGTCTTTTAGAACGTTCCATAAAAAACCTAAGCGGTGGTGAACGACAACGTACTGCATTAGCCAGAGCGTTAGCTCCGGGCAATAAGCTTCTCCTATTAGATGAACCTTTCTCGGCACTGCATGAAGCTATGCGTAAAGAACTGTGGTTATTGTTAAAAACATTGCAGCAACAGTATGGGATAACGATCCTCATTGTAACTCACGACATGGAAGAAGCATTTTTTCTTGCCGATTCCGTTACTTTTATTGCCCGTGGGTCAGTGGTTCAGTCGGGAGATAAAATGCAGGTTTATCGTTACCCACATAATGTGGAAGCAGCCAAATTTTTTGGAGTGCAAAATTTATTCTCTGGCAAAATTACCGATATATCGGCTGATAAAATAGAACTATTCTGTTCTTGCCTAGAAAATGTGCTACACGCAGCGAATAATAGCACGGATCAGTTGCAAAAAGAAGCCACTGTAACTGTTGGGATACGGTCAGAGCATATTATTTTAGAACTTGAACTAACCAAGGATGTAAGAGATGAGTATCTTGGCGCCAATCAATTAATTTGTACAATAAAGAATATCTATCAAAATAGAAATAGCAAAATTATATTGTTGCAACCTATTGGAAGGACAGAACCGGAATTTATATTGGAAGCAGATATTTTAGTAGATCAATTTGGTCACGCAATTGATCTTGTTGTTGGACAAGAAGTAAGTATATTATTACCGGAAGAACAATTGTTTTTGTTTGTTGATTAAAATAGCCAAATAATCAAATATATAAAGTTCCGAATATTATTTTGGATATTGTGTGGATCTAATTACTGTTGGGGGATAAAAAAATAAGTGATTGTGCAAATACGACTTGTACAATCACTAAATGCAATCATGGTCATCCGCCGGAGTGGGTTAAAATAGTAAAACCTGATGTTTGGTGTGCTGTTACACGTCTAAGCAATTAAATGGGTAAATATTATAGTTGGCCTTATAGTAACTATAATATTTATGCTACAAATAGCGTATAGCAACGTGATCAATTTTCTTAGGGTATAGACTTTCTATTTCGTTTGCTAACTCGACTGTGGTTACTTTGCTAGTAGAATTTACAATTTTTCCGAAGAATTCTTCTAATATATCATTACTAAGAGTTTTGCATTTTTCTGCCGCATTAATGTTTGTGTAGCAAAAGGTTAGAATAATAAGAGAATCTTTGACTTTATAATGCTTGTTAATAATAATTTCAATACTCCATCGTGGTAGTGGATTATTTTGATTCGGCGATTGGGGATCGGGGTCATAATACATAGATAATTTAAAATTATTTTTATCCATAGAACCACCTATTATAAAAATTTATTTTTATGTTTCAAGGTAAAGGGATTTTATATTATATAAGTTTATTTATAGTTTTATTTGTATCAACGTTATTAGCAGTTTTGTTAAAGCCGTTGTCAAATAAGCTTTCTAAAAAAATACCTAATAATGTCGCTATTGGAGTTTCCTTGTTAAGTTTTTTATGCTGTTTTATTGGCGGATTTATCATTATTAGCGGAAGTATTTTACCTGCCTTAACAAGTTTTATAAAAGACATTCCTGGCTTATCAAAAGACGTAACTTCTTTTTCAACATCATTTGCATTACGATATCCTTGGATTGGTTCTGAGCAGGTTGTACAAGAACAGGTTAGCCAGATTATGCAATCGGCAATCGAATGGTCTGTTTCTTTTGTAAAATCGTCCCTTGGCCCAATGTTAAAAACAACATCTAATTTGGCTGAAATGATTGGTATACCTATTATTACTTTCTATTTTATGAAAGATGCAGGAATGTGCCAACGTAGGATAGTTTCTCTTTTTTATAATGCTACTAAAGAAACTGAATTGTTTTTTGATAAAACCACTTTTATGCTAAGTAAGTATATTCAAGGTCAGTTAGCGGTGTCTGTTATTTCTGGTTTATCTGTTTCGTTTGTTGGTTGGATTTTAGGAGTAAAACACATAGTTCTCTTTTCTTTTCTGGCTGCTATAGGGGAATGGATTCCTATTGTTGGACCTATCTTCGCCGCTATTTTAGCTATTACAACGGTAATGGTTCAAGACCCTCTAATGGCAGCAAAACTTGCCGTATTTTACGTAATTATGTTTAAGTTGAACCATAATATTATTTATCCTACATTAGTTGGCAAGGCCACAAAATTACATCCTGCTATTATTGTGATAGGAGTTTTATTCGCAGGTCATATAGCAGGCGCTTTTGGAATGTTGGTTATTGTCCCAATGTTAGCTATTTTATATATCTATTTTTCTATCATATATGATATTCAAGCCGAAAAGCTTGCACAAAATCGGAAGAAATAAAGGATCTGAAATATACTATAAAAAAATGAGCTGCTAGCAGCTCATTTTTTTGACTTCACACTTGCAATTCATAGAAAATAGTACTATCATTACTAATAGGTGGAAATTAAAAAGTAATGTCGCCGTGTCCCATAGGTGCGGGAACACCTATAGGCACGAGCAGGTGGTACAAGCACCTACACGTAACAGCGAACTGCTCACGGGCGACAATCTTATTATACCGATTTGCCAGCTTGATTACAAGTTTTGGCAATTTAAGGTATGAGGATTGGCGCGTTGACCAGGGGCTGAGCGACTGCATGCAATATTCGATTGATTCATATCTTGATACAGGCTTACAGGACGCTCTGACGTGTTCTGTTAGTAAGGTATTGCTTGTTGTACCGTTTGTATCTTGATACTGCTCTAGAGATCATTAGGATCGCATGTGTAGGGTTGAAATAATCCTGCATTTGTGATCCTTTTTAATTTCCTCCTGTAAAATTCCCGTTTACGGGTGATTGCAGGAGGGTATAGAAGCCTCCGGGGAGGAGTGGAAAGTTTACTTGTGAATACCACATATCCGGATTTTAAGAAACAAGAAACTGGGCTATATGATGAAATTCGCGAACTATCGGAAGGACTTGACCGGCTGCGTAACGAGGGGAAAGATACGACAGATATGATCGAGAGGCTAGGAGAAGTATTGGAAGAATTTCTGCTTTTTAGAAAGCAGGTGGGCGGGCAAAGGCCAGCTAGTTAAACAACAGGGGCGGGCTTACTGGTACAAGGTGTCAGTAAGCCCGGTGAAAGACATGGGGACGGTGGAATCGTTTTAGAGAAAAGAGGAAAAATAAACAAGACGATTCCACCGTCCCCGCGTCTGCTGTGTACAGTAATTTCAACGTCCTATAATAAATTCTTAAGTAAATAAGCCATCTACTAGGGGTGTCGCCAACATTTCCGACAAAATCCACGTTAAGGAATAAACCCCTTGGGACGTTATTTCGGTTTCGTATTAGAGTCTATATTTGTAAAGCGAAACCGTGCATAATTAAAGTGCTTAGTAGGGAAATGCCAGACTGCTCCAACTTCAGTCGGTATTTTGCTACCGCTATAATCTTCATATGACTTATAGTACGCAGTCCATTTTTCGAATTTATTGGTTTCATAGCAATATCTATCAGTGACAAATCTGACAATCTCACCGCTTCTGCCAAAGTAAATTACAGCGTCAATTTTAATGTCCTTATAGGAAAAAAGTAATCTAGCAGAATTTTTATTAATAGACTCCCAAGTTAAATTATCACTCGGTAGTAGTGCTTTTGGAAATAAGACTGCTGAGCTTAGCCAGCGAGAAAGCGCCCCTTGGTCTATTTCTGGACCTTCGGCGGACGCGACGGTGAATAAGGAATAAGCTTTAGCTAGTGCTTTCCCTTTATCTTGTAGATAGTAATCTTTTACGGTAAACCAAAATAAAGGAGATGTCTTCATTTTAGCAAACCAAATGAACCCAGGACAATTAACAGAGTAGTAATCCACTCCATTTATTGAAGACCATTGCTGTGTTTCTTTCAAACGAAACAATCCTTCAAACCTGGTAGATATAATGTTGATATAATCGTGTCTTTCTGTTAATGCAAAGTGGAAGTATTTTTTTACTGGTTCCGGCAAATCCGCAATTTTATCAAAAGAAAATATTGGGTCTGAATTTTCTTTGGATAAATTAAAAAGTGTTTTTACTGCATTGGTATTTCGGTTATTGAATAACACAATATATTTCACCCTTCAAAGAAAATTCACTATTTCGTATTCTATAAATAATTGGGCTATCCTTTGTCGAAGGCAATTTATAGTTGTCGTAAGGCGGCCATCCGCATTCGGTGTGACGTCTGATAAAATTCCATTCTGCAAACTATAAAACACATAATTTCCGTGGCTTGGCGGTGTCCTGTTTTTTTATAGTAGCAAGTATACAGTTTATACAAGGTTGATTTGTTAGTATTATGCAAAAAAGGCTTAACACGCATAAAACTCCAACTACTTTTCAGTATATGACACGGATGCTGGAACTCCCCCTTTATGCTGCTTGAATTGGCTGCCATTTTACCAAAGTGCTCAATTTGCACAAAAAATAATTTCTTGAATTTCATCATTAAGATAATGCTTATTAGTATTTTAACGTTCGAGGAGGCCTAACCATGAAACTAGCCGTAAATAACAAACTTAATCCGGGGATAAAGGTGCAAGAGATATAAAGAGAGGTCAACGGATTTTGAATGAAGTCCGTTGACCTCCCGAGTTCGAAATTCCAAGCTTTAGTGAAACAAGCTACTAAAAGTACTTTGGGGTATAACCATTGAAATCCTTAATTATCCACACAGCATTCCAGTTTTTCATAGTCATACTCAAAACATTTTTTTATCTATAATATCAATCAATTGTTCAATTTCTGGCTTGGTAACTTGTGCAAACGCCCCCAATGCTGCTCCTTTTCTTCTCATTTCTTCATTAATTAGGGAAGAAAAAATTATGACTGGAAGTTCCTGCAAATCTTTATCTTCTTTAATTTTCTTTATGAGATGATGTCCATCCATTTGTGGCATTTCAATATCGGTAATCAACATCTGTATTTGTTCCGTCAACGGCTTATCATTTGTTGTTAGTTTTTTTATCTTCTCCCAAGCTATCTGCCCATTTTCTGCAAAAATAGTCTTATAACCAGCCACATTTAGTGTTTTCAATAACAACTCTCTCAACATATGCGAATCTTCCGCTACTAAAATAGTCTTTCCTTTACGAGCATCAATTAATTCTTCTGATGAAACCGGTACAGTCGATAGCTTTTTACCAATTTCAGGATTTACTTCTGATAGAATTTTTTCAAAATCTAAAAGAATAATTAAACGATTTTCCATCTTAACCACGCCGACAACCCGTTCCGAATCAGATATGCTTGGGGCTGGTTCCATTTGACTCCACGAAATACGGTGAATTCTGGATACATCATCAACTCGTAACCCTATAAAATAATTATTCATTTCAGCGACAATTACTTTTGAATTATCATTTTTAGTTTCAATGTTTAAACATCTTGCTAAGTTTAATAACGGCATAACCTTACCACGTAACGTGAATATTCCATCTATATAAGGATGGACACAAGGCATCTTTGTAATAGGAACCATGTTAATTATTTCTCTGACCTTTGCTACATTGATACCATAAAAAACATTACCAACGGAAAACTCAATAATTTCAAACTCATTTGTGCCTGATTCCAGTAAAATTCCTTTTTGTTTTTCCATAATATCTCCCCCGTAGCTTACATTGCATTGCTGATTGTTTTGTCTTATACACGATTGAAATACATAAACTTACTAAAATTTTTCAACAATATAATCCGCCTTTATTCAATTACGAAAACGGCGGATTATATTTGCTTAGGTCAATATTACGTATTTTATATTTTAAAATTCGAAACGTTACTACGTAAATCTTCAGCCAATTTAGCCAAAGCTTGGCTTGATGATGCAATTTCTTCCATTGAAGCCAATTGTTCTTCAGTTGCAGCAGATACTGTCTGGGTATGTGCTGAAGACTCTTTACTAATTATATCAATATCTTTAACCGCAGTCACAATATGCTGACTGCTAGCAGCCATTTGTTCAATTGCCGCTGAGATATCATTAATTTGGTCAGTTACTTTCCCTATTAGGCCCACAATCTCTTCAAAGGTTTTGCCTGCATAATTGACTACTTCGGTACCAGTCTTAACTTCACGCGTTCCCTCATTCATAGCAAATACGGCCTTATCAGTATCCTCCCTAATTTCACCAATAAGGTCAGCTATTTGTTTAGCTGCGTCTTGTGACTGTTCAGCCAGCTTTCGCACTTCTTCAGCTACCACTGCAAAACCGCGGCCCTGTTCTCCCGCCCGAGCTGCCTCAATAGCTGCATTAAGCGCTAGAAGATTCGTTTGCCCTGCTATACCGGAAATTGTATCAACTATTGTGCCTATTTCCTGAGAGCGCATACCCAATTTGCTTACCAATTGCGCCGAATCGTCAACCGTTTTTTCGATTTGTACCATCTGGTTCGTAGCCTTCTGTACTGCATTACTACCTTCCTGAGCAGCCGAAGATGTCTGTTGCGCCGTGGCGGCTACATCACTAGCGTTAGCAGCAATCTCTTGTATTCCACCAGATAATTGTTCAATAATGTTAGTTGTTTCATCCACTGCTTTCAGTTGATTTGCTGCCCCTGTTGCTACATCAGTAATAGCCGTGGCCACCTGATTAGCTGCCTGGGCTGCCTGTTCTGAGCTTGCGGTTAATTCCTCCGAAGAAGCGGCCACCTGCTCGGACGATTCATTAACATTTTTTAAAACAGCACGAAGACTGCTGCGCATACCGGCTAAAGCGTCTGCAACTTGTCCAATCTCATCATTTCTTTTAACCTTACGTGGTTTGTCTCGGAAATCTCCGGCAGCCAATTCGCCACAGAATGTTACCATTTGTTGTAACGGGTTTGCTATCATTTTGTTAATGAGCCACCCAGTTACGCCCAGCACAATAAATGCAATTATAATAATTCCGACCATAATCTTTACGGCTTTGGCTTCATCAGCTTGGGTGGTATCATTCATTTCCTCAGACAATTTTTGGATATGCATGGTATAATCTCTCATACTACTAATATATGCATTAGTTAACGGTTCTAAGCTAGTTATGTATAATGCATAGGCTTCCGTATTTTTATTTTGCAGTGCTAGTTCTAAAATAGGTGTTCTAGCTGCACGATATTTTTGCTGAGCATCTTTTATTTTAACCAGCAATTCATCTGATTTCTGATCAAAGTGCATTTTTTCTAAAATTTCCATATTTTTTCCGATCATTTCTACTCTAGCATCAATAGATTTTTTCAATTCTCGATTTTTCGCCTCATCAGTTGTCAGCATTAACTCTAATAAATTTCCATTTGCAGTTCTTACAAATGAAGCCACTTCAGCCGATAGTCGAACAGGAACTAATCGCTTCTCATACATGGAAGCCATGTCTTTGCTTGCTTGCTGCAAATAATAATATCCGGTAAAACCTACAGCACCTACCGCTAATAATGCAACGAAAATTAACAGTCCTAATTTCATGCTTACTTTCATATTGCTTAAAAAGTTCATATTGGTCCTCCATTCCATGTCAATAAATAGTTGTATATACAAGTATATAACAACACAATGTCGGTTTATGTCAAAATTCAGAAAATGTTAGTTTTTATAGGATAAATTCCTAACAACCAATAATTTTACCATAATAAGGATTTTTTGTTAAAAAAGAATTAAATATAAGAAAAAAGTACACAATTTTATACAGTTTTACTGTGCAATAATTGTGTACTTTGATATTAACATTTACACTATAGAAAGGATGATGGTCTTTATTTGAGTCAACTTCAAAAACTACTGGACAGAATAAGAAACAACCCAAAGACTGTTCGCTTTGAAGAGTAATCCCCTGCGGGTCTCCTTTTAGATATAGGAGACGAAGCCCAGCTTACAGCAATACTGCCAAAATAATCTTTTGGCGATTTAATTGCTAAATGTTATGTGCTTTGTCATACCCTTTTAGCGGTTTTACAATGTGCAGAAAAGGAGGGACACTATGGCTAATAATGAGGAAAAGGGATTAACTTATTTTGTATCTTTGCCTTTTCGTATAGAACTACATCCGACTGCTGAGGGTGGATTTGTTGCTGCAATTCCAGATTTACCTGGTTGCATAACTCAAGGAGATACTAAAGAAGAAGTTTTACAAATGATCGAGGATGCTAAAGAAGCTTGGATTGAAACTGCCTTGGAAGAGGGAATTGAAATTCCTGAGCGCGTTCCAAACGAAGATGAGTTTAGCGGTAAATTTAAATTGCGCATTCCTCGTTCATTGCATCGTGATTTAACCAGAAGGGGCTGAAAGAGAAAAAATCAGTTTAAACATGTTAGCGACTTATCTATTGTCAGCTAGTATGGGAAAAAAACTAAAAATGAAGTAAAAAACAGGTCCGAAAGTCGGACCTGTCAGAGTGTAGATAAAATCCCGCTTGCCAGACAATAAGTTGAGAAACGGGATTTTTCTTGTGTTTCCGATTTTCGTAATTTTGGATAACATTGACAAGAAGGTATCGAAAGGATGAAAAGAAGGGTTCAGCTGAAGATTTCTGGGACAAGAAACCTGTCCCGGTGTCCCAGGCGCTCTGAATACAAAAATAAAATAATTTTGGAAAGTCTTGATTGATGTTTTTGCGAATGATTATAGTAGGTGTCGACAACCCCGTCCCCGTAAGATATTATATTTATTGCGTGTTGTAAATCGGCATAGGTATTTACCATCAATCTTTTGGCGCCTCATCACTGTCCTCTTCATTTAGTTTGGGGAGCTTTTTGGCTACAGCAGGATAAAGGAATCTGCGTTGCTCGTGTTCCGTGGGGTTTACACTTTCAAAGGTATCATCAATTTTTGTTAGTTTTAGATAACCCCAGGTGGCTATGATATACCATGGTACAAACGGAATAATCGAGTCATATAATCCGTGTGCAAGAGATAATACACCCAGTTTCGTAATCATTTGGCAAAATAACATACTATAGAAAATTCCCATGGTCGTGTATATATAAATATACACTTTTTTCGTAGGTAAATGATAAAAATATATTATATAAAACAATGTCCATGAGACAGGCGCCAAAAAATGTATTCCCATCAAACCAAATGGCTCATAGTTTATATATTTAAATTCTCCCAAAAGGTTCGCTATACTAACAACTATACCATCAAAAAGCCCTCCGAAGATAATCCCGTAAATTGATAGCCGACGTATTTCCTGTCTGGGTACAAGTGCTAAAACAATCCCGGCAAAGACAGCCGTGTAAATAAAAGGGATTAAGTTAATTGCCATCATCAAACCTCCTCCAGCCGTTATTATTTCCGTAGCCACTATGCCTTATGTATTACACATCTACACATCGAGAGGCTAGGAGGATGGATGCACCCAGTTGTTTAGCTCGATGGATATGGGATCTTGCGACAAAAACACCTGCGCGCGATAGCGCAAGGTGCATTTTTGCCATCTATATGAAACCTTTAATCTAGGGAAGATAGATCAACTCAACAGCTAAGCTTTTTTCAGCATAATGCAAGAAGGGTAACAGCTAAAATGACCATTGCCCTAAATGGTTAAAAGGTTTATTTTAAAGTAAAAACAGGTCCGAATTCGAACCTGTCAGAGCCTAGAAATCCTGCTTTCTGGCCGATAGGTTGGGAAGCGGGATTTTTCTTGTACTTACGATGTTTATAATTTTGGATAACATTGACGAAAACGTATCGGAAAAGGATGAAAGGTATTCTTTTCATTTTTTTTTCAGAATTGAGTTGTATAATAAATTTACATTAATTTAAAAATCTTGACTATGTAGTCGCGATATACTTATTTAAAAGAACATTTAAAGGAGGATTCAGCAATGTCCTTTAATGAATTATGTAAGAGACGCAGAGATGGCCAGATTCCGATAGTAAATATGCTGCTGATGGCACTATTATTTGCACTTTTTGTATATAAACTATTTGATGATTTTTAAACAGCCTATTTTAGTCTGGCTTTGACAATGGCCGTGTAAAGATCAATGAAATCACTACTGATACTGGTCGGCAAATTAGCAAAGATGGTAAGAAATTACTTTACATCTTTTTCCCAATATAAAATACATATCCATAATACCGTTTATATTTTGAATACAAGTCTGCCTCACGCCTCATAAATGCAATTCATATCCTGAGCGGTTTTATTTCCCGCATGTTTTTTCAAGAATTCCTCTTGTCTTGTTTTTGCGGAATAAGATAATTATCTATCCAACAATTTTCAGGCAGCGTAAATGCGGCAACAGGAATATAACCTGTTTTTTGCATGATGGAAATATTATGCCCTATTGTGCCGATTTCAGGAACTGCGTCCAACCACTACCTCTCAATTTCAGCGGGGCGCTCATCATGGCGGACGCGTGAGGAGATTTCAAGAAACAAGAAACTGGGTTATATGATGAAATTCGCGAACTATCTGAAGGACTTGACTAGCTGCATAACGAGGGAAAAGATACGACAGGTACTATTGAGAGGCTGGAAGAGGTATTGGAAGAATTTTTGTTATTCAGAAAGCAGGGGGCGGGCTAAGGCCAGCTAGTTAAACAGGGATGGGGTTACTGTGAACCATATTGGCCTACGCGGACAGATTAAATGGCGAGTTTCTTCTAATCTCGTAGCATAGCGGCGAAATGCCCCCCAAGGCACTATGTCTTCT
>JAGGAB010000130.1 GCA_017889705.1 Bacillota bacterium | reverse complement strand
GGAAGGTGATTTAATATATATTGATGCCTTAGATCGCCTGGGGCGAAACTATGACGGCATTATAGCAGAGTGGAAAGAAATCACCCGCAACCTGGGCGCGGATATTGTTGTACTAGACCAAGAAACCCTTTTCGACAGTCGCAAATTCAAAGCTATGGGTGACGTAGGCAAGTTGATGGAAGACCAGTTTTTAAGCCTGCTCAGCTATGTAGCCGAACAGGAACGCAATAAAATTCGGCAGAGGCAGCGTGAAGGAATTGACCTGGCCTTAAAACAAAAGCGTCCATATGGACGACCAAAAGCTAAAGTGACAGATAAAATGCGAAGCGCATATCTACAGTGGAAGAAAGGTAAAATTACAGCCGTTAAAGCCATGGAAAAAGCAGAAGTTAAAAGATGCACTTTTTATAAACTAGCCAAGCAATTAGATGAAGAATTTAAGGGAGTCCCCTTGTTTGAAGGTAATGAAAATTAATAAAGGAGTGATTGTTTTGAGTCGCAAAGAAAGCGTGAAGTATGCCATGCACAGCATGGAACTGGAAGGATACGTTTATACCGAGGCAGAGAAAGAACTATTTGACCGGTTAGCTAAGGGCGAGATCGAGCCGGAGGATATTAGAAAGTTTGCCGATGAAGAACTTGCTAGATTGAAAAGAGAAAAACCAGAGGTTTTTGTTAAGGAGAACTGATATGAGTGATCCATATGTTTATCCTGGCACAAATGTATTGAAAAACAAATTTAAACTAAAAGACCAGGAAGAATTAAACAAGTTAGAAAGGCTTCATGCCAGTACATGTATTTTTGAAATCAAAGAAAAAGGCATTCAAGGCAATTTCGATTTTACCCATTTACAGAAGATCCATCAATATATTTTCAAGGATATCTATGATTGGTCCGGAAAATGTCGCACTGTTGAAATATCTAAAGGTACTGCTTTTTGTCCGTCCAGGAATATAGATGCTTTCCAGTCCGATATTTTTTCAAAGCTAAAAAAAGAAAATCACCTTAAAGACTTAGATCTTAATAAATTTAGCGAACGAGCTGCTTATTATTTAGGAGAACTTAATATACTGCATCCTTTTCGGGAAGGTAATGGCCGGGCGCAGCGGGAGTTTATGCGCGAGTTGGCCAAAAATGCAGGCTACGAATTAACCTTTGACAGTATTTCGAAAGACCAAATGATCGAAGCGTCTGTAGCCTCCGCAAATTGTGATTATAGCTTACTTACGAATATTATAAAAGAGACTATTAAGCCTTTAAGTATCGAACAAACCCCTGAGATCCAAAAGCGACTACAGGAGATTAAAAATGCGGCCGATCTTAGCAAGCAAAAACGTTGTGTGCCTACCAAAGAATTATATGATATGTACGCTAAAGACGCGTTACAAAAGAGCCAGGGCGAGTGGAAACCGGGCCTGGATAAAGAGATCGTAATTGCCATGAAAAAAGCCGGTATCGAGGATCTAAAGCTCACGACTGCAATTGGTCATTCCCCGGCACTCTTGGGATTGTCCAGCATCGATAAAAACATTAAAAGCCGTACTTTGATACGGGAAGTTACCAAGGGGCATCCAGAATTACAGAAAGGCAGGGGAATGTCATTGTGAAAAAAGTCAGGGTATTTATATTCCAAGTACTGTTTTTGCTCTTATTAATAGCGCCGCAATCTTCACAGGCACTTGGCGGCGACATAGATATTATAGAAAGCCTAAACAGAGGCATAAACGCATTCCCGATAAAAACAGAATTCATGGTAGGTAAAGGTGAGCTTGCTGTTAATCAAATGGTAATTAAAGACCTTGGCGACAGAAAACTCAGGATAAAGCTATTAAAGATTGAAAACGGTATGGAGTATTACCGGTCTGAAATTTGGGGAGATTCCTTCAACTTTTATATTACGGTAGACGAAAATTCCCGGCAAATACAATCCTTTATGTACGATATCGTACCCAGCGATATGTTTAAAACTTCCTTCTATAACGACATATACAATCCATGTTTGGCTATAGTGGAAAGTTATTACGGAATGCCAACAAAGCAAGGATCAGAATTCTATCAGGCTAATAATCTAAGCTTTGCTGCCTTTTACGAAAAAGATAAGTATCAATATCATCTTGGCCTATATAAAGACCCCAAAAAATCAGGACCGTCTTTGCGGTTTGCCGTTAGCGTTTGCGCGCCAGGCGGTGATCCGGAAGGGGCAAAAGCTGCGCAAGAAGGCTATACCTTCTTTGTAAATAAACAGTACGATAAAGCACTGGAAAAGTTCAATGTAGCCAGCCAACTTGATCCGGATAATCTACTAGCCGCACATGGCAAAATTAGTGCTTATATAGCGAAAAACATGTTGGATAAGGCAATTGCCGAAGCCAATAGCATTATCGCCAAAAGGCCGGACGTGGCTACTTCCTATTGTTTACGGGCGAATGCCTACTTACAAAAAGGAAATGAGGCTGAAGCCCAAAAAGACTATTTGTTATATCAAAAATATGCAAAGCCGAATGATCCGCTGGAGCAATCAGTAAAAGATATTTTGAGAAGGTTAAAATAGGCTGGGGCAGGAGCCGGTAATAAAAAACATCAAGAAGGGAAGAAAAAAATGGCTACCAAAGAACAAGAAGATAAAATGCGTGAGGAATTATATTCCCGTCTTGTTAAATTACAAGAAATCGATATAGAAAAATTAATAAGAACACAAGAACTGGGAGTAGAGTTAAGTTTTGAATCAGGAAGACCGTATTTTGAACGGATACTCAGCCTATTTAAAACATTGGCCGAAAGTAATTTAGATATTGTTCCATTTACAACTATGCATTCTATTAATGAAATTGCCAAAGAAGTACTGCAATATTTTGACGCGGTGGTAAATTTCAAAATTGCGGGAGTCGCAGAACCATTAAATAGCCGAAATGCACTTGTGAACTGGTTTATGGAAAACTATGATCGGTGTTTTACAATAATCTCACCGGTTACTGCCTTCACGATCCGAAAAGGAACTGATTTTGACCGCTTGGAACGAGAAGCGAGAGGTTCATTAGAACAACTAAAAACCGTTACGAGAGAAGCGCAAGAATCAATACAAAAATCCCAACAAGATGCCCATGAAACACTGGAAAAAATCCGTCAAACGGCAGCTCAAACCGGTGTTGCGCATCACGCGAAAAATTTTGAGAAACAATATCAAGAACATGAAACACAGTCTCTTAAATGGCTTAAGGTTACAGTTGCGTTAGGAATTGCGACCGCACTTTGGGGTTATGTAGGATTTCAATTCGAAACCCCGCCTGATGATGTACAAGCTAAAATCATATATTTAACGAAAACTTTTGCCTCGCGGATAACGGTATTCTCAGTACTGATCTACATGTTAATGTGGAGCGGTAAAAACTATGCGGCCCATCAGCATAATGTAGTAATCAATAAGCATAGGCATAACGCATTAATAACCTTTGAAACCTTTGTTAAAGCCGCAGGCGGCGATATAGATACTAAAAACGCCGTCTTATTGCAAGCCACGAACTCAATTTTCAGTGCTCAACAGACCGGCTATATCAATAAAGATTCTGAAAAAGACCAATCCAATAAAGTCATTGAGATTATGCGTAGTGCAGGAAGCGTGGTAAATAAAGGTTAAGATTTGGATTTGCTCAGTAGCAATTAGTCATTTTCCTTCGCTGTTAGGATTATCGAGCGTGGAAAAGGGAATTAAAACACGGACATTGGTACGCGAAGTGACGAAAGAACATCCGGAATTGACAAAAAGCCGGGGCATGTCAAGGTAGCGTCAATTGTGAATAAATGACAAGTAAAAGGGGCGAATTATGAACGGTTTTCCCGGCCTTTTTAACCATCGGATTCTTGCGGCCAAGCTATCCGGTGAGCTGCCGACCTACTTTAATACAGAGGAAATGGCAC
>JAGGAB010000033.1 GCA_017889705.1 Bacillota bacterium | reverse complement strand
ATTCAGCTGAACTAGAAGGTTAGGGATTAGTCTAGCATCTTTATTTTTGATCTTTTAAAAGCGGGAGATTTCACACAGTCTGCTGTCCCCTTGTCCCACGAACAAACAGCCTTAGCCCGTTATAACTAGGCCAAGGCTGCATGCTGATGCATCCCTAATATTATTTTATTTTTCTACAGAAACAGTCGCAGCTTCAGAATCAAATAATTTTCTCACACTGTTGGAAGCAATGAGTAAAGCTAGCGTTATGAGTGCAATGGCCACAATTAGCTGCAAGCCGTCAGTCAAGAATGAAAAGCCGCCGGTAGTAAGAACTTTATTCACTATGCCGTAGATCGACATGAGTAACGCAATGAATGTAACGACAAACATAAAGGCCATAGGAATATACAGCATTTTTCCCTGCCGCCCGGTAACCTTGAGAAAAACAGCCAAAGCAATCAGTACCAGTGCCGAACACAGCTGGTTGGCAGCGCCGAACAATGGCCAGACATTCATGTAACCGCCCAAACACAGCAAATAACCAAAAAACAGTGTAGTCAAAGTAGCAAAGTATTTGTTAGTCAATACCCGCTGCATGCCAGACATCTTCGCCGGATCAGTTGTACCATCAGTAAATAATTCCTGGAAACACATCCGGCCAATACGACCAACAGAATCCAGCGTAGTTAATGCCAACGCAGATACACACATGGTGATAATACAAGTCGCCACAAAACGGGACAAACCAAACATCGATAAAAAGTTGGCAACAGAACCCGAGAATATCTGAAACGGCGTGCCTTTTGGCATAACCCCGCCAGTTGCGGCGGCGCCAACAACAATCAGAGAAATTACTGCCAAAACCGTCTCCACCATCATGGAGCCATAACCGACAAACAGCATATCCTTCTCATTGGAAATAGTTTTGGATGAAGTTCCGGAAGAAACCAAACTATGAAACCCTGAAACCGCACCACAGGCAATGGTTATGAAGAGGATGGGAAACAGCGGCTTGCCATTCACTTCAAAGCCGACAAAGGCAGGCAGTTCAATAGTCGGATTAGTAAAAATAACACCAACAACACCACTGGCAATCATGCCGAGCAGCAAAAAGGAACTTAAATAGTCACGAGGCTCCATCAGCAGCCACATCGGCAGAACTGCCGCCATGAACATATAGGCAAATACTACATAAATCCAGGTTGTTTTGTCAAAATACAGCGGATAGGCAATACCTGCGGCCAACATGCCGATAATTAAAATAATGCCGGCTGCCAGTTTAGGCTTTTCGGCCAATGGATATTTTTTGAGAAAAAGGCCAAAGAAAATAGCAACAACAATATACAGCATCGAAATAGAGGCAGCGGCGGCGTTAGGTGTAGCCAGTGAACCATTAGCACCAAAACCGTTGAAGGTAGTCGCAACAATGTCGGCAAAAGCCGCGATTACCAGCAGAGTAAACAGCCAAGAAAACAGTAGAAACAAGCGTTTCCCGGTTTTGCCGATATATTTTTCAATCAGCATGCCTACTGACTTACCTTCATTTTTTACCGAAGCATACAGTGCGGAAAAATCTTGTACTGCCCCGAAGAAAATTCCGCCGATCATCAACCAAAGCATAACAGGCAGCCAGCCAAACATCGCAGCGATGATCGGTCCGGTAACCGGACCTGCGCCGGTAATCGAAGAAAATTGATGCGCAAATACCGTGAATTTTGAAGAAGGAACATAGTCATTGCCATCTTCAAAAACATAAGCCGGTGTTTTCGCCTGAGGATCAATGCCCCATATCTTTGTCAGCCAGCGGCCATAGATAAAATATCCGCTTGCACAAACAAGTAATGCAATTCCTAGTAAAGTTAAACCACTCATAATTTCAGAAACTCCTTTTCTTGTATATACTGCATCGCTAACTTCATGTCGCGATCATAAAATTAGCGTTAACAGTCTGTTAGAATATCCGGCAGCCTTTCGAGCGAAACAGTATCATAAACAAAAAACCTCCCTCTTCTCCACGTGTTACCGTGTTGAAGACGAAGGATATTCTCCGCGTTACCACTTCATTTACCGATTGCTCAGTCACCTCTGCCATATTAGGAAAGTACTCAATACGCTTCTTGGTAACGGTAGAAAACCGGATACTGCCTACTTTTATTTCAGCCTTCTGCTCACAGATGAGATTTATGAAGTTTCTCCACCGTCTTTCACCACCCGACAGCTCTCTAAAGGAAAAAATCTCCACTTTTTGATTCTGCTCATTGCATTTCGAATATTCTATTGGTGTTTAATATAGCACCCGATAATATTTTTGTCAACATCAATACTTATTTTCAGTTAATTTCGTCCTCACAAGCAGGACATACCGCAAGGTTGTTTCCCAACTAAAAGTTTTGGGACAAAGGGGACAGGTTCTTTGTCCCATTACAATAAATTTAGTTCAACTTAAACTTCTGAATGATTTCCAACATTGTAACAGCGGTCTGATGATTTTGCGCCGACCCTTGTGCAACATTTTCAATAGCCTCTGCTATTTCGTGAGTTGACATGCGCACATGTTTTGCTTCTTCAACCGGATGAAACAGATATTCCTCCAGGCTTTTTATCAACTCTAATACAGATTTGCATTCATTACTAATTAATTTACTGGCATCACTAATTTGTTGTATATCTGTTGCATTGATATTCATTAGACTAGTTACCTCAGAAAATGCAGCGTCAGCCTCTTTAATGGCAACACATCCTTTTTCTGTTTCTTGTTTACCAAGTTCAATATCTTTTACAACCCTTCCTATATTATCTGTTATCTGGGCAACAACAGAAGCAACTTCAGTTACTTGGTTAGCAGTCTGTTCTGCCAGCTTGCGAACCTCTTCCGCCACTACTGAAAACCCTTGCCCTGCTTCCCCTGCTCTGGCTGCTTCAATAGCAGCATTCAGAGCTAATAGATTGGTTTGTCCAGCAATAGCTTCAATCATTTTAGTAATACCTTCAATATTGGCAGCAAAATCCCGCAATAACTGTAGTTGATTGCTGGCTCGCTCAATAGTAGTCTGAATGCTTTGCATTTGCCGGGCAAGACGATCCATTGTTTCGGAACCTCGCTCCGCTGTGCTTTGTGTAACAAGTGACTGTTCCCGGGCTGCTTCTGCTTTTTCCTGCGAACCTTGGACAACGCCGTGCAAGACATCTACTTCTTGTGTGGTTTGTCCCGCAATCTTTTGCGCTTGAAAAATATCTTTTGCTAATTGATCCATAAATTCGCCAATACCGTTTGATGCGCTGGCTACCTCTTGAACAGATGCTGCTATTTGCTGAGAATTCGAAGAAAGGGTTACTGCAGCCTCCTGAACAGTTTTTACTATATCATATTCTCCGGCTACCATTTCGTTGAACGATGTAGCTAAAATTCCAAACTCATCTTTGCTTGTTACCAAACACTTTGCAGTCAAATTCCCTACTTGCACATCAGCCATTAACATCCGCAGTTGCCGGATTGGCAGAGTAATGTTTCGGTACATACCAATAAAACAATACATAAATGCCAAAACTCCTGCAGCAAATGCGATAAGTACAGCCGTTCTCCGTTCTGCGTATTTATTAATCCGCGCTTCAATCAGATTCTGGAGTAAGTTGCTATGAGCCGCATGAAGTGCCAGTGTGGCTTTTATCGAATCTTTAACATCTTTAACGATCACTCGCCCGCCGTTTTCTCTGGTCTCTGCCGTTACATACTTAGTTGCCGTCTGCAGCGCTTGCTTGATTTGAGCAATAACCGCTTGGTCTTGCATTTGTTGCTTTTCTTGTATTTGCTGATTTTCGCGATATACGACTTCTAAACCAGCATTCTCTTCTGCCAATGCCATTTCCACTTGAGTAATCAGCCTGATTAGTTCGTCTCTTTCACTCGCATTCAGTTGCCCAGGTAAACCATTCCCGCCCTTCTGAAGTTTACCAGAAATACGATTCAAATAAATCGCAACCGTCGGAAGTTTGTTCACAACAGAATTCATTAAATAATAGCTGTCCAAATCCGGATCAAGAATTAAATTTGAAGTATCTCCTACATATGCTATCAAATCAGCAATCGCTTTATCCTGGCTGATATCTGGCTTCTCTGTAGGTGAATTCATTATGTTTTTTAATTCTGTCCATTTAATAGCTGTCTTTAACTCATCTTTATATATAGTATTTACCTGCTCCATCTTTTGCAAAGCCAGCGTTATGTCCTCCTGAAACAGCACTCTTTCCAACAAGAAATTCAGCGGTTTAATATAAAGAGTACCGCTCCTTTCTTTGGCATTAAAATCTATCTGCTCGGTAATATTAGAGGAAGACACATAGAGCACAACTGAAAGAGGGATAAATAATATAAAGAAAATAAATATAAATTTGGTTCGATAATTCATTACATTAAACAACTTAATAATTGGTTTAAATAAAACTTCCATAACAGCCTCCTTAACAAATACTATCAAACTTTACTTATGCACATCCCTTGTACTAACTGCAAAAGCGCTTACTTACCTCTTAAAAAAAGAGATAAGTAAGCGCCTTTGCTTATACTTCGTTCACCTAACGTCGATGCAGATGTAAAATTTTTACGATTATTTTTATTATAGCAAAGTTAAAAATATAAATCTACTATACGAAAGTATAGTCTAAGTCAGATTCCGCACTATAAGTCTGCTTAGGCGGAACAAGGAGACAGTTTACCCGTCTCACACAGACAAAAAGACTAGGTTTTTGCCACGCTCATTGGAACGCTGGCAAACAACCTAGTCTCTTATAACAAAACTGACAAAAGCATAGTTTATGCTGTGAGCATATCACAGGTGGCGGCGGCAATAAATTCTACGGCTTTGCTTAGTGCGGCTTCATCAAAATCAAACCGCAGGTCGTGGTGACCGGCAACAAGGTCAGCACCAATCATGATATAGGCTGCTTTGCCGCCGCGTTGCTGTACCCGTTCCATGAAATAGGTACAGTCCTCACTAGCGCCAAAATAGCAGCGGGGAATGATCTCGTCAAAAATCCCCAGACGTCTACCGGTGACTTCAAGGCTTTCGACCAGCGAACGGTCGCTTTCCGCCCCGGCGGCGCCTCCCATTTCTTTTAACTCCACCTGCACATCATACATGGCGGCAGCCGCCTTGATTACCCGGACAGACTCGGTAAACATAAATTCATTGATTACACTTGTCGTGCCGCGGGTTTCCAGCTTGATAACAGCATTGGGCGGTACAACATTGCGTCCTGTCCCGGCCGCCAGCTGTCCGACATTGATACGTGACGGCCCCTGACTATGGCGGGAAATAGCATGGAGATTGAGCGCCGCACTGGCAGCAGCCAGCAGGGCGTTACGACCGGCTTCCGGCGCAGCGCCGGCGTGGGCGGCTACCCCGGTAAATACGGCATCAAGCTTGGTAGTCGCCAAAAAGCTGTCAATCTGACAAGCCAGTTGGCCTGTTTTGTTGGCATTAAAGCCAATATGCATGCCGACAAGCACGTCAGCCTCGTCAACAACGCCTTTTTCCATCATAGCCCGGGCACCGCGCACGCCTTCTTCGGCAGGCTGAAAAATGAATTTAACCGTACCAGCTAATTGGTCTTTGCACACAGCCAAAATTTCTGCTACAGCCAAGCCGATTGAGGTATGTCCGTCATGTCCGCAAGCATGCATAGCCCCCCGGTTGACTGATGCAAAGCCTTCCTTAAAAGGCCGGTGTGTAGTTTCTTCAGTCTCAACTGCATCATTGGCATCCATATCAAACCGCAGGGCTACAGTCGGCCCCGGCTTGGCAAATATAAGAGTGCCAACAACTCCAGTCTTGCCACCAGTCATCTTGGAAACCCACTCTGGCGAAGCACCCTGCGCAATAGCCCGTTCCTGGTGTTGCTGCAGCACAGCGGCAGATGGCACGCCCATCATGGCGTCAGCAGCCACTGCCTCATCACCGGCCAGCACCTCATAGCCCAGTTTTGTAAGGGTATCGGCTACAATGGCGGCCGTCCGGAACTCTGTCCAGGCTACTTCGGCATGTTTATGAAAATCGCGGCGGCGTTCAATTATTTTAGGTCCCAGAGAATGAACAAGTTCTTTGATCTTTGTGTCCATAGTGCACATTCCTTTGTCTTTGGTTTCTACTCTTACTTTACAGGCCGGATTAATGGTGTGGTTATTATCTTATTTCCGTTTAATCCAGCTTAATAGTGCCTATACCGTCTTTGATTGTGATTTTTGTTCCAAATTCTGTTGATAAATCAGCAATATCCTGCAAAATACGTGTGCCATTTTCTTTATCGGCAAACTCCGGACGCCCGCGCCGTGATCTGCCATACTTAAAGCCAAGGGAAAGCGGCTTTAGTGTGACTTCCTTAATTTTACCATCGGTAACAGTAAAAGCAACTGTGGCCGACTCAAATACTTTTGGGTCAACAACCAAGCCCCTTGTTTCATTGGCACTACGGGCATCCAATCCATCAGAAACAGTATTTTCCACACCCAAATCGTACAGGTCATAGAATTCTGTAGGCTGCCGTTCCACTGAATCGTTTTGGAAAATGAAATCACCAAGACTATAAAAAATAGGACGTTGTTTGTAGATTTCAATGCCGCGCCAGATATGCGGACCGTGTCCTATATAAGCATGGGCCCCGCTGTCTATGCACAGTTTGGCAAAATCACGAGCAAAATCAGCCGGCCGGTCTTTATCTAGGCCTTTGCGCTCATGAGTATGATGGCTGACAAGCACAACATCGGCCTGCCTGGTAGCTTCCCGGATAGAACGCACAATACGGTCAGCGTCCTTGGCATTCATTTTGGTTACTGTCCCCGGCGTATCACCAGGTTCAAAGCGAATGGTACCAACATAATAACCGCCTACCACCGGCTTAGCAAAGCCTTCTTTTTCATTTAAAATCCGGTTGGAATTTACTTCTGTCTGTTCCACGATTTCTTTTAATTTTTCAAAGTCTTCCGGCCGCACTTTGTGTATTGTCTGGCAACGGAGGACATTAGCTCCCGGGCGGCCGAGAACATCAGGCCGCTGGGCACTTGCCATGCCCCATTCTGATATGGTGGAAGTAACCCCGATTAAGGCTACCCGCCCCTGAGGCGTGTCCAGATAACGCGGTTGCGCCGCTTCGGCCAGGTTTCTACCCACACCGGCATGTATACACTTACCTTGGTCAAGATGCTTCATTGTTGTTAACATACCGTCGATATTCCAGTCGATGGTGTGATTATTCGCCCAGGCCATCATATTAAAGCCAAGTTCTTTAATATCCTGCAGCACCTCCGGCCGGGCAACCGCCCAGGTGCCGCCGCTTGACGGAGCCGGATACACTTCAAAATCATGCAGCAGCACTTCGAAGTTGGTAAAGCGAACATCATGAGCTTCGATATAGTTTTTCAGTTCAGCAAACTGCATATCTTGCGGCAAACGCTGCGTAATAAAAGAATCACCTGTTGCCACAATCGAAATCTTCGACATAACAACTCAACTCCATCTCAAAGTAATTACCGGAAACTAAGGCGTCAAACTCTTACAACAAGAATGCCATACCGACAATCATCGCACCGATCATAGGCAAGCCGTTGCGTTTAGTGATTTCCATCGGGTTAACACCGGCAATACCGGCGATGATAATAGTTGCACCGGCAATTGGTGACATAGTGCGTCCAAGAGTCCCCCCCAAGGTTGCCATACTGCCCATTTGTACCTGAGACATACCAAAATCTGGCGCATGCGGGGTAATGGCTTCGTTAAAAGCAAAGGTTGCGGCATCGCCAGAACCAACCACCAAACCTAAAACAAACGGACCGACTGCCGCACAAATCTTAACAATAGCTGGGTTGTTGAGCATAGCGGTAGTAAAGGCTTTAACAAGTCCCATAGCGGTTAAGCCTGAAACAAATACACCGGCGGCAATAATGATACCCAGGATTTCTCCATAGGCTTTGCCCATACCGTCAAAAAAGGCATTACTCAGGTTGACAGGATTTTTTCTTGTCACTAAAAGCGCACACAACGCCCCTATAATCATAGCCTGTGGCACATCCATTTTAAAGGCCGGTACAACACCGGTTGAGCCGAGAATCAGAATCAAAATCGGAAAAATCGGCATGAGCGCATGCAGTAAATTCACCTTAAAGGATTCTTCAACTTCCAATCCTTCGGCAACATAACCTTTATGTTCTTTTTTGTAATAAGCAATCATGGTAATCATAATTGTCGCGACAATCAAAGAAGCAATGTTGGCTTTGTAGTGGAAGCCGATAACATCCATAACGCCAACACCGGCGATTTTGGCAACAAAGGGGTTATGAGCCAGTCCAGGATTAAGCATACTGCCATAAGTACCGCATTTGACGGCAGCACCTGCCATGGCCGGATGAACACCTGCTGACATCATCAGCGGTACAAAAATCGCGCCTGCAGCCGCAGCAGTTCCGGCCGCACTTGGCAGAGCAATATTTACAGCATAAGTAGCGATAACAACACCGGGAATAAGCAGCGGACGAACTTTGGAAAGCCCGTTTGCCATTAAGTTAATTAAATGCTTATCGCATTCGGTATACTTCATTACCATTGCAAAACCCATAACCGAACATACGGCCTGGATCAAACCACTATTGGTCATGTCCTTTGCAAACGCATTCAAGGAAACCATCGGCGTACCCGCCACACAAGCCATAATAATACCAGAAGCTAATAATACCAAGCGTGCATCATAACGCTTAACCAAAAAATAAATTGTGGCAAGTACCATGATAATACCAATTGTAAGCATCATAAAAAATCCCTCTCTTTCAAAGAACTCAGTTAAAAAATAAGTAAAAATTCATCTTCAGTTGTAAACTGCTGTTTTTCCTCCTTTTGTTTTTAAAAATTAAAGCTGGCAACGACGCTGTTTTAATCTGCAAAACAGGCGTCTTTGCCAGTTTTATCTATGATGCATAATTATACCAGAGAATCGCATTTTTTACTAGTACCAGCTTCCCTGCAGCTCTTATCTTCAGTTTATCCGATGACTAATCTGTTCTTAGTCTTTATTTTTCCATCATTTCTAAAAATCCGGTCGTCACTTGGCCTTTTATAAACATTTCATGCGCAAGCAGTTTTTGATGGAAAGGAATGGTTGTTTTCACGCCCTCAATGGTGCATTCATCAAGTGCCCGCTTCATTCTGGCAATGGCTTCCTGCCTGGTTTTACCCCATACGATAACTTTCGCTATCATAGAATCGTAAAAAGGAGGAATCTCATAACCCTCGTATACTGCACTGTCAATCCTGACACCAAAACCACCCGGAGTACGATAACAAGTAACTTTCCCGGGAGACGGCATAAAATCACGACAAGGGTCTTCCGCATTAATGCGGCATTCTATGGACCAGCCGGTTACCTTAACATCTTCTTGGGAAAAGCTAAGGCGACAGCCTGCTGCCACAGCAATCTGCTCTTTTATCAAGTCAATACCTGTAACCATTTCGGTTATGGCATGCTCAACCTGAATTCGGGTGTTCATTTCAATAAAATAGAACTTTCCCTGCTTATCCAGCAAAAACTCAACTGTGCCGGCCCCATGATATTGCACCGACTTAGCAGCCTGCACAGCAGCCTGCCCCATCTGCCGTCGCAGATTTTCACTAAGTGCCGGTGACGGCGCTTCTTCCAGCAGCTTTTGGTGACGCCGCTGAATAGAGCAATCCCGTTCACCAAGATAAACAATACTACCGTGTTGGTCAGCCATAATCTGCATTTCAATATGTCTCGGCTCTTCCAAATATTTTTCCAAATAAACACCGGGATCGCCGAATATCACTTCTACTTCTTTTTGCGCCTGACGAATGGCTTGTGCTAACTCCTCGGCATTGCCCGCCACCCGCATGCCCTTGCCGCCGCCGCCGGCAGTCGCCTTAACAATCACCGGATAACCTATAGTCTCGGCCACCGCAAGTGCCGTTTCTACATCTTCAATAATACCTTCTGTGCCGGGGATAATGGGTACACCGGCCTGCTTCATGGTGTCCCTGGCAACGGCTTTGGCGCCCATGCCTCTGATGGCTTTTGGACTTGGGCCAATGAAAGTAATCCCACAGTCGCCACAGGCTTCGGCAAATTCAGCGTTCTCGGCTAAAAAACCATAGCCAGGATGAATGGCATCAGCCTTAGTACTAACAGCCACAGTCAATAACTTAGTTATATTTAAATAACTCTGCTTGGCAGGTGCCGACCCGATACAATAGGCCTCATCGGCAAGCTTGACATGCAGAGCCTGTTCATCAGCCTGCGAATAAACGGCAACTGTAGCAATCCCCATTTCTCTGCAGGCTCTGATAATCCGGACGGCAATTTCACCCCGGTTAGCAATCAATACTTTTTTGAACATTTGCCTTCTCCTTTATGCCTGATCCTGTTTGCTAAACCGGACTTGCTACGGCTTTACCAAAAATAACGGCTGTCCATATTCCACAAAATCTCCGTCTTTGACCAGGATTTCCACAACCTCACCAGTTACGGTTGAGTGTACTTCATTGAATAATTTCATGGCTTCCAAGATACAGACAACCGTTCCTTCTGCTACTTTGTCGCCAATGGTGATAAAGGGTGCCGCACCCGGTTCAGGCGCAGCATAAAAGGTTCCAACAGTAGATGCCAAAATTTCCACAAATACGGCTTGCGTTTTTTCGGTTGTTGTCTGTTGGACCTCTGCCAGCAAAGCCGGCTTGCTTTGGCTTGGCACAGTAGCTGGCTGTTCCTGCGGGCAAGCAGCATTTTTGCTAATAACCAGTTTAGTCCCATCGCTGCACCATTCCATATGGCCAATTGACGATTGATCCACAGCCTTAATAAGTTCTTTTATTTCCTCAATGGTAAACATATTTTCACTCCTCAGTCATTCTTGCTGATACTGCACTTGCCAGGTCTAAAGTAACCGCAGCCCAATGGCTTGTCTAAGCTGGTGCAGATACTCTTCCCGCTCGAGATAAAGCCGCTGCGCTTCTTGCAGCGAAATCTCCTGAAACCTGATTTGTTCTCCCGGCCTGGTCTGAGCAATAATAGCAACATCTACTGCTGCGATCTGAGCGATTTTAGGATAGCCGCCAGCCGTTTGCCTGTCTGCCAATAAAATAATCGGATTGCCGTCAGGTGGCACCTGGACAGTACCCAGCGCAACCGCCTCGGAAATCATCTCTAAGGGCTGGCTCAGCGTCAGTTCCGGTCCGGCCAGCCGATACCCCATCCGGTCTGACTGGGGTGTGACCCGGAAAGGCTGGCTAAAAAATTGCTCCTTACTTTCCGGTGAAAAATATTCATACTGGCTGCCACTGGTAACCCGTACGGTAATTGGCTGTGACGAGTGGAGAATGTGAGCTTTTGCTGCACACCAGTCGGCAGCAGCAAATTCTTTGTCCTGTATGGAAATGGATAATTGTTTCAGCAAACGCCTAGCCCGAGTGGATAATGAATTTTGCACGGGAAGCACATCATCCTGCTGCAGCGCCCGCCCGCCAAAACCGCCAATTCCGGCGCGCAGGTAAGTGCTTTTACTGCCCATCACGGACGGAATGTCGTAGCCGCCGGCTACCGCCAGATACGAACGGCATCCGGGCCTACAGCCTTTAAATGCAAGCACACTACCTTGTTTGACATACACCGGTCGCCACATAGGCACAGGTACTGAATTAATGGTTGGCACCATATCACCGCCGGTTATAGCGATCAGCATATCCTGCTCCAGTTTCAGCGTTGGCCCCATTAAGGTCATCTCCAATACGCCTTCGCTTTCCTCGTTGCCAACAAGGATATTGGCTACTCGCAATGCGTATGAATCCATAGTTCCGCTTACAATAACGCCATATTTTTGGAAGCCGTACCTGCCTTGATCCTGTATACTGGAAAGCAGGCCAGGACGGATAACTGTCATACTCATGGCCTGCCCTCCTTATATTCGTCATATTCGGCCAATGAAATGGATTTGAATTTGATTACATCACCAGCTCGCAAAAGGCTAGGAATTTCATCTTGCGGGCGGAATAACGCCAGCGGAGTACGGCCGATGAGCTGCCAGCCGCCTGGCGTTGTAATGGGATAAACCCCGGTCTGCATGCCGGCTATACCTACCGAACCTGCAGGAATTTCCAGTCGCGGTGATGAACGGCGGGGAGTGGCAATCTTTTCCTCCATGCCGCCCAGATAAGGGAAACCTGGAGCAAAACCAATCATATATACCAGATACTGCCCCTGGCAGTGGATGTTAATTACTTCTTCGATACTAAGTTCATTATATTCAGCAACAAAAGCCAGATCCGGCCCGTACTCACCGCCATAACAAACGGGAATTTCCACCGTTCTTGGACTTGTTGCCGCGCTATAGTCCAGATTGTTTAGCACATTTTCCAGTAAGCCGGCAACCATTTCATAGGCCAGTGGCTCAGTATGGCTGCCCGATTGTTGTTGGTAGTTTTGCTTTACCTGTGCCGGATTAAAAAACACGGTAACACTGGAATAAGCCGACACATATTCTAGCATTCCCGGCAAAGGCTGCTGTTCCAGATAATCCGACAAAGCCTTTACTTTTTTATTTGTTTCAGGATGAATGCCCTTACCGAATTCCACCATAAGGGCCGCTTCGCCGATAGGCAGCATTTGGTATGTTAAAACAACTTGTTCTGTTTGTTGCTTCACAAGTATCCACCTCTGTATTTCCTGCTATTTGTCTTAGTCCTACAACACACTGAATTTTTCATCCTGGACATCGGTAATAAACATATGACCGGGAGCATGGGTGATCATGAGTTCAGGTTTGATCTGCATTGCTACCGCTTGCGGTGTAACCCCGCAGGCCCAAAATACCGGAACCTCTCCCGGCTTAATTGTCACACGGTCACCAAAATCAGGCTTGTCGATATCTTTTATACCGATACCAGCCGGATTGCCGATATGAATAGGTGCGCCATGCACCGAAGGAAAGCGGGAGGTTATCTGCACAGCCCGCACAACGTCCTTTTCAGGTATCGGCCGCATGCTTACCACCACCGGACCTTCAAAACGGCCTGCTTTGATACACGGTATATTTGTTTTATACATAGCCACATTACAATTTTCCTCAATATGGCGAACAGGAATACCGCTGTTCATCAGTGGATGTTCAAAAGTGAAGCTGCAGCCAATCAAAAAAGCAACCATGTCATCTTCCCAGTAATTAAGAATATCTGTCACTTCATCGACCAGCTCGCCCTGCTTATAGATACGGTATCTAGGAATATCTGTCCGAATATCGGCAGTGGGAGCTACAAGCCGTGGAACCGGCGAACCGGCTTCAGTGACATCAAGTACCGGGCAGGGTTTGGGATTTCGCTGACAAAATAGCAGAAAGTCAAACGCAATGTCTTTCTTCAAGATAGCCAAATTGGCCTGCGTAAACCCTTTGGCCATTCCCGATGTCGGCTTCGTCCACTCATTCCGGCGAATCATCGCCCTTACTTCTTCCGGACTTTTATCTGCAAAATCACTCATGTTCATCCCTCTTTTTTCTTGTTTAGGTTAATCGCCAATTGCCTTAACAGCAATTCCGCTGTCAAGTAGTGATTCACGTATCTTTTGGGCAAAGGCCAGTGCATGTGCCCCGTCTCCGTGAATACACACGGTATCGGCTTTGACTGCAACATCTGTTCCTTGCCGAGAGGCCACTCTACCTTCTTTAACCATTCGGACAACCTGCGCTACGGCTTCTTCATCATTGGTAATTAAAGCGTCCGGCTGTTTGCGCGGGGTTAGCGAACCGTCCAATTGGTACGTACGGTCGGCAAACACCTCATGCGCCACTTTCAGCCCGATTTTTTCTCCGGCAGCAACCAATTCGCTGCCGGAAAGGCCAAACAAAATCAAACCCGGATCTACCTTATAAACAGCTTCGGCAATAGCGGCCGCCAGCGGCTGGCTTTTAGCCGCCATGTTATACAAAGCACCATGCGGCTTAACATGTTGTAACGATGTACCTTCGGCTTTGACAAAAGCCTGCAGCGCGCCAAGCTGGTACACTACCATGTCATAGGCTTCCTGGGCTGAAATGTCGAGTTGCCGACGGCCAAAGCCTACCAAATCCTGCAAGCCGGGATGAGCCCCAATTGCTGCGTTATTTTTCAGAGCGAGCGCCACGGTTTTACGCATGACTGCCGGATCACCGGCATGAAAGCCGCAGGCAATATTGGCTGAGGTAACAAACGGCAAAATGTCTTCGTCCATCCCCAGTTTATACGCACCAAAGCTCTCTCCCAAATCACAATTCAAATCAACGCGGTACATATCGTTATACCTCCAAATAGTACTGGTTACGTAGTAACTTCGTCGCAGCTGCTTGTTTGCCTCTAGACTACAGGAATAATTTCGGCAATTCCTTAATTAAGGTATAACCGCCCATATAAGTCATGACAATAACTACGATTCCGCCAAAAACAGTCATCCAGAGCGGATGTTTATAGTCGCCAACAATCTTTTTCATATAGGCACCAACTAATATAGTAGCCAGCGTAATTGGCAAGATAAGTCCGTTAAGCGCCCCTACCAGCACCAGCACCTTGACTGGGCGGCCAACAATGGCAAAGATCAACGTAGATGCCAGGATAAACGCAATAATCGTATACTTTTCATGATTAGCAACTGTCGAGCTAAACGTTTTAATAAAGGAAACCGAGGTATAAGCAGCGCCAATAACCGAAGTAATAGCTGCAGCCCACATAACAATGCCGAATACTTTGTAGCCTATATCGCCTGCTGCCAGCTTAAACACAGAGGCTGGCGGATTAGCCGGATCAATTGCCAGACCTTGAGCAACAATACCAAGAGCAGCCAGAAATAATACTACCCGCATAATTGCAGTAACAAAAATACCAGTTACCGAGCTTTTGGTTACTTCCGGCAAGGCTTCTTTGCCGCAAACACCGGCATCCAACAGACGATGTCCGCCAGCAAAAGTAATGTACCCGCCTACCGTACCTCCTACCAACGTAATGATGGCAAACATATCGATTTTATCAGGGACAATGCTTTTGACAATAGCTTCCCCTACTGGCGGTGCTGAAGCAAATGCCACATAGACCGTTAAACCAATCATGACAAAGCCGGCAAACTGGGCAAATCGGTCCATGGCCTTGCCTGCTTCTTTTACAAGAAAAATTCCTATCGCAATTACGGCACTCATAATAGCACCGGTTATCGGCGTTACACCCAATATTACGTTAACTCCAAGGCCGGCTCCGGCAATATTGCCAATATTAAACGCCAGACCTCCTAATACGATCAATGAGGCAATAAAATATCCCAAACCGGGAAATACCATATTCGCAATATCCTGACCGCGCTTTTCTGAAACCGCAATAATTCTCCACACATTAAGCTGTGCTCCAACATCCAAAACAATGGACATGAAAATAACAAAACCAAAGCTTGCCGCCAATTGTTGGGTAAACACTGTCGTCTGTGTTAAAAATCCTGGTCCAATAGCCGACGTAGCCATCAAGAATGCGGCCCCTAGCAGCAAATCCCAATTTGATTTTGCTGCCTTCTTATAACCTGTGTTTACATTTTTTACTGGTTCCATACTAGTTCCCCCCTAATTTCTGTTTGATGCTTTTCTTCCACTGTAAAACAAATTCAAGTTCAAGGATTTTAACCCCAGCTGAAGGTTAGTCACCAGGAAAAACAAAAAGACGCTGCAAACAAAGGAATGGCCTTGTTTGAAGCGTCATTGCTTACAGCGAAATTTAGTTTTTTACATCATAGCACCGAACTGCCTGAAAGTAAATTTGAAAAAACAAATAGCAGCATTCGATTTTTCCAAAAGCTATTTTTTTACCTGGCTACTATGTCAGAAACCACTCGGTATACTTGCTGTTCCTCCCGGAGAGCGACAAGTGCCTCGGCTTCATTGACACAACAAAACCGAATACTGTCCCCTGTTTTAACTTGCGCAATTTTGGGCAAGTCACTCTGAATAACATAACCAAGCTTGGCAAAACCACCGGTAGTCTGATGATCAGCCAACATAATAAACGGCATACCATGGGAAGCAATCTGAATCGCCCCTTGGTACATAGCGTCAGAAATAATATCGGCTTTGCCAATTGGCAATATCCGGGTACCTGTCAGGCGGTACCCCACCCTGTCGGCTTGTTTGGTAACTGTATAAGGTTTTGCGAAAAAATCCGCCATTACTTCCTCGGAAAACATAGTGTGCTGCGGCCCCAAGATAACCCGCACCGTAATCTTGTTATCATATGTTGGCACAAAGTCATCAGGCAGTATCTGCTCCCGGTGTTGTCCCTGGCCTTGCTGACCAATAGCCAATACATCCCCCTGTCGCAGCGGCCGACCTTCATAACCACCCACGCCAGCCTTAACACAAGTAGACCGACTGCCTAACACCACCGGAACGTCGATTCCACCCCGCACTGCCATATAGGAGCGATAGCCACTGACCACTTCCGCAAATCGCACTTCTCCATTCTTCGGTACAAAAAAAGCCGACCAGTTAGGCACAGCTGTGCCATTTACCCTAACCCCCATATCGGCACCGCCTACAGCCACAAACTGCTCCTCATCAAACTTAAACACCGCACCCAAACCGGTCATTTCGAGAACAGCGGCCTGCTCTTTATTGCCTGCCAGCATATTTACAATGCGCCCAGAGTACCGATCCATCATCCCGGCTACCGGCAAACCGTAAGCCTGGTAACCCCAACGTCCCTCATCCTGTACTGTTGTAAACAACCCTTGCTGAATAACGGTAATCACTTTGTATCACCCTCACTACCCTGACAAATTCGCGGTATATAAGTACCTGCTTCCACTTGGCGGCGAATAGCAAAATACTCGTCCACGCTTATCGCATAAAAATGCAGATAGTCGCCAGGGGAAAACAAAAAGGGCTGGCTGTTCTTGGGGTTAAAAGCTTTAACCGGCGTACGTCCAATCAGCCACCATTCACCCGGACTTTCTACCGGATAAAGACCGGTCTGGCTACCACCAATTCCTACCGAACCGGCCGGCACTTTAACCCTCGGTTTTTCCTGTCGAGGTACAGTAAGCTGAGCCGGCAGGCCACCTAAATAAGGAAATCCCGGAGTAAAGCCCAGCATATATATCAGATAAGGTACAGCCGTATGCAAGACAATCACCTCTGCTGCCGCGAGACCAGTATAGCGAGCCACATATTCCAAATCAGGTCCCAGCACACCGCCATAACACACAGGCACATAAACAGTCTTTGCCCCTGTTACCTGACTGCTTTCGCAATCTATGCCTCCCAGCAGCCGTTCAATACAGGCCGTTAATTCCTGCCGGGTAATCATAAACGGGTCAAAATAAATCATAATCGTACGGTAGGTCGGTACCATCTCAATGATTCCATTAATCGAGCTGCCGGCAAGCAATCCTGCCACCTGCTGTACAAGCCGGTTAACAGCAGGAGAAATCTCTGCGGCAAATTCAATCACCAGCCCATATTCTCCTGCTGTAAGCAGCTTGACATCAGGCATGCACTTGCTCATAACCGACCTCTCCTTTTTCTTCCTGAACTAAAAATCATTTCAATAACCTTTCCTGCACAAGCTTATGGAAAGCCTGAATGCTGGAAGAAAGCCATTTATCCCGGTGATACGCAAGAAAAGCATTGATCTGAAATTCAGGCCCCAGCCACGGCAGCGCCACTAAGGTACCAGCTGCCAATTCTTGTTGTGCGGCTACAACCGGAAGTATCGTCAACCCAATATTACTGCTAACCAATTGCTTTATAACTTCAATTTGGCATATTTCTAATGTATTACTCGGTTGGACAGCCGCTTTTTCCATGCTTTCCTCTAGCAAGGTCCGGTAGCTGCTGCCCGAATCCGGAAAAATAAGTGTCTGATTCTCTAGGTGTTTCACCTGTACTCCAGCCAGTTTGCTAAGTTCATGGCCGGGCGCAGCAAGTAGCGCCACCGGCTCAGTCCACAGCAGCTTACTGACCAAATCGGTCTCTTGAATCTTTTCTTCCAGAAAAAAAGCAATATCCATCATATTCTTGCGCAGCATAGTGCGAAAATCGCTGGATATACCTATTTTTACTTTCAATTCAACTTCAGGATAAACAAGTGCATATTCACGCAGTAAATTCTTTAACCGGTACACACAAAGCGATTCCGGCACACCAATGGTAAGAGGTCCCCTGGGAACAGAAAAATCATCAAGGGCATTTTTTGCTTCATCGGCAAGTTTGGTAATGCGCTCGGCATAATCATATAGACGCTCCCCATCGCCGGTAAGCATTAGCTGATGACCAAACCGCTCAAAAAGAACAGTATTCAATTCTTTCTCCAAAAGCTGAATATGCGTTGTCGCGGTAGACTGTGTATAGCCAAGAAATTGCGCAGCCTGCGAAAAATTGCCAAACTTGACAATACTCATAAAGGTTTTTAATTGCCGTATTTCCAAAAAAATCACTCCAAAGTCTTGCATAGTAATCAACTATATTTTGACTTTCAAAATGTTGAAATTTGTTTATATTATACCAAATTAATGAATAAAATGTGGGATGAATAAAATTATTTCCAATACATTACTTATTTGGAAGGATTTTTATACATCATTGAAGAAAAACAAGATAAATAGTAAATTTCTTCCATAATGAAAATTTCAAAAGGGAGAATTAACTCTCACATGTATGAGGATGGCATCATGCCCTATAATTTTAGCGATTTAGTAGACATAAGCAAACTTAATAAGCTTATGCAACGATTTTATCAAGCAACAGGAATCCCGTCAGGAATTCTTGATGTCAAAGGAACTATACTAGTAGCGATTGGGTGGCAAGATATTTGCAAAAATTTCCATCTGAAAAATGCAAGTTCAAAAAAACTATGCAAACAAAGCCACGATTGCATTCCCGCTAGGCTTGCCAACCATATGAATACCAAACCGTATCTTTGCTATAAATGTCCAAATGGATTATTTGATGCAGTTGCTCCAATTATTATTGATGGAGTACATGTAGCCAATATTTTTCAAGGGCAGTTTTTATTTGAAAAACCTGATATCGATTACTTTATACGACAAGCCGAACGCCACGGTTTCGATAAAAAGGCTTACCTGGCTGCTCTTGACAGAGTTCCTATATATACGCAAAAAAAACTTGACGATATTATGTATTTCTCAGTTGAATTTGCAGAAATGCTAGCTGATTTGGCACTACCTCGCCTTAGACAAATTGAACAACAAAAACAAGCACTGCAACGCAGTGATGAACAAATTTTTTTAATATTTAACAATATGGCAAATGTGGCTATCCAGGCTTATGACGAATATGGTAACATCACTTTCTGGAATAAAGCTTCGGAGGAGTTGTACGGTTTTAAACAAGCCGATGTAATCGGACATTCAAGTAAAGAGATCCTGTTCGATAATGAATATACCGATTTACTAGTCATCTTGAACAAAATTAACCTTACCAATTCACTGCATGGGCCTGCCGAATGGAAAATTAAAAATAAAAACGGAAACGATAAATATGTTTATGCAACTTTGTTTCCCATTAGCTTGTCTACCGGAAAAAAAGAGTTTATCTGCATTGATATAGACATAACAGAACAAAAACATTTTTCAAAAGAACTTGAACGTCTTGACCGGCTAAGTTTGGTTGGTGAAATGGCAGCCGGCCTAGCCCATGAAATAAGAAATCCCATGACTACAGTTCGTGGTTATTTGCAATTATTGAGAAGTAAACAATGTTATCAAGAGCATGTAAATCAATATGATCTGATGATTGAAGAATTAGACTGCGCAAATAAAATTATTACAGAATATCTTTCATTAGCCAAGAACAAATCACTAAAGAAAGAAATACATAATCTAAACCAAATAATTAATGCATTGCTGCCTTTGTTATCTTTAGAGGCAGCTCGCGAAAGCAAAATTATTCGTTGGCTACCAGGCGATATTCAAACTTTGCTACTAGATAAAAATGAAATTCGCCAACTTGTTATTAATTTAGTGCGAAATGCATTAGATGCTGTAGATCATGGCGGAATTATAGAAATATGCACGTTAATGGATTATCAAACAATTGTGCTACAAGTTCAAGATAACGGCAAAGGAATTCCCGAAGAAATATTAGATAAGCTCGGTACACCTTTTGTTACCACCAAAGAAAATGGCACTGGCTTAGGATTGGCTGTCTGCTTTAGCATCGCCGCCAGACATAATGCCAGGTTATTGATTCAATCAAATACTCTGGGGACAAGTGTCTCCGTAAAATTTATCCGGTAATAGCTCAAGTTTACCGCAAATTGCACGCTCTTGTTCAACTAAAAAACGGCCAAAACTCGCCTAGCTGAGTCTGGCCGTTTTTCTATACTGACAGTTTCATTACAATTTACACGTTTGAATCGTCAACTAAGAAAAATAGCTGTCCAATTTTTTAATATACTCATCCTTGGTCATTAGCGGCGAATACGCTTCCAGGATGTTTTTAGCCTGTTTGGCATTGTCGGTAAGCAAATCAACAACTGTCATCGCCATAAGTTTGGCAGGCAGCACACAGGCCGCATAGTAATCCACTGCGCAAAACTCGCGGGTATGCAGCGCCCCGGTGGTTCCACCAATATAAGGATGAATTACCGGCATAAGATGGGACACATCCCCCATGTCGGTGGAAGCGCTAAAATGTCCGGAGTTCTCGATATTTTCCCGCGATACAAACTGGGCCGCATTTTCAACAAACAATTGGTTGAAAGGTGCCGAGCAGTGCAGCGGCAAATAGCCTGGAAGCGATTGAATTATGGTTTGCGCACCTACTGCATCGCCGCCGGCTCTAAGCGCCCGATCAACCTTGCTATGGGTGGCATCAATGGCTTGCATGGTTTTAGCCCTTACATAGGTTTCCATGCGCACATCTGCCGGCACACTGTTTACGAGATCGCCGCCTTTGGTAATGATAGGGTGAACGCGAATGATGTCATCATCACGGAAAGTTTCGCGCAGCGCATGAATTCCCATAAGCCCAAGCATCGCAGCATTAAGCGCATTAATACCCTGGTCAGGCGCTTCGGCAGCATGAGCTTCTTGACCAATATAGCGGATGGTTTTACCAACAAAGCCATTGCTCGACTCCCCAATTTGCACGGTAGGCTGCGGCTTTTCCTTGGCCGAGTGCATCATCATGGCCATATCAACATCATCAAATGCGCCTTGGTAGATAAGTTCCTGTTTGCCGCCAAGATAATGCAGCTTGCCTGCTTCTTTCAGTTTCAGCCTATAGGCAATCTCAACATATTCCTCAGCCGGCACAGCCATAAAGGTTATATTGCCGCCAAGCTGCTCTCCGGCACCACTGCATTTTAATCCCAAGGCCGCTCCGAGCATTGCTCCTAGCTGGAGGTGATGGCCGCAGGCATGGGCGGCGCCGGTTGCCGGGTCGGCACAGGCACTGTCAGGACAGATAACGGCATCCAGTTCGCCCAAGATAGCGACATTCGGACCCTCGCTTTGCCCTTTTAGCCGGCCTTTAACGCCAGTAATGGCAAGTCCTGTCTCATACGGCACATCAAGCTTTTCAAAAAAGCGTTGAACTAGTTGTGAAGTTACTTGTTCTTTATAACCCAATTCCGGGTGCTGTTCAATTTCCTTTGCCAGCGCAATGATGGTTTCCTGATGTTCATCAATCACACTGCAAATTTTTTTCTTTAATTCAATAGTTTCCATAACTCAGACTCCTTATTATGTATATACCACTTTTCGCGCCTTGATTTTTGCGAGAAAGTATGACTTAGTTAATTATAATTCTACCATAAAGGAATATTATGTGATATAATAGCTCCAAGTTTTGCTCAATGTTTTCACCAAAAATATAAAGGAGGATTACCAATGGACATTTTGAAAAACTGGAGAATCCATTGTATCGCACTTATCATTGTTATGATCTGCGAATGGATTGGCGCGAAAAAAATTCCTGTCGGGCCGGGGGTGTTGCTATTCCTGCCTATGCTATATGCCATGGTTATCGGCGGTATTTTGAGCGTTCCCAAACTAAAAGTAATTAAATCAGAAGAAATGAATCTGGCTACTGCCGTGCTTGGCGTCACTACTCTCATGCTGGTGACTAAGCTTGGAACCGTAATCGGCCCTCAAGTCGTAAAAGTTGCTCAGTCCGGCCTCTCCTTATCTTTACAGGAACTGGGACATTTCCTGGGCACCGTAATTCTAGGTCTACCGATTGCCATTGCTCTCGGACTTGGCCGTGAAGCTATTGGGGCGACTTTCTCGATTGACCGCGAACCTAATATTGCCATTATCAGTGAGAAATACGGCTTAAGTTCACCGGAAGGCCGTGGCGTTATGTCGATTTATATCTGCGGTACTTTATTTGGTGCCGTATGGCTAGGCTTACTGGCAGGCTATCTGGCGGCTCTTAATATTTTCCACCCCTATGCCTTAGCTATGGGCGCAGGTGTTGGTTCAGGCAGCATGATGGCTGCCGCTTCCGGCGCGATTAAAGCGGTATTCCCTGACAAGGCCAATGAAATTTTAATGTATGCCGGTGCTTCCAATCTCTTGACTACGATTATCGGCATTTACTTCTCGCTGTTTATCTCACTCCCGGTTACCGAAAAGCTCTATACTTGGCTTAAACCTATTCTAGGGCGAAAAAACGATACCAAGGGGGTTGATGCATAATGAATTTTCGCGATTTGACGATTGCCTTAATTTTGATCGGTATTATGACAGTTGTCGGTAATGCCATTGGCTATAATACACCAATGGGTGATGCCGCGATTGGTTATGCAATTATGCTTATCATTACGCTGGTTGGTGTCGGCCTGACCCACATAATCCCCGTCAAATTTCCGATGGTGTTTTGGGTCTCTGTTGTAGCACTGCTTGCAACTGCGCCGATTTCGCCGATTGCCAAAACTATTACGTTTTACGCTGGCAAAGTTGACTTTTTAGCCTTATGTACACCGATCCTGGCTTATGCCGGCTTATCCATTGGCAAAGATCTTGAAGCCTTCAAAAAAATGTCCTGGAAGATCATTGTTGTCGCCTTAGCCGTGTATACAGGCACCTTTATCTGCGCTACACTTATTGCTCAGGTTATGCTGCATATTGAAGGCATAATCTAAAACACTACAAGTTAAGCACTATTTGCAAGCAGCAAACCATACATTTGGGGTTTGCTGCTTGTTTATTTTCAACCAAAAAGCGCTGTTTACTCCGGCTATACTTTCTCCGGGCAAACAGCGTCTTTTATCATTTCTGTTTTATATTACTTAAGCAAGCCATAGGCCTGCATCTCGCGGCGCAAATAGTCCCGATTGTTATCAGCAATTTCGGTCAGAGGCATCCGGCATTTGCCAGCATTAAAGCCCAGCAGCTTTACAGCGGCTTTTACCGGAATAGGGTTTACCTCACAGAATAAGGCTTTGATGAGATTTAAGGTTTTAAGCTGCAGTTTGGTGGCTGCTTTGGTATCGCCCTCTAGATATTTGACCACCATATCATGGGTATCTTTAGGGATAATGTTGGCCATAACCGAAATAACCCCTTTGCCACCCAGCGACAACAGCGGCAGAACATTGGCGTCCTCACCGGAATATACGGTGAAGTCTTCTCCACAAAGGTTAATTATATCGCCAACCTGCGCCAAATTACATTCCTTAACTGCCACAATATTATCAATTTCCGATAAGGCTTTCAGCGTATCAGGATTGATGTTTACATTAGTTCTGCTTGGTACATTGTACAAAATAATTGGCAGTTTGACACTTTCCGCAATCATCTTGAAATGCTCATATAAGCCTTTTTGTGTGGCTTTGTTATAGTATGGAGTTACAGACAACAAAGCATCAGCGCCTACAGCTTCAGCTGATTTTGACAGCTCAATAGCATGGCGGGTATCGTTACTGCCGGTTCCGGCAATAACCGGAATGCGTTTGTTGACGGTATCAACCACAAACTTGATTGCATCAATATGTTCAGGATCAGGCATGGTCGAAGCTTCGCCAGTTGTACCACAGACAACAATAGCGTCTGAACCACCCTGGATTTGAAATTCAATGAGTTTGGTAAAAGCTGCATAATCAATGCCATCATCAGTAAAAGGAGTAACAATAGCTACGGCTGAGCCGATAAATAATGGTTTTTTCATAAGTTAACCACCCTTATTTTAGGTTTGTAATTTTTTAATACTTTGATTATAGCCTATTAATCAACCATTTTCCACCATAGATATCGTTTTTGGCGATTTCTTTCTTAGAAAAGTCTGTTTTTACACTCTTTTTAGTGCTTTTAGAAGAAAAACGGAGGCACTGCTTAAAGTCAGGTGCCTCCATTGCCATCTGGCTTACCAGAGTCCGAGAAACTTCCACCACATGCTCCCAATACCAATAAAAATAATGAGGTTGATAACTGACATAATAAAACCGATTTTCCACCAGGTTCCTTGGGGTATATAGCCTGAGCCAAAGAAAATCGGTGCCGGGCCTGTTGCATAGTGGGTCAAGCTGCCATACAAAGCGGAAATAACACCAAGTCCCATGGCGGCAAGAAAAGGCGGCGCTCCGGCGGCCACAGCAACTGCCAAAAAAGCCGCATACATGGCGGTAACATGGGCTGAAAGACTGGCAAAAGCATAATGGGAATACATATATACCAAGAGCAATATGCCGAGGGCAACCATCCAGGAATAGCCTACCAGTGAAGCGCCAACAATTTTGGCAAACCAATTAATAAGCCCCAGTTTGGCAAGCGCACCAGCCAAACTGATTAACGCACCCATCCAAACCAGCGTATCCCAGGCGCCCTTTTCTTCCAGGACATCTTTCCATTCGATGGCATTGCCGATAAGCATAATCCCTACACAAACAATGGCGGCAATGGTTGCATCTATCTTGGTATAAGCAGAAGTACTCCATAAAATAAGTGCAATAACAAATGTTCCGGCAACTATTTTTTCGCCGTAAGACATTGGGCCCATTTTCTCGATTTCCTGGCGGGCAATGACTTTAGCCTCCGGTGTTTTGGTGATTTCAGGCGGATACAATTTATAAATAACGTATGGCACCAAAGCCAGCGCAATCAAGCCGGGAACAATGCCGGCCATTGCCCAGGTTCCCCAGGATAGCTGTACCTTGGAGGTTTGCATGGCCAAGGCGGCTACCAACGAGTTCGGAGCCACAGCAGTTAAGAACATAGCTGAAGTAATGCAGTTGCCCTGGAAAGTGGTTTTCATAAGATAAGAGCCAATTCTTCGAGATGATTCACCAGGTTCTGAGCCAAAAGCCGAGGAAAGGCTGCGAACAATCGGGTAAAGAATACCGCCGCCCCGCGCGGTATTCGAAGGCGTGGCAGGTGCAATAATCAAATCACTGATAACCATGGCATAAGCCATCTTAAGTGAACTGTCGCCAATAGCGGCCATAATTTTATAAGCAATTCGCCGACCTAGACCGGTCTTAACAAAACCTTTGGCGAAAAGAAAAGCCGAGACAATCAGCCAAATTGTGGTGTTGCCGAACCCTGACAACACATCCGCAGGTGATACGATCTTACATAGACCGGTAATACCAACACTAATTAAAGCAATAGCACCAATGGGCAGAGGTTGAAGAATAAAACCGAGAATGGTGGCAACAAAGATGGCAAATAACTGCCATGCCGGTGCCTTAAGACCTGCCGGTACCGGAATAAACCAGATAATTGCACCAACAGCAAGCACAATTAAACCATTACGCAGATTCTTGTTCACAATACACCCTCCCTTGACGTAGAGAAAACACGGTTTGCGCTGAGCTGTAGCGAAAGCACAAGTCGATGTTGCCCTTATCCTGTTTTTAAGAAAGTTATCCGATGACCAACCCGTTCTAATACTCCCGTTCTCTAAAGGCGGGAGTATAGAACGGCTAAGTCCCTGGATAATTCGACTAAGCCTCAGGTGGGGTTAAAACCCCATCTGAAGCAAGTCTCATTTATGCTTTAAATATGCCACATAGCCGGGCTATTTATTATAATAACCCGGCTATAAACAAGTCATTTACTACTCTTATTGGTCTTCTTATTTTTTCTGCGTTCTGGCCGCCGTATTTAGTCTGATTTTCTCAGGATCAACCTGAATTCTGGCGACCCCTGTATCCATAGCGGCTTTCGCAACAGCGGCCGCAACGGCCGGAGCAACCCGGGGATCAAAGGCATCGACAACAACATAATCTTCCCTGAGATCTTTGTCTTCGATGAGATTGGCAATAGCATAGGCTGCTGCCAGCTTCATGGCCTCATTGATCTGGCGTGCCCGCACATCAAGCGCTCCGCGGAAAACACCTGGGAAAACCGTTACATTATTAGTCTGATTGGGCGCATCAGAACGTCCTGTACCAACAACTTTAGCGCCTGCGGCTTTTCCGTCCTCATAAGAAACCTCAGGCACAGGGTTGGCCATACCAATAACAATGGCATCAGCAGCCATAGACGCAATAATTTCTTTGGTAAATGCCCCTGGCGCAGAAACCCCGATAAGCGCATCCGCTCCGCGAGCCACCTCGGCCAGACTGCCTTGGGCTTTCGCTTTATTGGATTTCTTAGCAAGTTCGGCCTGAATGCGGTTAAGTCCAGGCATCCCCTCATACAGCGCACCATTAATGTCAACCATTATCAAGTTATCTGCCCCGGCGTTTACCAGCAGGCGGCCAATGGCCGAACCGGCAGCACCGGCACCGTTAACTACAATTTTAGCAGTTTTAATGTCCTTTTTTACAAACCGCAATGCGCCCAGCAAAGTTGCCAGCGCCGCAATAGCCGTTCCATGCTGGTCATCATGGAATACGGGAATATCCATAATTGCTTTAAGCTTATCTTCAATGTCATAACATTTGGGTGAAGAGATATCCTCCAGATTAATGCCGGCAAAGGTTGGCTGTAAGAGTTTCACAGTCTCAATAAACTTTTCAGGGTCTTTGGTATCAATACAGATAGGAACTGCGTCAACATCACCAAACACTTTAAATAACACACATTTGCCTTCCATAACAGGCATAGCGGCTTCCGGCCCGATGTCGCCAAGCCCCAGAACCCTTGTGCCATCTGTTGCCACAGCAACCATATTGCCCCGGCAGGTCAGCTCGAAGGATAAGTCTTTGTTTGCTTTAATGTCCTTGCAGGGTTCTGCAACCCCTGGCGTATAAGCCAGACTTAAATCATGCCGGTCTTTCAAAGGGACCTTGCTGGCTACTCCCAACTTACCTTGATTGTCCCTGTGCAACTTCATTGCTTCCTCACGGATATTGCCACTCATAAGATCTCATCCTCCAAATATTTTCTAATATTCTGTTTTTCGCATTCTTCTCCATCTTGGCGTATTTTTCCTGCTTTGCAGGTTAATCTCCAGCTAGCGGCAGACATCGACAGTGTTTGCAAAATCGGGGTGCGACGCGCCATTTGACAAATTCCTGCCGCTACCTACTGGAGTACAGCCAGCCAAACCGCTATAATAGAGAAAAGAGAATAGCGGAGGTTAACACCTATGTTTTCGTTTCTTTCTCAGGTTCATTTGCCTGATATTAAGTCCCGTGAATGGCTGCGCTATATTGGGCCGGGGATTTTAGTGACTGTCGGCTTCATCGACCCCGGCAACTGGGCTGCCAATATGGCAGCAGGCTCAGATTACGGCTATACATTACTTTGGATGGTGACACTTGCTACAATTATGCTGATTTTCCTCCAGCATAATGTCGCCCACCTTGGCATTGTTACCGGCTACTGCCTTTCTGAAGCAGCAACCTTATTTTTGCCGCCCCGGCTCTCCCGTTTTATCTTACTATCGGCATTAGGCGCAGCTACGGCTACCGCCTTGGCAGAAATTCTCGGTATGGCCATTGCCCTTAAGCTTTTGTTAAACCTGCCGCTTGCCATCGGTTCAGTTATTGCGGCCATAACATCAGGACTACTGCTCTGGAGCAGTTCCTATCGGCGGTTGGAACGCTGGATTATCGGTTTTGTATCACTGATTGGCCTGTCTTTTTTGTATGAGCTTACTCTGGTCAATATTGACTGGGTCCAGGCAGCAGCAGGCTGGGTGACTCCTCAGGTTCCTGACGGCTCATTGATTATTATCATGAGCGTCTTAGGAGCTGTTGTCATGCCTCACAACCTGTTTTTACATTCTGAAATTATTCAAAGCCGACAATGGAATCTGGAGGAAGAAGCAGTTATTAAAAAACAGTTAAACTATGAATTTCTGGACACGCTTTTTTCCATGTTGATTGGTTGGGCCATTAACAGTGCCATGATATTAATTGCCGCCGTTACCTTTTTTAAACATCAAATTCATGTTGAAACCCTGGAGCAGGCTGGTGACATGCTTACTCCGCTCTTGGGAAGTACCGCTTCGGTTGTTTTTGCTTTTGCGCTGCTATTTGCCGGAGTATCATCGACAAGCACGGCCGGCATGGCGGCCGGCAGCATATTTGCCGGGATGTTTCGCGAGCCTTATAATATTAAGGATCTTCATACCCGCTTGGGTGTCATAGTGACTTATACGGCAGCCGTTCTTTTCATTTTCCTTATTTCCGACCCGTTTAAAGGACTTGTGCTATCACAAATGCTGCTCAGCATCCAATTGCCGCTAACTATTTTTCTGCAGATATATTTGACCTCATCCACCAAAGTTATGGGGAAATTCGCCAACAGTAAGCTGCATAATATCGTGCTGCTTACTATTGGAATCATAGTTAGCCTGCTCAATATTTGGCTGTTTATCGATCAATTATCTGGCTAGTACGATTGGGGCTACTGTGCCAGCCCCAGCACCTAAAGGCAAAATACCCACAAACTTATCAGCAGATAAATTTGTGGGTATTTTTGTGACATGTCAGGTTCTATGCAGCCGGCTTTTGCACTTTACTCAAATATCCGTCCACAATCTTTTTAATTTCGGCATCCATTGGCACTTTATCATTGATAGGATACAACATGCCTTTATGGGATTTGAGCACCCATTTGCCGTCTTTTTTCTCATAGGTTAAATCCAGTTTGCCCAGGAAAATATTATCTTCGCCGCCCGCCTGGGTGATGGGGATTCCGCCAGAACGATAGATTGGCTGGGGAATAACAAAATGATCATCAGCCCCAAGGATAAAGGAAATACCACTATCGGCAAGATCTTTGTCTATCTGCAAATCGCCGGCAAGTCCGGCATGTGACAATACGATTTGAATATCTGACTCTTTACGAACTTCGGGAATCAGGTTCTTTACGGCAGTAAACGCATCTTCCACAACCTTATTGGAAGCTTGCGGATACTTCTTGACTTTATTGGAGGTTACGCCCAAAATGCCAATCTTCATATCTGCCACCTGTTTAACAATATAGGGCCGTACCCCTGGCAGGTAATCACCGGCCGTTGTCTTCACATTGGCACACAGTGTCGGAAACTTAGCCTGGTTTATCAGGTTACTCAATTTTTCGTCAGTAACAGCCTGATCAGGATGGGCTTTAAACTCATTGTTGCCCAGTTCCCAGGCATCATATTTCAGAGCATTGAGAACTGCCATCTCCAGCTCTCCATAAAAAACTTTGTGATATGGCCCCCGGATCGAAAGGTCGCCGCCTTCCAGTAGTAATACATTTTTCTTTTCGGCCCGTATCTGTTTAATGATTGTTGCTTTTCTGGCAAGAGCATAGGGCTCGTAGTCGTGAAAATCATTAGTATGAATAATTGTCAGGTTGAATAGCTGTGGCTGGCTGGCAGCGGCAAATACGCCAACCGGTGCGAGCAATACCACTACAATTGCCAGCGTAAGAATATAGGTTATCTTTTTATGCATAATCTACTTCCTTTCTGTTTGCCTCTTTTCTATTTAGCAGCACTGTGTACTTCAAAGATTGCCACTGTGCCGCTGACTTCATTGGCCGCCAAAAGCAGCGGTCTGCCTGTCGGGCTCTTATCGGCAGCTACAAAGCATAACCCCTCTGGTGAAACATCGCCGGCAATATTAGCACTAAAATCCCGCGTATTACAATAATCAACAAAATAGGCATTGGCCGGATCAGTAATATTATAGGTCATTACACCACCCATTCTCTCCAGTCCAATAAACGCATATACTTTATCACCGATGCGGCCAACTTTTACGTCTTCCGGCTCCGGTCCTTTTTTACCGCTGCGACTGTCAAGGACAACATCCTTATTGGAAGCATTAAAATACTTGGGATACTTTTTTGCTGCTATACTTTCAAAGTCACTGCCGCTGTCAAATACTTGTTGCAAGGTATCGGCCTGCCAGATCGAAAAAGACCTCCCGCCAAAGGTATATACTTTATCAGCGCTTAGTCCGACATGTTCCGTGTTTTTCAGTGCGTCGACCTTTTGACCGTCAATTACGGCAGTGGCGATATTGGTATAAGCTCCCCATTCCCGGCCATCGCCTTCATTGGCGGTAAGAATGTAGTTACTGCCTTTACTTTCATAGCTGGCAATTCCGTCAGGCATGTAGGCGCCGTACACCTGCTGCGGCTTTATATCGATTTTCTTATCTTTTAGCAAATCAACCGCATTTTTCTCGATACTGTGGTCTTTAAACCCCAGTCCTTTTATCGCGGTAAATTTTTTGTCCTTAATATCCAAAGAGGCAATGGCATTAGCTTCCTGCAAACTAACATAGGCCTTTTTGCTGTCGGCACTTACCGCAATATATTCAGGCTCTAAATCAACGCCCGGAGCAGCGCCCTGCTTTAACAGAACCTTGTCGGCAATCAGTTGGTCACGTTTGGCGTCAAACCCCTCAAAGCCAACCGTCACTGCTGTGGCCTTTTCCACACCTTTGCGTAAATCAACAATTGTTACCGAACCTTGAGGATCTACAGACCCAGCTTCATACCCTAAGCGCGGTTCTCCTTCATTAGCCGTCAAAATACTATTGCCATCAGGGGTAAAGGTAACCATATCAGGTTGAACTCCGGCAGCCACATGTTTGATTAGTTTGCCGTTATAATCCAGGATTACTATTGCCCCGGCTTTGCTATAATCGGCTTCCTGAACTGCCAGTGCAATAATTTTGTGTTTGGTGTTGACATCCACGCTGGTGATATCACCAAAATTAAAGCTGGCAATGGTTTTACTGACATCAATCCGATCTGTCGCCGCATTAAATTTGGTTGTACCATCAGCAGTAAGTGTGACAATATCAACAGTTTTGGTCATACCATTTACCAGGTACATTTTTTTATTGTCCGGATTAAACTTTACTATTTCTGCCACACCGCCATCAGGGTTGGAAAAACCAGTGGCATAGCTGGACAAATGTTTTAATGTCAACTCGCCGGTATGGCTATCATTATTTGCTGCAAATCCGGGAGTGGTTATTGACGCCGCCAGATAAAATAATGACGCCGCCAGCGCTGTCCGTACTTGTGTTTTCAAAAGTCTTCCTCCTCATGAAAATATCTCATTAATAATTATACATTTTTCGCCAAAGAAGTCATGTTATGGCAACGTTAACTTTAGGTTAAGTAATGCCTCTCCGGCAGAAGGAATTATGCTAAACATGTCAAATATATGCTCAAGGGCATGTCTCTTGTAGACATACAATATCGACAATCGTATTATGAATAAAAACAGGAAGGAGGAATGTATATTTGAAAATCAAAGAAATCAAAATCGGCAAAGTAAGCATCCCGTTAAAAAAGCCTTTCAAAACCGCGCTGCGCCAGGTAAATTCAGCAGAAGATATTATTATTAAAGTTATAACCGATACCGGTGCAGTCGGTTATGGGAATGCGCCCCCTACGGCAGTAATAACCGGCGACAGCCAGGACTCGATTGTAGCCGCCATTCGCGACACCTTGGGTCCCAAGCTGATTGGCATGGATATTGACAACCTGGAAGGGATTATGACAACACTGGATATGGCAATGCTGCATAACAGTTCGGCCAAAGCAGCTCTGGATATTGCCGTATATGACTTATTCGGCCAACTCTACAATATACCGCTTTATAAACTCTTTGGCGGTTATTGCAATAAGCTGACAACCGATTTGACCATCAGCGTCAATGACCCGGAAGAAATGGTACAGGATTCGCTTGCCGCTATTGCGGAAGGCTATACTGAACTAAAGCTGAAAGTCGGCACTGATGTAGTTATGGACTGCAAGCGGGTTGAGGCCATCCGCAAGGCTGTCGGCTATGATGTAAAAATCAGGCTTGATGCCAATCAAGGCTGGTCACCCAAAGAAGCTGTCCGCATTATCCGTAAGTTTGAACAGCTCGGCCTCAATATCGAACTTATTGAGCAACCAGTTAAAGCTCACGATTTTGACGGCTTAAAGTATGTTACCGACCGGGTAGAAACCGATATTATGGCTGACGAGTCGGCATTTGGAACCTATGAAGTCTTCAAACTTCTGTCCATGTCGGCTTGCGATTTAATTAATATCAAATTGATGAAAGCCGGCGGTCTCCATAATGCCGTAAAAATTGCCAATTTTGCTGAAACTCTCGGCATTCAGTGTATGCTGGGCTGTATGCTGGAGAGCAAAGTAGGAATTACTGCCGCCGCCAGTCTGGCTGCAGGTAAAAAAATTGTAACCAGAGCCGATTTGGATGCCGCTGTGTTATTGGCGGAAGATCCGGTTGTCGGGGGCGTAAGTTTTGCCCAAAATGAAATTATTCTTTCTGAAGCCCCAGGACTTGGGATTACTGATGTAAAAGACTGGCAAGAAATTAATTAAGCGTAGGAGGTTACTATTTTGGGTATTGTTATTTCTTTACTCGTTACCTTTTGGGTAGGTTTTCTCATTGTAAAAAAATATAAGCCGCAGCCTGTTTTGTTTATGGGTGGTATGATCCTGATGTTTTTGGCTGTGGCTCTTGGTCTTGGCCAGATTTTGCCTGCCAAAAGCAGCACCGGCTCTGTTTTGTTTGACGCCTTTGAATTCATCAAACAAACCATGAGTTCCCGCGCAGCCGGACTTGGTCTTAACATTATGGCTGTTGGCGGTTTTGCCCGCTATATGGACCATATCGGCGCAAGCAAAGCGCTGGTAAAGTTGACCATCAGACCGCTTTTGGCTCTAAAATCTCCTTATATCGTTTTAGCAGGTGCCTGGGTTACCGGTATGTTTTTGGGTCTATGCATTAACAGCGCCTCAGGACTTGCCATGCTGCTCATGGTAACCATGTTCCCAGTGCTTGTCAGCTTAGGGGTCAGCCGTTTGTCGGCAACTGCCGCTATCGCCACAACCCTCTGTCTCGACTGGAGCCCCAGTGACACCGGCACCATCCTGTCAGCACAAACTGCCGGTATTGATCCGGTTCTCTATTGGACTAATTATCAGGTACCTATTGCTGCTGTTGTTATTCCGATTGTTGCCATCCTCCACTTTGTTACCCAAAAATGGATGGATAAACGCGACGGCCATGTAGTACAAGCGATTGAAATTGAAAAAGCTGAAACCGAAGAAAAACTGCCACCAATGATTTATGCAATTCTGCCGACCCTCCCGCTGTTTTTAATCCTAGCCTTCAGCAGCCTCTGGATCAGCTGGATTAAAATGGACATTATCAAAGCTATGTTTATCGGTGTTGCCATTGGTATGATCTTCGAATATATCCGTTACCGTGACGGCAAAAAAGTTATGGGCGATATCCAATCCTTTTTTGATGGTCTTGGCATGCAAATGGCCAATGTTATCACTTTGATTGTCGCCGGTGAAACGTTTGCCAAAGGCCTTATGACCATCGGCACCATTGATGCCATTATTGCTTCGGCACAATCCTCCGGCTTTGGCGCAGCAGGCATGATTCTGGTTATGATCGGAATTATCGCAGTTTCGTCTGTTGTTATGGGTTCAGGCAATGCTCCGTTCTTTGCTTTTGCCGCCTTAACACCGACTGTTGCCAGCAAAATGTCGATCGCACCGGTAGTAATGTTATTGCCAATGCACTTTGCTGCCAGCGCCGCACGCGCTATTTCCCCCATCACCGCCGTTATTGTTGTAGCTTCCAGCATGGGCGGAGTATCGCCCTTTGATGTTGTGAAACGTACAGCGATTCCGATGATTGGTGCACTAATAACCATTGTAGTTGCCAACTTTATTTTCTTCTATTAATTTAATTGTCTGGATTGTAATAGCACCTCGCATGCCTAATTACGCTGCGTTCACTCGCTGTTACCAACGCAGATACAAAAACCGGCTTGATTCTCATAGGGAATCAAGCCGGTTTTATTTCTTTAAGAAGTCTTTAGGTATAACAAACCGTTTGTTCTTATCTACGTTTTAACACAGATTTGGCAGCAAGTGTGATCTTATTATAGGCCTTGGGGTTACGGATACGCAATTTGTCCAGCCAATATGTCAATTTGGCATAACTATCCGGTTTGGCGGCCAATTGTGCCACTATCAGGGAAAACCCGAAGTCATAACTTTCCGCCTTAACATATACCAGCAAGAGCTTAAACAGCATATTGTCAGCATGACCGGTCATTACCTTGGCTAGTGCCTCATCGGCCAGAACTTCACGGATATACCGGTGTTCGCTTAGTTTTAATAACGCATAAAACCAGGTGAAACAGGCAGCTTCGTCTTCCAGGCAGCCTGATAGCAGCTGAGTCTCCAATTGTTTCAACAACACGCCCTGCCAATTAACACTCTGCTCGGTTATTCTTTGTTTATCAAGCACCTTGATAAGCGGCTGACTACGTGCTGTTTGTTGACCGCTGTACTGCTCATAAGGCAGCCCGTCCAGCAGACAGTAGCGGGAATCCACCAACAAGCAATGACTGTCAAGCTTGCCTACCTGAAAAGGCAATACTCCCGGCAAACCATCTGCATCCAATATGGTTTTCAACCTTTCGGCCGCTGCTGCAGCAGGTGTCTGCAGCTCACCGGCACTATGTCCGGCAATTCCCCAGCCGACAAAAATAACACTGCCCCGGCTAACAGCATTGCGCAAGTGTTTTATGAGCTCGCTATCTGCTACTAGTTCACCAAGATCAGGCACCATGAGCACCATAACTGCCTGCAGGTCAGTAAGCGCTTTCAGCCAGGCATTACGCCGGTTTATACCGTACAGTATTTCCCACCCGGGCGCTCCCGCAGCCGCATTCTCTTGCTTTTGTACCGCTTTAAGCACCGCCGCTCCTGGTGTATTGGCGCTGCAAGCGGCTTGCAGCTGTTCAAACCGTTGTCTGCCTTCCAGTGAATGCAGCGCAAACTCGAGTTTTTCACAAAATTCTTGCTTGGCAAAATTCCACACCCGACAAAAAACCTGATTTTTTAAAGCGTCATACAACCAGATTTCGGCAAATCGCAGCTTGCAGTCCTGTTTATACTCTAGTCCGGTTATTACGGTTTTATAGTCATTTTGGGGAATAGTATACCATTTCTGTAGTTTACCCTGTACGCTCTGGCTGACTTCCTGGTTGTCAGCCGGGAAGTAATTGCGCAGCGCCTGCTCCTCCTGGTGGTTATAATAGCGAAAAAGTGGCAAAGTGCCGTCAGCGCAGCCACTATCCGACTCTTCCTTATAAGCATCCAGCAGCTCATACTGGGCATTTAGCATAATAACCGCTGTGCCGCTAAATAGTTCAGTTGCAAGCTGACCGGTATGACAGACTTCCCGCCCTGCTTCGGTCAATTGATAGCGGGTTTCCCCACCATCAGAGCATTCCCTGACAAGGCAAGCTTCGCAGAGACTTTCGATACTGCCGGCAACTAGCTCGGCTGGCAGGTTTAGCAGCTCGGCAATTCCCGCTTTGCTGCCAAGCGCACTTAGGCCGCTAGCCATACACTTCATAATAAATTCTTCAGTGGCGCTATACTGCCTGCTGCCTTCCAGCGTAAATCCCACTCCTATAACAGCGGCAGGCAGCAGCCATTCCCGTATCTCCAGCAGCATTAGGCCTGGCTCTTTGTTAGCTAACCCTAGCGCAATATTCTCAACACCGGCTACTTTGTTTTCCCTGCGACCTGGTAAGCGGGTAGCAGTTATCCGGTCAGCCACAGCCCCCCTGCTCTCCGGTCGGTGTTCCTGCAGCCGTTTTATCCATTCTGTTACCAGCGAAATTCTGATTTCATTATCCACACACAGCTTGTCTTCTAGTTGCTTGCCGATACTGGTAATTTTCGCAGCAACAGTTGCTTTCTCCGCACGCAGTTCTGTCAGTTTGTCACTAGCAGACTTAGCTGTACTCTCCACTGCCGTAAGCTGCCGCCGTTTTTCCTCCAGCCTGCTCAGCATTTGCTGCCTTTGTTGCTCTAGCTCCTCAGTCTGCTTAACAAGCTCATCGTCAGCTTGTTCCTGGCTGAAGTCCAGCCCAACCGCCGCGCCATCTTCCTGCATTGCCTGCCGGCTTTCACTAATCGCCTCTTCTTGCTGCCGTAAGGTATGACGCAGTTCCTGCAGCCTATTCTCGGTTTTTTCAAGATCGTGACGTAATTTAAGCTCATCTTCCCTTACAGGAGAATGGGAGCTTTCACCCACAGACTGCGCCTCTTTACTGGTTTTTAGCAATTGTTTGGTCAGGTCGGTAAGCTCGACCGCAATTTTGTTATAGGCCTGATCCAGTGAATGACCGCAAGCCGAAAGATGCCTATAAGAAGTTTCATAAATGCGCTGTGTAAGATGCCGGCACTGTAAAAGAACATTCTCCAGTTCAGTCCTGATCTGCCGGCGGAGAGCCTCTGGCGAATATGCCAGTTCCTCCATTGACTTGGCTTTGATGATTAAATCAAACAAGCTCTTTTTCCATTGCGCGCAAAGGCCCATTTTAGCCAATAATCCTGGCGGCGCCACAACCAGCAAATCATTAGCAGTCTGCCGCAGTTGGCCGATACTGTGAAGATTAACCATAACTCCTTGCTTATCAGGTTTGAGCAAACTTGTGGTCCAACCATAATCTTGAGCCATATCTTCAAGTACATGTGATAATTCCCGCACCTGATTGATGGTATCGATTTCCGGAGATCTAAGATCAACCTGACGCTGCTTTAAGGTATTAATCCCGTCAAGCAGACTACTGATATCCTGCTGTAAAAAAGCTGCTATCGGCACCTGCTGCTGGCGTTCAACTTTTTGAACAGCCGCCACAAAATCCACAAGATATTGATTATACTGCGCCACAGTAGCTGCTTGTTCTTCCCGGCTGCCGTCTAGCAGTACATATGCCTCAGGTTTTTGTGCAGTAAGCAGTGACAGGCATTTTATCAGTTTTTGCTTTTCCCGCTCAAGATAATTGAGCTGGGTTTCCAGATCAACAATATCCTCTTGTATTTTTTTCTGCTGATTGGGCAGCGTAGCTTGCTCCAAAAGGTTGGCTAACCGTTCTGTCAGCGTCTCGAGCTTCGTAAGATTTTCAGCAATCACCGCTTGAGTCTCACGTTTGGCAGTAAGCAGTTGCCCGAGCTTGTTACGTTGTTCTGCCAACTCAGGACTGTCTGCCGACTGCGCAGGCCGGTTTAGCGCATATTCTTCCTGTAAGCTTTGCTGCCGCCGACTTAAAGCCTGCAGTTGCCGGCCACATTCAACCTCACCGGCAGTTATCTCTCGGCACGCTTCTTGATATGCCGCAAGTGCTTTGGTAATGACAGTATATTCTTCCTGGATTTCGTCCTGTTTTTCAGTAAACTTTTCTAACTCCTGGCGCATGCGCCGGACTTCGTTTTGATGCTTGCGCAAATCCTGCTGGCACAATGCGGCAGCGTGACGCAAGCAGTCTTCTATAGCCATATCTTCGCTAACTGTCTTCGCTTCGATCCTGCCGTCACCGCCTTTTCCCTGATGCCATTTCGGGTGCGCCGCAAACATTTCCCGGTAGCATACATGTCGAAATATGCATAATTATAGTTACAAGTTATTCTACTACATCATAAATAAATCCTTCAGTTATCGCCTAAATGCGTGGAAGAATAAAACACGCAAAAGCTCCTTTTTGAGAACCTTTGCGTGTTTAACGGCTTTTAAGAATTATACTACCTCAAAACCAACATCTTCCACAGCTTCAACAAGTGCTGCACGGTCGGCAGTACCGGTAACAAGCGCTTGTTTCTTTTCCAGATCAACACTGGCGCTTGTCACGCCGGCAACAGCTTTGAGCGCATTTTCCACACTCATTTTGCAATGACCGCAGGACATGCCCTCAATCTTCAAAATAATCTCGCCTGACTGGCTCATATTCTTCACCTCCCCGGCCTGTATTCTCTATATTATTTTCCTATTTGGCAGTTGCAACCAGCCTTTTAAAAAATAATATTTTTTCCAGCTTTACATTAATGGTTGGAAAACTTTCAAACACACTGTCAGCATAGAAAACGGTAATGCCTTCGATATGGACCTGCTGATAGGCATATCGTTTTTCCTCATCGATTCCCAGTCGCACCGACGGGAGCCGCACCTCGCGGCCGCCACCTCAGCAGCTGCCGGGACGCCTGGCAACAGTAAGCGTTATCGCTTTATTCCTGTCCTTTTTCATAATATAATCGTGAGCAGCTTGCTCAATACTAATATTCATAATATCCTCTCCTCACTTATTTTACATGGTTTGGGACATACGGCTGAAAACTTTTTAACCGCAAGGCATTAGTAACTACCGACACAGAGCTGAAAGCCATGGCGGCTCCTGCCAGTACAGGTGACAAATACCCTGCGGCGGCGATGGGAATACCTACTGAATTATAGACAAGCGCCCAGAAGAGATTTTGTTTAATATTGCGCATTGTTGCCTGGCTTAAACGAATGGCAGCCACAA
>JAGGAB010000070.1 GCA_017889705.1 Bacillota bacterium | reverse complement strand
TTTTAAGCCTTTTTTATTGTTTTCCTTGCACTTATTATACTACATTTCTTTCGTAAGCTCAGGTTTGGCAAGGTTTTACGATTCATTCAGTACTCATTAAATAGAGTATAGTAATTGGAGGAGGAAGGCGTGCCGCTTTCCTCCTTTGTAGTTATATTTGCCCAAAGAGTTGTATACAGTTCTTGTTTAAGACGTTATGGTAATCAAACGAAAGATTAGTTGCTTATTAATTTGGTAATTTATACCTAATTGGGTATAACAGATAGATGATTAAAGTATTTCTTAAATGAAAGTTTTCAAAGTATTATTTAAGTGACGATTAGTATAAGTATGCTCCCGGCAAGGGAGACGTGGGGTGAAGGCGTGGAAATATTAGAGCAGTGTATTGAGGAAGCTGTAGAAGAATTTATGTACGGCGGCTTATATTGTAGTGAGGCTATTCTAAAAGCGTTTAGCGAAAACTTAGATTTAGGTTTACCTCCTGAATTGTATAAAATTGCCTCCGGTTTTGCAGTAGGATTAGGCGGTGCTAAGTGTTGCTGTGGCTGTATTACAGGCAGCGCTATGGTGCTTAGTCTGGCAACTGGCCGGAATAGTGCGGATGAATCAGAAGAATTGGTCTTTAGTATGACAAAACAGTTGCATGATGAGTTTAAAAAAAGATTTAAAGCAACGTGTTGCCGGGTGTTGACTAAAAAAGGGGAAAACGTACCGGAAGACCATATTGCCTTATGTGCTAAATATGTTCGGGGTGCTGCTGAAATAACCGCAAATCTGCTGAAAAATCAGTTGAAACAATGCCCGAAGGGAAATGAAAGCCCTGGATAAGGATGCAAAAGATTCGCGCATTCATATCCAGGGTTACAATAGAAGTTTGAGAGAATATTATTTTCGCTTACTAAAGAGTCTCTTAGATTTGCACAGTCGCACAAAAAGCACTTGAGATTGCTTTTTCCACAATCGCTGGACGAACACAGTCGCCTATCGCAACAAATCTTTTAGCGAATGCGCGGAAGGATTCGGTTTCTTGTTCATTGGCTTTCATGCCCACAGCAACTAGGACGGTATCGGCTGCAAGCATTTGTTTTGTATTGTCATGGGCATCATAAAAGATGCCTGTATCGGTAATTGAGGTACACTGCGATGAGGTAATGGAATGCAGGTTTTTCTCTTCGTCGAGTTTCAGCAATAGCTCAGTACGGTGAGTGGGAGAGGCATCAATAGCCAGCTCAGGCTGCATCTCTACAATAGTTACTTTTTTACCTAGTTTCGCTAGATGTAAACCGGTTTCACAGCCGACTTGACCTCCGCCAATAATAGTAATACTTTGTCCGAGTTCGCTCTCCTTACCATAGCAGTCCACTGCCAGTAAAACATTTTTAGCGTCTATTCCTGGAATATTGGGTATGACTGGTGATGCGCCAAGTGCTGCAATAATAACATCCGCATTTTCAGTTTGTAAAAGGTCGGGGGTTGCTTGAGTGTTTAGTTTTACTTGGATACTCGACTTTTCTACTTGGTGAACGAGGTACTCTTTAAAGCGGTTTAAATCATATTTGAAGGCGACAAATTCTGCGAAGGATAATGCCCCGCCCAGAACATTGTTTTTTTCATATAAAGTAACTTCGTGACCACGCTCTGCTGCAAGTAAGGCGCTTTTCATACCGGCGGGGCCGCCGCCGATGACAACAACTTTTTTCTTTGCGGTAGCCGGTTGAACTAAAACGGGTAGTTTATGTTCCAAGCCTATTTCCGGATTGACTGAGCAAACGAAGTGATATTCCCATACGGCGCTATCTAAGCAGCGCATGCACTTAATGCAGGGGGTGATGTCATCCCCGTGTCCACTATAGGCTTTTTCACCCAAGTTGGGGTCGGCTATAAACCCTCTGGCCATAGTAACAATATCGGCTTTTCCGTCTGCCAGAATGTTTTCGGCACCACCTAGATCCTGAATGCCGCCGATCGTGACAACGGGAATTTTCACATTGGCCTTTTTTACAGCTTCTGCAAGAAATACATTGGGAGTGGGTGGCAGAAATCCGCACGGATGCGTTACTGTCATCCATTTTGGATTATGCATACCGGCGGAAACATGAACAAGATCAATTTTATCCTGAATCAGTTTAGTAAAGGCAATGGATTCTTCGATGGTAATTCCGCCTGGTTCAAATTCTGCGCCGCTTATGCGAACTTCCAGGAGTAAATCCCGTCCGACTTTTTCGCGAATCCGGTCGATAATCATAAGCGGAAAACGGGCTCGATTTTCGAGACTGCCGCCATATTTGTCTGTACGTTTGTTGGTTAGCGGGGAGAGAAATTGTCCTACGAGAAGAGCATGTCCAAAATGGAGTAATACCATATCGAACCCAACGCTTTTTAATGCTTCAGCGGCATATGCATAGCCGTTGGCGATACGTTCCATTTCTTCTTCCGGCATTTCTTTTCCTAGTCCGCCGGTCATTAACGGCGCTCCGTCACTAACGGCATATTTTCCCCCGACTACGCCGCCAACTCCCAGTTCCATGGATGCTTTGGCTCCGTAAAAGTGGATACGGTCTGCCAGTTGAGCGAGATAGTGTCGGGGAGCTTTGTTGTATACATCATAGTTGAGATGATCTTCATTGGTTACCGGGAAAATACTTACGCCTGAGCAAGTGACGCAGGCTGCGCCGCCTTTTGCTTTGTTAGCAAAATGGGTAATTACTGCTTCGGTGGGATAAGGCTCATTGGCTTGCAAGGAATGCAAGGTGATCGGAGCGGTAAAAATGCGGTTACGAAAGGTTGTGTTGCCGACTTTGAGCGGCGTTAAGAGATGCGGATATTGCACAGAAATGGCCTCCTTAAAAAGACAAGTTTGAATTTCTTGAGATACTTAGGTTTAGCTGTGAAATATATTTCATAACAAAACGATATTGAAAGGATCTAACTGAAACTTATTGCATTTAATAATAACGTATAATCTTAAGTTTGTGAAATAAAAAACTATTCTTACTCTTATAAATTAATTATAATAAAATTGTCGGAATTAAATTGATATTTTTGATTTGGAATTAAATAAATATTGACAAAGAAGAAGGAGAATACTATATTATAAGTGAAATATGTTTCATAATATGAGGTGTTTAATGGGAAGGCCACGTAAAGAACGTCGGATAGAATTGTTACCTACGGTTACGAACTTTAAACCGGCGGGAGTTCCCATGCGGAACCTCGATGAAATTGTACTTGCCTTAGAAGAAATGGAAGCTATGAGACTCTTTGATATGGAAGGGCTGGACCAAGGCGAGTCTGCGGAAAAAATGGGTATATCCCGGCCAACTTTTCATAGGCTAATTACTAGAGCCCATCGAAAAGTGGCAACGGCGTTGTGGCAGGGAAAGGCACTTACTATTGAAGGTGGTTCTTATCGGATTAACCATCCACATAAAGAGGAAATGCGGCAATTTATTTGCCGGCAGTGCAGTCATGAGTGGGAGGTTCCACACGGCAATGGTCAAAGTGGCAGGGATATGCAGTGCCCGGAATGTAACTCGGATACAGTGATGCGGCAGCGATAAAATGATATTTGACATACTTCGTTGTGCGGTATGTATTTGCGTTGATTGTGAAATATATTTCATAAGTTGAAACGCTTTTTGAGAAAGCGTATAAGGGGGAGAATAAAATGTATTCGGAAAAGGTTATGGAACATTTTATGATGCCTCAAAACGTTGGATTCCTATTAGAACCGGATGGTATGGGAATCGCAGGAGAAAGCTGCAGTGATAATGTCAAGATGTATATCCAGGTTCGAGGTGGCATTATTACCCAAATACGGTTTCTTGTTTTTGGCTGCTGTGCAGCTATCGCCTGTGCTAGTATGACGACAGTTCTTGCCCAAGGAAAAAGTATTGATAACGCATTACAGATTACAGAACAAGAGGTTGTTAGTGCGTTGGAAGGATTACCGGAAGAAAAGCAGCATTGTTCTAATATGGGTGTTGCGGCTCTAAAAGCGGCGATTCAGGATTACTTAACAAGGACATACGGTATCTAACCTAAGATAGAATAGATCTAAGTAAAAAATTTGCAGGAATTATGAAATATATTTCGTAAAGGAGGCTTCTTTGTGCGTATCAGCATTGCCAGTGGCAAGGGGGGTACCGGAAAAACATCATTGGCGTTACTATTAGCATCGGAACGTCCTGGAATTACAGTAATTGATAGTGATGTTGAAGAACCGAATTGTCACTTATTTTTAAAGACTGAACAAAAGCAAGAAAAAGTTGTCACCATTATGGTTCCAGGGATTGATAATGAAAAGTGCAGTGGTTGTGAGGTGTGTGCTGAAGCCTGTTTTTTTAACGCGATTGCCGTGGTGGGAGGTAAAGCCATGGTTTTTGACGAGTTGTGCCATAGTTGCGGCGGTTGTTTGTTGAAGTGCCCGCAAGGAGCAATTAGTGAAGCGGAAAAACCTATTGGAATAGTCTCCTCCGGCTATTCAACAACTGTTGCGGGAACACGGCTTATGAGTGGGTTACTTAACATCGGAGTTCCAAGCGGGGTGCCGCTTATCAAAGCACTGCTTAAAGAGGCGCGTACTATCGAGGGAGAGGTTATTGTTGATTGTCCTCCGGGAACTTCGTGTTCAATGGTTAGTGCAGTCAAGGACAGTGATTATTGTCTTTTGGTGACAGAACCAACACCCTTTGGCCGGCATGATTTGGCTTTAGCCATAAATATTACGCAGTTACTAAACCTTCGTACCGGAGTTGTTATCAATAAGAACGATGGTGGCGATGGCGATGAAGCTATTGAAGAGTTATGCCATAGCCGTGGCATTTCTGTAGTAGCAAAGATTCCCTACAGTCATTCGTTTGCCAGGGAATACTCTAACGGTAAGATCTCCCTTGAAAATCGAACAATTGCTGAAGATATTTGGCGGCAAATACAATGTGTAGGGAGGGAGAGAAAGGCATGAAGGAACTTGTAATTGTCAGTGGCAAAGGCGGGACAGGAAAGACAAGTATAAGCGCTGCTCTTGCGTATCTTGCTCCAAGAAAAGTTCTTGTGGATTGTGATGTAGATGCGGCAAATTTCCATTTGATAAGCGGGGCCGTTGTAAGCAAAACGCATAGTTTCACGGCTGGTTTTGAGCCGGTTGTTGATGAAAAGGTTTGCACGCAATGCGGTACATGCAGCGAACTATGCCGATTTAAAGCGATTGATAATGGTGTAATTACTGCCCCGTTGAATTGTGAGGGGTGCGGGGTATGTGCACTTAATTGTCCAAAGCGTGCCATAAATATGAAAGAGAAAGAAGCCGGTCAATGGTATGTTTCCAAGACTCGCTTTGGTAAGTTAATTCACGCTGAACTGGGATTAGCGATTGAAAACTCCGGTAAATTGGTAAGCAAAGTAAGACAAGAGGCGAAGCAGCTTGCTGAAACTAAAAAATTACCGTTGGTAATTATCGACGGTCCTCCGGGAATTGGTTGTCCAGCGATAGCTGCTATGTCAGGAGCTAGTTTGGCTTTGGCAGTAGTGGAACCGTCATTATCCGGCCTGCATGATTTACAGCGTTTGTGGGAATTAACAAGGCACTTTCAATTGCCGCTTGCGGTGTGTATTAATAAAGCAACAATCAATACTACCAATACGCACACAATCATTGCTTGGTGTAATAAAAATGAAATTCCGATTGTCGGTAAAATACCTTACAATGATGTATTTAGAACTGCATTGCAAAAAGGAAAAACGGTAATGGAGATTTCTGAAAATGAGGTTCAAGAAAAAATATTAGAGTTGTGGTATAACCTTTCTAAGTTACTAAACATAGCGCCGACTGCTTCCATTATTGACCGCCTTTTTGATAAAGTAAATTCTATAAAAAAATAAAAAAGCGAGGGATACTATTATGAAAATCGCAATTACAGCTCATGATAATGACAAGACGGCAGCCATTGACTCTCGGTTTGGTCGCGCCGATTACTTTGTGATCTATGACCAGGAAACAGATACATGGGAGGCGTTGGCGAACACGCAGAATGTGGAAGCTGCTCATGGAGCTGGAATCCAAGCGGGACAGAACCTAATAAAAACAGGAGCAGAGGTGCTCCTTACCGGCCATGTCGGGCCAAAAGCGTTTAAGGTTCTTGATGCGGGACATGTTAAAATGTACTCGTTTGGTGAAATGGCAGGTACAGTGAAAGAGGCTTTAGCGGCTTATCTTGCTGGTAAACTATTGCCTATAACTGTTTCTAATGCAATAGAAGTTAAAAGATAATAAGGAGATGTATGTAACGTGGGGTGCAAAACGCAAGATACTGAATTTGATCAGCAAAGTGAGAAAATTAGTGAGTTTTTACAAAATGTTAAGTACAAAATAGTGGTTATGAGTGGTAAAGGGGGGGTTGGTAAAAGCACGGTTGCCACTAACCTGGCTCTGTTTTTGAGTAGCCAGGGTTATAAAGTGGGTCTATTGGATGTCGATGTCCACGGCCCAAGTATTGCCGGATTATTAGGACTTACTGGTCTTAGAATCAATGTAATAGGAGAAAGCATTCTGCCATACCAATATACGGATAACCTGAAAGTCATGACTATTCAAGGCATGTTGGAGCAGCCGGATGACCCGTTGATTTGGCGCGGACCGGTAAAAATCGGCATTATTAGGCAGTTCCTAGCCGATGTCGCCTGGGGGCCTTTGGACTTTCTCATTATTGACAGTCCGCCAGGAACAGGCGATGAACCTCTAACAGTAGCGCAGACGGTTACCGGCTGTCAGGCTGTTGTTGTAACTACGCCGCAGGAAATTGCTCTGGCCGATGTGCGTAAATCTATTAAATTCTGTCAGCAGGTTAATATGCCAATTCTCGGGATGATTGAAAACATGAGTGGTTTTATTTGTCCGGACTGCGGTAAGAAACATGAAATATTTAAAAGCGGAGGTGGTGAGAAAACCGCTGCTGCCAGTAATATTGCCTTCCTTGGCCGTTTGCCTATTGACCCGGGGGTTGTTGACGCCGGTGATGCCGGGCGAGGTATAGACAGCTTAACTGGTCATACTAAAGAGGATATGCAGCATATTGTAGATAATATGCTCAATCAACTGAACTCAAATAACCAAAATAAGAAAGGTGATGACTTAACTATGAAAATTGCGATTCCTTTAGCTGGTGGAAAACTATGTGCTCATTTCGGTCATTGTGAACAATTTGCGATGGTTACTGTAAATGACGGAAAAATTACGGCGCAGGAAAAATTGACTCCGCCGCCTCATGCTCCAGGTGTTATTCCTAATTGGGTAGCTGACAAGGGTTGTACCGATATTATTGTTGGTGGCATGGGGGAAGCGGCTCAGGCGATTTTTGAGCAACGCGGTATCAAAGTTTTGGGCGGTGCGCCGTCCGATACTCCAGAAAATTTGGTTGAACTATATTTGCATGGTAGGCTTATCGATGCTGGAACTACTTGTAATCACGATCATGAAGGGCATGACTGCAATCACTAAATAAAAGAATCGATGCGGGTTAAAAATAGCCTGCATCGATTTAATTGTATCCAAACAGATATTGGATTTAATCTTACCTAATCAACGAAAGAATGGTAAAATTTAGTGAAAGGAGGTTTTTGTATGATTCTGGAACGTATTTATGAATTGGCTTTGCCAAAACTTTCGGGGAAAAGAATACGAGAAGTTAGAGTTGGGCTGAATTTACTGATGGTTGAGTTGGACGACGGTTCGCTAGGGGTAACCTATGTGTTAAGAGACGACATTGGTCATGGCTGCACTGCAATTCCAGAGGCTGGTCAACTTTTGGGAAAGGATGCTAAGGAAATTGCCGAATGGGCTTTAAAAGGGAAAAATGTGTTGCCGGTTGCCATAGGTTTAGCGATATTAAATTCTGTTGCTGAATTTGATAAGTTGGAGCAAATTGATAATCTGCAAGATGCTGACGCAATGTTTGCGGTGGAAACTAAACCTACAGATACCGTGGGAATGATTGGTTATATCGGTCCTCTTATTACTAATCTTAAAGGAAAGGTTAAAAATTTGTTGGTATTTGAACGGGGAGAATGTTCTGAAGGGGTGTATCCGGAAACGAGAGAGCCAGATCTTCTACCTGAATGTCAGGTAGTGTACATTAGTAGTACGTCACTAATTAATGGTACGCTGGAAAAGTTGTTAACGTATTGTAGTAGAGCACGTGATGTGGTTATGGTGGGTTCCAGCACACCGATGTATCCAGAAGCTTTTCAGGGTTCTGGGGTTACCGTTCTCTCGGGTACAAGATGGCTTTCGGCAAACAGGGAGGCTATCTTCCAAGGGGTAAGTCAGTGTGCGGGTATGTGGCAACTCATTAAGAATGGTCAGAAGATGTCGGTAAGAGTAAAATAAGACTATAGACTAAAATTATGTAATGACTGGAGTAAGGAGGATGAGGCGTATTATGACTCTACTGGAAGAGGCCAGAAAACAACTTAGTCAAATAGTAAAGAATAGTGGGTGGCCGGACAATGAAACGGTTTCTATTGTTTCTGCCCGCGATCTTGCCCCGGAAGAGGCTATTGGTAGACCTGACCGGGATGATTATCCTTTATTAACGGGAAAAGAAGTAATGATGGAGGCTCGCTTTAGAGACGGAATTGGCCAAGCTTTTACCGACCAAGCCGGGAGATTTACCGGAAGTATAGGTGAAGTGCTGCAAATGCCTCTCGATACAAATTTCCGGCGGGCGGTATTTGTGGCCACCCTCAATGCTGTTATGAGAAGCCTGGGACAAGTAGCAGCAACGGTTCACTGTAAAGATAAAGAACCGGCTATGTGTGCGAAACAATTACCGGAGTATATCAAAACCCGGTATAAACAGCCGAAGATAGCCTTTATCGGCCTGCAACCCGGCCTTATTCAGGCGCTGGCAGATGCAGCTTTTGAATTGCGTGTAACCGATCTCAATCCAGATAATATAGGACAAATCCGTTGTGGGGTACGGATTGAGAGTGCTGTTCAAAATGTAGAAAATGCTCGTTGGGCCGATATCGTATTGTCAACAGGAAGTGTATTGGTTAATGATACTTACCGGGAATTAGAGCAAGGAAAACCGATCATATATTATGGTGTAACTGCTGCCGGTTTAGCTAAGATGTTTGATTTACCTCGAATTTGTTTTTGTGGGCGATGATACTTTGGTATGTATCATACATATAGAATTTTAAGGGAGAGAGTTCTATGCAATGTGCATCATGTAAAGAAAAAAAATGCCGCTTCGGCCAAAACTGCACTCAATTAACCTTTGAACAAGTGGAAGCGGTTTATACGGAAAAAGATAAGCAAATTATTCTTGCTGCCGCCAAAGGGGAAGGGGAGCTATTGACGAGGTTAGAAGAAAGCGTCAAGTTTTGCCAGGCCATGGGGTGTGAAAACATAGGAGTAGCTTTTTGTATGGGATTGGCGGATGAAGCCAAATATATTGTGCAGTACTTCCAAAAATATTTCACTGTACATTCGGTGTGCTGTAAAGTCTGTGGCGTTGGCAAGCAGCAGTTTAACCCAGAACACTATAAAAACAAAAAAGCCGATGTCATGTGTAATCCGACTATTCAGGCCCAAATACTAAACGATGCGGCTACGGAAATCAATTTTACCGTTGGTCTTTGTGTAGGTCACGATATGATATTTGGTCTTCATTCTAAGGCACCGGTTTCCACTTTGGCTGTTAAAGACCGTGTGCTGGCTAATAATCCGCTGGGAGCTATCTATAGTGGCTTCTCGCGTAAACGCTTAGGGTTAGTTGATTAATAGGGCAATGAAATTGAAGCTATGCGGGTGGTTATCCCTGTATAGCTTCAATTCCATTGCCCATTCTTCTTTGTTTACTCCAAGATGATGATATAAGTTGTCTAATCAGTGTAAGGTTGGGGTGCCTGTATACATTTCTGGGAGTCAGGGATTATAAAAACGCTATCGGCTCTTTGCGAAATTACCTTTACTTTATCCTATCAGCTTAGAAACCTTTCATGCGAAAGGTTTACATTGTATGAGTCTTTGAACTCTGGAAAACCTTGGGGGGGTTCTGACCCAGAGCAAATAAGCAACCAAGAATTCCAATGATAATTACGATGTTGATTGGCATCTGATACGCGTTAGTCATATGCAGAGCAGTTGCACCAGCTGCGACACCTGCTGTGCCTCCGAACATGCTCAGCCCTTGTGCTAACCCACCCAGCTTACCGGTAATGTGTTCTGGATAATTCTTGGCAATAAATGCCATTGACACTGGAGTAAGCATTGCAAGGAAGAACCCTGTCACAACCAGGCAAACTAGTAATGTTGATCCACTGGCAGTTATAGGATCAAGCTTAATCGCGAAATTAAGTACCGCAAAGACGATAAAGGAAATGAAGACCACCATTTTCGAACTGCCTTTGAACAATTTTTCCACAAATCAATCGCAATATAGCTTGGCACGATGTCATTGAACGCTTGATATATCCAACCGGACAGAAATACGCAAGCAATTACCATCCAAGTAGCTGGCATTTTCAACGCCGATATAAAGGCACTCTCGGAGCCAGTAGCCGTCTTTACTTCTTCGACCTCTACCTTTGGAGCCTTCGGTCCAAAGGCAATAACAAAGGTAAGTATCAATGCAACAACGCCTACAATGCTGACGCACGCCATCGTCATTGCCCAGTCATTAGTAAGTTGCATAAACCCAGGTGCAAGCATAAAACCAAGCGCTATTCCCAGTCCCATGGCTACACCTTGAATCCCCGTTACGAAACCGCGCTCATGTTTTGGGAACCAGTCTGCCGCAAGTCTAGCTGTAGAACCCATGATTGGGCCGCCGCCGATGCTTTGGATAGATCTCAGCACGGCCAATCCCGTAATACTAGTGCCTAAAACCGGCATCAGCACTGAACTAATGACCATCAATAACAGACATACAATCCATGTCCGCGTAACTCCGAACCGATCAAGAAACCACCCACCAGCAATACAGGCAATAGCACCGAAGAAGTTATAAGTTCCCATTGTTGCGCCAAGAGTTTCACCCAAGCTAACTCCCAGTGCTTTGGAGATTGGACCTATCAATGTCGTGGGCGCAATTAAACAAACTGCATTTGTCGCTGTCGCTATGCATAGTGCGATGAAGACAAACCAACGAAACTTTGGATAAACTACCTGATTCTCATTCATTATTTTTCCCCCTTTTCCCTAATCTTTCTACCATATGAAATGCACTGAACAACTGCCTTCACTCATTAGGATAATCAGAAAGGCTAGAAATTTATAAGGCCGTAAGACCTGTTTAAAGAAAAAGTCTAGTTGCTTCCAGAAAAGGTTTCTTTTGTCTGAGTCTTTTCATAACCTTCACTTCATTTGGTGCCATTATTTAGTAGTCCCCTATATGCGCAGATTCACTACACGGCCTCAGAGTTGACCATAAAACTGAACATTCCGATATTTTCGTCAACTTTTAAGCTGAACCCCTGCCTCTCAGTCCTAGCGTATACTTCACCTCCTTAATTCAAGTGATTTACGGCTTCTAGTTGCTTTCTCATCTTTTCCTAAAAGAGTTATTTATATATGATAGCTGTCCATTTGTAACTTAAGTTTTTTTACCTTTATTGCGAATTCAGATTAGCAAATATTCAGTTATTTATTGATAAACCAAATTACCTCCTTTTAAATAACTATTATTTCTCCGCTTTTTATAGAAATTTTTCATCGGTTTCATATTACATCTTCTGTTCTATCTCGTCAATATTACCATTAATCACAAAAACTAATAAGACTTATCAGTACTTTCTTAATTTAGTTTTAGTCACCGCCAAGCAGGCCTGAGCAGAAGCCGGAAGCAGTACGCAAGTGGCTGAATGAAGAGTATCCTAAAGTTGTTAAACAATCCAAACAAGAATGGGCTGAAATCTATTGGGGTGATGAGACTGGTATTCAAAATGATGCATATCAGGTAAAAGGCTTTTCACCAAAAGGTAAGACCCCAGTGATTCGGCTCAATGTCAATAAACCTCGCATTAACATGATCGCAGTCATTTCCAACCAGGGGACCAGTGGAAAACGGGGGCAACACATTTCTTGTGGTTAACTTCTCTGAGAGGAGAACGCGTAGTTTGAAATCTTAGATATTGTTAGAGGAAAGATTGGCTGGCGGCGGTCTTATTTTCTTTCGGCTTCAATAGCCTATAAAATGGCTCACACCAATACAAATATGAGTCCCTTAACAAATTTGCTTAGTTTAATGATAGTCCAAAGTTGTAAGATAAAGTGGACTATTAACAGATTGAAATATAATTAAATACAATGATTCATAATCAATTAGATATAACTGAATGATAGATTTACGTATTTCTAAAATTGAATTTTTAGAGTTATCATAAAATTAAAAGAATTGAATGTTCAATTGGAAAGTAATAAGAGTGTATAACAATAATAAGTCACTACAAAGTGTATTAGATTTTAGGTTTAATTCGTCGTGTGGTTGCTTTTATTTTACTGAATTGTAGTAGACATTTGAAATAGAAGAAGCAGAGCAGTATGGAATATAAAACTATTTTTTGAATATTTATAGAAATAAAAGTGTAGTTTAAAAGGTGCCTTGAAAAAATGGTATTTAATCTGCGTTAGTTATGAAATATATTTTATAACCATGTGTTTTAAAAGTTTCACTGACTATAGAACTTGCAACTAAGTTAGTTAAGGTGAAAAGCCTTTAATTAAAGTAACGCAAAATAGGGAGGTAATTAAATGGATCAGAAAACAATGGAAAACAAAATACTCAAAGGTGAGGCATATACCAAAATTCAAAATATCATGGGCACCTATGCATATATGCTCACAGCGGGAAAGTATGTAGATATTTGTGAGCTGTTCACCAAAAACGAGGCTGATGTCAGAGTCGAAATGAACTGGGGGGTTTATGACGGATATGAAGGCATACTGAGATGCTATGCTAAATATCATAACGACTGTGTTTCAGGTCCTGGCATTATGGCTGTACATGCGCTTACCACGGCTGTTATCGAGGTTGCCGATGATCTGAAATCTGCTCAAGCTGTCTGGATTTCTCCAGGCCATATTACAGGTGGAATGTTTACAAAGGACAAGTCTGTAAAAGCTCATTGGGCATGGATGAGATATGGTGCCGACTTCATTAACGAAAATGGCGAATGGAAGATTTGGCATCTGCACGTGTTTGGAATGCTCATGACTCCTTATGAAAAGAGTTGGGTTGAAGTGGGCGACGCTCATGATATGGAAGCTTTACCTCCCGAATACGCTCCTGACAGAGCTCCTACATATTCATGGGCATATAGCCCCACAGGCACGACCGAATATGTTCCGGCTCCTCCACAGCCTTACAAAACATTCGATCATAAAAATGCATTTTAAGGGAGAAATAAAAAAATGCAGACAAAATATGCTGTTGTAGAACATGGAAAGGTCTATTTGGCTGAAAAAGACCTGCCGAAACCAGGTCCTGGTGAACTGCTTTTGAAAGCGGAATATAGTACATTGAGCCCTGGCACTGAGTGGGCTCTTATGAATGGCTTCATTGTTCCCTTGCCAACAAACATCGGTTATAGCATGGCTGCCCACGTAGTCGAGATCGGAGAAGGTGTGATCGATTTTAAGGTGGGCGATGCTGTGGTCACCACTGGCGAACATGCACAGTATCTTATCATGCATGAATACAACTGTACTCCGGCTCCTAATGACATCGATATGGAGCAGGCCGCTTTCTTCAATCTGGCTCATACCGGTATGTATGCTCTGCGTCGCTCCGGTATCCAAATGGGGGAGCCGGCAGTTGTAATGGGCCAAGGCTTTGTTGGCGCTATGACCGCTCAGGTTGCAAGATGCGCTGGGGCTCTTCCGGTAATCGTTACCGATCTGGATGATAGCCGGCTTGAAAAAGCGAAAAGAATGGGTGTGCACTATGCCATTAACCCGAAAAAAGAACCGGGTAAGCTGGAAGAAGTTGTGGCAAGCTTGAATCGAGGCGGAGTACCGGTTGTATTTGAGGCTACCGGTGCGCGTCAGCCCCTGGAACAAGCTTTTGAGATTGTTTCCGAACGTGGCCGCGTTGTAATGATATCCCAAGTACATGGCGAAGATATGCCTCATTATGATGATAACCTTATGCAGAAAGGCGCAAGCCTTATCGGCACCTATGTTAACTCTAAACCATTCTCGTTGCGCCGTGCCGATTTGCAAATCAAGGGAACCTGGCCTCCGGTTATGAGTGACAAGCTCAACCGCTATGTCAACTCTGATGTTTGGACTTGTGACGAAGACATTCGCGTATTTCTGGATCTCGTCAAATACGGTTCCCTCAACATCAAACCACTGATTACTCATCGCTTCGACTACGAGAAAATTTCCGATGCCTATGAGCTGGTTTGGAAACAGGATTCCAGCTTGATGGGCGGAGTAATTAAGTGGAAATAGGCCAGTAGCCTTATATTGGCTATTTACTTGAAAAAACGTGGCTATGAATGACTAACGCTTAAACTGTATTCGTTAGTCATTCCCTATAAATCCACTGGGGTCTGTTTATGGTGGTTTCTCGCGTAAGCGCTTAAGGGTTAATTGGTTAATAAGGGAAATGAAAAAGAAGCTATACAGAGTTATCTTTGTATAGCTTCTATATATATATTCTTTTTATATCCCAAATTGAGACTAAGGTGCTACTTATGTATTCCAGGGGGCAGAGATTATAAAAAAATTACTGGCTCTTTGCGAAGCTGATAGCTTTGACTTAGTTGGATTGCATGATTTTTAACTATACCATCTTTTATCGTTCGTGCTTTTTTTGGACACTTTTTAATACAGGCACAGCATTGGATACAGGTATTTGTATCCATGAAAGTATTATTTTTAAAATTGATAGCTCCAACCGGACAGGCTATTGCACAAATCCCACAGTGGGAACAACTTGTGCCAATTTCAATAAAATCTATCGAAGCATTTTTTGAGGTAGCATCTGGCAATTTGATATAAGGGTAGTTCCCGGGTACCGTTATATCCGTGATGTCATTGAGGGATGAAATAGTCAGTAATTTATCCTTTATTTTTTCTCCAAATGATTTTGCATGGATTAGATCCTTTGCATCCGGGCGTGCTGATGCAATAGGGGTCTCAGAATTAGAAAAGGAATGTTCTCCAATATATGCTGCGTAGGCAATTGGCTTGCAACCGCTTTCTAGTACTGTGTTTTTAAGTTCAAGCAGAGCATCGTCATATTCACGATTACCATAGACGACTATACATACGGTAGGAGTATTATGAACTTTAAACTTTTGCAGCCATTCAAGTGCAAGCGTTGGGATTCTGCCACCGTAAACAGGTACACCAATTACAAGTAATTGATTTGATGATGGTTGTATTTGCTGTTGTCTTATTTCTTTTTTAGTAATATCTACTATTTCTACTGTACTACACTCAATTCCCCGGGCAATGCTTTCAATAATTTTTTTGGTAGCGTCCGTGGGTGAGAAATAAATAAGCTTGAGTGAATCTATTTTCACTAGATTCCCCTCCATTCCAGTTATAGTCCAAGGATAAGCCTTCTAAACACTATATATTTAATTCCTTATTCCCCTCAAAATACCTTGGAGAAGAGAGCTAATTTTAGCTTTATTGTAAAGTTCAGTTGAATTATCGGCAATAACAGTGTCAGGATTCATTTCGCTGGCGAAGCCTGCGCCTCCTTGGGAGTACTTCGCTGGTACTGGATTGACACTGTTCTCAGTGGCATAATGGGCCTGTCTAATTTACGCGGCACAGTTATCATACTAATTGCAAAATACAACAAAGCTATACGGGATGTGTAATCCTGTATAGCTTCCTTCTACTTAACAAGCTGAATATTGTCGCCAATCTGAATCGATCCGCCCTTCAAGACAATGCAAAACCGACCTTCCCGGCTAACTATATATGGACGTCCAAACTCCTTGAACTCATCCTTGCCGATATGCTTGACTTGCAGCAAAACCTCTTTGCCGATTTTGACAACGCTATGTACTGTGAAATCTTCCAAGGCCAAGCCTGAAACAGTAATATTTTCAGTATAACCGCCGCTAGTTACTTCTTCATACTTTTCCGGGGGGACCTTTTCCATAGCTTCAACAGGAAAAATGCTTACCTGTCGATCCCAGTTTCCGCCATGTCCGTCGTTTTCTAATCCCCAACCTTCAATCACTTGCGCTTTAGCAACACTGGTTTTTTCGGTACCTTTGGTTGGACTTATATTAATAGCCAGAACCGTGCCCATGCTATACCTCCATTTCTATTACTCTTTTTTAAGTGATTCTTTATGAAACTGCGTAACCCTTGTTGCTCAGGAGTAAATAGGTGTAAAATAAAGAAAATTACCAATGCCTTCTAGGGAGGGAGAGATATGACTGAATCGGCCCAGTGTATAAAAAATTTCCCTGTTACCCTGTTTACCAGTGCAATGGGAACTGGGGGGCTGGCAATCGCGTATCAAAGGTACGCAGAGATTTCCGCGCTGCCAGCCATTTTAGGAATTGTGTTGCTGCTATTAGCGTATGGTTGTTTTATTACTGTTGCTTCGGTTTATGCATATAAACTTATGAAGTATAGGGAGGCGGTTTTGTCTGAATTCAATCATCCAGTACAAGCTAATTTTTTCCCCGCTATCTCTATTGGCTTACTGCTACTCGCTGTTGGGACGAATGGTTTTGATACGACCATCGCAACCGGACTATGGACGATTGGTGCCGGTACGCAACTGTTATTTACTATAAGGATTGTTTCTCGCTGGTTATTTCAAAGCTATGAGATTCCTCATGCGAATCCTGCGTGGTTCATACCGGTTGTCGGCAATATTATAGTGCCTATCCTTGGCGTTGATTTGGGACACAAGGAGATATCTTGGTTCTTTTTTAGCATTGGTTTATCATTTTGGATGCTTGTTTTTCCGATTATTATGTACCGGCTAATTTTTCATCAGCAGGTTGCTGAAAAGTTGATGCCAACGTTGTTTATTATGATTGCGCCGCCTGCGGTTGCTTTTATTTCGTATATGAAGCTCGATGGCCATTTTGATACCTTTTCCCGTGCTTTACTCTATTTGGGTGTTTTTCTATTTATACTTCTTTTTTCTATGCTCTCGCATTTTTGGCGTATACGTTTTTTTGTTTCATGGTGGGCGTATACGTTTCCCCTTTGTGCGTTAACTATTGCCTTAATTTTTGCATTCAAAAGCACGGGTTATTACATTTTTTTCGAAATGGCTACGGTATTATTGCTGTTATCCTTTATAGCGGTTGCGACGGTTTTGTTACGGACAATGAATGCTGTTCGATGCAAAACATTATGTTTGCCGGAAAAGCAGGCAGGCTGAAAAGGGAACGCGGCTTTCTACTGAACTTCAGTAAATCCATATTTTTTGAAAACCTTCATTCCTTCCGGACTAGTAAGGTAATCTAAAAAATCTTGGGCAGCTTCAGGATGTTTGGAATTTGTTAATACGACTCCGGGAAATACAATGGGTTCATGAGAGTCTTTAGGGGCTGTAGCCACGATTTTTACTTTATCGCTGGTGGCTGCAACCGTGGAAAATACAATTCCAGCCTCGGCATCACCGGTTTCCACGTAGGAGAGAATTGCGCGTACATCCTTGGCGAGGACCGCTTTATTTTGCACCTTTTCCCAAATACCAAGTTTTTTTAGTACCTCTACCCCGTATTGGCCTGCCGGGACTGTTTGCGGTTCGCCCAGGCCATAATGGATGACACCCGGTTTATCAAGATCTTGAAACCCGTTTATTTCAAGTGGGGAGTTTTTGGGGATAATCAACACTAGTTCGTTGCTTACCAAACTTCTGCGGGAAGCAGGATTGACTAAATTCTTTTTGGCTAGGGCGTCGACTTGATTGTTGGCTGCGGAAATAAAAACATCTGCCGGAGCACCTTGCTCAATTTGGGACTGCAATACTCCGGCGGCAGCCAGATTATATACCAGTTTTACATTAGGGTGATTGCTCTCATAATCCTTTTGGATATCCAGTAAGGCTTCTTTTAGACCTAAGGCGGCTGAAATGTTTAGTTCAATGGGAGCATTGGATGGCTTGTTCGTTTCATTTGGTGTTTGGTTCATGCAGGCGCTTGCCAGAAGAAGGATGGTAGCTGCCGCAACGTAGGTTACTATCTTTTTGAGCATAATATCAACTCCTCGTTTAATTTTTGGACTATAGGAATAGTCGATGTTGATCACTTTATAAAAAAGTATCAGCTATTTTAAAGGTTTAACCGATTAGCTGATACAACGTTGTATTTTTTATAAAGAAGATGTTTAGGAGTTTAGAAATATAAATTCTACTATTACAGTTTCTATATTCTTACTATAATTATAGCATAATCCTATATAAATTTATCTAGTTGATAACTCGTTGAATATAATTTTGAAAGTGGTGACAAGCATGTCGCATAAATTTAACCCGGACAATAGACATAAGTTAGATAACCCGGAACGACGTAAACTTCTGCCTCCGGCGGAAACCTTGTGCCGTTTAGGATTACAAGCTGGAGACGTTATGGCTGATATAGGTTGTGGAATAGGGTATTTTACATTACCAGCCGCTAAGATTGTCGGTAGTCAAGGAAAGGTATATGCATTAGATATTTCAGTTGAAATGCTTAATGAGCTACGAAATAACACGAGCAATTTGGCCAATATAGAATTAATCCAGGTGCGTGAAAATGACTTTATTTTAGACAATGAAAGTGTAAACTTTGCTTTAGTTTGTCTTGTCGCTCACGAAGTAGAAGATTGCCTGGCTTTTTTTCAAGAGACCGCAAGGCTTCTGAAGCCCAAAGGTAAGATTGTGATAATTGAATGGATTAATAAACAGAGTATGATGGGACTGCCGATGGAACATAGATTGGATGAGGATGAAGTTATTGCTTTATTAAAACAGTGCACATTCATGAATGTGCAGAGGATTGCAGTAAACTCCGAGATGTATGCAGTAATTGGGGAGAAAATATAGAGTTGTGGTATAACATGACTTTAGCTTTTAGTGATAAAGTACATATATATGATAAGTCCAGAAACCAGAGTAATATTTGTGGTTTCTGGACTTTATTTTTATGCAGGAGGACTATTTTGTGAAAGGGCTTCATATATTGTTATCAATATTGGGCATGTCCAATTTGATCTATGCTTTAGATTAGAACTGAGGAGGGGAGCCGATGAGAATATTTGGAGTTCATGCCGGAAGGCGAATGGGGAACAGTGAAATTTTGTTGCGTGAAGCTTTTATGGCAGCCCAGGAAATGGGAGCCGAAGTGGAAATGGTCAATCTTCATGACATGAAAATCTTACCCTGTTGCGGTTGTGAGAGCTGTATGATGAAAATCATCCGGGATGGGAAAAGGCCGGAATGTATTTATAAAGGCAAAGATGATGTGGAATTAATCATGGATAAAATTCTAAAAGCCGATGGGATTATTATCAGCATTCCTTCGTTCATTCTCCAGCCACAGGGACTTTACAAAATCTTTGTAGACCGATGGTTGCCCTACGAAATTGCATTTTTATTGGAAGTGAACATTATCGAAACAACACCGCAACGGGTGGCAGGACTCATTACTGCAGGCGGGTCGACCCCAAATTGGATGTCGTTAACTCTTCCGGCATTACAGATGTCCATGTTTACACAATCAATCAAGGTTGTAGATCAGATGATGGCAACTCAGGTGGCAAGGCCGGGACATGTAGTGCTGAAATCTGAATTGATAGCAAGGGCAAGATTGTTGGGCCAAAATGTAGCCAAAGCCACGATGACTCCGTACGAGGAAGTGAAATGGTTAGGCGATGAAAACCAAGGGTGGTGTCCTATTTGCCACTCAAACCTTCTGATGCAGGGAACTCCGCATTGGGATGGATTGGTTTATGATGTGGAGTGCGCGATGTGTGGTGCAGGCGGAACACTTTGCAGTGAAGAGGGAAGAACAGTTTTTGTGTTGGCTGAAAATGCGTTGAAACACTGCCGGGTATTTTCGGAAGGACGAAGAAATCATTTTTATGAACTTAGGCAGGTTCATGAAGAAGCTTTTCAAAACCAAGAGAAAATTAAAGCCGGGAGTGAGAAGTACCGCAATCACGATGTCACTATTCTTAAATCTCAAGAAAAAATTAAATGATGGTAAAAATCAATGTTAACGTTAGTGGTTAATACTTGGTAGAAAAAAGTAAATAAAGGAGGCTAAGAGTATGAGTAAAACACTTGAAGCGCGGATGCAGAGGTATGAAGATAAAGACGAAATACAAAAGGTGATGTCAAAGCATGCATACTATTTTTCAGCGGGGATGCATAAGGAAGAAATTGAAGAATTATGGGCGCAAAAAACTCCGGGCGTTACTTTTGCCCAGAATGAGTGCGAATGGGAAGGGCTTGAATTAGTAAAAGAGTGCTATGTGAATGTATTTGAACGTCAACGGAAAAGAAATCTCGAAATGCTATGTAAGATATATCCAGATATTGAAAATGTGGAGGAAAATCTAGGTGTTGGCACGCTGACCATGCATACTTTGACAACCCCGGTTATTGAAGTGGCGGGCGATGGGAAGACTGCCAAGGGAGTTTGGATGTCACCGGGTCAAATGACTGAACTGGTAAAGGGAAAGCCGATGGCCATGTGGATGTGGGAGAAATACGGAGTTGATTTTGTCAAAGAAGACGGTATGTGGAAAATTTGGCACTTTCATGTTTATACTGATTTTATGACTCCTTATGAAATGAGTTGGGTTGAAAATTCAATGAATTCTCTCGGGAATAAACTGTTTTTGGATAGTCCGCCGGACGTACCGCAACCGACCAGACAAGTAGATTTTTATAAGGAATATAGTCTTAGGTCTGTACCTCAATTGGTACCCAAACCTCCCGTTCCTTATGAAAACTTTGATGAAACGTTTAGATATTAGTAGATAGCAACCTTGATTTTGCGATGTTACTAATAAAAGTGGCAATAGGTAGCATTGATAACCGGGTTTCCCAAAAGACTCATCTTAAAATATAGCATCTAGGATGTTTGAAAAAAATTAAGTGTACGGATTATCGAGAGACTATATGGATATGAGAGGAGAAAGGTCATGAAGAAAATCTGCATTGAAGAACACTGGGGGACCGAGGCGCTGGGAAGACTGCGGAGAGAATGGACTAATCAGAATGGTTTTCCTGAAGTGTTGCCGCTGGAGCATGTCGCATCTGTGATGCCAAGGCTGGCTGATTTTGATAAATTTCGTCTGCCAGAAATGGACCAATATAATATTGCTCTCCAGGTACTATCTCTCCCTCCGGTGCCTCAGGGATATGATACTGCGCTGGCCAGGGAACTCAACGATTTTCAGGCTGAGGTTGTGAAGAAACATCCTAACCGCTTTGCTGGCTTTGCTATTTTGCCTATGCACAATCCAAAAGCTGCCGCCGATGAATTGGAGCGGGCCGTGAAGAAGCTTGGTTTTAAAGGTGCAATGGTAGGTGGACACATTAACGGTGAATATCTGGATGAGAAACAGTATTGGGTTATTTGGGAACGGGCAGAAGGATTGGGGGTTCCCCTTTATCTGCATCCCAATGAACCTCTTCCCGATCAAATCAAGATTTATAAGGATCACCATGAGCTTTTAGGTCCCACTTGGAACTGGGGTGTCGAAACAGCGACGATTGCTCTGCGCATTGTTTTTAGTGGCGTGTTCGATGCTTTCCCAAAAGCTACACTAATTTTAGGACATCTCGGCGAGATGCTGCCTTATGTCCTTTGCCGGCTTGACGGGCGTTGGAGAGTTGCCAAACACGGTAAGAGCCTCCAGAAGAATCCCTCTGAGTATGTTAAGGAGAATATGCTGATCACAACCAGCGGTCATTTTTCGCCAGAATCGCTGAAATGCGCTATAAGCGTGATGGGATCTGACCGGATTCTTTTTTCGGTGGATTATCCCATGGAGAGCATTCAAGAGGCGGTGAAGTTCATCGAAACAGCGCCGATCAGTGAGGAAGATAGAAGTAAAATATGCTACCAAAACGCGGAACGATTATTTGGCTTATAAGGTTATAGCATAAGTTTTGTTTTCAACCGAGAGGGTTAACGATTTGTTATTTGTGCGGCTATTTCGGCAGCTATGGTCGGATTTTCTGCTAATGAGCTAATACTGATTAAGGTGAGTTAAAATAAATGCATCCAAGATTTGTTGAAGATCTGGGGGAAATCCGTATCCTCCGAAAAGCCAGTTTATATCCTCTATAAGAGCCGCTCTAACATTAGGTGCTAACAATACTTCAGGGTGTGGCGAAACCATTGCACTAAGAGGATTATACAAAAACACTTCGACCCTGTCTTTAAGACCTTTTTTGTGACTTTTGGGGTCTATGCCCGTTTGTATAATGTTTAATAATTTTGGCTTGTATTTCTGTTATTGTCCATGGAACACTTTTAACATCGAATTGTTACTAAAATTCAGTATATGTAATAAGTAAATCGACTGACACAAGTTTGTGGAGACAAATAGGAATATATTCTTTTCATATATGTGGAATGAAAAAACAGAGGGTCATTTAAGGCTAGGAAGCCGATTCCTTGGAAAGAAAAGATATTCTCCTTAACGTTCTGACTGTTCTATATTAAAAGAGCCATCGGGAAGGATTCAGAAGGATTCCCCGATGGTTCTTTTTGTTATTTCACATTATACATACCCTGACTATTCATGTAGTTGAAAATTCCTTCCCCGT
>JAGGAB010000032.1 GCA_017889705.1 Bacillota bacterium | reverse complement strand
GGAAAGTGCAACTTCTAAAGCTGTAACATTGATGATTATTGCTCTGCCAACTATGTTTGCCGTTATCGGCGTATTCATAGCGGCAACCAAAGCTCTTCACGCTGCCTTCCCGGCACCTGTTGAAGACGATGAAGATGATGATAACTAATCTCTTCAAATTAGGTTGAATTTTTATTTGTGATTGAATAAATAGTATTCAGTTTAGTAAAGGTGAAATAGTAAATAATTGTAATCAATCAAAACGAAAATATTACGTATTTAACTTGATGAGGAGGAATCGTAATTGGAAATTTCATTAGCCGCAATAATGTCAATGATTGCACTGGCAATTGTTGTAGTTATCAGCTGCATTAACGAAGATCTGAACGTTGGTTTTCTCAGCATTGGTTTTGCAATCATTGTTGGCGGTGTATGGGGCGGTTTAACCGGTGCTAAAGTTATGGGTTCATTCCCGCTCAGCTTATTCATGATTTTGGTTGGTGTAACCTTTATGTTTGGTATGGCACAAACCAATGGAACTATGGAGAAGCTGACTTCCTATTCTGTAAGACTTTGCAAAGGCAACACTGCTCTCATTCCCCTAATTGTTTATGTATTAACAACTTTTGTAACAACTATCGGACCTGGCAATATTGCCGGTTGTGCTTTGATGGCTCCTGTAGCCATGGCAATCGCTTCACGCGTTGGGATGCCTGCTTTTCTAATGACCCTTATCGTTGTTGGTGCCGCTAATGGCGCTGCGTTCTCACCGTTTGCTCCTACAGGTATTATTTCCAACGGTATTATTGCCAAAATGGCTCCTGGTCTTGGTATTGCCGCTGATCAACTCAACAGTCTTGCCTGGAAAATCCATTTCAACTCAACCTTAGCCCAAGGTCTTATTAATATCGGTGGTTTCTTTGTTCTTGGCGGTTGGGCCTGGATTCAGAAGCAACGTGGTGCCAGCTTGGATATTGATGAGTTGGCTCCAAAACCCGAACCTTTCAATAAACATCAATGGCTGACTTTAGGTATGGTTGGTCTCTTGATTCTTATGGTTATCTTTCCTGGATTGCCAGCATTCAAACCGTTCTTCAAGGCTAATGCTTGGCTTGCTAACATGCTTTCTAACGTTGGCTCTGTTGCTTTCGTATTATCTGGCGTTTTGATGCTGACCGGTTCCGGCGACAGCAAAGCATCTGTCAAAGTAATGCCTTGGGGCGTTATTATGATGGTTTGTGGCGTATCAGTTCTGATTGACGTAATGGACCAAGCCGGTGGCTTAAACGCCATGGTTAAGATGATTGGTGCAATTTCCAATACGACAACCATTAACTTCTGGCTGGGACTTATCCCTGGTATTATTTCGGCCTACTCCAGCTCCTCTGGTGTTGTAATGCCGATGTTTCTGCCGATGGTTCCTGGTCTTGTGAAAGAAATCGGCGGTGGCAATCCAATCGCAATGATTTCATCTATCAATGTTGGTTCCCATATTGTTGATACCGCACCACTGTCTACTCTTGGCGCATTATGTATTGCCTGCGCCGGCGAGCATGAAGACAAAGCTAAATTGTTCCGTAATCTGCTCATCTGGGGTCTGTCAATGTCAGTTGTCGGTGCTGTTGTCTGCTATGTTTTCTTTGGACTGCTTGGTTTCTAATTGGTTTCTAAATTGTAATGTCAAATAAGCCGAACAGTGATGTTCGGCTTATTTTTACAATAAAATTTGTGGTTTTTGGGTTACCCTATTGGTAGCCCTTTATTTATAAAAAAGGTATAATTACTCAAAGCTATATATGGAGGTAGAATTGTGGAAAAAGATACAGTTATATTTTCTGGATATGCGCAATTACCGTCTGGAACGGTTTCGAGTGAGATTTATAAGGTAATGGCGTTGGTAGTTGTTGTGGATTTGGAAAAAGGAACTATACTTGAATCTGAATGTACGCTGTCAACACGTCTGGCAGAACGTTTTGTAAGAGAGTTGTTAGTGGGAAAAAGCCTTAGAAGTGATCTGGCGGAAATGATTGGTCTAATTAATGCAAGATATCAAGGGACAGCAAGAAAATCAATAATCTGTGCATTGCGGATTATTGCTGATAAGTATATGGCGTTTGTTGAAGGCAATAGTAAATTATAACTAAGAGCGGTTGGCGTAACGAAGGTAAAGTCTGTACGCTACACCTCTCTTAGTTTTACGATAGTATGTGGCTAAAATTGGGAGGATGACGAAGGCGTATTTCCTGCCATGAACAAGTTCAAAAAGTGCAGTGCTGTTGCCGACATATAGCGATTGCGGACCCAGATAATGGCGGCGGTGGTTTCTAGTGCAGGATTGGCGATTTCTTTGGTGATTAAGTTTGTCCGGGGGATTAGTCCCACGGCTGAGCGCGGCACAACCGCAACACCGATATTCGCATCTGCCCAGGCTAGTATTGGCATAACATCATCGCTTTCGCAGAGGATATAAGGGGAAAAGCCGGCCTGACGGCAATAAGTCGTTAACTGATTCTCGAATTTGCGATGAATCATAAGCGGCTTGTCCTCTAGGTCACTTAGGTTAACCGTAGGGGTAGTGATGGTTTCCATACCCGGATGATTGGGACTGTAGACAATTACCAGTGGCTCATTGGGGAGAGTAACCGATTCGTATGTATTGGTATCAAAGGGAGTGCGCACCATTCCCAAATCGACAATGCCTCGATCCAAAAGTTCGGTGATGCGGCTGGTTTCACCCTCGCGTATTCTGAAAGTCACATTGGGGTAAAGGCTGCGAAAGGTTTTAATAAAATTAGGTAAGAGGGTTGCACCGGAAGCGGTAACAGCTCCGATAGAAAGAATGCCGCGGATGCCTGTGTCAAAATCAAGGAGTTCTTTGGTGGTCGTGTTAAGCAGATCGGCAATCTGCTCGGCGCGCTTGCGTAGTAAATGGCCGGCTGCAGTTAACTTGATTTTGCGTTTGCCGCGTTCCATGAGCTGAACGCCTAACTGGTCTTCAAGCTTCTTAATTTGACGGCTTAAAGGCGGCTGAGCCATATGTAAGCGTTTGGCGGCAGCTGAGATATTGCCTTCTTCGGCTATGGCCAAAAAGTATTGTATATCGCGAATATCCATTATTATTCTCCTGATAATTATTAATTAATATAATATTCGATATTAATACACTAGTCAATATTATTATACTTTTTAGGTATAATAATATTGCGAAACTGATATTTTACGTATAATAACTTGCTTGATATAATTCTATTGTAATTAACGTAAGTGAGGTGGACTAAACATGAGCTTTAAAGTACACGAAAATCGCTGTAAGGGTTGCGGTATCTGCGTGGAGTTATGCCCCAAAAAGGTATTAACTGTTAATCAACTCCAAAAAGTTGAAGTTGTCAATGAAAAAGACTGTATAGTATGTCGTCAGTGCGAAATGCGTTGCCCTGACTTCGCCATCTTTGTACAAAAATAGTAGGGGGAGTGAATAACGTGTCAAGAGTTAGTCTTATGCAGGGCAACCAAGCTGTCGCTGAAGGAGCAATTGCTGCCGGTGTATCATTTTTCGGTGGTTATCCCATTACGCCTTCAACCGAAGTAGCCGAGTCCTTAGCAAAAATGCTGCCGGCCAATGGCGGCAAGTTTATCCAGATGGAAGATGAGATTGCCGGAATTGGTGTTATTATTGGTGCTGCGCTTGCCGGCAAAAAGGTAATGACTGCAACAAGCGGCCCGGGGTTTTCGCTTAAGCAGGAACTGATCGGATATGCCTGTATTGCCGAAATTCCTATGGTTATTGTCAATGTACAGCGTATGGGTCCTTCCACTGGCCAACCGACAGCACCGGCTCAAGGTGATGTTATGCAGGCGCGCTGGGGCACCCATGGTGACCATTCTATCATTGCGTTAACTCCAAGCACCGTACCCGAATGTTTTGATTTAACAATTAAAGCATATGAGATGTCCGAAAAGTATCGCATTCCGGTTATCCTTTTACTGGACGAAGTCGTTGGTCATATGCGTGAGCGCATTGAACTGCCTGATTCCTATGATACATTGGTTAAACCGCAGCGCAAACTGCCTACGGTTTCTCCTGAAGAATATAAGGCCTATAAGCCTGATGCCGATTTAGTTCCGCCAATGGCTCCGTTTGGTAAAGGCTACCGTTGGCATGTAACTGGACTTGTTCATGACGAATCCGGATTCCCTGACGGTTCGCCGGCAGCAACGCAAAAATGCCTTGACCGTCTGCAGGACAAAATCAATAATAATTTAGATGAAATAGTTCTTTACGAAAACTACCTCATGGAAGATGCCGAAATTGCCGTAGTAGCTTATGGTGGTAGCGCTCGTACCGCTTATGCCGCTATTGATGAAGCTCGCAGCAAAGGGATTAAAGTTGGCCTTTTCCGTCCAATAACCATGTGGCCTTTCCCTGCAAAACAAATTAAAGAAGTTGCCGGTAAAGTAAAACACATCGTTGTGGCTGAAATGAACCAAGGACAATATGTTATCGAAGTTGAGCGGGCTGTTGCCGGCAAAGTACCGGTAACACTGCATGCAAAATATAACAGCGAAGCCATTACTCCGGCTGAACTGCTGGCTACAATTGAAGGACTGAAATAAGTATTGTAAGGAGGATTGTTCAGTAGATGGAAATGGAACAGATGATAGAGAAATATTTCCGCCCCGGAAGACTGCCGCATATATGGTGTCCGGGCTGCGGCAACGGCATAGTTACAGGGGCAATTGTAAAGGCCATTGATAAACTTGCGTTTGAAAAAGATGATATTGCGGTTGTATCCGGTATCGGCTGTTCAAGTCGGGCATCAGGCTATCTTGATTTTAATACCGTCCATTCCGCGCATGGCCGTGCATTGCCGGTTGCCACCGGTGTCAAGCTTGCCGAACCTCGTCTTAAGGTAATTGTAGTTACCGGTGATGGTGACGCAACCGCGATTGGCGGCAACCATTTTATTCACGCTGCTCGGCGTAATATCGACTTGACAGTGGTACTGTATAACAACAATATCTATGGTATGACCGGCGGTCAGTATTCACCATTAACTCCGACAAATTCCAAAGCAACAACCGCCCCTTATGGAACAGTAGACCGGGCGTTCGATGTAACCGAATTAGCCAAGGGCGCCGGTGCCACCTTTATCGCCCGGGCGACCACCTTCCATACACAACTATTGTCTGACCTGATTGCTCAAGGCATTCAGCACGAAGGCTTCAGCATTATCGAAGCAATCACCGCCTGCCCGATCTCCTATGGTCGCCAGAACAAATTGGGAGCAGCTCCGGCTATGATGAAATGGCAAAAAGAGCATGGCGTTATGCTTGCCGCCTACGAAAAGCTCTCAGACGAACAAAAAGAAGACAAGTTCCCAATCGGCGTGTTATACAAAAAAAACGCTCCCGAATATGTGGCTGAATATGATAAAGTAATTGCTAAAGCCCAGAAAGGAGCGAAATAACATGAAACAACTTCGTTTATCCGGAACGGGCGGACAAGGCCTAATTCTGGGCGGGATAATTTTGGCAGAAGCTGCGCTGATGGATGGAAAAAATGCCATACAATCCCAATCTTATGGCCCGGAAGCTCGTGGTGGATCCAGCAAATCAGAAGTAATTATTTCTGATAAAGTTATCCATTATCCCAAAATCACCATACCTGACGTTGTACTCGCCATGAGTCAGGAAGCTTGCAAGAAATACACCACTGACTGTACCGAGGAAGGCATACTGATCACTGACAGTATGTTTGTCGGCCAGTTGCCAGATAGAAAGTTCAAGAAGGTATATGAACTGCCTATTACCCAAACTGCACAAGATGGCCTGGGTAAAGCTTTGTTTGCCAACATTGTGGCCTTGGGTGCTATTGTGAAAATAACTGGTGTAGTATCTATGGAATCATTGACCAAAGCCGTACTGGCCCGCGTTCCTAAAGGAACAGAGGAAGTTAACCAAAAGGCTCTTGTTTTGGGCAGTGAGTTAGTAAAAGAATAATATCAGTCAGCCCGCTTTCAGCAAATCTCTGGAAGTGGGCTTTTTGTTTGGTCATAGATATATAATGAAAATTGAATCATTAGGTTGTTAGCTTCTCTATGAATCAAACAACCATTTTAAACAAGAATCAGTTCGGTGTACTCACAGAGATAGTTGTGGGTGCATTTTTTTATAACTGTGAATATATTGATATGGGACAGTTTTTGCGGAGTTTAGTTTACGCTGGTTTTGGAATGTAACTGGATATGGAGGCGTAGATGATGAAATGGCTGGAAGAACATATCGCGGTTATTTGTATGGCATTTGGTTTATTGAGTGCGATGTTTGTTATGCTTTCTTGGGGGATTGGTTATTATGCCAACGCTCTTTTGGGGACACATTTTGACATATTCTCATGTTGGCAGGGGATTAGTGCAATGGGAACAGGCTTGGTCGGTTTATTAAAATGGTTAATTGACAGCACGAAAAATTCACCGCTTGGCGAGTATCCCCGGCGAGAAAGAGAGTAGAGGTTATTTAGCTTGTCTCAGAGCAAACAAGGGGGGATTTGTTTGAACTATATCAGCTTGGAACAAATAAAACAGCTTGCCACAACTTGTAAGGCATCTATTTGGCAGCAGGCCCAGTCGGCAGGGCGTGATGTTATATTGTATTTACACTGGTCGGCCGGTCATTACGGACAGTTTTTTGATGATTACCATATTAATATTGATTATGATGGCAGTATTTATGTCAGTACAGATGATTTGGCTGAAATTAAGGCACATACCTGGCGGCGCAACACCGGAGCGATTGGTATTGCCTTGGCGTGTTGTTATAATGCAACCACCAATGACTTTGGGCCAGAACCGCCAACTGAGCAACAGGTTGAAACCATGGCCCAGGTAGTTGCTGTGCTGTGCAAAATCTTGGATTTGACAATTGATGCCGAGCGGGTGATGACTCATGCCGAAGCAGCCGATCTTGATGACTACGGTCCAGCTACTACTTGTGAGCGCTGGGATTTATGGTTTTTGCCTGGGGTGGCAAAGGGAGAAGGGGGAAATACCATTCGCAACAAGGCCCTTGGCCATCGACAACAGGCGGGTGTTTGAGCTGCTTACTGCTTCAATGGAGACTTAATTCAGACAGCATTTTAACGCCGCCTGGATTCTAGTCGGAATTATCCTAATGTCTAGCCGTGCCCGTAAGAGTATACTCCCGCTTGTGTAGGTAAGCTTTGGATCTGGAGACCCTTAGAGCGGGTTGGTCATCGAATAAAACATAAACCTGCCCTTAATGGGCAGGTTTTCTATATGAAGCCATTATCTACACATACTTTCACAGTACGGCAAATAGTATTATCGAGCAAATCAGTAGTGCTATAACAAAGCAAACTCCGAAAATAAACGGGGCGGTGCGATAGAGAAAATGCATTGTATCCAGGGATTTTTCAATAGTGTTGAGGAATGAAGGCCTCATATAAACCCCTCCTTACTAACTGTTTCGTATTATTATTGTACCAAATGTACTTTTCTATGTATAGCTATTTTCTTTTTACCAAATTGCATCCAGATGATTTTAGGTTTACAATAATAGCTATAGTTAGATAGTATTGTTAGGGAGTTTATCATGAGTTCTTTTTCTAAAAATAAAGTGGCTTATATGTATCTACTGATAACTTTTTTGGCGTGGGGCAGCTTGTATGTTGTCAGCAAATTTGTGTTAGATAAAATTCCGGTGATTACGGTGTCGTTTATACGGTATGTTATTGCCGGGGCTGTCCTTTATTTTATCTTAAAGCAAAAAAAACTAAAAAGCATTCAGCAGCAGGATTACAAGTATGTGTTTTTGATTGGCTTTCTCGGTTATTTTGTATCTATGGCAACACAGTTGTTAGGAACTAAATTGACAAGTGCTTCGCTGGCAGCGTTGGTTAACTCGGTAAATCCGGTCATGATTATGCTGTTTGCGGTGGTAATTCTGAAAGAAAGGTTAACACTGAAAAAAGCGGTTTGTGGAATTCTGGCAATTGCCGGGGTCTATATTATTGTTGGTGGAGTAGATGGGCGTGGGCAGATATGGGGAATTTTGATCTCAATATTTTCAGTTGTTCTATGGTCGTGGGTATCTGTTGCCGTGAGGAAAATTACGCAAAAATATGACGCGTTGCAAATTACCACTTACGCAATTATTATTGCCGCTATCTGTACCATGCCATTTTCGCTGTGGGAGCTTAGTGTAAGTTCAGATGTGCAGTTTGATGGTAGTGTCATGCTTGCAATACTGTATATCGGGCTGGTTTGTACGGCGTTATCGCATGTGTTGTGGAACAAAAGCTTATCAATGATCGAGGCCGGAACTTGTTCGCTGTTTTATCCATTGCAGCCCATGGTCGCTGTTTTGCTTGGCGGAATATTTTTGGGTGAAAGTATTAGTGCAAACTTTGTGTTTGGCGCCATTCTCATTATTTGTGGGGTAATGTTCAGTATTATTGGCAGTAAAGAATAATTGGAAATAGTTTACATGCCTGACGAGGTTGTGAAATTTTTTTCAGCAAAAGTATTGACAAATAAAGAAATTTTTACTATATTAATAATAGTTATTAATTAGAAATAATTATCTAAGGGAGAGGTTATAATGAAGAAATTTGTATGTACAATTTGTGGTTATGTTCATGAAGGCGATTCTGCTCCGGACGCATGTCCACAATGTAAGGCGCCGGCAGCTAAATTTACTGAGCAAGTTGCCGGCTTAGCCTGGGCAGATGAGCATCGGATCGGAGTTGCCGCTGGCGTTGATCCTGAAATTATTGAAGGCTTAAAAATGAACTTTACCGGCGAATGTACCGAAGTCGGCATGTACTTGGCTATGAGCCGGCAGGCAGACCGGGAGGGGTATCCCGAGGTAGCCGAAGCGTATAAGCGTATTGCTTTTGAAGAAGCCGAACATGCTGCCAAATTTGCTGAGCTGCTTGGTGAAGTGGTATTTACCTCTACTAAGAAAAACCTTGAAGTGCGTGTAGATGCTGAACATGGTGCCTGCCAAGGCAAACTTGATCTTGCCAAAAAAGCGAAACAGCTTAATCTGGATGCTATTCATGATACTGTTCACGAAATGTGCAAAGATGAAGCCCGTCATGGCGCTGCCTTTAAAGGTCTTCTGGAAAGATACTTCAGCAAATAAGCTGTGTGGATTGGCTAACAATCCGGCACGTTTACGATAAGCGGTAACAATAATTGTATTGAACTTGCACAATACCCACCAGGCATTACGGACATTTCCGCTAATACTTGGTGGGTATTTGTTCGACTAAAATTCAGGCGGCGTTAAAACGCCGTCTGAATTAAGGCTTCATTTATCTTTGGCGACTTAAAACTTGCAGATAAGTTTTTGGATGAGCGGATATTCATATGGTTGGCCATCAATTGCCTTTATCGCAGCGATAATCGAGGTTATAAACAGAAGTACGCAAAGGAGTGCCAATACCGGCAACAGCAGCAGCCCAATAAGTAACAGGCTCAACAATCCGGTTATTGCAGAAATTACAGCAAGGACAAGATGCGCAACAAGTGCCTGTTTAGCGTGTTCATGGACAAAAGGATCATCTTTTTTTAGTAAAAATATGATAAGCGGGGCAACAATAAAGCCTAATCCACCAAGTAAATAAGCCAGATGAGCAAGCACGGCCAGTATCTTTTGTTCTCCTGTGATATACATTACAGACCCTCCCTGTCTAAAAGTGTTATAGTGAGCTGGAAATTAGCTTTTTATTCAAAGACAATTCAAAAGTATATAGTATATTATAGCAAACAACCAAGCTAGCGTGCGCTTTTTAAGGTTGAATTTTTAAAAAAAATACTGGATTAATCGAAAAGGCACCTCACTGCAGAGGCGATTTTTCGATTCCCAGTATCTCTTCTAATTGCTGTAGCATCTCATAACGGCTCTGATCAAGAGCTTGCGTATATAAGCTGCAGCCAACATCAGCCAGTATAGACTCAAGCAGGTTGGCGGCCTGAACTTCGTTCAATTCCAGTTTGGTTTCTGTTAGCAAGAAGGTTTGAATGCGTTTAATTAACTCGGTTTTATTGGTTATATCAAGGTCGGGTTTGTTCAATTTTTCTGCTCCTAGATGACTGTTTTGTTTACTATAGTATAACACGCGACTATTTGAATTGTTTTATATTGGGCATAATATTTATACGAAATATTGGTTATGGTATTGCACTGAGGTGAAAAGTATGGCTAGAACAGTTGTATTGGACTTTGACGGTGTAATTCACAGTTATACCAGCGGCTGGCAAGGCGTAACGGTAATTCCTGATCCGCCGGTTGCTGGGATCAAAGAAGCTATTGTTGATATACGCAAGTTTTATAAGGTTGCGGTTGTTTCGACTCGCTGTTTTCAGGAAGGTGGTCTTGAGGCTGTAAAAGCTTGGCTGGCAAAGCACAATATAATTGTTGATGAGGTGCTGGCCCATAAACCGCCGGCAATCGTGTATATCGATGACCGTGCGTTAACTTTTGATGGTAATCCCCAAAAATTGTTGCACAAAATCAAGACATTTCGAACCTGGCAGCAGCGCTAAAATAAGGAAGGCGGCTAGTCTGCCGCCTCATCTTTTGCAACCTGTTCAAACGCTTCTCGGTGTTTATGCTCGTTTGTCATAGCCTCAGAAACAATGGATTTGTTAATTTGCTTGCGAGATAAGGCGTTATCGCCGGCACTCATAGCATATTCGCTGGTATAAGACTCCATTTGCGATTTTTGGCGCATGGTGTCACCTCCTAAGTTATTGTTTCCGTATTACAGGTATATACGGCAGGTAAGAGTTGGATAATAACAGCATAATAATAGTTTTTTTGACAAAGCTTGCCAAAAAAGAACAAATTAGTTATACTTAAATTAAACTAATTAATAATAATTATCGTTAATTAATATTTTCACATATTATATAGGAGTGAGTAGAATGATGAGAGAGTCAGAATCTGCTATGTCGCAAACAGGCACTTCGGGATCGAGGGTATGGCCGTTAAAAGGGAGTATTGCAGTTTTTACTGGGATATTATATGTTTTGATACAGTTATTCTAAGTTTTTTCGCAGGCGCAACTGGTGCAAGAATACTGTACTGATATATTGCTGTTTTTGTTGCTGCAGCATCTATTATAACTAGTACCTTTAGAGAAGGTGGTATAGTCGTGCGCGCATTAGTTGTCGACGATTCAAAAGTCAGCCGGGATTTCATTATTTCTCATTTGCGTGAATTGGGAGTAACCTTGGTTGAGGAAGCGGAAGACGGGTTTGATGCTATCAACAAGATTAAAATGCTTTCGGCGGGTACTAAATATGATATTATTACCTTAGATGTTGTTATGCCCAAAAAAGATGGTCTGGAGGCACTCAAGGATATTAAACTGCTGTCGCCCAATTCTAAGATTATTATCTGCAGTTCAAATAATGACGTACACACTGTAAAGGTAGCTCTCGGTTTTGGCGTTGATGGTTTTGTCGTAAAACCCTTCACCAGGCAGAAGTTTTTGGAAGTACTGTGGCGAAGTTTGAAAATAGACAAAAAGTAAGGTAAAATGATAAAATAAGGTTGCTTTCTATTAGAACTAAGATAAACCATCGCTAAATTGCGATGGTTCTTTATTTCCCTAGCAGAATATATAACTATCATAAAAGCAGGATAAGGGCAACGTCGACTTCCGCCATCGCTAAAAAGCTCGGCTCAAGCCGTGTTTTCTTTAGACTTGCATATAGCCGGCTGGAAAATCGCCGGCAAGTAAAGCGAGAGGCGGCGTAGATATGGGGTTAGTAAGCAAATATGGAGATTTGGTTTTTATTGTGGCAGCGTTGCTGTATGGGTTGACACGAGAGCCACAAACGACATGGTCAATCAGTGATACTGTACTTATGGTTATGCTGCTATTGGTGGCAGCCAACCGGATTCGTAAAGCGTTTAAGCCCAAAGGCTGAGCGCGGGCTCTCGCGGGGCCGATTAATGATTGACAAAATAGCGGCAATGAGTAATAATAACAACATACCGACTAGTAGGTATGTTGTTGAGCAGGGAGTGTGGCGGTATGACTAAAACCAATATTATTAATGCGGCTTTGCGGTTGTTTGTGACGCGAGGCTATAATTCGGTTTCGCTTATTGATGTGGCCAATGAAGTGGGTATCACCAAGGGCGGGATCTATCATTATTTCTCTAGCAAGGATGCGTTATTGCAGACCAGCATGCACTATTTGCTGGAACGGCTGGAGGACAAATATGCCGAACTATTAAGTGTCAAATACAGTACCAAAGAGGTACTTACTGCGCTGTTGGTGGAGCGAACGCTGGAGCGCTATGCAAAAGACTTGTTAGGGGTCGAAGGTGACGGCCGGGTTGACTGTATTCATTTTGTGATTGAGATTATGAGTAAGTTTCCGGATATTCAGGAGCGAATGGAACAAGGGCGCATAACTATCTGCGAAGCTTTTGCCGGAAAAATTGAAGACGCGATAAAACAGGGCGAATTAAAGCCGGGTCTTGACAGTTATTCGCTGGCAGCTTCGATTATGGCTATGGTCAACGGTCAAGTGGCGCTGGGTCGATCTTTTCAGTCGCCGGAGATGCGTGCGCGCATGATGGAGAGTATGTGGCAGTTAATCGCTGCATAAATGAGACTAAATTTTGACGGCAATTTTGTGCGGTGAAGATTCTAGTCGAATTTATCCAGAAACGTAGCCACTTGCCTGCGTACGCAGCCCTATACTCCCGCTTGTCGAAGCGGGAGTATAGGGCAAGTTAGGCAGCAGATAAAATTTTTTTAATATAGACATACCGACTGGTAGGTATGTCCAACTTATCACTTCAGCTAAATTTTTTATGGAGGTTTGTTTGATGAACAAGTGGAAGCCGAAATACTGGATAGTTCCGGTGATACTGGTAGTTGCCATTACACTGGCAGTCCGCAGTGGTGTCTTTGCTTTTGGGAAAAATGAGGCAAAAACGGTTGACAGCGGACTTAGTGTGAAGGTAGCAGATGCTGCATATATTGATGTTGTCCCTAGCCTCTTGTTCAACGGTTCTATTGAAGGTAAGATTGCGGCAACTGTGAGTGCTAAAATTGCCGGCAGAATTGAACAAGTGTTGGTGGAGGAAGGACAGGACGTTAAGGCCGGCGACCCTTTAGTTAAGCTGGAAGCTGTTGAACTGGCAAACTCGGCTAGACAAGCCGGTGATGCGGTAGGCAAGGCACAGATTAACTACGAATTGGCACTCAATGATTACAACCGGTATCAACGGTTGTTTGATAAAGGCGCTGTGTCGGAACAACAGTTAGATAATATCAGGGCTAAATTAAAAACGGCAGAAGCTGACCTGTCAAGTGCAAAAGCCAATCAAAGCAGCGCCGAGCAGCAATACGGCTATGGCATAATCAGCGCGCCGGTTGACGGTGTGGTTGCCAGCAAAAATGCTACTATCGGCCAAGTGGTTTCTCCTGGCGCGGCGCTGATGGTGGTACAGGACATTGATCAGGTTTTTGCGGTGATTAATGTGGAGCAAAAAGATTTGGGCCGCGTAAAAGTTGGACAAAAAGCTAGTGTTACGATCGATGCCTACCCAGATAAAGTTTTTGTCGGGACAGTTGACATTATGAATCCGGAAGCCGGCTCAGCCAGTCGGATGTTTAAGACCAGAATTAAAGTTGACAATGACGGCGCTATATTAAAGCCAGGCATGTTTGCCAAGGTCGAACTGACAACAGGCGACAGCGCTGCTGTGCTTACCGTGCCGCAATCGGCTGTTGTGCAAAAACAGGGCATATATTATGTGTTCACTGTCGAAAATGGCAAGGCTGTCCGCCAGCAAATTGAGATTGGTGAGGTAACCGGCAGCACAATTGTCGTTAAAAGTGGGCTGCAGCCTGGAGCTAAGGTCATTATTACAAGTACCAGCCGCATTAAAGATGGAGACGCAGTACGCGTTATATCATAGATTAAGAGGAATAAAACATGAAGCTTACAGAGATTAGCGTAAAGCGTCCGGTGTTTGCTACGGTGATGATTTTGGCGCTGGTAGTGTTAGGCTTGGTTAGCTATATTTCCCTGCCTGTAGATCAATATCCTAACGTGGAAATGCCTGTAGTTGCCGTAACTGTCCAGTATTCTGGGGCAGCGCCGGAGCAAGTGGAAGCAAAAGTTACGAAGGAAATAGAGGAAGCAGTCAGTGAAGTCGCAGGTGTCGATCATGTAACATCCACCATAAGTGAGGGAGTTTCCACAACGGTTATTCAATTCACTATGGAAACAAATGCCGATGCCGCCGCACAAAATGTGCGGGATAAACTGGGCGGTGTGCAGGCCAACTTACCGGACGGAGCAAAAGCGCCAATTATTGCCCGGTTTGACCCTGCAGACACTCCGATTATCTCGATTGCCGTAACCGGTGATGTTAGTCAGAGGGAACTTACGGTCCTTGCAGAGGATGTAATAACCAAACGGCTCAAAGCCGTCAACGGAGTTGCTTCTGTTGATGTAAAAGGCGGCCTTGACCGTGAGATTCAAATCCGATTAGACAGTAATCAAATGTCAGCCTACAGCCTTACTATCCCGGAAGTCCTAAATAGCCTGCGCAACGAAAATATTGATTCGCCTGGCGGCAAGGTTACCGATGGACGGCGGGAAACCGATCTCAGAGCGGTAGGCAGCATCAAAGAGCCTAATCAGTTTCTCAATATTGCTGTCGGCCAGCGTGATGGTGTCACTCTTTATGTGAAAAATATTGCTGCGATCAAAGATACTACCGAAGAGGTAGCAACCATCACCAAGCTTAATGACAAGCCGGCGCTCGGCCTTGACATTATGAAGCAGTCAGGCAGCAATACCGTACAGGTTGTAGGTAATGTAAAAAAACAGCTGGACAGCATTAAGAAAGACCTGCCGCCAGGGATTGATCTGGTGGTGGTTCGCGATAATTCGAAAACCATTAAAGAATCGGTGGAAGATGTTGAATTTAACCTTATCACCGGCGGTATTTTAGCGGTTGCGATTGTATTTTTGTTTCTGGGCAACTGGCGAAGTACCATCATCAGCGGTATTGCCATTCCGGTTTCGGTTATTGCCGCTTTCCTGGTAATGAAGGCGTTAAACTTTACACTCAATACCATGTCGCTGTTGGCATTGTCCTTGGCGGTCGGGTTGTTAATTGACGATGCCATTGTGGTTATCGAAAATATTGTGCGTCACTTGGAAATGGGCAAAGACAAGGTAAGTGCCGCCTTGGACGGAACCGCAGAGATCGGTCTTGCCGTTATGGCTACTACTTTTAGTCTTGTTGCCGTATTCTTGCCTGTCGGTATGATGAACGGTATTGTCGGCCAGTTCTTCAAAGAGTTTGGCATTACCGTGGCAGCCAGTGTACTGGTATCCTTGTTTGTAGCGTTTACTTTGACGCCCATGCTTTCAGCTAAGTATCTAAAGCATGCGGAAATCAAAAACACAGGCAGGCTGGGAGCCGCCTGGCATAAGTGGAATGCCAAGTTTGATGAGTTAACATGCAGATATGGGGAATTTTTGCGCCAGGCACTAGGACAGCGCCGCAAAGTCATGCTGGTGGCAGCAGGCTTATTTATCGGCAGTTTAACTCTGCTGCCACTGCTAGGAGCAACCTTTATCCCTGATGCCGATAACGGGGAATTCACGGTAACCGCTGTTGTTGATCCTGGCATGAGTGTGAGTGCGGCGAGTGAAATAACAGATTCTATGCTGGGCATCATTCGCAATCTGCCGGAAGTTAAGCAAACCTATAGTGTGGCGACTGCCCGCAATATTAACATCATGGCCGAGCTTTCGCCGAAAAAACAGCGTCATCGCAGTGATCAGCAAATCATTGACGAACTGCGCCACAAACTTGGCGATATTGCCGGTGTGGAAATCAGTATAGCCAAAAAGTCAGGTATGTCGAGTGGTAAGCCGGTGTCACTGGTTGTTCAGGGAACCTCACTGGAAACCTTGGCAGAGCTTGCCGAACAGGTGGAAGAGGTTGTTAAAAGCATACCCGGGGCTGTTGAAGTATCATCAAGTTATGAGGCCGGTAATCCTGACGCGCAGCTTGTGGTCAACCATGACAGGGCAGCTGATTCGGGGATTTCAACAGCAAGCATTGCCGATGCGCTGCAAACCATGTTTAATGGCAAGGTTGTAACCCAATACAAAGAGGGTGATGACTCCTATGATGTCAGAGTTATCTTAAACCCGGACGAACGCCGAAGTCTGGCTGATGTTAATAAGGTGTACCTGTCAGGTACGGCACGTGATAAAAGCGGCAAAGTGGTTATGATACCGTTATCGCAAGTTACCGATACCGTCTATGCTACCAGTCCGGCGCAGATTAAACGCTATGACAACCAGCAGCAGATTACCATATCGGCAAATTTAAGCGGTATTACGTTAGGTGAATTCAATACCGCCTTTAAGAACAAAATTGCGGCAGTAACTATGCCTGAAGGCTACAAATTTGTAGCTACCGGACAAACACAGTCCATGAATGATGCGTTCACCAGCATGAGTTTGGCCTTGTCCATGGCAGTACTGTTTATCTTCTTTGTGCTGGCCGCCCAATTTGAGAGCTACCTTGACCCGTTTGCCATTATGCTGGCACTGCCGCTGGCGATTATCGGCGCAATTGCCGGCTTGCTGCTGATGGGCAGTCAGCTTAGTGTAATGTCTTTAATCGGCATTATTATGCTGATGGGTTTGGTAACCAAGAATGCCATCCTGCTTGTTGACTGCGCCAAACAACTCCGCGCGCAAGGGGTAGAACGCAATCAGGCATTGGTAGAAGCTGCAACACAGCGGATGCGTCCGATTATCATGACCACCGCGGCAATGATTGTCGGCATGATCCCACTGGCTCTGGGGATTGGACCTGGTGCTGAAGCCAGAGCGCCAATGGCGCATGCCATTATTGGCGGCCTGATAACCTCGACCATTCTTACCCTTATTGTAGTGCCGGTAGTGTATACCTTGTTTGACGATATTCAGCAAAGAAAATTTTCGATAAAGAAACTGGTTAAACGGGCATAGACAATCCTGTATATATAGCAAAACCACTCTGTTGGCCGTATAGATCTGTGGTCACAGAGTGGTTTTGTTTTCGTAAAGGAGTAAAAAATATGGCAAAAATTTCTTGACAACAAGAATGATGTATAATAATATAAACACAGTGAAATGAGAATGATTATCACTATATGTTAAATTTGTGAGTGTAGCTCCAAAACCGTTGCTATATCGGCTAGGTGGTTTGAAATAACAAGGGTGGGATCAGAGTGTCAATAAGAACAAGGCTGCGTTTCGTAACCCTGCTGTTTGGCTTGTTACCGATCATAACGATGGTAGCGGCAGGCAGCCAAAGTGGTCTGAGCATAAGCCGGGAATTTCATAATGCTATGGCTATTACCCTGATGGTAACGGTTGTTGCCGGACTTATTTGTCCGGGAATTATAAAAAAATACTTTTTTGCCAGTCAGATTCAGAAAATGCAAGATTTTTGTCAACAGGTCAAGAGCGGTAATTATGACGTGGTTTTGACTGTGAAGCATAATAATCATGGTGATGAAAACGAATTCGTGGATTTAATGCGGGACATGAACTGGATGGTACATAGGATTAAAGTTAATGAGACTGAGCTGCGGCAGGCGGTAGCCGACCTGGAACAATCCCGGACTGAAATTCAAACCCAAAAGACCGCGCTAGAGGAAGTGAATGCCGAGCAATTGATTGTACAAAGACAGTTACAAGGGCGGACCCAGGAACTCAACGAAGCCGTTGGCAAAATCCGCAATTTGCTGGATAATGCCGGCCAGGGATTTCTTTCTTTTGGCGAAGATTTGAAGGTTGCCGGTGAGTATAGTGCTGAATGTGTTATGCTTTTTAACCGAGAAATTCAACAGGAGTTTGTGCCGACATTATTGTATCCGGACGATGCCGGTCAGCAAAATTTTATACAAGCTTTATTTGAAAAGATCTTTCAGGAACAAGACACTTATCTTCGAGAAAATTATCTTTCCTTGTTGCCGGAGGAAATAGAGCTTGACGGTAGTTATGTGCAAATTGCCTACAAATTGATTCCGCATTCGTCTGTAATGGCTCGTAGTGAACTGCTGTTGATACTGACAGATATTACGCAAAAACGGGAAATGGAAAATAAGATTCAGGCAGAGAGAGATGTTTTGGCACTGGTGGTAAAAGCTGTGAGTCATCAACAAGAATTTACCAAAGTCAAGGCGGATTATATGGTATTCTGTCACCAGGAACTGCCGGAAATATTATATTCATCAGAGACGGCAATTGCTAAATTACATAAAATTTTTCGCGGCGTTCATACCTGGAAAGGCAGTTTTGCTCAGTTAGGTTTGCAGCATATGGCTGAAAGACTGCACAAGCTGGAATGGGATTTGGGAAAATTGCGCGATGAAACAAACGGCAATTTGACGCAAGCCGCGCTGATGACGTGTTTTGCTAATTATCAGCCGGAAACATTGGCACAGTGGCTGGAACAAGAGCTCGAACAATTGAGAAAGGTGTTGGGGGAACAGTTTTTTCTGCAGGATGAAACAATTGTGGTCGAAAGCAGTAAACTGCATCAATTGGAAGAAAAGATCAGGCACCTGCTTATCCCCTGTCAGGCCGAGCCGCTTATTGAAGACTTGCGGCGTTTACGGTACAAGCCTTTTGCGGAATTGCTGGCTGTGTTCCCTGAGTATATAGCGGATTTGGCGTTGCAGCAAGGCAAAGAGATCAGGGCGTTTGCTATTACCGGCACACGCACGTTGGTGGACCCGGAGAAGTATCATGATTTTGCCAAAACACTTGTGCATGTTTTCCGCAATGCAGTCGCACATGGACTGGAAACGCCGGATGAGCGTCTGGCGGCAGGCAAAGCGGCACAGGGACAGATCCGATGCCAGTTAGAGGAGCATGGTGCCAATCTGGTCATTACCGTTGATGATGATGGCAGAGGAATTGACTTCGGCCAGATAAAAGAGGCGGCTATTACCAAAGGTCTATGTAGCGAACAGAACGCTGCTGCCTTGCCGGTGGAAGAGGCCGTTAAGCTGATTTTCGCCGATGGGTTTTCCGGTGCAAAAAGTGTTGATGAATTATCCGGGCGAGGAGTGGGCCTAGCGGCCGTAAAACAAGAGCTTGAAAAACTTGGCGGGCATATTGAAGTTATGACAACAGTAGGACAAGGCACTAAGTTTACCTTTGTTTTGCCGCTCATAACTTCTGAATATAGGATGAGTATGAAGGAGGCGAAATGGGAAAATGGCGCGTGTATTAGTTGTGGATGACGCATTAATGATGCGTAAGACTATTGGAACCTTTTTGGTGAAAGCCGGACATGAGGTGGAGGAAGCCGCCAATGGTAAACAGGCAGTAGATGTGTACAAAAGGCAGCGACCTGACCTGGTGACAATGGATATCACAATGCCGGAATTAGATGGTATTGAGGCTTTGTTGCAGATTACTGCTTTTGACCCTCAGGCTCGGGTTGTTATGGTGAGTGCTCTCGGCCAAAAGCACAAAGTGTTTGATGCGTTGCAAAAAGGGGCTAAGGGTTATATTTTAAAACCGTTTACTGAAGATAAACTGCTGGCAATTATTGATGAGTTGTTAGGCGCAACTACCGGAAGCACTAAGGAAATCCCACCTGATTTAACAGTTATGAATTCCTATGAAGTAAAACCGCTTACCGCAAAGATGGCATTTTCTATTGAAACCCGGGAAGGCAGAGTACGTATTGCTGTACTGCGTGAATTCGCGACAGCAGATTATGAAGATATGGTCAAAGCAATTAAAAATATAAGGCTGGGTCTGCCGACCGAAATAATCTTTGATTTTACCAGTGGCAACGGCCTTAGCAATAAAACGGTATTGCCATTTAAGGAAATTATTGAAGATGCGGTTGCCGCAGGCGATAGTTTGCGAATTGTTTGCCATACCCACGATTATGCTGCTTATTTTCGAAGTTTCTCTGTTGTCAAAGAAATTGAGTTTGAGTTGATTAAGAAAGTAAGTGCCTAACGTATTTTTTTACAGATAAATTGATAATGATTACCAATATTAATTCATACACCAAGGTTGGGGTAAGGGGCGAGAAGATGGGGTTATCATCACTATATGATTGGGTTGCGGATTCAGCCCAAAGGATGCTGTTTTTGCAACAGATTCAGGTGCTTCATTATATGCCGGGGCGAGTTAGGTTCTATGCAAAACAGGTGAATAATAAACCCGAGATAGCCGCCCAAGTACGTGCTTATCTGGAAAAAATGCCGGAAATTAAGGAATTTAGTATTAACACGGCAACCGGGTCAATCCTCATTCATTACTCTCCTGAAGGCGTATTACAAAATCCTTTTTTGCGGGACTTAGAAGAGCGGGTAGCCAGACAATATGGGAGGTTATAGTAGATGACTTATCTGACAGGCTTAAGTTTAGGTATTTCGGCTGGATGCAAGCTTCACCAGCTGCTGGCAGGAGAAAGTTTTTCGCTGGTGCATGCGCTGCCTGGGCGGCGGCGTTACAGGCATGCTGATCTGCAGTATAATAACGAGCTGGCAGGCGAATGGGAACAGCAGTTAGGCAAAGTTAAAGGCATTCACAAGGTTACAATAACTTCGGAAACCGGCAGTGTATTAGTGGAATATACCTGCCAGGAAGAATGCATTGATTTGATTATAAATTATCTTGAACAGCTTCATAAAATGCCTGGTCCACACGCTGAATACGGTAAAATCGGCATGAATATCCGCAACATGTGTCAGCGGGTGAATCGCAATATCTTTAGTAAGACAGGACATACCTTAGATTTACGAACTGTTTTGGCTCTGCTGATGTTGGTTGGCGGCGGCATTAAAATCTGGAAATCAGGGCAGCGGCCAGGCGGCCCACAAATGATGTGGTGGGCGTACTCACTGCTGCGGGGGCGTAACTGATGAGCTGCCAATACATTGCTTTTGCTTTGCCGGCAATCATAACTGATCGGCAACAAGGTATACTGGAAGCCAAAATCAGAAGGCTTCCGGCCGTTATCAGCGCATATGCCGGAGCTGGTAAAACCTTGATTATTCATTATCAGGGGCATTTGTCGATTGCTGCGGTCAAGGCCGAACTGCAACAGTTATTATCTTCCCGCCAGCCTGCTGCTGTTGCCAAGCTGGAGATAGCAGGCGCACAGCCATCGCTTTTTGCCGAATACCGGCGGGAAGCCCTGCTAGCTGGAGCGGGCTTTGTGGGTTTGCAGCTGCTGCGTATGGCCGCGCCAACAACTTTTGGTGCCTTGCAGTTAGCCCGAAGTGCCTTTGTTTTATTTATCGCCCGCAAGTTTATCGCCAGCGGCGTGCAAAGTTTGGTAGTAGATAGACAGCCTAATGCCGATACCTTGACAACAACAGCCGTATTGGCGTCTATCTTGGGTGGCAAACCGGAATCCAGCCTGACGTTGCTGGCACTGTCTAATTTTGCCGAGATGCTTACTACCTATACTGCCGAGCGGGCCAGAAAACATATATCCAATCTGTTAAAACTTGACCAGCAATATGTATGGAAGATTCAAGAGGATGGTCATGAAGTACAGGTAGCTGTGCAAAGCTTGCGGCTGGGTGACAGAGTTGGGGTGCATCTGGGAGAGAAAATCTGCGTGGACGGTCGGGTGCTGGCCGGGGCAGGCGCGGTTGACCAATCTTCCATTACCGGTGAATACATACCTGTGGAAAAAGGTGAGGGCGACTATGTGTATGCAGGCACTGTCCTGCAAAATGGCTTTCTGGAGATTGTTGTGGAAAAAATGGGTGATGACACGGCGGTGGCCCGCATTGTGCATATGGTGGAAGAAGCCCAAAACCGGCGTGCGCCTGTGCAGAATTTTGCTGATCGTATGTCAAATATGCTTGTTCCCATTTCCTTTATTGCCGCCGGTTTGGTTTATGGAGCAACAAAGGATTGGCAGCGGGTGCTGAACATGTTGTTTATCGATTTTTCCTGCGGGCTAAAACTGTCTACAGCCACCGCCATTTCGGCGGCTATTGGTCGGGCTGCCAGTCGTGGTATTTTGGTAAAAGGCGGCAACTATGTGGAAACTCTGGCTGGAGTAGATACTGTTGTGCTTGATAAGACAGGTACAATTACGCTCGGCAGGCCACAGGTGGTGGCAGTTAACACAGCTCCCGGTGTCAGTGAGCGGGAACTGCTGCTTTTGGCGGCTTCTGCCGAATATCATTCCGCACACCCGCTGGCAGGCGCTGTCTTAGAATATGTGGAAAGCCAAGGCTGGGAAATACCGCCGCATACCAATACCGAAACCATTGTTGCCAGGGGAATTTTGGCCAAGGTGCCGGATTTTGAAGAAATACGCGGTGGTCGAATCTTGGTGGGCAGTAAACGGTTTATGGAAGAGTATCAGATTGATTGCCGGCTGCTGGGTGCTGAGCCTGGTGCAGAACGCGGCTATAATCTGATCTATGTGGCAAGAGCTGAAGCTGCGTTAGGTGTGTTGGTGGTAAGTGATCCTGTTCGGCCTAATATGAAACGGGCTATTAACCAGCTAAGGCGGCAGGGTGTTGACGAAGTCGTTATGATAACCGGTGACACGGAGGCTAATGCCAAGCAGGTGGCAACGGCGCTGGATATTGACGCATACCATGCTGAGGTGCTGCCTGAAGATAAAGCCGAATTAGTCAACAGGCTTAGACGGGGTTCGCAGGTGCTTATGGTCGGCGACGGCGTTAATGATGCTCCGGCGTTGGCGTTTGCTGATGTGGGAGTTGCGATGGGCGGGCGGCGTACAGATATTGCCGTAGAATCAGCCGCCATCACAATTAACTCAGAAGATCCGCTGGTGCTTTCTGAAGTAGTTACACTTGGTAAACAGACTATGAAGATCGTGCAGCAAAATTTTACGGCTACCATTGCTGTCAACACAGCCGCCATGCTGCTGGGTGCGATTGGCCGAACCAATCCGATGGTTTCGGCGCTGATTCACAATGCAGCAACGATTGGTGTGGTACTTAACAGTGCACGGATCTTAATAGCAAACAAAAAGTAAATGAATGGTATTAGTGAAAGGAGGTGAAAATATGTTTGCAAGAAGTGATTTTTGGATAGGCTTAGTTGTTGGTACTCTTGCCGGGGCGTTTGGCTATAAAATGATGTCTGAGCAACAAGCGTTGCGTGGTATGGCTCCTGCTATGCAATTTCCCGCTGTTCAAGGTATGGGCGAAATTCCGGTAGATGAGCTTATGCGCCAAAAAGAACGATTGGAAGATTTAATCGCCGAACGTCAAGAGGGTGCGGCTAAGGCCTAATCGTATTAACAGGTGAATAAATAATGAAGTCCAACTGCTTGAAGTCAAGGGGTTGGGCTTCATTTATTTGTATAAAATCATACTAACTGTGAAAATATAATGGTGTAATTTCGATGGAATAACGAGTAACAACACGCAAAAGAAAGCTTGGCTGTGAACGGTCAACCCAATGTTGCCCAGTAAGTAGCCATGGCAATAATCAGGCGTTTAGCAAGCATTAACGGGCTTTATGTGTCATTAGAAAAGAAGTATGATTGAATACAGTTAATAAAAACCAAAACATAAGGCCGAATTCCAGCATGGAAGCGGAGGACCCACTCTTTGGGGTTAATTTTACCGATTAGGTGAAAGGGATGTTTTACTCTTGTCATCCTACCCGTCAGCTAACTTCGCAGGCTAAAAAAGAGGTCGCGAGACCGATAGGTCTTTTTTTTGTTTCGCTAAAACAAGTTAATAGGAAACTGGAGGCGCTATTATGATGCGCGTACTTCGCCGATTGCTTATCGGCAAGCCTCTTCACAACAGGGAGTTGGCTCATGAAAAACTTCCCAAGTGGAAGGCGTTATCTATTTTTTCGTCAGACGCTTTATCGTCTGTGGCGTACGGCCCAGAGCAAATCATGCTTGCCTTGGTGGCTGTTCCCAGCCTAGTTGCTTATGGCTTTATGGGGCCTGTAGCTGTAGGTATTTTGTTATTGCTGGCTATTGTGGTATTATCCTATGTTCAGGTTGCTAAAGCCAATCCCGAGGGCGGCGGCGCTTATACGGTTGCTAAAAAGAACTTAGGTACAACGCCTGCGTTGGTGGCAGCGGCTTCGGTTTTTGCCGATTATGTACTGACCGCAGCGGTGAGTGTTTCGGCAGGCACGGCTGCCATTGTTTCGGCTTTTCCTGTATTGGCCGGACGAGAAGTAACCATTGATTTATTTGTGCTGTTTGTTATTTTGATGTTGGTCAATTTGCGAGGGGTGCGGGAATCTTCCAATGCTTTTGTGATACCGACTTATGCTTTTTTACTGGGAATTGTTGTTTTAATTGGAACCGGTATTTGGAAGGCCTTTATGGGCGATCCTTATTTATTGCCGCCTGAATCGATAGCCCGTCAGCAACTGGACTGGGCGATGCTGTTTGTAATTCTGCGGGCGTTTGCCAATGGCTGTAGTTCTATGACCGGTGTAGAGGCCATTGCTGACAGTGTTCCTATGTTTAGACAACCGGAAGCGCGCAATGCGGCCATTACTACTTACTGGATGGCGGGAATTTTAGGCTTTATGTTTGCCGGAATTACCTTCCTTATCATGCATTATCATCTGACACCTCTTGAAGAAGTGACAGCCATGTCGCAGTTGGCAGAGGGGATTTTCGGGCGTTCTATTGTTTATTACTATATTCAGATTACCACTATGCTGGTGCTATACTTGGCAGGCAATACGGCTTATAATGGGTTGCCTGTGCTGCTATCTGTTGTAGCCAAGGATGGCTATATGCCGCGGTACTTGGCGACTCGCGGCGAGCGGCTGACATTTTCTAATGGTATTATTTTACTTACTATTGCGGCTGCTCTATTGATTGTTATGTTTGGGGGCAATACCGAGCACCTTATTTCGCTGTATGCTATCGGCGTATTTATCTCGTTTACCATCGCCCAATCCAGTATGGTTATTCACTGGAAACGGGAGCGTGGCAAGGGCTGGCAGCTACGGGCGCTTCTTAACGGTATTGGCGCTGTGACCACCGGTTTGGTTGTCCTTATTATTACAGTTACAAAATTTCTTTATGGTGCCTGGATTATACTGTTATTTATTCCTGCCATGATTTATGTTTTTAGGGCCATTAAAGATCACTATAACGCGATGGCGGAACAACTGCACCTGCCGGAAGCGTGTTATGAGAAAGGCGCCGCCACCTTCCCAGAAGGCAAGCATATTGTTATTGTACCTGTATCAACACCCACCCGTGTTGTATACGAGACCATTAAGTATGCCAAAATGATTGGAGATAATATTTTGGCGGTTCACATTTCCGACAATGAGGAAACCACACAAAAGGTTATGGAAAAGTGGAAATTGTGGGATCCGGGGGTTGAACTGGTTGTTATTCGCTCGCCTTATCGGCTATTAATGCGGCCGCTGCTTCATTTTATCGAGAAGAAGGAACGGGAAAAAGGTCCGGATGACTATATTACCGTTATCATTCCTGAGTTTGAGACTAGGAAATCATGGCACCGTCTGTTACATAACCAGACAGGCTGGTTTTTGCGCAACACCCTTATCTGGCGTGAAAATGTCATTGTAACCACCATGCCCTACCATCTGAAACAATAGTTAAAACCCTTCCTGGTCAAAGCCCGGAAGGGCTATAATATACCTATAATTCTTTTGACGGGAACAGCTTGACAAGCTCATGGCAACTGGTTATAATAAAGCAGTGTTATGGAATGTTGCCGATAAAGAGTATTTGAATAGAGTACTGTAAACAATTACCGGTTGCATTGCGCTACAAAACAAGATATAATGATGTTCTGTGAGAGCACTTGGAGAGATGTCCGAGCGGTTGAAGGAGCACGCCTGGAAAGCGTGTGTATTCGAAAGGGTACCGAGGGTTCGAATCCCTCTCTCTCCGCCATTAAAGCAAGAATTGAAGCCGGTTACGGCTTTTTGTTTTCTAGGGCGGGCTATAGCATGCCGGGTCTTGCGCAATAGGAACTCGTGAACCGCGTCAGGTCCGGAAGGAAGCAGCGCTAAGTGGGCCCTCTTATGTGCCGCAAGGGTGCCTGGTATCTGCTATGGTCCGCCGTAGAAAACAACGGGGACGAAAAACAATATATTTATTTATGAAGCAACCAAATCAATGGTTGCTTTTTTATTTTGGTAAGCAACAACTATGCAAAGAAAAGGTAACTATTTCAAGTTTTTAATTTCTACATGGATCGACAGAAAGGACAAATATACCACAGAAAAGAATATTATAAGTAAGGATACGGCTAGGAAATAGCTGTTAAACAGGGGGCTGCCATGAAACGAAGGAAAACAACACTGCTGTTTACCTGGATTATTGGTTTGACGTTGTTGGCATTTACTTCATTTAATGCAATAAATTACTATATGCTCTCAACGGATTATTATGAGCAGATTACAACAGAAAACCGTATCCATAATGAGACTGTAGCTTTTGGCGTATCCGCTTTTTTCGAGATGGCTTACCGGATTGTCGGCGAAATCAGCCATACGCTGGCAATTAGCAATATGGATGTCGAACAGCAACAAGCCTTTATTGAAGGCAAGTTTTCCGAACATGGCTTTTTTGATAATATTGTTATTCGCAGTATTCCGGAAGGAACAGTAATTGCGCGGGTTAAAGGAAGCCTGTTTGATCCGCCTAAACGAGAGTGGTTTAACAAAATTGCCGAGGAAAAAAAACCATTTGTCAGTCCGGTTTTTTATTCCTACAGTTTTGATTATAATAGTCCGATTATATCTAATAATGTATGCTATCCAATAGTAAAAGACGATAAAGTGGTTGCTGTAGTGGCTGGATTTTTACGCACTGCTGAATTGCAAGTACGGGTTGGCCGCTATTACCGGGGAGATGACAGATATTCCTACATTTTGGATGAAGGCGGCAAGGTTGTCGTTCATCCGGAAGAGGAAGGTAGCGGCGCGATTTTAAATTATAAAACCGGTAAAAAAGAACTGGTAGCCCGGGACGCGAGCGACAAAGTATTGCTTGGCAGTCATGATTTTGAGTTTGAATATCAAGATATAGATGTTCCTGAGGGCTTCCGGAATGCTGTTATACAGGCAATGAACGGATTTTCCGGTACAACTGAATATACAGATGCACAAGGCAATGCAATTATCTGCAGTTATGTTCCAGTCAAGATGCCAGGTTATTCGGCAGCCTGGGCAGCCGTTACTGTGCAAAACAAAGACAAAGCTATGGCAGCTTTGCAGGAAGCTGCTCTGGCCAATGCTCTGCTTTCTTTTTTTATATTTGCCGGTTTGGCAATGTTGCTGTTGTGGCAAAGCCGGGCGATAGACCAGGGAGCGCGTAAACTGGCCGACAATAATGCAGCGCTGGAGGAAGAGGTATTTGAACGGACACGGGCAGAGTTTGAATTAACTGCTGCTAATGAGCAATTAACAGCCATGAATGAAGAGCTGGTAGCCATGTCTGCTCAATTGCAGCATACTAATGAACAGATAAGTAAGGAAATAGACATTCGCGCGGTTATGGAGGAAAAATTGCGGCTGAGGGAGCGGCAATACCGGGCGATTGTGCAATTGTTGACAGATACTAATGCTAAGCTGGATACCAAAATGCAGACAATTTTGGACAGTATTTTGCAACTGGCTAGTGCTGAAGACGGTTTTATTGTTGTTATCGAGAATGAATCTGCTAAGGTACGCTATGTGCGGGGCAAGCATTCTCATCTTTTAAACCAAGAGCTGCCCCTTACCGAAGGGATTATGACGGAAGTTTTGCAAACATGCCGCTTGCGGTATATCAGGGACTACCGGGTTTTCCCTAAACGCCGACAGGGGGCTGCGTGGCAGAATTGGCGTTCAGTTATAATGCTTCCTTTGCAAGATAAAAAAACGGCTACAGGATGTTTGGCAATATCTTGGAGTGGAGACATTCACCAAATAGCGGCAGATGAACTGGAATTATTGCAGCAATATGCTGACTTAGCCTCGCTTGCTATGCAGGAAGCCCGCACGAGGGAAGAATTGCGGCATGAGTTACTGCAACGGAAATTACTGCATAGGAAAATTAGTCACATGGCATTCCATGATGCTTTGACCGGCTTGCCTAACCGGGCAAGTCTAATGAATCAATTAGAAATCGAATTAACCGGTAAGAACAAGGTTGCTCCGGCCGGTGTGTTGTTATTTATCGATTTGGATGACCTGAAAAGCATTAATGATAATTTTGGACATTCTGCCGGTGATCAGGTTATTATTGGCACAGGCAAGCAGATTCAAGCAGAGCTAGGTCGGGATGTATTTGTTGCTAGGCTTGGTGGTGACGAATTTATTGCGCTGATGCCCGGATGCCGGGATATGGTAGAAATTGAAAGAGTGGCAGACCGACTGATCCATAAGTTGCACCGGGATTACCCTATGGGCGAGATTTCACTGCGTTTGTCGGCAAGCATTGGTATTGTAAGATATCCACATGACGGCAGCACCGTGGAAGAGCTGCTGAAAAAAGCGGATATGGCTATGTATTCTGCCAAAATAGCGGGTAGAAACTGCTGGCGTTTTTTTGAGCCGGTCTTACTGCAGGAGGCTCAGGAAAAACTATTGCTGACCAATAGTTTGCGTAATGCCCTAGAAAATCAGGAGCTGTCCCTCGTGTATCAGCCCCAGGTTGAGCTCGCCAGTGGCAAGGTGGTTGGTTTTGAGGTATTGCTGCGGTGGAATAACCCTGAACATGGAGTGGTTTCGCCGGCAAGATTTATTCCGCTTGCCGAAGAAAGCCAGTTGATCTTTCCTATTGGGGAATGGGTGTTGGAGGAAGCCTGCGGTTTTATCCAACAACTTTGCCGGTTGGGGTATCCGGATATACGGGTTTCAGCTAACCTTTCGACCAAGCAGTTGGCTCATGAGAATTTGGTTAATGTTGTTAAAGGGGTAATTACAACTACTGGCATTACTCCGGCCCAACTCGAACTGGAGATTACCGAGAGTGCCCTCTTGACAGCATTAGAAGACAGTGTCAGCAAATTGCGGCAGATCGAGAAGTTGGGTGTCAGGATTGCTCTGGACGATTTTGGGACAGGCTATTCTTCCTTGACACATTTACGGCTTTTCCCGGTAGAAACACTAAAAATTGATAAATCCTTTATTGATGCTATTCCCGGCAAGGAAGCTGCTTTAGTAAAATCGCTTGTGAAATTTGCGCAGGATCTGGAAATGATTGTAGTTGCTGAAGGTGTGGAAACACAAGAACAGATAGAATATTTGGCAGCTTGTGGCTGTGATGTTGTTCAGGGATATGTAATGAGCAGGCCGATTACCGAAGAAGAGGCATTGGCGTTTTTAAGGACTGTGAATGGACGTGGTACTAGGAAGGGGGAACAACATGAATAGGACTTGGCGAAGGAACACAATTTTAGGTGGCGCTATTGTCTTATTGCTGTGTGGGGCTATTGCTGGTTGTGTGTTTGGCGGCAGCGGTTTTCCGCCTTCCTCGAAGGTTATCCTAAAGCTTGGAACCGAAACGGCGGCCAGTTCACCTGAAACCAGAGGGGCTCAGAAGCTGGCCGATCTGGTCAAAGAATACTCCCGCGGGACTATGGAAATTGAAGTCTATGAAAATGCCAGACTTGGCACCATGCGGAAGCGGAACGAAGGTATGCGGCTGGGGGCTGTTGATATGGGGACTTCGTCAGTCGGTTTTCTGGCTGACTATGAGTCGCTTGTCGGCATCTTTGATCTGCCATATCTTTATAAAGATAAAGCACATGAGATGCGGGTATTTGACGGGGAAATCGGGCAGGAAGTTGACCGGTTATTACAGCTGCATGGACTGAGAGTGCTATGCTATTTTGATGCCGGAGCCCGGCAGATTACCAATAACCTCAAACCCATAAACACGCCGAAAGATCTGCGGGGTATGCGGCTTCGTGTTCCCCAGAGCGAGGCTAGCATTGAAGGGATTAAGATGCTTGGTGCAATGCCGACGCCGATGCCGTTTGGTGAAGTATATCCAGGGCTGGAAAAGAAGGTTGTGGTGGGACAGGAAAATCCGGTTTCCTTGGTGTTGCATAATAAGTTTTATGAAGTGCAAAAATATTTGTCGCTAACCAACCATCAACTGTTTATTCAGGCGCTGACAATCAGCGAAAGGACCTGGAAGAAACTATCGGTAGAACAGCAGCAAATATTGTTGAAGGCTGCCGGGGAGGCTCAGGCATACCAACGGGAAATTGCGGCGCGCGAAGAGATTGAAGTTCTTGCCATGCTCAAAGAAAAAGGAATGGAGATTAATGAAATTGCTGATCCTGCCGAGTTTGCCACTCAAGTCAAACCCTTAGAGGAGCTTTACATCAAGCGGTTAGGCGTGCCGGCTAAAGAAATGTTTAGAAAAATTAATGCGCTGCGTTGATAGCAAACCCGTATCTGTCAGCAGATATGGGTTTGCTATTAACTCTATAAGGAGCTGCTGCGTAAGGACAACTGGGAAGCATTACGCTAGGTACTCATCATTTGCAACATGGGAGTATAGGAGCGGCTTAATCATCAGTTGGATAAATTATTTGCGCGAAAAAGGGAAATATTTTAGTAGTGTTGAATATTAACTATTTAGCGTTTGTTGTAGTTCTGGTAAGGTAAGGAGGTGTGACAATGGCCTATGTAGCTTTATATCGAAAATGGCGGCCGCAGGATTTTGATAATTTAGTTGGGCAGGAGCATATTAGTGTTACTTTAAAAAATGCCATCACAACAGGTAAAATTGCTCACGCCTATTTGTTTGCCGGACCACGCGGCACCGGTAAGACTAGTACGGCCAAAATCCTGGCCAAGGCACTCAACTGCCAGGAGGGACCTACTGTCAACCCTTGTAACCATTGTGATAATTGTGATAAAATTACCGCTGGTACATCGATGGATGTTTTTGAGATTGACGCTGCTTCCAACCGGGGTATTGACGAGATTCGTGAACTTAGGGAAACCGTCAAATTTGCGCCGGTAGATGGGCGTTACAAAGTGTATATTATCGATGAAGTGCATATGCTGACAACAGAAGCCTTTAATGCACTCTTAAAGACGCTAGAGGAGCCGCCGGCTCATGTGGTTTTTGTACTTGCAACTACTGAACCGCATAGGATTCCGGCTACCATACATTCGCGCTGTCAGCGCTATGATTTTCGGCGAATCAGTGTTAAGGAGATTGAGCAGCGTTTAGCCTCGGTGGCTGAGCAGAGTGATGTCAGTGTTGCGCCGGAAGCTTTGCGGCTGATTGCCGTGCAGGCTGATGGCGGTATGCGTGATGCTCTTAGCATTCTGGATCAATGTACTACCTTAGATGCCGGTGATACCATAACCGCTTCACATGTGCGCCAGCTCTTAGGCATGATTGGTCACGAATGGGTGTGGCAGCTTACTAATGCCATTGCGGATAGGGATGCGCATAATGTACTGCTGAAACTGGATGAACTCATCCAATTAGGAAAAGATATCAGGCAGTTGCTGCTGGAACTGGCACTGCATGCCCGCAGCCTTATGTTATATAAAGCAGCTCCTGATATAGATACAATTGAAGTGTATAGTGAGGATAAGACCGTGCTTGCCGAGCAAAGTGCCAGATTTAGCCACGCTGAGCTGGTACAAATACTGGAGGTGCTGCAGCAGGCAGCTAACGAAACCAAGTGGGCTGCGGAACCTCGCATTGCCGTTGAAATGGCGCTAATTACGTTGTGTCACCGGGCTGATGGTAATGATGTGGCTGCGCTGCTGGAGCGAGTCGCCGCACTTGAAGAAAAATTGGCTAACTCGCAGGTTGTGCCTGCCGTGAGTAGCTGGCAAGATAACAGGCCGCCAGCAGCAGCTCTGCAACCACAGACTCAAGCAGTGCCGACGCAGGTACATAAGCAAACTTCGCCGGTGCCTGCCGGGCAACAGGCGATGCCACCGGCACCTAAGCAAGCGGCTGCGCCGGTTCAAGTGGAACCAGCCGTTTCTGGTGTCGATGCTGCTAATCTGCGAGCGGTTTGGGAAGCTGTACTAAAAGAACTCTTAACCGGTGGCAAGCGGTCTGTACACGCCTGTGTTATGCAAGGCCAATTAACTGCACTTACTGACAATCAGGCCATGGTTCACTTTACGGCCACTTTTCCGAAAGAGCGCACTGAAAAAGAAGATTATCGGGCGATTGTTGAAAAAACGCTGGAACAGGTTGCCGGACATCAGGTAAAACTTGTCTGCTCCCTAGGGGTTGATATGCCTGCGGCAAAACCGCCTGCACCGCCGGCGCCGGCCGCACCGGCGCTCGGAAACCTGACTGAAGCCGAATTCAATGATCCGACCCTTAAGCAGGCGCAGGCAATGTTTGGCGGGAAAGTAATCAAAATAGAAAAATAAATTAGTAGGAGGCTGACAATATGTTTGGAAATATGGGAAATATGGCAGGAATGATGAAGAAGGTACAGAAACTTCAGGCCGATATGGCTAAACTGCAAGAAGAGCTCAAAGGCCGTACCCTTGAGGTATCTACCGGAGGCGGCGCGGTAAAAGTGGTTGTTAACGGCGAAAAGAAAATTCAGTCCATAAAAATCGCTCCCTCTGCTGTTGATCCGGAAGATGTAGAAATGCTGGAAGACCTGGTAGCTGCTGCTGTCAACGAAGCTATGACCAAAGTGGATGATATGATGTCACAGGAAATGGGTAAGCTGACAGGTGGGCTCAATCTGCCGCCAGGAATGTTATAATCTATGAGTTATATTGCGCCGATTGCTCGGCTTGTTGAGCAGTTTCGCCGTTTGCCGGGCATTGGACCGAAATCTGCGGTTCGTATGGCTTATCATGTGCTTAAGATGGATAGCGCGCAGGCGGCAGCGCTGGCGCAGGCTATTGTCGAGGCCAAAGAACGGGTGAGTTATTGCTCGGTTTGTTTTGATTTAACTGATGCCGATCCTTGTCAAATCTGCCGGTCTGAAGAACGGGACCGGTCGGTGGTCTGTGTGGTGGAGGATCCGAAGGATGTCACTGCCATGGAGCGTACCCGCGAGTTCAAAGGCTTATACCATGTGCTGCATGGCTCCTTGTCACCGCTTGGGGGAGTAGGTCCTGATGATTTGAAAGTAAAAGAGCTTCTTAACCGAGTAGGCCGGGGACTGCGCGAGGTTATTATGGCGACCAATCCCAACGTGGAAGGCGAGGCTACGGCTATGTATATAGCCAAACTGCTAAAACCGCTAGGAGTGAAGGTTACCCGGATTGCTCATGGGTTGCCAATGGGCGGTGACCTGGAATACGCGGATGAAGTGACTCTGTCTAAGGCCCTCGAGAATCGCCGCGAGATGTAACATGTTTTATTCTGCCTGTTTATGGGAATACTGTGAGCAGGGGGAGATATGCATGAAAACAGCACTCATGAAATTCTTTAGTGGCCGGGTGCAGAAAAAAACACCTGTTACCAGATATCAGCCGCTCAAGGAGCAACTCGAGCAAGCAAGAAACGAATGGCTTAGTGCCCAGAATTATTATGATAATGTATCAGATGCGGATTTAGTTGATTACGCAGCTTACCATATTCAGGCTGCCGAAAAAAAATATACATATCTGCTAAAACGTGCCCGACATGAAGGACTTCATTCTTCGCCGTTTGAGTAGCAAATGCAAATACCGGAATTTATCCGGTATTTTTCATTATTTTGGACTTGCCAACATATATTGTGATAAGAGTTTTAGACAGTATCGTGTTGGAGGGATACATATGGGCATATGGCAAAAAGTAATGAAGTTTTGGGATGCCAGTCAAGCCGGTGCGAAAAGCAAAGACAGTCTGGCCGAGATTATAGACCAGGCTCGGCTGGAATGGCTGGCGGCACAAAACTATTATAAAACCGTAACCGACCCTGATTTGATTGACTACTCGATTTTTCTTATTAAAGCCTATGAACGCCGCTATATGTATTTGCTCAAAAAGGCGAGACAGGAAGGTTTCCGGCACCCGGACGGCATCAGTCTGTCAGGGATTAGCGAAGCAGGGACTATACGTCAGCTGTTTTAGCGTGGTAAAATAAATAATAATATAGGCTGAACTAAAGGAGAGAAAACAGAAATGGGATTTTTACCGGCATTAGAACTAAATGTTATTATCGCGTATGCGTTTGGGATTATTTTGATTTATCTTATTGGCCGCATGCTGACAATGCCGATACGCCTTGTTTTCAAATTGATATATAACGGTATAGTCGGCGGTATTATGCTGTGGATTGTCAATTTTGTCGGAGCGTATTTTAACTTTACCATCGGCATCAATCCGATTACCGCGCTAGTCGCTGGTTTTTTGGGAATACCGGGGGTTGTTTTGCTGATTTTGTTTAAACTATTTATAAACTAAGAAAAACTTGGCGTAAGCCAAGTTTTTTAATTTATAGGCGCGTACACAAGGAGTGAAACTAGTTGGACCATGCAAAAACAGTAGAGCAGCCGATTATCGAAGCCTATGTTGGTGAATATGCCAGTGGCAAAAGCGAGAATGCGGTAAACAGGGCTATATATTTAAAAAAACAGGGGCTGCCTGTTACTATTGTTGATCTGGATACGGTAGAACCGTGTTATACGCTCAGACCAATTAAACAGGAGCTAGAGGCGCAGGGTATTGAGGTTGTCGCCTGGGAAACGCGCGATACAGTTGGGCTGGGGGAGGCCGGCAATGTCATTAAAGCTTCGATGCGCTGGGTGCTCAGGCGGCCTGGCAATATTATTATGGATGTTGGCTATGGTGTCCAGGGAGCTAAGATATTTAACCTAGTGGAAGGGGCATTTGACAATCCTTATCTGAAAATTATAGCAGTTATTAATATGGCACGTCCGTTTACATCGACGGTCGACAATATTTTGGAATACCTTGCAACCTTAGGAAGGGTGGACGCCTTGCTCAATAATACCCACCTGGCGGAAGAAACAACGGTTGAGCTTGTTGAACAGGGAGCAAAGGGTGTGACTGAGGCAGCAGGCCGTCTTGGTCTGCCGGTGACGGCAACTGCTGCGGTTACTGAAATCGCCGAAAAAATTGGGCGGGCAGACTGCATGGGCAATCTGATCTGGAAGCTTGAACGCATTATGCCGCGTACCTTTTGGTGAAAAAGTAACTACAAAACCCTGGACTGGCCGGCGGGAGGGACAGAAAAAAGCCAGTCGCATTGCGACTGGCTGTACAACTGCTGCTTATTGGATATACCGGCGGGCGCCAATATAACGTTCAGCATAATAGGTTTCAGACAGATCATTTATCGTGACTTTTTTTGCGGCTGAGCTGGCATGAATAAACTTGCCGTCACCCATGTAGAAGCCTACATGGGAAGCCCCAGGCTTATAGGTGGTGAAGAATACCATATCGCCGACTTTTAAGTCTTTTTTATTGACGGCAATGCCGGTTTCATACTGTTCGGCAGCCGTACGGGGAATGGTGATGCCGCTTTCTCTCATGACATATTGGGTGTAACCTGAGCAGTCCCAGCCAGTTGGTGTGGCGCCACCCCAAACATAGGGAACGCCCATATATTTTTGGGCATTGTTTATAATCTCAGTTGCTTTGGTGCTGTTAGTAGTTGTTGTTTTTGGGCCAATGGCAGCCCCCAGCACCGAAGAGATATCAGAGGAAGTGCTATCGTTTGAGGAACCAAGAACCTTGCCAAGCAGTAATGCCAGTAGAATGTTTAACAAGCCGCTGGAACTGCCGCCGCTTTGGGAAGAAGAACCTGTAATATCTGCAAGTGAAAATGCTTTTGCAGGTACTGCCGGCATAAAGAGCGCGGTAAAAACGGTCACAAGCAGTACAAAAGCAATGTGCTGAGTATAGCGTTTCATAGACGCCCTCCTTACTCTAGATATAGTTGCGCGATACTATAAATAATAGCATGGGAAAATTGTTATGTAAACAATATAAATTTCCCAGGGAAATCAAAAGACCTTGTCCAATCGGCCATTAACAGTGGCTTGACAAGGTCTTTCCCCTACGGAAAACGGTATAGTATTAGCGTGAAATTATGCGTCAGACAAAGAGCGCATTATCATTTTGGCAGTAGCCGTATTGGTAGCTGCCGGGATGTTGTGGACATCGCAGAGTCTAAGTAGGGCGGTAATATCCGGTTCGTGCGGCTGAGCTGTCAGCGGATCGCGTAAAAAGATAACAATATCAACTTTTTGGCAGGCAATTTTAGAACCGATTTGCTGATCGCCGCCGAGTGGACCCGAAAGATAGGTAGTAACATTGAGTCCGGCTTTTTCTTGAATGATTTTGCCGGTAGTTGCTGTCGCAATCAAATCGTATTGTGCCAGAATTTCTTTATGTGCCAATACGAAATTAAGCATTTCTTCTTTCTTACGGTCATGGGCAATGAGTGCAATGGTTTTCATAGATTCACCTCAATTTTGATAGTAGATAGTACTAATATACCATAAAATGCTACAGGATAAATACTGCAGCAAATATTTCTTGACTTTATATTTGCCAACTGGTAATATAATCCACGAAATACAGTATACATAAGGACAAATAACATAGATAGTAAACAGTGGAAGTGTGCCTAGGGTTCCGGCGGTCTGCCGCGACTGGTCCAAGCGGCACAAGGCCCGGCTGGGTCACACCGTGGGTGCAAAAAACCCTAGCGGAAAGTTCCTGACAAGGACTTTTTGTGGGGTTTTTCGTATTTCTTAGTGTAGGTTTAATGTTTGTTTGTAAGTAGGATAGGTTTAGTAGCTGCGTGTGTTTTGGCCTGAACTCGGCGTAAGCCGTGTTTGCTATAGAGAAGAGAGGAGTCGAGTTATGAATACATACTGGAACAAGCCGGCAGAGACAATGGAACGGGAGGATATGAGCGCTTTACAAACTGGCCGCTTAAAAGAAATTGTTGCCAGGTTATATCGGCAGCAACCCTTCTACCGTTCCAAAATGCAAGAAATCGGTCTGTTGCCGGAAGACATTGTTACTTTAGCAGATATTCAAAAACTGCCCTTTGTGTACAAACAAGATATGCGGGACAATTATCCCTATGGTTTGTTTGCTGCCCCCATGTCGGAGATTATCCGGGTGCATGCGTCCAGTGGAACTACCGGCAGGCCGACTGTCGTCGGCTATACCAAGCGGGATATTGGTATTTGGTCAGAGGTGGCCGCTCGCTCGCTGGTTGCAGCTGGTTTGAGCAAACAGTCCTGTATTCAGATTGCGTATGGCTACGGATTATTTACCGGCGGTCTGGGGATTCACTATGGTGCCGAGCTCTTGGGGGCTTCGGTAATTCCTATCTCCAGCGGTAACACAGCCAGACAAATTATGCTCATGAAAGATTTTGGCACGACCGCGCTGGCCTGTACTCCATCTTATGCCCTGTATATTGCCGAGACCATGCGCGAAATGGGTGTTGATCCCAGGGAAACCTCGCTTAGAACGGGGATCTTCGGTGCCGAACCGTGGACAGAACGGATGCGTAAGGAAATAGAGTCTCAGCTTGGCATCAAAGCCATGGACATCTACGGGTTAAGTGAGATAATTGGACCGGGTGTAGCAATTGAATGCAGCGTGCAGGATGGCCTGCATATCAGCGAAGATCATTTTTATCCGGAAATTATTAACCCGGTGACAGGGGAAGTGCTGCCTGACGGCGAAAAAGGAGAACTAGTACTGACTACTCTCACTAAAGAAGGCATGCCCATGCTACGCTATCGCACCCGCGACCTTTCGGTATTGCAGCGTGAAAAGTGCGCCTGTGGCCGGACGCTTGTCAGAATGAGCAAAGTACTGGGACGTAGTGATGATATGCTGATTATCCGCGGGGTCAATGTGTTTCCCTCCCAAGTGGAGAATGTTCTCCTCAGTATCAGCAATACCACCCCGCATTATCAGCTTATTGTCGAGCGCAAGGATAATCTGGATCATCTTACTGTGCTGGTAGAACTTACTGAGGAAATGTTTACTGATGAAGTGCGCGGTCTGGAAGTGCTTGAAGCTAAGATTAAAGGCGAACTGTCCAGCACGCTTAGCGTGTCGGCTGCCGTACGGCTTGTCGGGCCTAAGACCATTGAACGCAGCGAAGGCAAAGCCAAACGGGTTATTGATAAACGGGAATTGTAATTAGACCTAAACGATAGGAGAGGTGCAGCATGATTATTAATCAATTGTCGGTGTTTGTTGAAAACCAGCCTGGCAAGCTGGCCGAGGTATTAGGGGTGCTTCATTCACATGGAATTAATATCCGAGCCATGTCGGTCGGGGATACCGCTGACTTTGGCATTTTGCGGATTGTCGTTAATGAACCAGAAAAGGTGCAGCAAGTGCTGCGGGGGGCCGGCTTCACTGTTAGAATTACACCAGTACTGTGTATTATGTTGAGTGATCAGCCGGGCGGCTTGTTTGAATATGTTAACAAATTGAGTTTGGCCGGAATAAATATTGAATATTTTTATGCATTTGCAGCTAATTCTACTGAGAAGCATGCCCGGGTGGTGCTTAAGGTAGATAATTTATCGTTGGCTGAGCGCCTAATCAGCGGCAAGTCGGAAAGTGCCGATCCCTACCAGGAAGCGGAAGGCACAACACCTAATTTCTATTGGTGAAAAAATAGTATGTTTCACATGGTGAAATATACTGTATACCTGTAAAGACCTGTGTTTAGGTCGCAGGTCTTTTGTTACTTGGCGACGAACTTCCTATTGCATATATAGCTGAGAGGAGGAAACAGACTTGCCACAAATAATAACACTTGGCGAGAGTATGGTAATGATGGTGGCTGATCAAAGTGATTCATTGCAGTTTGTCACCAGTTATACGCGTAAAATTGCTGGGGCGGAGTCCAATGTTGCCATTGGTTTGGCCCGGCTTGGCCATGATGTGGGTTGGATTAGCGCTATTGGGGATGATCCCTTTGGCACCTATATTCGCAACACTATTCGCGGTGAAGGCGTTGACACTTCGCAGGTTCAGATTCTTGCCGAATATCCGACAGGCATGTTGGTTAAAGAACGTAATGAAATTGGTGATCCCAAGGTGTTTTACTACCGGCGGGGGTCGGCAGCAAGCCGCATAACTCCAGACATGCTTGACGAAAACTATTTTACAGGTACTAAAATTTTGCATATTACCGGCATTTTTCCGGCACTCAGTGAAAATTGCCGCGAAACCTTGCTGCGTGCGGTGGAAATTGCTAAAGCCAAAGGGGCGCTGATTACCTTTGACCCCAATATCAGGCTGAAGTTATGGACTAAGGAACAGGCCAGAGAGACTTTGCTTAAGCTGGCTAGTCTATCTGATCTTATTATGCCTGGCAAAAAGGAAGCTGAGCTGCTTATTGGGACAGGTGACTGGGACAAAGTAAAAGCGTATTTTCATAATCTGGGCAACCGTTATATTGTGATGAAAGATGGTCCTGAAGGTGCTTTTTATTCACACCAGGAAGGCAGTGAGGTTGTCGAAGCCGGCTATGCCAAGGGATTTCCGGTGCGGCGGGTGGTTGACACTGTAGGCGCCGGTGACGGGTTTGCCGTAGGTATTTTATCGGCACTTATGGAGGAGCTTAGCTTGAAGCAGGCCGTCACCAGAGGTAATGCCATTGGTTCACTGGCGGTTATGGTTCAGGGCGATGTGGAGGGCTATCCTACCAGACGCCAACTGGAAGAATATCTGGAGGAAGCATAATAACAAACGGAGATTAAAAATAGGGCTGTCGCGCTAAGAAGAACTTAGGGCGGCAGTTTTTCTTATGGTTCATTATCAGATACAGCGGAATGCTATTTTGGGACATGAAACCTGTCAGACTGTGTGAAAAGTGGTTAAAATTCACATAAAACTACAAATATGTTAAAATATAGTCAAATACTGATTGAGAAGGTGAGTGTATGGGCT
>JAGGAB010000069.1 GCA_017889705.1 Bacillota bacterium | reverse complement strand
ATAGGCCAGATGTGGAAGTGGAGTAATCCATGCAGCTGACTGGTACTAATAGGCCGAGGACTTGACTTAACAACCTCGTTTGCATGAAGTGCAAACATCAGTATCTAATTGCATGCTTTCTTTCTGTTCAGTTTTGAAGGAACAACCCTTCAGAAAATGGCATCTCGAAAGTCGTAAGCCGACAATCGAATGTCGAATACATCGCGGGATGGAGCAGTTGGTAGCTCGTCGGGCTCATAACCCGAAGGCCGTAGGTTCAAGTCCTGCTCCCGCAACCATGATAGTAAAATGCCAAACGAGGTAACTCGCTTGGCATTTATAATCTAATTTATATGATGAGGTAGCTACTAGCGTACCTTTGAAGGTTCATCTATTGCGTCTGTGATCAATGGGTGTATGCCTCAAGGATGTTGGTAAACAGTATCTAAATTCTCATATTTAGACGACGACCTACTAGCTCAGTCGGTAGAGCACCTGACTTTTAATCAGGGTGTCCCGCGTTCGAGTCGCGGGTGGGTCACCAAAAAATCCAGTCTTCTTTAGAAACGGGAAATTGCGGTACTGCATTAATGCGTATTGAGGAAAGTCCAGACTGCCACGACCTGTGATGGTCGTAATGTTCGTGCCCATTGCAAGATGGGGCAGAGCGAATGCTCTGACGACGGCAAAATCGACTCTTGTAGCCGAAAGTAGCCATAAAGTGCACAGAGAATGAGTAGGTTGGCGACAACCTAGTGAAAATTGGTAAACTCCACGAGGCAGAAACCCAAATTTGGTAGGGGAACTTCCTGTAAGGAATAAGAACCGAAGGGAAGAACACACTTTCGTGTGTTAGATAAATGATTTCCTAAAACAGAAACTGGCTTACGGTTTCTAAAGAAGACTGTTTTAAATATATAAGACTCCGTAGCTCAGCTGGATAGAGCGTTTGACTACGAATCAAAAGGTCGCAGGTTCGAATCCTGCCGGGGTCGCCATTTTACTCTCTAAAAGAAAATTTGATTATAGCCTATGAATTGGAAGGGTGTCCGAGTGGTTTATGGAGCTGGTCTTGAAAACCAGTGATTCTGCAAGGAACCGTGGGTTCGAATCCCACCTCTTCCGCCACCAATTGTCCGATAACCAACCGGCTCTAAGACTCCCACTAATACAAGCGGGAGTAAGAGCGGCTAAGTTCCTGGATAATTTCGACTAGAATTCAGGCGCGTTAAAACGCCGTCTGAATTAAGTCTCCATTTATATATGCGGGTGTAGCTCAATGGTAGAGCACTAGCCTTCCAAGCTAGCTACGAGGGTTCGATTCCCTTCACCCGCTCCAATGTAAGCACCGACCATTTACTGATATAGTAAATGATCGGTGCTTTCTTTTATGAAAAATCTAATTCATCTTCGTGTGAGATAGAGGCTGGCAGCCGTGCGCTACCGTTTGTCTCAGTATTATTGAGAGGCAGTAACACTAATTGTGAGATATTCATAAATTAGAATTAATTAATTGTGAATGCCTCACAATGAACTTTCGTTGACTGCTTGAAAAAAGTTTGTTATGCTGAAACTATCATAGTAATTCCTGTAGGGAATGATTAGTCAATGAAGACTGGAATGTAATGTGTAATTGGTATGCATTATATTCCAGTCTTCATTGCTATATAGCACAATTCAAATGTTAATCTGGATAGGGAGGTAATATCATGCAAGAATATGGTTTATTTATTGATGGGGTCTGGAGTGTAACCGAGGAAAAAATTAGTGTAATCAACAAAGCTACTGGTACAGAGGTTGCCCGCATTTCGGCAGCCGGCGAGGTTGAAGTAAAGAAAGCGGTTGATGCTGCTGAAAAAGCTTTTAAGACTGTAAAGTTAGAGCCTTATAAACGGTATGAAATATTGATGAAAGCCAGCCAATTACTCAAACAGAAGCAAACGCAAATGGCTGAGTTTCTTTCCCTAGAAGTGGGGAAACCCTTAAAGGAAGCAATGGCTGAGGTAGCACGGGCCGAACAGACTCTCATTCTTTCTGCCGAAGAGGCAAAACGGATGACCGGGGAAATGGTACCCTTGGCAGGTGCGCCAGGCTGCGAAAATCGCTGGGCATTTACTATGCGGATGCCTGTAGGCATTGTGTGTGCTATTACTCCGTTTAATTTTCCTCTCAATTTAGCTTGTCATAAGATTGGACCGGCCTTAGCAGCCGGAAATACGGTTATATACAAACCGGCTACAGTAACACCGTTATCGGCAGTATTATTATGCGAAATTTTTGCTGAAGCAGGCTTGCCGGCCGGATTTTTGAATCTCTTAACAGGATCAGGCTCTAAGCTGGGTAAGTTGTTAACCGAAGAAGAACGGATTGGTTTCTACAGTTTCACCGGCAGTCCAGCTGTTGGCAAAAACTTGTTGAAGAATGCCGGGTTCCGTCGGGTAGCTTTGGAATTAGGTTCTAACTCGGCCAACATTGTTCATCATGATGCCGATATTGCCGCAACTGCCGGATTATGTGCCAAATATGCATTTGCGAATGCTGGTCAGGTATGCATATCTTGTCAACGAGTATATGTTCATCGCAGTGTATACAAGGAATTTTGCGATAAGGCAGTAGCTTATGCGCAGAAAGTAGTTATGGGTGATCCGCTTGATGCTGCCACCGATATTGGTCCGATGATTAGTGAAGAAGAGGCAGCCAGAACTGAACAATGGGTCAATGCGGCAGTTGCAGCAGGGGCCCAAGTTTTGACCGGCGGCAAGCGGCGTGGTGCGTGGTTTGAACCTACCATCGTAACTGATGTCAGTCCTGATATGAGTATTGTTTGCCAGGAAGCTTTTGCCCCGGTTTTTTCGATTGTTCCTTATGACACAATCGAGGAAGCTATTGCTATGGTGAATAATTCCGTATATGGCTTACAGGCAGGTGTGTTTACCAGTTCGTTAGAAACTGCCAGGTTATGTGCCATGAAGATTGAAACAGGCGGGGTTATCATTAATGATGGAGCAACTTTCAGAACAGATAACATGCCTTATGGCGGCATCAAGGAAAGTGGTATTGGCAGAGAAGGCCCGCAGTATGCAGTAAAAGAGATGACAGAAGAGAAACTGATTGTTTTTAAATTTTAGCAATTAGACAGAGTTCAAGCCGAGAGGAGGCTGCCAGTTATGATTAGTTGCCGGGAACTATGCACATTGCCTTCTTTGAAGAAGCTTACACTTGTTGCGGGAAAATCCGGTTTGGACCGGAGGGTGCGATGGGTGCATTTCCTCGATTTGCCTGATGTAATTCCCTGGGTACAGGGCGGTGAACTGCTAATTATCACTGGCATCGGTTTGAATGGTGAAGTGAACAAGCTGAAAGACATTGTGCGCGGTATTATTAGGAAAAAACTAGCAGGAATTATCGTTAATGTTGGACCCTATATCAAGGAGGTCCCCGCTGAGGTTATTACTCTGGCAGATCAGGCGAATTTTCCGGTGTTTGAACTGCCATGGGAAGTAAAGCTTGTCGAGGTTACCGGCGACATATGCAGACATATTATTATGAAACAAGCCGAGGAACGCTCGATCAACGATTTTTTGGAACATTTATTGTTTCGTACCGCGGCAGATCAGGAAGAAATTATTCAGCGGGCAACTTACTATGGCTATGATTTGACCAAGCCCTATCAAGTCGCTATTGTTAGTCCTAGCCGCTTGCTTGAATTTATCCAAAGTCAAAAAGCAAAGACCGAAAAAGACTTGGTTGCCCTTAAAATGCGGTTTGAGCAAATTGTCCGTGATGTTCTGGCAACACACAATCAGAAGATTCTATCCATGCTGCGGGTGGATGATGTTATTTTACTGATGCCCTATAAAGATAATACTGCCGGGTCACGTCAAAACATTGAGATCTTGACAGAAATAGTGGAGAAGCTTGCAGCGAAAATACCTGGGTTAGCCGTTGCTGCCGGTTTGGGTGGCAGATTTGAGAGCTTGCAGGATGCCAGACAAAGTTATATTCAGGCCGCCAAGGTTCTACGCTTTTCTGCACATCAAACGACAACTAAGCCGATCTATGTTTATGAACAGCTAGGCATATATAAGCTGCTTTTTGAGATAGAACCGGACAAACTGACTGCTTATCACCGGGAGGTCATTGAACCGCTTAATGACTATGATGCCAAGCATAACATGGAACTGGTCTCCACTTTGTTTGTATACTTCGAGGAGAATTGTAATGCTGTCAAAACAGCGAAGCGGCTGTTTGTGCATCGCAATACGCTGGATTATCGGCTGAAAAAGATCGAGGAAATCTCCGGGAGAACGTTAAGCGATCCTTATGATCGGCTGACTTTGCAGTTAGGGGTTATTGTCGGCAAACAAATTAACAGTGAGATATGAATAACTCACAAAGCTGGCTAGAGTAATTTGTGATATGCTCATATAGACCTGCTATTATGCATCTGGTAGTATTGAACTATAAACAAAAGCTGAATAATTCATTTAGCAACGGCGCTGAATGTATATCGCAGAGATATATACTCAGCGTTTTCGATTATTCAAGTCAGGGAGGCATACTACTATGAGTAATACACAAGGAAAGTCGGCAGCGTTAATACAGAGAAAAAACAATGCGGTTCCCCGGGGAATTTCCAATTCTACAGGCGTATTTGTGGAAAAAGCCAGTGGCGTTGTTATTACCGATGTTGAGGGCCGAGAGTTTCTGGACTTCTATGCAGGCGTAGGGGTTTTAAATGTTGGTCACTGTCCAGAGCCTGTGGTCAATGCCATAAAACAGCAGGCAGACAAATTGCTTCATTCCTTTTTTGCTATTGCCATGTATGAACCTTATGTAGAGCTGGCAGAGAAATTGAATTCCCTAATGCCTGGTTCCCAGCCAAAGAAAACTATGTTTGCTAATAGTGGTGCTGAAGCTGTAGAGAATGCAGTGAAAATTGCCCGGCATGCAACCAAACGCACAGGCATCATCGCTTTTGAAGCTGCTTTTCATGGACGTACATTTATGACGATGAGCCTTACTAGTAAGGTAAAACCGTATAAATATGGATTTGGACCTTTTGCTCCTGAGATTTATAAAGTTCCTTCCGCTTACTGCTATCGCTGTCATTATTGTTCTACTTATCCGGAATGCGGCATGCACTGTTTAGAAAACTTCGAACGGTTCTTTGCGGCGGAAATTGACGCTGAACATATTGCCGCCATGATTATAGAGCCCATACAGGGGGAAGGTGGTTTTATCGTACCACCTCCGGAATTCTTGCCAGGTCTGAAGGCCATTTGCGAGAAGAAAGGCATCTTGTTTGTTGCCGATGAGGTGCAAAGTGGTTTTGGCCGTACGGGGAAAATGTTCGCCGTTGAAAACTGGGGAGTAGAGCCAGACATCATGACTACGGCAAAATCAATTGCTGCCGGTGTTCCCCTAAGTGCAATTACCGGCAAAGCTGAATATATGGACGCACCAGATGCCGGAAATATTGGTGGCACCTATGGCGGTAACCCGCTAGCCTGTGTGGCTGGTTTAGAGACGATCAAATATATTGAGGATCATAAGCTGTGTGATCGGGCTGAGGAAATCGGCCGCATAACCATGACCAGGTTGAAAGCCCTGCAGGAACGATGCCCGCTGATTGGTGATGTACGAGGCATTGGTGCTATGATCGGTATTGAGTTGGTTAAAGACCGGAAAACTAAGGAGCCAGCCAAAGATAGTACAGCTAAGGTAGTCAAATATTGTTTAGAGCAAGGGGTCATGTTAATCAGTGCCGGCATTTTCAGTAATGTAATTCGTCTCTTGATTCCAATGGTAGTTACTGATGAGCAACTGGATCGAGGCCTTACTGTACTGGAACAAAGTATTCTGCGTGCGGCCGCCGAGGCCTAGTATAACAAAATAGTTGCAAGCAAAGACGCTTGTTAACAACCGTATAGGTTGTTGACAGGCGTTTTTATATATAAAAAATAAGAGGAGGCGAATAAAAATGAAAGCCAACACGCTAAACCTAGAAAAGGAAAATCTAAAAAAAGATCTCAAAGACAGGCATATACAGTTAATAGCTATTGGTGGAGTTATTGGGGTTGCCCTATTTATGGGCTCGGCACAGGCCAGTAAGATGGCAGGCCCTGCTCTTACGCTGGCTTACGCCCTCGGCGGGGTTGTCATGTATTTCGTATTGCGGGCTCTTGGTGAAGTTGCTGTAGAAAACCCTGTGGCATCATCGTTTGCCGGTTATGCCAGGGTTTTCTGCGGACCGCTAGTCTCGTTTATTACCGGATGGAATTATTGGTATCAATGGGTTATTTTAGCTATGTGCGAGATATCAGCGGTAAGTATGTATATCAAATATTGGGCGCCAGATCTTGCGCAGTGGATACCGGCACTTATCTGCCTGGGAGTTATTATGGCGGTTAACCTAATTGCCGTAAAATACTATGGAGAAGTTGAATTCTGGTTTGCCTTAATCAAGGTAGTTACTATTATCGCTATGCTGGTAGTTGGTTTTGGCATGATTCTATTTGGTTTTGGCAATGATGGTGTGGCAATTGGTTTTTCTAATCTATGGACACATGGTGGATTCATGCCGTTTGGCTGGACCGGTGTTGCAATGGCCTTGGTTATGGTCGTGTTTGCTTACTCTGGCGTGGAGCTTATTGGGATTACTGCTGGCGAAGCGGTTGATCCGGAGCGATCCCTTAAATCGGCCATTGATAAAGTGTTCTGGCGGGTATTGATCTTCTATGTTGGTTCGATGGTGGCAATCTTATCGATATTCCCGTATGAAACCCTGCCTAAAGGTGTCAGCCCCTTTGTAATGATCTTTGAAAAAGCAGGTATTCCTTACTCGGCTTCGATTATCAACCTGGTTATTCTGTCTTCGGCAGCCTCTTGCTTAAATAGCTGCATCTATGTTTGCGGACGGATGCTTTACGGTCTGGCATTGCGCAATGAAGCCCCTGCTTTTCTGGGCAAGCTTTCTGCCAGCCAGGTTCCGGCAAATGGTATTTTGTTTTCGGGTGGATTTTGCTTGATTGGCGTATATTTAAACTATGTTTCGCCTGACAACGTGTTTTATTACATGTCAGCCATCACGACAACCGGCTGTATGTGGACCTGGTCACTAATTATGTATATTCAGTATAAGTGGCGGAAAAGCCTGACCAGTGAGCAAATTGCCAATCTTAAATATCCTATGCCCTGTTATCCATATGCTAACTATGTGGTTGGTGCGTTTATGCTTGCGGTAACGCTCGGAATGGGGTATGACCACGATAATCTGGTTGCATTATATGTAGCCCCGGTCTGGTATGCCGCTTTGTATATTGTTTACCGGTTATTCAAAATCGGTGAAGCACAACAAAAAGCTGATTTGAGTATACACACTGAATGGTAAATTGAAGACCGGAGAAAAGTCTAAAATATATACACTAAGACAAGCTAATGCCATTGTCTTAGTGTTTTTTTACATCTAGTAAAAAAATACAAACAGATGCAAAATTATCTTTATTTGACAATAATTATTATCGGAAAGTATAATATTATTAAATCAAGTATTTCGATCTAGATGTGATAACCATATACACAAAAGCTGACTCACTCAGTTATTTAGTGAACCGGACTGAATAAAAAAATACATATGACTTGCATGAAAGGGGTTATGAATTATGAAGCGTGTAGGAGTTTTAGTAGGAAGTTTGCGTAAAGAGTCTTTCAGCCGCAAGGTCGCCAAAACGTTGATGGCGCTGGCACCGGCTGATTTCCAGCTGGAAGAGGTCGAGATCGGCGACCTGGCGATGTTTAATCAGGATTTTGATGATGAGGGTAGGACACCGGCGGAGTGGACAGCTTTTCGCGAAGGACTGAAGAAGTTTGATGCCTTTCTCTTTGTCACACCAGAATATAATCGGTCAGTTCCCGCGGTATTAAAGAATGCCCTTGATATTGGTTCAAGACCCTATGGGAAAAATGTCTGGGACGGAAAACCGGGCGCTGTCGTAAGTGTAACACCCGGGGGGCTAGGCGCTTTCGGTTCCAATCATCACTTGCGGCAGACGCTTATGTTTTTAAATGTTCCGGCCATGCCCCAGCCTGAGGCATATATCGCAAATGCCGCCAATCTCTTTGGCGAGGGCGGAACTTTGACAGATGGCGGGACACGTGAGTTTTTGCAGAAATTTATGGAATCGTTCGTAGTCTGGGTTGGAAAGAACGCGAAGTAAGTAGCGGAGTACCAATAGAATAAGGAAATATAAGGAAAAACTCCACCTGGCTTGATTATTGGGTGGAGTTTTCATTGTGTAAATAATCTATGAATGTTTATTAAGGTGGCAGGATATTGCATTTGGACGCGAAATAATACAAAGTGTGGGATAGAGATTTTTTCATAAAAAAATCACATTTTCTTCACAAAAAGCGCATAATGGTTTAGTATAGTAATGGTAGCACCCGATATGCCGGGTGAAGGGAGAGACGAACAGAATGTTTACTATAAATCGCGAATTAGCCGTAAAACTTGCTGCTATTTTGGGACTAACCGTTATTATGCTGGGCGGTTACCTGGTAAACCCTGCTTTGTACAAAACGGTATGGTATTTGGTAACAAGCGGCGATATAAACGGCACAACTGAATTTCTTCGTTCCTTTGGGGCTTGGGCCGTCGTGGTTAGCATTGTTATCGATATTCTGATAAATATGGTGGGTTTTCTACCTTCTATTTTCATATCTACTGCCAATGGCATTGTTTTTGGTGTAGGACCAGGGATTGTGATTTCCTGGTTTGCCGAAACCGTCGGCGTTATTTTGAGTTTTCTATTAATGCGAACGTTCTTGCGCTGCTCGACAGAAGAACTAATCAAAAAGAGCAACATGTTGCAAAAAGTGGATGAGTTTAGCGGTGCCAATGGCTTTAAAATGATGCTTTTTGCCAGGACCTTGCCTTATTTTCCCTCAGGAATTATTACTGCGTTAGGCGCGGTAAGCCGGATATCGCTGAAGGATTACATTCTGGCCAACCTTATTGGCAAATTCCCTTCAACTGCGCTTGAAGTAGTTATCGGCTATGACCTTGTAAACTATCAGCACCGTCTGTTGCAGCTAACGGTGGTTGTTCTCGGGGTAACCCTCTTCTATGGTCTTTTATGGTGGTATAATAAACGCAAACAAGCGGATAAAGCAGAGGAATACGTGGGAGAGGAAGCGTCTTAACTACGGAGTAACTGGTTTCAATAGAATAAGGAAAAAACCAAACATCACCCGGAATAATTTTGGGTGATGTTTTATGTTTGCTTGTCTACGCGGGCATTTTGATTTAGTCAATGCATAGCAGTTAGCGTTCAGGGCGCAAAATAGGAGAAAAAAGTTTGTGTCGCTAAAGATAGCGGTTTGGTTTTATTATAGATAATACCCACAGTCCGGTGAGGGATAGGGGGAGATACCGGGATTTCGACAAGGCTTCCTTGTATGAGTTCTTTTTCAACAAAGCTTTTTACGACTACAGTTATGCCTAATCCGCTTTTGGCAAATTCGAGCAGGAAATCAGTATTGTTGATTTCAATTTTAGGTGTTACTGTTATATGATTTTCAGCAAAATAACGGTCGATGGATTGACGGCTGATGTTAGCTGTTTCTAAGAGTAAGAAGGAACAGTTAGAGAAAATATCGTTGGGATTAACTATGTCTTGTGTCCGAAGATAGTTGGGGGCGGCCACGAAAATGTCCTGAATATCGGTTAGTTTGGAAAAGTTGTAGTTGGTCAGATCAAAAGGCTGTACAACAATGCCAAAATCAACAATATCCTGGTCAATAAGGGTTAAGGTTTCCAGAGTGGGCTTATTGATAATTTTGATTTTTATTTTGGGATACTCATTCATAAAGGTTTCAAGATGAGGCAGCAAAAAGTGAGTCCACAAGGTGGTGGTAACTCCAATGGTAATCATGCCGCGCTGCTTGTTTTTTTGTTCGGCCAGCACTTTTTCTCCGGTTGCAATAGTAGTAAGCGCCTTGCCAATATAAGTAAATAGGGTTTTGCCCTCAGGTGTCAGGGTTACTCCTTTTGAGCCACGGAGAAATAAATCTACTTCCAGCAGAGCTTCCAGTTTTTTTATGGATTGACTTACTGCCGGCTGGCTGATATACAAGGTTTCTGCGGCGTGAGAAATGTTTTTATAATATGCGACAGCATGAAAAATCCGATAGAGTTCCAAATTGACACTCATACTATAACTCCTTCTTATGACAAGTATAATTAATATATATTATAATTATAACATCGATGCCTTTATAATGGTAATTAATTAGAATCGCGCTAAAAGACGCTAGCAGAGGGGATAATTATGGAAGCTTTATTCCATGTATTAGAATATAACATTATACCTATCTTTCTACTGATTGCCGCAGGGTTTGTGTTGAGTAAAAAATTTGATATTGATATATTTACGCTAAGTAAGCTGAATTTTTATTTGTTTGTGCCGGCATTTATGTTTGTCAATTTATATACTACCCCAATTGATATGGGCATGCTGAAGGTCTTAGGCTTTAGCATTTTTATGCTGGCGGCTAATTACCTGCTGGCGGAGATTATTGCGTGGCTTTATCATTATGATGTAGGACTCACAAATGCATTTAAAAACACGATAATGTTCAATAATTGCGGCAATATCGGCGTATCCTTAATAACGCTGGTGTTCACCAGTGATCCGTTTATTATTGACGGGAAGACCCCTTATTTCGAAACGGCGATGGGGGCAATTGTTGTAATTTTGATTTGGCAAAATTTAACGATGAATACGCTCGGTTTTTACTATGCCGGCCGGGCTAATTTTACGGCAAAGCAATCGATTAAAAAGATAGTACAAATGCCGACTATTTATGTAATACCGGCTGTAGCATTTTTAAAATTGGTGGATTTTGATATAAAGCCGACCTTTATGTGGCCGGCCTTGGTATATTTAAAGGATGGTTTGGTGCCTATAGCCTTAGTGACTTTAGGTGTACAGCTTTCGAAGACGGCTTTCCAGTTTGACAATCGCGTTATGCATATTTCGGTATTTAACCGGTTGGTTGTCGGACCGGCCCTGGCAATAGCGGGGGTTTATCTTTTCGGCTTTTCTGGTGTGATCGCCCAAGCGGTATTTATTGCTTATGCGGTGCCCACCGCGGTGAATGTTGCGTTGATTGCGGTAGAGTGTAATAACTTTCCGGCCTTTTCCACACAGGCAGTGATGGCCTCGACAGTTTTTAGTACGGTCACATTAACCTTGGTAATATATTTGGCCCGGCTGATTTATCCTGTATAGTTAGCGTATAAACGCAAGTAAAAACCACTTCTGACGGTTATGTACCGTTAGAAGTGGTTTTTTACATCCGGAGAAATTTGTTATCCTTTTGCTTTGGCGGCCACTATTATTTACTCAGTAAGAGCAGTGTACAAGCTCTTATCAATCTGCCGCAAATAAGGCGACAAATTACCGGTATAAACCAGATACAAACGGTGCAAAGCCCGGGTGCAGATTGTATATAGAATATGATCATCCTGTTTGTGACTGTAATTGCCGGCATCGGTGTTAACTACAAGCACAGCATCAAATTCTAAGCCTTTGGCCAGATAAGAAGGGATGACGACAATGCCGGTTGGGAATTCGTCATCTTCCTTATCAATCAGGGTAAGTTTGGCAGTTTCCTTTAATATGTTATAGATCCCCATGGCCTGGGCGGTATTTTTTGTGATTATTCCAATAGAATGTAAACACTCACTTTGGGCTGTGTGGATAGTCCGCAAAAGAACAGCAGCTAGGTCGTCGGAATTGGTTAGTTGTACAACGGTGGGTTTTGGTCCAGGACGATTGATGGAAAGACTTTTAGCTACGTTTGGTAATATTGCCTGGCAAAAAGCCTGAATGGCTTGGGTGGAACGGTAGCTCTTGTTTAGGCGAAAATGCAGGGTTTGATCTTGGCCTAAGATGTTGCTTGCTTCCGCAAAACTGGCTGTGCGCATAAAAGGCTGGATTGACTGGGCCGGATCACCGACAATTGTCCAGGAACTATCGGGGAATAGGTGAGAGAGAGTTTGGTATTGCAAGGCCGAATAATCTTGGGCTTCATCAATTACGACATGCTTAATGTCTTGATTAACAGGAAAACCCTGCACAATACCCTGAAAGTATAGAAACGGCGCAATATCTTCATAGGGGAGAATTTCCCTGTTAATCAGTTTGCGTGTTTGCGTCTTTATTACGTCCCAGTTGGCGGGAACAGGTGTCCCGGTAATGGTAAACAATCTGTCATCAGAAAAAAGAGCTCTATATTCTTCAAGCGGATTTAGTGTTGTCAGTTTTTCTACATAATCGGTAATGGGTTTTAGCTCCTCTCGCGCCTGCATTCTAGCCAAGGCCTTAATGACTTTTTCATTGACTTCTTCACCGGCCTCAACGAGTTCTACTGCCTTTTCACGGCGAACATTCTGGACGAGATCATGCATTCGCTTTTGAATAATCGCTCTGATTTTTTCGAGACGAATTGCCGGCGGCATCATGCTAAAGCTATTTTGATAGTAGTGCTGCCATTCGTTTTGCCCAAATAGTATTTTGCCGCGCGCTGTAATTGCCTGGTGA
>JAGGAB010000129.1 GCA_017889705.1 Bacillota bacterium | reverse complement strand
GCCTTTTTGTCGCTACTCCATTTGCTGTCCGCAGATAACCTTTTTTGGGTCTCGCTAATCATACGGCTCATCTCGACTGGTTGAGGCCCCCCTTTTGTTGCGCGATTGTTTACTATGGCTACGGGATCTAGGGTTGCCCTAAATTTTGTTTCGCTCATCGGAAACTCATTCGAAATATTATGATGCCCGATAACGGTTTCTTTATAGATGCGTTGCACCTCTGAATAAGGAAATATCAAAGGGGGTAAGTTATTCGCTCTTGAGCATCCTACAATTTCAGAGGCAAAGTGATGTCCTACCCGAAAGGGAATATTATATTCGCGCATCAAAACATCAGCCAATTCCTGAGAGGCAGTCCAATCTAAATACAGTTCTTCCTTGGCACGTTCAGGATTAACGTTGATCGCATTAAGAATTTTATTGAAGTTATTCACAACACGCGTCGAATTTTTAACCATCCTATTCAATTCAGTTGTTCTTGAATCGGCCATACCGGGGGGAATATTATGTGCCCGTACGGTAGCACCCATGGCATCACCAATAATAGTTGAAGCATCACTGCGAGTACTATTAAGAATGCCTGGATTGCGTTTTTGCGGCATCGCACTGGAAACATAAGTGTTGTCTCCGCCTTCTTTCAGCAATATCCATGGCCTTGGCTGCGCATATTGCTGCATAACATCTTCGATAAAACTACCGATATGCAGTGATATGCTTGTAACAATGTAACCGGCCTCAGTACCAATCTCGCTGGAAAAAATCTGAGTGGCATCATAAGCGTTGTAGGCAATATCATCAAACCCCAGATATGCAGACATCCTGTCGCGATTAAGCGGCCAACTGCTACCATTCAGCACCGTTGTTCCCATGGGAGATCGATTTAAGCGAACATAGTACTGCTGCAAACGCTGCATATCACGTTCAAAACCAGCAGCATAGGCCAGTAAATAATGACCATAGCTAGTTGCCTGAGCCGCTACACCGTTTGTATAGCTTGGAACAATTGTTTCCCGGTGTTGTTCAGCCAATTTTACCAAAGTGCCTGACACGGAATTAAGCGAATCGGCTAAGGCAAGAATATCCTCGCGCATCATTGCAATACTGCAGGTAAAGAGCATATCCTGGCTGGAACGCCCAGCATGGAGCATGGTTATTTCATCACCCGCAGCCTTAATCAGCAGCGGTTCAAATGCAATCACTAGTTCTGGTCTTTCGCCCCCACGTTTAGCCCCCTCTTCAAGCACTTGTTCAATTCCTCTGGCAAATTTTTCTGCTTGTGACTTATCAATAAGTCCCTCCTCTGAATTGATTATTGCTGAAGCCTTATTGATCTGCCCAATCCAAAAGAAATTATCGTGCAAATACACTAATTCATTTTGATTCATCATACACTCCCCTATTGTTATAAAAATAGTAGTGCCAGAGTCAATGATACTACATAGATATTGTCCGCCCGGATTGAGCCTCTTCTTTAGTTTAACAGCATGAACATCGCCAGGATTGCTGCGATAACACAGCCGGGAGCATTGCGTTTCGCCAGCTCCATCGGGCTGACTTTCGCTATGGCGGCGCAAATGATCACGACCCCTCCCACAGGTGACATGGTGCGGCCTAATGAACCGCAGAGAGAGGCTAAAGTTCCCATATTAATGATCTCCTGCCCAAACTGCTGGGCATGCGGTGTAATAGCGCCATTAAAAGCAAGCGCAGCGGCATTGCCAGAGCCGGTAATAACGGCAAGCAGAAAAGGTCCAAAAGTTGCAGCATATTTTACAATCCTGGCAGAGTCCTTCAACGCGGCCAAAAAGGCATCTACCAATCCCACAGCCATCATGCCGCTGATGAAAACGCCAGCGGCGATAATAATACCTACAATTTCGCCGTAACCGGAAGCCATCCCATCAAAAAATGCTTTAATCGACTTTGAAGGGTTGCTGCGGGTGATCGCTATGCCGATGATAGCGCCAATCAGCATAGTATGTGCTATGCCCATCGGTTTTAATGCCGACACTACTCCTGTGGCGCCCAGCAACAGCATGGAAACAGGAATAATCGGAACGATCGCGTAAAACGGATTAGGCTTAAAGGAAGATTGATCCGCCATACTCTCTTCCGCTTCATACCCGGAATCTTCTTTGAAGAATTTGGCGACAATTGTCAGGCAAATGGCGAGAACAACGCCCCCCGCTATAATGCCGGTAGGAGAAACTACGGTAATGACACTCATCACATCAACATTCGCGATTTTGGCAACATAAGGATTGTGAGGATTGCCAGGACTTAACGCACTGCCACCGGCCGTGCCCGCCAACACGGCTGAAGCAGCCATTGCCGGATGAATACCGGACGAAATCAGCAAAGGGATAAAGATGGCCCCCACCGCCGCGCCGCAGCCAGCCGCGCTGGGCAGTGCCACGTTAGTGGCAAACGTAGCCATAACCGTCCCGGGAATCAGAATTGGCCGGATACGCCGCATGACATTCGCCATTAGGCTAATCAAGTGTTTATCACACTCTGTCGCTTTCATCACCAAAGCAAACCCCATGACCGGGACAATTGCCGTTATCATTCCGCTGTCGATAATATTTTTGGCGAAAGCATCAAACGCCGCCATTGGTTTGCCGGCGACGACAGCCATCAATATCCCCATTGCCCCCAGAACCATCCGGGTTTCGTACTGACGAATCAATAGATAAACTGTAATTAAGATGATGACAATGCCGATAATACCTGCTATTCCCATTTGCATTTCCTCCCAATTGACATATTCAGAGTAATTAGACCTGTTCGCTGGCGTTATAAATTACCGACTGCGCTTTCATTCTAATGCGAGCGGTAAGAAATCGGAAATATCAGTATTCTATCAGCTAATAGCCTGTTACTATTTCGAATAAAAAATGCCGCCGCCTCCTTGATGGAGAACAGCAGCATCACGCCAAATCACTTTTGTTTTCTAATTACTTATGATGATTATCCTGTATAAACTGGATAAAATCGCGGGAAACCTTCGATAAATACCTGTTTTCTGCCCATACGAATCCTGTTTGAAATTCAATGGCATCTTCCAACGGTCTCAACGCTATGGAAGGATTGTTTTTAATTATCGCAATGGAATCGCCGAGAACAAAGGATATCCCGGCGCCGCTTGAGACCATGTTGAACACAGTGACCACTTGTTCCGGAGAAAATATTATATTGGGTTTGAAATTGCATTTTTCACACTCCTCCATGACTTTTTGTTTGGTGTAGCTAGCAGTTGCGCAAAGAATAAATTGTTCATTTTGCAATATTTTAAATGGTATTTTGTCGTATATGGTTAACGGATGTTCTTTGGGCAATATGACAAATAAGCTTCCTTGGGCGAACGGCAACATTCTACATGAAGGGAATGACTCCGTCAAAACTATGAATCCCAATTCAATCGTTTCATCTCGAATCCTTTCAATAATGCGTTGCACACCGAGTTCATATATTTCAAGAATAACCTCTGGATACTTGGAGGCATACTCCAAAAATATAATTGGAAACATCCATGCGCCAAGAGAAACTGGAATTCCCAGTTTAAGCGTCCGGCTTGCTTTTAAACCTAAATCTTGAAATTCATTTACTACATTTTGGACATCGTTTAATATGTATTTGGCCCGCTCCAAAAATTTCGCACCTTCTTTAGTTAGTGACACTGAGTTTTTGGTTCTCTGTAATAACAAAATGCCCAATTCTTCTTCAAGTTTAAAAATTGATGCAGTAATCGAAGGTTGAGCAACATGAAGTTCTTCCGCCGCTTTAGTAAAACTTTTTAGCCTACTTACAGCTTCGAAGTATTCGAGCCTTCTCAATTCCATACTTTACTTCCTCCCAAAGGGTCATATAAATGGTCCAGAATGTTGGGGATGGTCCTTTTGTGAAACTTTTCCTCACGGACACCGAGCCGTTTATCCTGATCCAAAAATCTTGTTACGCTTCGTACATATAAAATAACACATAAATATAAGAGTTCCTGCAAATTATTGCAGGAACTACGCCTATTCTATACTTACAGCGTCTGGATTCCTTCCAATCGTTGGAATTAAAAAACCCACGCAAAGTGGTCTTTTTCAAAATCCGTATTATGAACCTCTGCCGCGTTCCTCAAATGTAACAGTATCCCAGACAATCATATAATTAATCCCATCATAATCCTGTGCAACGATTTTTCTCATCTAAGATATCTATATCGGACGTTTTTTTTGGGTCCCGCGAGCAAATGAGCCAAAAATCCCAATCTTATTCACAGGATACTCTCGTTGCAGTCGTTGTATTTGCAATTTTACTTTATTTTTACTCATTATTCTATCTGGGTTATAGGAATAACGCAACGTCCCCTCGGCCTTTCACCAGTCGAACTTCTCGCCCCTGTTAGTCTTGAAAAAGAAAAGGCGCTCCCGCGCCGCCGCGACAAATGCCAGCGGCAGTCCGAAAGCGCCTTTATTATCTTACATTGGCTTTGTTTGTCCCAGAATCAGTTACTTCGTTACCAGTGCTTTCACATTATCAATCAACGCCGCATCCCCTTTTGTCACCAAGACATGGTAGAGACCCTCGGTAGTTGCTTGTGAAAGCACATAATCTCTAAAAGCATTAAATTTAGCGGA
>JAGGAB010000068.1 GCA_017889705.1 Bacillota bacterium | reverse complement strand
ATTTTTGTATATTGAAATTGATTAACCGCTATCCCTGGTACAGTTAGTACATCACTTGGCAACAACCCAGGACGCCACCGGACAGCTTTCACTCCCTTCTAGTATTCCGAAACAATTTTGGTGCTAGAACCAGTGTTATTGTTTTGAATTTTCAGTTTTTCATTGACATAAACAGCATATTTACTCCAACATCAGCCGTCACACTTTTGCTATCATTCCTCTGACCCTGTCACTACATTTGCAGTTGGCAGCAATATAGGGACTGCTTCTTGCTTTGGACCTGACCTACATATAGTGTACTGCCTGCAATCATTAAAGAAAAATATATATTCACAATGATATAATTGATTTAATCAATTCTGAAATTTTGCGCATGATTTCAAAAAACCAAAAGGTCATTTCGTTTGCACCGCTCACCATATACATAGTTGCATGTTTGGCAAGCAATGGTTACACTAAAAGGTATAAAATTAATGCGCTCGTACTGATAGTTATCTTCGCAAATCGCCGAAGGAGGTTGTATGGAATTACGACAACTCGAATACTTTCAGATGGTTGCCAAAACCAATAATATTACCCGCGCGGCAGAACAGCTGCATGTGTCACAGTCAACGGTTACTTTGGCTATCCAAAAGCTTGAAGATGAATTGGGGGTCCTGCTCTTTGACCGCAGCCAAAAACATCTTTTATTAACTGCCGAAGGACAGGTTTTTGTCCAAAAGGTATCAGACTCTTTAAATCTGTTACAAGACGGTGTCGCCGAAATAAATGATTACCTCCAACTAAAAAAAGGCACCCTCAAAGTTGGGGTGCCGCCAATGATAGGTTCCTATTTATTTCCTGAAATACTGGCTGGTTTTAAGAAATACTACCCTAATTTAGAGCTGTCAATTGTCGAAGAAGGCTCCTTCGATATCCGGCAGCTGCTGGAGAAAGGCGAACTAGATATTGGCATTGTCAACCTTTATCAACCCTCTCCGCTCCTTGAAACCCTGCCTATATCCAAGGAGCAGATTGTCGCCTGCCTGCCGCTAAACCACGCCTTGTCTGGCCAGGCTACTATTTCCTTACGCGAGATTAAGGATGAACCGTTTATTCTGTTCAAAGAGGGAGCCTATAACCGTCTTATCCTCCTTGAGGAATGTAAAAAACATGGCTTTCTTCCTAATATTCTGTTGTCATCTGACCAAATTGAGACTATGAAAGGCTTGGTCGAAAAAGGTGTTGGCATTTGCTTTCTTATTGAGGCTATTGCCCGCAAAGGCCAAAACTATCTGGTAATTCCGCTTGCTGACCCACTATATCTTGACTTTGGCTTAGCCTGGAAAAAGGATAAATACCTATCTATGGCCGCACAAGCCTTTATCAATTTTATAACTAAACTTATACCGGCCTACGCTAATGGATAATTTACTGCTTAGTCATAGAAAAGGCTACCTCGGTGAGGCAGCCTTTTCCTTATCCACTAATAAGCCCGTTCCGATTCTCCGCTTTGGCAAACGGTGAGGAATGCCTGTTACCAAGTCCCATAAAAAAAGCTTGTTTCAGTGTATCCAAAATCAGTTTTTGCGATTCCATGTACTCCTCCTGGCAGTTTTCAGTAAAGCCGTGATGACTATGCAAAAATCTCTTTATCTTCACTTCCACGCCCGCGTTCACCAGCATGGCTGCATATTTTTCTTCTTCCTCACATAAAAAATCTAGCCCTGCCGTTATGAAAAGCGCCGGCGGCAAGCCTGTGAGCATTTCCACGGAAGCAAAAATTGGTGAAATCAATGGATGAGTTTTATCCTCGTTATTTGCCAGATAAAGCTGGTTAAAAGCTCTTGCCCGGTCTACCGGAAAGAAACGGGTTTCCGTTATTTTGGCTCCCGGGTCTGTATACGCATCCAAATACGCATAATCCAATATTTGCATTTTTACCGTAAAATCTTTTGTCTGATTGGCCCAGAGGCAAATGGCCGCCGTAAAATTACCACCGGCGCTATGACCGCCGATAACTACATTTTCCGGGTCAATTGCAAGTTCCTTCGCATGGGAAATGGCCCATTTAACAATATCGTAGCACTCATGTAGGCCTGCAGGATAAGGATGTTCTGGAGCCAGCTTATAATCAATGTCAATTACTCGGCAGCCCACCGTGGAAGCAACCTTGCTGGCAAACACGGTTTCCCTCTCACTATAGCCTCTGACAAAACCGCCGCCATGCATGTTAATATACAGCGGATAACAGGTCTTGGTTTTTTTCGGAGTGATCAGATAAATATGCGTATCGCCTTCCCTGGTCGGAACATATTTTTCTTCACATACCGCCAATTCCAAGTATTCTTTATAAGTTTCCGTCGGCTCAAAGGGAACAACCTTGCTGCTCCTGATCTGTCTGGCAAGTTCGATCTTTTCCGCCCGCGACAGTTCGCGGGGGACTTCATTTTTCTGCCGCATCATCTCCTGTTTTTCAGCCTCAGTCAGCTTGGTCAGGTTCATCGCTTGATTCCTCCTCAGGTTTGGTTGTGCGCACTATCTAGTTTACACACTTGTTCAGGCACTCTGGTTTTGATTGTCAAGGCAATAAAGATACTGATGAATAACATCAGGATAACCGACCCAAACACGGCTGTGTAATTGCCGCCGGTAACTGTGAGAATGTACCCCATCAGCGCTGGCGTCACAATTCCTGCCAACTGGCTTGAGCCATTGCCGATACCGGCGCCGGCGCCGATTGTGTTTTGCGGAAAATATTTAATGACACAGATGAGGTTGGTTTGAATTAAGATGCCGGCACTAGTAGAGGCAACAGTCATGTAAACCACCCCCATCGTAACACTTGGCGCGATAAAGGTCAGATAGGTGAACAGCGCCGCCACTGCCGCCGCAGTGGCAATTGCCCACTTTTCCCTGCCGGCCAGATATTTGTCCAAAATATAACCCATACATAGGATCGATAATGCCGAAACAACATTGGGAATAGCTGCCGCAAAGCCCATAGCAACCAATTTTAAGCCTTTGACATTCATCCAATAGCTGGGCATCCAGGAGTTAAGCCCCCACATGAAAGCCCCACCGGCAAATTGAATGGGAATGATCCTCCAAATGAGCGGCACCTTAAATACTTCCTTAACAGATACACTTTGTTTTTGCTCATTCCCGCCGCATACTGGTCGCTTCATCCCGCGGGAAACATAGAAAAACAGACCGGAAAGTGCAAAACCAATCAAACAGTAAATGCCAAAGGCATTTCTCCAGCCAAAGTAGTGCGTGATCATCGTAATGGCAATTGCGCCAAGCCCGATGCCAGCCGCCGAAGAGCCGGTAATAAACGACTTGGGGAACGCTCTTTTTTCCACCGGAAACAGTTCGGCAACAATCAGTGAATTAGTAGGAGGAAAAGCCCCCTCAGCAGCCCCGAAGACAAAACGAATGGCCAGCAGAGAATAGAATGACCAGGCTAAGCCGGTAACACCAGTAAAAACCGAAAATAGCGCCGTAACGACAGCAGCCACTTTACGCGCCCCGTACATGTCGGCAATATAACCACCAACCAGGTTCATCGCAGTGTAACTGATAAAAAAGCAGCTGATAATCACACCCATTTCCGCAGGAGAAAAACCGAATTCCTTACTGATTGGCACGGCAGCTACGGAAATCGCATTTTTATCAAATTGGCTGAGCGTAGTCATTAATGCCATAACTACAAGGATAGTCCATTTCCTCTTTGTCGACATACCATCTTCTCCCATCTTTACTATTTCTATAAATCCATTGCTGTAACTTCTGATTAACAACCAGATAGATTAGAGGCCATTATCAGTTCTTTTATAGCCAAAATTCGCTGCTGCAACAGCGTTGTCCAAACGGCCCTGTCAAGAAATGGATTACAGGTTTCACTGATTTTTTCGACTTTTTCCAGCATATTAACCTGCGCCGGATGAGAACCAAGCGTAATATCAATTTCCATGCCACTCAGTTTTTCCAGACTATTTAAAAACTCTTCACGCATGGAAAGCGGCCAGCCCGACTCCTGCATCAGCTCATCTGTCAGCGTATTTAACCCGATCCCGCCATGCAGGCCACAGCGATAGGTATTGCCGCTTTTATCCTGAACGGCAAAGAAGAAAGAGGTCGTTCCCGGCGTATGCCCTGGAGTGTGCATTGTATGAATGGATATGTTGCCAAGGCTGATAGCAGTTACATCATCATAGTAGTAATCGGGCTGAAAACTACCGAACGCATACCCTTCCGTATAAATTAAATCAGGTCTTTCCGTAAGAAAATAAGCGTCCTCTTTTCCCATATACAATTTTGCCCCTGTATATTCAATAATGGGCCGGACTCCGCCGCAATGGTCATAATGCGCATGGCTTAACAGCAGCAACTTTATATCTTGCGGATCAAAACCCAGTTTGCGGATACTCTCTAGTACCAGATACACTTGATTATGCATGGTGGCATCAATCAGAATAAGGCCCTCACCACTGTCAATCAGATACGCACCCACCCAGCTATTGCCTACATAATATACCTGTGGGGCAACCTTAAAAGGCTCTACCGCCACTTCCCAGGGACATTCACAACCTTGCCTGAGATACTCAATCGGGGTCATAGGATTTTTTTGAGATATTGCCATAATAATCTTCCTTCCGAGTATAAATGGAGATCAGCATTTACAACGTTGTACTTTGCTCTTCTACTTGCATACTATCATTTTACAGACAATTATAATAATACAGATTTTTTAACGTTAATTAAAAAAAATTTATAACCGTGTAGCTATGCGGTTTGACAGACTTGCAAAAAAATTTAAAATATAAAAAAATACATTAAATTATGAATTTATTTTTTAATATATAAAATAACATACAGGGTTTATTGGGTATTATGGCGAAATATTAGCACAATACAACAAGGAGCTGCTATATCGTGGATGAAAAAGACTGGGCGTGCTTAGCTACTATCTTTAATGAAAAAAATTTAACCCGCGCGGCAGAAAAACTTTATATTTCACAACCTGCCCTGACTTACCGTGTTAGGGAATTAGAGAAAACCTTGGGAATTAAAATTTTCGTAAAAGGCAAGGGCGCAGTAAAGTTTACCAGAGAAGGCAATCTAGTAGCTCAATATGCAAAAAAAATGCAGCTGGAGCTAAATAAACTTAAGGAAGAAATTTACGAAATAAATCAGCTTAAAACAGGCACTTTGGAAATTTCTTCGGGAGAAATTCTCTCTCACACCGAATTGCCTGATATTTTAAGTCAGTTTCATCAGCTGCACCCTAATGTCAAATTCAATATTTCCTCCGTTAATCCCAGTAACATTTTAGATCGGCTGTCAAATGCCGAAAGCCATATCACCATCATCCGCAGTGAGCTTGAATGGAACGGTCCCAAAATATTATTAAGGAAAGATCCCATTTGTGTAATATCCAAAATGGCAATTGCTATTTCCGATCTCCCGAGCATTCCGCGAATCAGCATGATTCTTACAGCCTCCTCCCAAAAAGCAATTGATAAATGGTGGCAGAATTTTTTCGTCACACCGCCGCAAATCGGAATGAATGTCAGCAAATCAGAAACTTGCATCGAAATGGTTAAACAAGGCTTTGGCTATGCCATTTATCCCTTAAGCAGCATACAAATGCGGCAATTGAAAGACGACTTGCATGTAACCGTCCTGCGGCAAAAAGACGGTACACCGCACGAATTAAACCTCTATGCCTATTACCGTGAGGAAAGCGCCGAAATAAAAATTGTTAAAAGATTTATTACTTTTCTCGAACAGTATTTTGCCGCTCATAAAGAGTAAACAACCATGTATCTTGGGGGGGTTCCCCCTTAACCAAAAACTTTTCAAAATCGCCCGAGCAGCAGGCAAGATTCACTTATGCAGCATAAAGAAACCAAAACTGCTTCCGGCTAATGCCAGAAGCAGTTTTGGTTTCTTTATGACAGCGCCAACTATCGTTTTTCAATGCCTAAACTTTTGATTAATGCGCCATAATCATCAGTTACTTGTTTTAAGAACTTAGCAAACTCTTCCGGGTTTTGGTATTGAGCCGGTTGCATCATATCCTGGCAAGCTTTTTTGAACTCAGGATCATCGGCAATTTTCTTAAATACGTCGGCATAATAGTTAACGACTTCTTTCGGGGTATCTTTAGGCAAGCCTACACCTTTTACAGAGCCCCAGGTATAAACGTCCACACCTTGCTCTTTAAGAGTAGGAACATCCGGAAGGGCAGGATCTCTTTCCGGTAATGCAATGCCGATAGGCTTTAATTTACCGGATTTAAGATGAGTAAGTACTTCTGCCGGATGGCCGGTACCAATCGTGGTCTGTCCGCCTAGCAGGGTAGTAATTGCCTGGGCACCGCCCGAATGTGGAATTGGAGTAACGGTAATGCCTGCCTTCTTGCCAAAAGCCTGAGCAGTCAAATCATGGGCGCCGGCTTTTTGACTTACGGATGCAGTTACCGGTTTATTTTCACGTTTAGCCCATTCAACAACATCTTTAACTGAGTTAAACGGTGACTCAGCCGGTACTAAGATTACAACCGAATTTACCGACAAACGGGCAACCGGAGTTAAATCAGTATATTTGTATTCTATGTTTTGTAAATGAGGCGCAACAATATCATGTCCGCCACCCATACCAATTATCATGGTATAACCATCAGGTTTAGCTGTTTTTACAGCAACAGCACCTTCTACACCGCCGCCGCCGCCTTTATTGACGATCTGGATCGGCTGTGGGCAATATTTGGACCACACTTTTTCAACGGCACGCGCTAAGAGGTCTGTCGCCCCACCAGGACTAGCCGGAACAATTGCAGTAATCGGCTTTTCCGGTTTAAATGCCGCTTTGGCCGGTTCTTTCTTAGCCGTATCTTTACTGCATCCAGTTAAGGCCAATACCATCATGAGTACTACTAAAAGCACTGATAAAACTTTTCCTTTGCTTTTACGAAACATTCTTTTTCCCCCTCCACCTGTTGTTATTAGTTTTGCTGCGCCCAGTTGACACGAGGTTACCTCTTTCCCTCCTTTTCCATAGTTAACTCACTTCTTCGCATCGACTGGCACATATTATTTCCAGCAAAATACAGAGCGTGTAAAAGCAATATATTTTGCAACCCAACTCCCTAGTTCTAGGTTATCGTCCCAGCGAAGGACGTTTGGGATCATATTTCCAGCCGGGAACTATATATTGCATAGCCATTGCGTCATCGCGAGCTCCCTGACCTAATTTCCGATAAAGCTGATTTGCTTTCTCCACCTGAGCCATATCAATCTCCACACCTAAACCGGGTTGGGTCGGTACAGCTACTTCACCGTCAATAATTTTAAAGGGTTCCTTAGTCAGGTGTTCCTGGCCTTCCTGCCAGATCCAATGGGTGTCAATGGCGGTAATATTTCCTGGTGCTGCCGCCGCAACATGGGTAAACATCGCCAGCGAAATATCAAAATGATTATTGGAATGCGAACCCCAGGTCAAACCCCATTCCTGACAAATCTGTGCCACCCGCACTGAACCCTGCATTGTCCAGAAATGCGGATCAGCAAGCGGTATATCTACTGCATGCAGTTGCAAAGAATGTCCCATTTGCCGCCAGTCGGTAGCAACCATATTGGTAGCTGTAGACAGTCCGGTAGCACGCTTGAATTCAGCCATGATCTCCCGTCCGGAATAGCCATTTTCAGGACCGCAGGGATCTTCCGCATAAGATAGAACATTGGGATGATTTTTTACTAAGGTAATGGCCTCATCCAGCGACCAGGCGCCATTGGGGTCAAGCGTGATGCGTGCGCCTGGGAAACGAGCTGCTAAAGCACTTACCGCTTCCATTTCCTCAGACCCTCTCATAACGCCGCCCTTTAATTTGAAATCATTAAATCCGTAGCGTTCACTGGCCGCTTCCGCCAATCGTACAATCTCTTGCGGTGTCATGGCCGGTTCATGCCTGAGTCTCAGCCAATTATCTTTATCATTTTCTGCCGACAAATAAGGCAGATCGGTTTTGCGGCGGTCGCCAATATAGAAAAGATAGGCAAGCATTCTTACCGAGTCTCGTTGTTGTCCGTTGCCTAAAAGCGCAGCAACAGGCACACCCAGATATTGCCCTAATAAGTCAAGGAGTGCAGCCTCGATGGCGGTAAGCACATTATCGGCCCGCAGATTAATTTCATGGGGTTGTTTAAGCACAGCTTCTTCGGCGGCATTACTGACCTTATGCACAGTAGCCTGCGGTCCTGCTGTCCCTGGATTGATTACTTCTTTGCGCACAACATTCAAAATGTTGTTGTACAAACCAATAGATTGACCAACCACCAGCGGCTTGGCTTTTTCTAACGTGCGGCAAATGGTTTCACCGCCAGGCACTTCGCCAACCCCCACATGCCCGGCATTGTCTTTTAATATGACAATATTGCGGGTGAAAAACGGCGCATGGGCTCCGCAAAGATTAAACAGCATGCTGTCATAGCCAGCTACCGGAATTACACTCATCTCAGTAATAACAGGAGTTTCTTTAGCGTTGAAGTTCTTGTCTGGCATACTCTACGACCTCCTATATCCAGCATTTCATCATCTGGCGCATATAATAAACCTCATCTTAATCTTGAAAATCTGTATCCTGGTGAAACTTCGCATGATTTTTACAATACTGTCAATTAAAAATTTTCCGTAAATATCGACTACACCTATGCCACCATTACATCTAAGGAAGTAACCTTCCTTAGATGTGTATTACAGCCTCTTTAGAATCCGCCAAATGCCCCCATGCGACTAGATATACGATGCGCATATTCCAGCATGAGCGGCACAAATTCTTTCATTTTTTCTGTCGGATAGGTAGTAATCGGACCGGAAATACTTATGCCGGCAACAATATCACCACTCATATTATGGAGAGGAACAGCAAGGCAGTTAACGCCGTTGGTCCATTCTTCCAAATCCATGGCATATCCCTGTAACCGTACAGTTTCGAGTTCTTCCAGAAAACGCCCCTCATCGGTAATGGTATTTAAGGTATAGCGCTTAGCCCCTCTTTTAAAGGCTTCCTGTGCTATTTCCGGTGTTTTGCAGGTTAATACCTTGCCCACAGCTGTACAATAAATAGGCCGTCTCATCCCGATATGAAAGTAGCCGTAAGCACTATACGGAGTTTCTGCTCTGGCAACAAATACAACCTCATAATCATCCAGGATAGCTAAGTTGGCGGTAATCTTTAAGTTATTTGACAACTCTTCCAAATAAGGCAGTACAACCCGGCGTATTTCGATGGAATTAAGCACAATACCCTGATATTTCAGGAAGCCCCGCCCCAGAGAATATTCGCCGTTATGCTGTTCAATCAAATTGAACTCTTTTAACGTACTCAGCATTCGGTAAGCAGTTGCCTGGTTAATCCCGGTAAGCATGCTTATTTCTTTAAGACGCAGACTGTATTTTTCATAAGTGAAACAGTTTAAAATTGTCACAGCTTTGGCAATGCTGTTATTTAGACCGTCCTTTTGCGCTTCATTTGACATGATTGCACCTCAATTTCATATAGTAAAATAATCTATTGGTATTTTATCACTATTTATTGTATAGTAAAACACTTCTTTTTTCGGTGCTTTCAAATTTCACTTATGCTCAAGTGTGGTCATGTCGCCATATATCACTGCAAGAAGTATTCACAATAAAGGCAAAGGACGGTTTTATCGCTCACAAAAAGCAGCCTGCTGAATAATTATTCTTCTACCACACAGGTATTGGGTTTGCGCCGGTTTTTTAAGCCTACATAAATCTGTCCAATAATTATCAAGGCAAACACGGCCATCAGCGTACCAGAAATCGGCCGGGAAACAAAAATCGAGAAACTGCCGGCAGACATTAGTAGCGATTGCCGCAGCGAGTTTTCAATCAACGGCGCAAGTATAAACGCCATAATCATTGGTCCTGGATCAAAACATAGCTTTCTTAAGATATAGCCAATAATCCCGAAGGCAATGAATGCAAAGATATTAAACGTGTCGTTGTTAATGCTATAGCAGCCTACTACTGTAAACATAACAATAACAGGACCTAGAATACCAAACGGAACCTTCAGCAGTTGTACCCACAGTCCAACCATCGGCAAGTTTAGGATCAAGAGAATAACGTTGCCAAGATACATAGAAGCAATAACACCCCAGAAAACATCAGGATGTTCAGAGATCAGAAACGGTCCGGGTGTTATGCCCTGCACCATCAAAGCTGCAAAAATCATGGCAATCGAAGCATTACAAGGTATCCCAAGTGTCAGGAGGGGAATAAACGAAGAACTTGATGCACCGTTATTCGCCGCTTCCGGACCGGCTAAACCACAAATATTTCCCTGTCCAAAAGTTTCTGGCTGCTTGGATACTTTCTTTTCCAGTGCATAAGAAACCAGCGATGCGACTACAGCGCCGCCTCCGGGGATGACACCGGTAAAGAAGCCAATCAACGACCCTCTGACAATTGCCCATTTACTCTCGGCAAAATCCGCAATAGTTGGCCACAGTCTGCCGATCTTCTTGGTAACAAATTGCGCAGCTTCTGATTCCTCCAAGGTAATAAAAACTTCGCTCAAACCAAACAGGCCCATCGCCAAAGTGACAAAATCAAAGCCGTTGGTGAGTTCCACAACACCAAAGGTAAAGCGTTCTTTACCGGAAATCGGGTCAATTCCCACATTAGAAAGTAAAATACCCATTAATAGCATGATGCTTCCCTTAAGGGGTGAACCACCAGATAAAAACACCGCCAGCAAAAGGCCGATCAACATCAGGGCAAAGTATTCAGGAGCGCCGAATTTGAGAGCAAAGTCTGCCAGCGGCGGAGCAACAAATGTAAGGCCAACAACCCCTAATGTGCCGGCAATGAAAGAACCAATGGCGGCAATACCAAGTGCGGCACCGGCCCGGCCTTTTTGAGCCATTTGATACCCGTCAAAAGTCGAGACAACCGAAGCCGCCTCACCAGGCAGTCTCAGGAGAATTGAAGTGGTTGAGCCACCATACATGGCACCATAAAAAATTCCCGCCAAAAATATAATCGAAGCAGCCGGTGAACCCATCATATAAACAACCGGCAACAGAAGGGAGATCGTTGCTGCCGGCCCCAGTCCGGGCAGCACGCCGACAGCCGTACCTAATACCGATCCTAAAAGACAAAACAGTATGTTATTTCCCTGCAATGCGATAGAAAAGCCACTTAGTAAGCCTTGAAATACGTCCATGTTCATCTTCTCCTTATATCAGCAATCCTTGAGGAACTGGTATATTTAGCAAATATCCGAACAGCAGGTACATAACAGTTGTACCAATAACGGCAATCAACCCTGTTTTTAACCATTTTTCCCGCACAATCCCAAACTGCCAGGCAATTAAAAAGAGAAAAGTCGAAGTACAATATCCCAAGAATTCGAGGCCAAAGGTGTAAAAAACTATTAGTACCATGGCAATAACAGGTGCCACCCAAACGCCCTTCTTCCACAATGGCTCTGCACACTGATCTACCTTAGGATTCATCGCAAACCAAATTATACACAGCAGAAATATACCTGCACCACATACAAAGGGAAAGAAACCCGGCCCCGGTTCCTGAACCGAACCAAGTGACAACTTAGTTAAGGAATAATAAATTACTGCTATACTCAAAACCATAAAAAATATGGCGGCTCGCCGTTCATTCCTGTTCATTAACGGTTCATCCTTCCTAGTTAATGTAGAATAAAATTTCATATATTGAAATGTTATTTCGTTTTTTGTTTAATTCTACATTTATATTTGAAATTCCTTCTCTCATAGTAAATATATTTTGAAAATTGCAAGATGGCACAATATAAAGATAATTTATCCGATAACAAACCCGCTCTACTATCTACCAAAGCCAATATCGCTCAAATTACCCGCACTATCAAATACAAACTCTGCCGGTTCGGTAAGCACCAACACAGCTTTTTGTTCAGCCGCTTCAGGCAGCATGGCTTCAGAAATATAAATTTCCTCCAGACGCAAGCTATTGGGAATACGCACCATACGTAATTTATTCCAATCAGGAACATTGCAGGTTTTGACTGCACACTGTATGGCCAAGCGGTCTGATTCCATAATCAGCGGAATCCTGCCCGAATTAGTGGCTGTTGATGTGATAATATTGGGATAGGTGATTTCAAAATCAATTTTATTAAACAAACGCCGTGTGGTTACATCAGCCAAGCCCATGCCACAAGCGTTACCATGACTATTATCGGTAATATCGAGTACCGCCATTTTGACAGGCGACCTGGTTGCCGGTGTAACAAAGGTAGTGGAGGCACGCCCTACAATGTGACAATCCATTCCCCCACCGGAAAATTCCTTGCCAATTTGATCAACTATCAAAACTTCAATAGGCTCAAATAAAATGCGCGGCAAATTCCTCTTAGCCTCAAGCAACAGTTTCTTATCTGTTTCAATAATGTCTTTAGGCTCTACCACAACAATTCTGCTTACTTTGTCATACGCATTTTCCACTGTGCCAACCCCAAATAGGAAATTGGCCTTTTTTAGTTTGATATTGGTCATCTCCACAATGTGCTCCGGCATCTTCCCAAAGCCAAATGCATGGCAGGAATCAGCACCCTTTTGTTTTCCGAGACCAATTGTGATCTGAGCCTTAATACGATTAATAACAACGATTCCGTCAGCCTCATACGCATTTTTATCTATGAGTACCGGCAATCCGTTAGCAATACTGCCTAGTTCTACCGTTTCCATCGAAGAAACAATCGGACACCCGGCTGTATCCTGGGTAATTCCCAGATTGGCCAAAACCTCGATTTGTCCTGCGGCAGTAGCGCCGCCGTGGCTGCCCATAGCCGGCACAATAAATGGGCAAGCCCCCAAGCGCTTTAACTCGGCTACTACGGTTTTTACAATAAGCGGAAGTTCAGCGATGCCCCGGCTGCCAACACTAACGGCGATTCTCATATTCTCTTTTACACGAGCACTAATTTCCGTCCGCCGAATTTGCTGCTGCAATTCTCCGGCCACATCTGTTAGTTCAGTGGCCTCAAAACGTTGCCTGATACGCACCATGTTAGGCAGCGGAACTTCTTTTAGAATATCTGCTACAACTGACATAGAATTACCACCTTATTATCTGCCAGCAAGCCGGCGGCATATGCGGCAATACTCAGTCCGTATATGCCGTCCTGTCTGTTGGTTTCGCAGCAGAACCTCTTGTGTCAAAGCTAAAAGGCCTGCTATTAAGTCTTTAATTACCGTTTTACTTCTGTATTAGCAAGCTTTTCGTAATATTTTACCAAGCTGCTGTGATCTTCCATCTCAAAACCATCAACTTTCAGTGACTGCATCATTTCCATAACTGCCGCAGTTAACGGCAGCGGCACCCCAACTTCATGTGAAGTTTCCAGTACATTATTCAAATCCTTGATGTGCAAGTTGATTCTAAACCCAGGTTTAAAGTTGCGATCCATCATCATTGGTGCTTTCGCGTCAAATACTGTGCTGCCTGCCAAACCACCTCTGATTGCCTGATAAACGGCTTCCGGCTCAACCCCTGCCTTGCTGGCTAACACCAAGGCTTCCGATACTGCCGCAATATTAAGGGCAACAATGATCTGATTGGCTAGTTTTGTGACATTGCCGGCACCGATGCCGCCGGTGTATACAACCGAACCGGCCATGGCTTTCAGCACAGGATAGCATTTGTCAAAGATGTCTTTCTTGCCGCCGACCATTACCGAAATAGTGCCGTCAATGGCTTTAGGCTCGCCGCCGCTTACCGGTGCATCAAGCATTTCGATGCCTTTTTCTGCAAGTTTGGCCGAAATTTCACGGCTGGCAAGCGGAGCAATCGAACTCATATCAGCAACAATTGTCCCCGGTTTGGCGCCTTCGATAACACCGTTTTCACCTAACACAACGGCTTTTACATGTGGGGAATTAGGCAGCATGGTAATAACCACATCTACCTGGGCTGCGACTTCTTTCGGAGTTGCGGCGGCTTTGGCACCTGCAGCCACCAATTCATCAACAGTAGCTTTGTTAATATCGCTTACGACAAGTTCATAGCCTGCCTTCAGTAAGTTTTTGCTCATGGGTTTTCCCATAATTCCCAGTCCAATAAATCCAATTTTCATTAAAATCTCTCCTTTTTTTGCTTTTCATTTTTTTCTACTTAGCGTACCAAACAAGGTTTTTTGTTATCAAACTTCCATCCGGGAATAAGATATTGCATTGTCTTAGAATCGTCACGCGATCCTAAGCTATTCGCCACATAGAGTTTATGGGCTTTTTCAATTTGGGCCATATCGACTTCAATACCAAGGCCGGATTTTTCAGGAACTTTTATTTTACCGTCAACAATCTTAAGCGGCTCTTTTGTTAAGTGCTCCTGATCTTCCTGCCAAATCCAGTGCGTATCTAGTGCAGTAATTTTCCCCGGTGCGGCTGCACCGACATGGGTAAACATCGCCAAAGAAATATCAAAATGATTATTAGAATGCGAACCCCAGGTCAAGCCCCATTCATGACAAAGCTGAGCCACTCTCACCGATCCCTGCATTGTCCAGAAATGCGGATCAGCCAGCGGAATATCTACTGAATGCAATTGAATAGTATGCCCCATTTGACGCCAATCGGTGGCAATCATGTTGGTAGCTGTCGGCAGACCGGTCGCCCGGCGGAACTCAGCCATAACTTCGCGCCCGGAATAACCATTTTCCGCGCCACAAGGATCCTCAGCATATGCCAGTACATGATTTTGTCCACGACACAGGCGAATGGCTTCCTCCAGCGACCAGGCACCGTTCGGATCAAGCGTAACCCGCGCGTCCGGGAACCGTTTTGCCAAAGCAGTAACTGCTTCGATTTCCTGTTCGCCGGGAAGTACACCGCCTTTTAATTTGAAATCTTTAAACCCATATCGCGCGTAAGCTGCTTCCGCAAGCCGTACTACCGCCTCCGGTGTTAACGCCTCTTCATGGCGGATACGCAGCCAGTCGTCCTTGGCATTAGGTTCGCTTAAATACGGCAGATCTGTCTTGTTGCGATCGCCGATATAGAAGAGATATCCCAACATCTCCACCTCGTCGCGCTGCTGACCTGTACCCAGCAGAGCTGCCACTGGCACTCCCAAAAACTGTCCCAAAAGATCCAGCAGCGGCGCTTCCAAGGCTGTAATTACATGAATTGTCGTACGCAGGTCAAAAGTCTGCAAGCCTCGGCCCTCGGCATCTCTGTCGGCAAAACGTTGCCTGACTTCATTTAAGATATTATTGTAATTACCGATGGATTTGCCAATAACCAGACTTTTGGCCTCTTCCAAAGTTTGACGTATTTTTTCGCCGCCAGGAACTTCACCAAGACCGGTATGTCCGGCATTATCCTTCAAGATGACGATATTGCGGGTGAATAACGGTCCATGTGCTCCACTAAGGTTAAGCAGCATACTGTCATAGCCTGCTACAGGAATAACTGACATCTCCGTAATAATAGGTGTTGCTGAATTCATTGTACGCATTCACTCCTTATAGAAAGTTATTGTAATAACCCCATACCAATTAATACCTGACGCAGCTTGGCATTTTCTTCGGCTGTCATGGGTCCGCACGGATCCATACACGGCCCGGCTTCAATCCCCAGCATGATCAGCGATTCTTTGATTACTGCCGGGAATGTACCAAGGTTAAAGGCTCCACGCAGCGGCGCCAGCGTAAACTGAGCTTCCAAAGAACCCTTAAGGTCACCGGCCATGAATTTCTCATAAATGTCCACACACAGCCGTGGTGCCACATTGGCACAGGAAGCGATGGAACCGACAGCCCCATAACACAATGCGCCATAAATAAGTGTATCTCTGCCGACCATGACATCAAAATTATCCATATCTTTTGTCAGGCGAATATAATCTGCAGTCAGCGTTAAATCACCGCTGGAATCTTTGATGCTGACAATATTAGGCACCTGTGCCAGTTTGGCAACTGTTGCCGCAGTCAGATTAACGCCGGTTTTAGGAGGATTGTTGTAGAGCACCACCGGCAATGAGGTATTGTTGGCAATCGTTGTATAGTGTTTTATGAGCTGATCTTGGTTAGGAGTAATAAACATTGGCGTGAGTACCGAAACGGCGTCTACCTTACATTCTTCCGCCAACTGGGTCAACTCAACACTTTCCCTGGTGGTAATCCCGTTAGTGCCGGCATAGATAGCTACCCGGCCTTTGTTCTCATCCATGACAACCTGAAAAACTTCCTTCTTTTCTTCCGGTGTCATGCCATAAAATTCCCCTGTCGTACCGACAATAAACAAACCATGCACCCCGCCGGCAATCAGATAATTTACCAGCTTGCGGGTTGCCTTTTCATTGAATTTTCCCTCCGGCGTAAGTGGTGTAATCATCGCCGGAATAATACCCTTGGGTTTAAAAGCTGTACTCATGACATCTCTCCTTACTATCCTTATTTTCATCGACCGGCAGCCTAACCTCATGTTAGCAAGCCAGCGTTTTGTGATTTATAAGATGATTATTTAATTTCAATATGTGAAATTAAATTTTATTATTAAAAAGTATTCTGCATTATTTCGCAAATTCCTCTCTCTTTTTTTAAATTTTTCTTACTTTTCATTAAAAACAGTTAATAAAAATAAAAGAGTGTCAGGCATACACCTAACACTCTGTATTCAGTCAGTTATTTTTTTGATCAGGTAATAGGCGCAGGGTTGAACAGACACAAGTCATTATGAAGTCCCCAATGATCAGCCCAGGTCTCTTTGCGGCCGCTGGCTACCTCCAAAATCAGCCGGAAGATTTCCCAGCCCACGTCCTCAATAGTAACTTCACCGGCAGCGATACGCCCGGCATTGACATCAATCAGGTCCGGCCATTGTTCCTTCAGCGCATTGCGTGTACCAACCTTGATAACAGGTGCCATTGCTAAACCATAAGGTGTCCCACGACCAGTAGTGAATACCTGCAAATGAATCCCGGAAGCCAGTTGACAGGTGCCGCAAACAAAATCACTGGCCGGTGTTGCTGCATAGATAAGGCCTTTTTGTTTAACCTTTTCGCCAGGTGACAACACACCGACAATTGCCGATTTTCCCGATTTCGCAATTGATCCCATAGCTTTTTCTACAATATTGGCAAGTCCGCCTTTCTTATTGCCTGGCGTTGTATTGGCGCTGCGGTCGACCTCACCAAGTTCAAGGTAGCGGTCGTACCATTTCATTTCGCGGATTAATGCCTGCCCTACTTCTTCACTAACAACACGCGGTGTCAAAAGATGCACAGCATCGCGTACTTCGGTGACCTCCGAAAATATCACGGTAGCACCGGCGCGCACCAACAGATCGGCCGCAAAACCTACTGCCGGATTGGCGGTTACCCCTGATAAGGCATCACTGCCGCCGCATTGCAGGCCAATGACCAGCTCTGAAGCCGGACAGGTAACGCGTTTTCGCTGATTAAGACGTTCCAGCCGCACTTTTGCTTCCTGCAAAATTTTCTGGATCATGGCGTCAAAACCCTTATGGTCTTGCAGGCAAATAATGTCACCTTTATCGCAGCCAGGAACAACTCTCTCGGGCGCTAATTTTTCACACCCCAGGCCAATAACTATGACTTCGCCGCCGAAATTCGGATGTGTTGCCAGGTTTTGAATTGTCCTGATCGGCACAACGGCTTCCGGGGCATTAATGGCCACACCACAGCCGTAGCCATGGTTAAGAGCCACAACATCATCGACATTTGGATAATTAGGAAGCAGTTCGGCTTTAATGCGTTTTACCGCCTGATTTAATACGCCTGCCACACATTGCACACTGGTGCTGATGCCCAAGAGATTTTTGGTACTGACACTGCCATCCGGATTGCGATACCCCTCAAAAGTATACCCTTCTAAAGGCGCCAGAGCTTGAGGCACCTTATTGCTCAAGGGAAGCTCGTCCAGTTCCGGCGCGGTCGGCAATTTAACCAGCGATTCTTCAATCCAGCTGCCAGCCTTTATATCCTGTGCCGCATAGCCGATTACTTCATTATAGCGGAGGATGGGATCTCCTTTTTTCAGATCACCTAAGGCTACCTTATGGCCTTGTGGGACATGCTCCAAAAGCGTAAGACTACTTACAAAAACCGTCCCCGCAGGCAAACCGCCATCATTGGCAACAACCGCAACATTATCAGCCTCATCCATTTTTATATACAGGGGTGCTTGTGCATTTTGTTCCATAACAACCATCCTCTCTCCTTATCTTATTAGCCTGTCAGTTATCTATTCAAATATGAAAGCAACTCAGAGTTAACTTAACAATATTGCAATATCTATGCCAATATTCACATCAAGCCAATTGCCACTAATCCTGGGAATTCCTTGCCACAATCGCAGCTTCTCTCACGACATTTGTAGCACAATTAACACAATTGTTGCATTCAAAAACCGAACAAGTTACAATGAAACTAAGTAAGTCAGCAACGGTAAGGAGCGTCATTATGTCAAAAATCGCTTTTATTGCACCTGATAAATATCTTTTTTTGCAGGGAAAAAAAATCGTACACGACTTAAACCTTGATGATCAGGTTGATTTCTACCTGGCACGACTTGACCGCGCAGTTAGACTTGCCAAAGAACTCGAAAACAAAGATATTGACGTAATCGTCTGCCGCGGCGGTACAGCCCATCTTATTATAAAATCCGGGATCAAAATCCCCGTAGTAGAAATCGCCATCACCGGCCAGGATTTAGCCCAGGTATTCTATGAAGCCAAACAGCTTACCGGACTTTCCCGCCCCAAAGTTGCTATGCTGGCATTTAAAAATATGATTGACAACATTGAGGTTCTCAGCAAAATTTTCGACATCAACCTAACCATTTATCCGCTCGAAGAAACAGATGACATCGCGGCAAAAGTAGCAGAAGTCGCCAAAACAGACACCGATATAGCGGTCGGCGGCATAAAAACAACACTCCTGTCCAAGCAGGCAGGCCTAAAAATCCTCCCAGTCCGTTCAGGCGACTTTGCCGTTCGCGCCGCCTTCATCGAAGCGCAACGCATCGCACTCGCCAGAAAAATCGAAAAAGAACAGGCACTAAAATTTAAAGCCCTGATTGATTATTCCATCGAAGGCATCATTAGCATTGACCAAAACAAAACTATTACCGTTTTCAATCCCACTGCCGAACAACTATTAAAGCGTCCGGCCAACGAGGTTTTAGGGCAAAAACTCGACTCAGTCTTAACGGTTATTGATGTATACCCCAGCTTGGTTAACGGACAGCAGATTCTCGGCCAAAATATTATGCTTGACCAGATTTGGCTCAGCTTCAATATTGCGCCTATCAAGTCTAAGCAAACAATCATTGGTGCCATGATCACCTTTCAGGACGTTACCCGCATCCAGGAAATTGAAGCTAAAATCCGCAACGACGTATTAGCCAGAAAACTGACCACCAAATACCGGTTCACCGACATTTTGGGAACTTCGCCGCAATTGTCGGAAGTCAAACGCATCTCCCAGGAGATCTCGGCTGTTGATGCCACCGTGTTGATTTCAGGCGAATCAGGTACAGGCAAAGAACTGTTTGCCCAAAGCATTCATACCCAGAGTCACCGACGCAACGGTCCGTTTGTCGCTGTCAACTGTGCTGCCCTGCCGCCCAATCTGTTAGAAAGCGAGTTATTCGGCTATGTTGAAGGTGCCTTTACCGGCGCCACCAAGAAAGGCAAACAGGGCTTGTTCGAAATGGCTCACCGCGGCTCCATCTTCCTTGATGAAATTTCCGAGATGGATAAATACGGTCAAAGCCGCTTGCTGCGAGTGCTGCAGGAAAAACAAGTCATGCGCCTTGGCGATGATAAATACATCCCGGTTGACGTCCGGATCATTGCCGCCACCAACAAAAACTTACTGCAACTTGTTAAGCAGGGTGAATTTCGCCAGGATTTATTTTACCGCCTTAAAGTTCTCACCATCAATTTGCCGCCTCTACGTAAACGCAGCGGTGATATACAAGTCCTTACTGAGCATTTTCTTACCCATTTCAACCGCCAGTATTCAAAACATCTCAGCCTGACAGCAAACGCGTATAATAAGTTAGCTTCCTACGACTGGCCGGGAAATGTACGGGAACTTATGTATTTTATCGAACGACTGGTAGTCATTTGTAACGAAAATATAATTACCGACAACGTAATCGGCAAGTATTGGGACGAAAGTATGGACGAGACTGTACTCCCTGCTACCATACCTACTTTCGCCCCCTCTGACAGCATCACCGAACAGTCCGAAGAAACCAGAATCAGAACCGCCCTCGCCCAAAATGCCGCCAATATTAGCAAGGCAGCAACCCAGCTCGGCATGGACCGCAGTACCTTATACCGCAAACTCAAGTGTTATAAGATCGAAGTCAGTAAGCGGTATTAACCGGCCTTACTGTTCTGAGGGCAGTAAATACGATACCCTTACACAAAGGCAAAAACCCATCTATATCGCAACACCTGCCGATATAGATGGGTTTTACGTCTTTATTCAACTTCCGTCATTCACACCCGCACTTATGTCCATGCCAAACATGCTTACACTTGCACATCCATTCCTGCACTTCATTGAGTGTCTCATCAAGCCGTTGGAATGTTGTCCGGTCGTCATAACTTCGGTTAAATCAGAAGTTACCTTTTAAAAATTAAAGATAAGCAATCACTTTCCACCTTTATTGTTTAGCCAATATCTTATACTTTTCCAATCTTTCTTTGGCATCTTGCTCGGTTTTTTCAAATAGAGCTTCCGCCGCATCAGGGAATTGCTG
>JAGGAB010000031.1 GCA_017889705.1 Bacillota bacterium | reverse complement strand
GCCCATACACTCACCTTCTCAATCAGTATTTGACTATATTTTAACATATTTGTAGTTTTATGTGAATTTTAACCACTTTTCACACAGTCTGACAGGTTCTTTGTCCCATGAATTTAGTTCTACACGCTCTATTTTCACTTAGGACCAAAATAAGATCAAGATGACCATTTCCTCCATTTTTCACAAATATAAAAGCTTCTAGCAAAAACGCTAGAAGCTTCTCTGGCGGAGAGGGTGGGATTCGAACCCACGGTCCCTTTGACAGGACACTTGATTTCGAGTCAAGCACCTTCGACCACTCGGACACCTCTCCATATTGTTTTTTACTTGCGGCGAGAACGGAAGAACTCTTTCATAATTGTAGAGCACTCCTCTGCCCGTATGCCGGCGGTTACTTCCAGACGGTGGTTAAGCGAAGGGTTTTGTACAATATTAAAAAGCGATTCCACAGCTCCGGCTTTGTAGTCCGGACTGCCGTACACCAGCCGATCTACTCGGCTCATGACAAGTGCCCCTGCGCACATGGGACACGGCTCTATAGTAACATAAAGCGTCGCTCCAGTCAACCGCCAGCGCTTTAGCTTTTGGCCGGCTTCCCGGATGACGATGACTTCGGCATGAGCAGTCGAATCATAGCAAGTTTCCCGCAGATTATGAGCCTTGGCTACAACCTCGTCATTTATGACCAGCACTGCGCCAATCGGCACCTCTCCAAGGTCAAACGCTTTTTGCGCCTCTGCCAGCGCCAAGCCCATATAGTAGTTGTCATCCATTATTCTCACCATCGCCACTGCCTTGTAAAGTTACTTTGCTATTATAGCCTGCCCACCTAAAAAAATCAATATCCTGCAGTTGGTTATGTTTTACTACTCAAACAAAGGAGCCATCTCCTACCCAGATGGCTCCTTTGCTCAAATTACTATTTTGCATAACAGGCAAGACCCTGCGGATTGAAACAGGCATTACAGGAAACACAGCCAACCTTCTCCTGGCCGTCTTTAAGTTTTACAACCAAATCCGGTTCCTTAATAAACGGCCGGCTAAGGGCAACCATATCGGCGATCTGTTCCTCTACGACTTTTTCCATAACAGCCAGTGATCGCAGACCGCCAACCAGAATCACCGGTATCTTAACTGAAGCCTTAACAGCTTTGCAGGCTTCAGCAAAATAGGCTTCCTGCTTAGCCTCTTTGATACCTACTGCCGACATGGTATTTTTAAACTCCCTGATACCGCCGCTGACTTCGATGGCTGACACCCCGACCGCCTCCAGCATTTTGGCAGTATACACCACATCTTCCAGTGATAGATATTCTGGCCCGGTCTTACCGTCTGTCGAATTGAGTTTGACTAAAATGGGGTAGTCGGTGCCTACCGCCTGCCGGCCACGCACTACGATCTCCCGCAAAATCCTTGTCCGGTTTTCGATACTGCCACCCCACTTGTCAGTCCGGCGGTTGGTATATGGGGAAATAAAATTAGACAAGCCATAGCCGTGGGCAATATGAATCTGTACACCGTCACAGCCGGCCTGCTTAGTGCGAACCAGTGCCTGCACAAAAGCTTCAATCATCTCTATTATTTCCTCTTCGGTCATGGCCCGGGGTGTAACACCAATACTGGCGTCAGTGACCGCCGAAGGGGCAATAGGCTGCAAGTCTTTTTTGTCAGGCGCCAGCTGCCGTCCGGCATGGGATATTTGCACGATTAGCTTGGACCCGTGGCGCTGCACGACCTCGGCCAGCTGCCGGTAACCGTCAATAAAGGAATCATTATATATACCATTCTGTTTTACACTGCCACAGCCCAGTGGATGCTGAACATAGGCATGACCAGAAATCACTAAGCCTACTTGCTGCTTGGCCAGCTCTTCGTAAAGCGCCAGTTCCGGCTCAGAAATACTGCCATCAGGATTAGTCAGATAGTCGTTTGTCGCCGAACGGACAAATCTGTTTTTAACTGTCATCGAGCCAATGGTAATTGGTTGAAAAAGTATACTCATCCTTTTCTCTCCTTGTATGCGAAAGCAGTTCACCGCTTGTTATTTGAACAATTTCACGCGCGCTTCCAACGGCTGATACTCTTTTTCCCCGGGTGCGGCTGTGGGTTTGCCAAACGGCATCTGTGCAATAAGTTTCCAGGTTGATGGAATATTCCACTCCTGTTTAACTTCTTGATCAATCAGCGGATTATAATGCTGGAGCGACGCACCAAACCCTTCTTGTTCAAGCGCCACCCAGATTACATGCTGCAGCATGCCGGAAGAATGATTTGACCATATTGGGAAGTTGTCGCTATATATAGGGAACTGCTGCTGGAGACCTTCAACAACCGCCATGTCCTCAAAGAAAACAATTGAACCATAGCCATTAGCAAAGCCGTTAATTTTCTCTTCAGTCGCCGCAAAGCTATCTGCCGGAACTATTTTTCTGAGTTCATTTTTGGCGATACTCCAGAGTTTATCATGCTGCGCACCTAAGAGAATCACTACTCTGGCACTTTGCGAATTGAAGGATGAAGGCGTATGCTTGACAGCCTCTTGGACAACCTGGTGAATTCGCTCATCGGTGGCAACCGTCTCCTTGCAAATGCCATAATAGGTTCTCCGGTCTTTGACTGCCGCAAAAAAAGTTTTCTCCATAATGCGGTGACCCCCTTCAATATTTTAATTGCTTTTTTGGTAAAACTACCCTTATTATTCGATAGACTTCGCTGCACTACTCCTAATTACCTTGCTAATTTTATTACTAGATTGTTTAAATTCATTATTCAGTTGCATCAATATTACATTTTATATTTTTCTTTACACCAACTAATTATCCAAGTCATACAAATCACTTGTATTGTGGTGGATTAGCGTAGTACGATTCAGCCAATTTAAAAGACACCAATAGGCAATATTTCGCCTTATCGATGTCTTGCTTTTACCTGCTATGATTATTCCCGGCTAACGGCGGGGTTACTTTTCACAAGCTGCCGTTCGAGTTCAGCCTTAAACCGCTCATCATCCTGCCGCAACCGTTTACTTGGTCCTTTTGTCCTTCCGCCGCCACGGCGAAACTTAGCTTTAAGTTCCCGTTCTTCCATTAAAAATTCAATTGTGTCAGCACGGTACTCTTTGCCGATCGGACTGATACAGGCGGCCTTCTTGCCCAGGACCATCGAGGCCAGTCCCCAATCCTGGGTAATAATAATATCCCCGGCCTCAGTCAGGTTAATCAGCTTGATGTCGGCTTCCTGGGAGTCGCTGCCTACTGTCACATGATGATCAGAAACAATATTATGAGCAAAGCTTGCCACTGTCCAAACAGGAATACTGTATTGACGACCTAACTCCGTACAGATCTGTAACACCGTTTTTGGGCAGGCGTCGGCATCAATTAAAATCTTCATAACGTTCCCCTTACTTGCTCACACAGTTGCGCCCCTTCTCCTTGGCGCGATACAAAGCGGTGTCAGCAGCCTTCATTACTTCGTCGGGCTGATTGTATTTTTCGCTGCGTTCGGCTACACCAATGCTGATTGTTACCGAAAGCTGTTTGACAGCCGGTTTTTTCTTGGTTTTGTCTTTATCTTTATCGTTAGTCTTTTTCTCTTGCCGCTTGCAATATGCATATGGAGTTTTGGATACTGCCACCCGCAGCTTCTCAAGCGCAGGTAGAGCTGCTTCACTTGTGGTATAGGGAAATATGATGGCAAATTCCTCGCCACCATAACGAAAGGCTTTGCCGCCGCCCTCGACTTTTTTGAGCACAGAGGCTACCAGCCGCAGCACCTCATCACCGGTATCATGACCATAGGTATCATTAAACTTTTTGAAAAAGTCGATATCCACCATGGCAATGGTATACTCGCTCCGTAATTTCATTAACTCTTCCTTCATGGCCCGCCTGGCAGGCAGTCCGGTCAGCTCGTCAAGATAGGCCATAGCATAGGAATCCTGAATAACTGCAAGGATAAGCATAATTCCGGCAGCACCAAAGAAAACCGAGCCTGTCGGCGCATCCTTCGCAAAATACAGTCCGGCCATCGTAGCGGCCAATACGGCCATAAAACTATTGCCGAGCGCCGTGTAGTTTTCAAACTGTTTTCTGAAAAACAGCAAAAAGACAGCCAAATAGGCTAGTATTGCCATCGGAGAAAATACCCAAGCGGTATTTTTCCCTTCCGGCAATGCTTCATTGGCAAAAAAACTAAGTAGTGTTGGATCATTGGCGACAATGGCCAATGAAATATAAAAAAGTTGACACCCGATAAGGCCAAACCGTCCTAAACCCCAAACAGTAAAAATACCGCGTTCTTTAAGCAGCGAAAACACATAAATATTGATTGGCAGCAGGACAGACACCACCGGGTATAGCGTCATTGGCACTGACGGTATCCCGCTGATCATCGCCGCCTGACTGCTAATCGCAAAATGGCAAAGTGCCAGGAGAACAGTAACAAAAAAGACCCTGCTGCGATTAAACCACCAGCTCATCCCTAGGCCAATTCCATAGATAGCGTAAATAAAAACATCGACAGCCGGAGCCGATAAACGGTAATTGGTGATTAACCAGGAATAGGTTACACCTACGGCAACTAATAACCCAAAAGGAATTGTTGTAAACAGCGACATAACTTTCGACATTTATTTTTGCAAAATCCTTTCGCGAATTTAGTACTTACAGAAATTCTAAACACTTGCTTTGAAAATACATATCATTATACCAATTTCGACATTTATTGTCATTAGCAGGCTTCTATTAATAATATCGGCAGCAACAGGTGAAAACCTTACTCTTCTTCCACAAAAGTCTTGCTGATTTCTGTTAAAATATCTTAAAGGAAAAACCAGGCATGTACCGACACTACTGCCGGTACATGCCTGGTTTTTCCTGACAAGCTTACCGTCCGGGCGCTAGTTTAACCAGTTGGCGGGCAAGATATTCTCCTAGCGCAATCACGCTTTCAATATGCAAAAAATGTTCGATAGAAGGGTCGAACAGTATGGTTGCATTGGCAGATATTTCGTCGTCACCCTCCCACAGCGACACACATAGCGGCGTTTTGGGGAAAACAGGAAAAGCCGCGGCCACATCGCCAAATTTGGCTGGCTGACCGCCAAGCCTAGCGGCACAATCCGGAAAAGCTGCAACCTGATGGCCAAAAGCCTTAATCAAACCACAAATGGCGTCTTTATGAAAGGCCGGATAAAACAACATGCCCCCGTTGGGTATCTCTTTTAGGCTCACCCATTTGCCGGCTACCTCGGCGCTGACTTGAAAGAAGGAAAGGTAATGCAAAATCAGGATGGACGCGTCCATTCCGGGTGTTTCACCATCGCTGCCGCGCACTAGAGTTTCCTTGGCCAAATCAACAATATAATTTTCATGTAGAAAAGGTACTATCAACTGCTGCTTGCCAGGACTATACTCGACCTGCATATTGTGGGCAATATCTGCCGGCTCTTTTAGTTTTAAATCCTCCCAACCTTTGTCATAAGCCACCCGGTAGTTGTTTTGCATAGTAAGCCCTCCCTGTCAGTCTTTTTTAAGTCTAAGCTTTCAGTAAAGTTACCTAAGATTACATGAACAAGCTAGGCATTTTGACTGCAATCCAAGCCGCACCAACCATAATAATCTCTAAAAACGCAATCGGGCGAAGTGTCTTTAAAAAATCGGCTTTAAAATAATCTAAGGTTACAAGCAAACATAAGTGTGCCGGCGACAGCATCTGACCGGCAACCCCTACAACAAAGGCAAGGGTAGCCAATGCCACATCACCGGGAGCTAAAACCGCAACAAAGGGAAATGTCAAAGCAATAAATCCCTGCGAAGAGCCGGTGAGAATCCCGGCAGCAAAAGCAATCGCCCCAATAATTACCGCGTTAGAAACAGCCAGATTATTGAGCAGTGCCGCAATATCCTCAATGGCTCCGGTTTGACGCAAAATGTTTTGAAAAAACAAAATGGCCACAATACCCCACAATAGTTTACGGTCAAACGCATGACTAAGCATGGCCTTATTCTCGCTAACATTTTGGCGCAAAATGAATGCCATTGCGGCCACAACAAGTGCCATCGCCAGAGACGCTGACAACTTCATAACAACTACCAGAAAAAAATTCGCCAGAATAGGTCCGGCCGCCAATATCAGATAGCGATACCCGGTATCTGTATCAGCATCAGCGCTGTCAGACTGCTCAGACTGGGAATCACCTTTCAGCGGCGTTAAAAAAAACAACCAGCCAATTAACGTAGCCAAAACCGTAACCCAGACCATACTTAAAATTAAAGTATTTAACGGAATACCGGCAAGCTGGCTGGCCAACAGCATACTTGCCAGAATGGGATTGGTAAACTCCCAGACATGACGAAACCAATAATTAATGGCTGTTTTGGTCTCGCCTGTCAATTTATAAGGCTTGCCGGCATTTTCCACTAAAGGCGCTGAAAAAATCGCCCCGCCCAAAGACGGGAGAAAACCCAGGAAGGCAGGCATTAAGGCTAATAAAATCCGGTCACTGCGCATAACTTTGCGTGCTGCCGACATTAGTCCGTCAATAATACCGCCGCAGCGCAGCTGATATTCGAGACACATGACAAAATATAATGCCAGTATGATTTCCCAAGTACTCGGGGTAGCAACAGTTTCCCAAACAGCAGCTTGCAGCTGACTAAGCTGCAAACCTGATAACAACAACAATACACCCGAACCAGCCAACATAGCATTACCCATTTTTACTTTGCGGTTGAGCAAAAAGACGACAACAGCTAATGTCGCCATAATCTTTAAAACAGCATACACACGCAGCAACTCCTAACCAGAAACTAAAACAGCTACCCAGACTTACTTGTTGACAATGCTGCCGATTTTTTTCAGCGCAATAGACAAGGTACCGTCCGGATTATTAATAAACTCTATAAATTCGCTGCTTTCAAAGTAATCCACCGGAAAAGTAATCTCAATGCCTGTATCGGTTTTGATTTTATGGCTTTTCCCGGCCTTGACCGCCAGATCCTTGTCAATCTTTACGACCTCGGGGATTCCGGCTTTTTGCACTTCCTGCACATATTCCTGCTGCATGATTGGCGAGGCCGGAAATACAGCTTTACTGAGTTCTACCGGGTCCAGATAATCAGACACTTCGGTGTTCTCGACAATATAGCTCTTGCTCTTTAAGGCAGCCGTAACCGTACTTTGCCCGTGGTTTTCGGCCACCGTTTTGGCAATAGAATTTACCAGGTCAAGCGTCCCTTTGGGGGAAATGCGCGAGCTGCATTCCAGGATGTGATCGGCAATCAGGTAAGCCTCATTGCCATTGACTGAGCGCTTTTTCTCAACAAACTTAATCTCCAGCGAATCTACGTCAATAAACGCATATTCCTCAATCCTTTGGGTAATTCCGGGCAATATAGCATAGTGGTTAATAATATCATTCTTGAATTGTTCATTCTCCTGCACCACTTGATGAATAAAGCCCACTTTATTGGTACATTTCAGAATTCCGATTACCGGTTTGCCATCAATGGCAACATCGCAAACAATCACATCAGTAGAATCCAGCGTCTCAGACTGGGCAATTGCCGTATACATGGCTTCTGCCACAAATACCGAAAAGCTGGTAAAATCCAGCCGGCCTGCAAGGTAATCGGCCAATCGGTAGTTAAACTTGCTGGTATCATGAAAGGTGCCGGATTTTGCATTTTGTCCGCTATAGGCTTTTTCAATATGCTTAGTTAGAAAAGTCGCCACACTGTTGCTTTCTCTATCTAACTCCTGCTGGGAAAATACCGTTACCCCGGAATGAAAATCCAGAATATGCAAAATGGCTTTATTGATGTTTATCAGCATTATATCGTCCTCTTCCTATTTCGTATGATAGCGTTTACTTCCTGGGTATCTTATCTTCTTTTTGTTTTGCTACAAAATAAAAGCACTCCTGCCCGGATGATTCTCTAACAGCAGCGCACGGCATTTTACGGCTTTTAAACCCAATAGCCTTGCAGCCATACGGGAAAACCTTATCCCAGGTAATATAATAATATTGGCATTTTAGACAGATCGGCTTTGCGCTCATTTCTCTTACCTGTATAAATGTTATTGCGTGCCAACACATTTCCTGACGGCACTTACATTAAACATTGTACCGTATAGCCGGGTATTGTGCAATTGATATGCAGCTAACCAAACCGGCCGGCAGAGCGGTTAAACATGTCACAATGCCCAAAGAAAGACCCGCCTAAAAAATCAGGCGGGCCTCCAGTCTTATGAGCTTTATTGTTTTTATACAGAAATATCTACCGTACTTGTCGTGGAATCTGACTCTTCTGCTGAGGAATCAGTATTAGAGTCAATTACATAGTTTAAGGCGCTTGTTGATAAACTGGTGTAGAAATCGTACGAAACAGCATTGGTGATAGTATCATCCTGCCATGACTCCAAAAGCTGTGGAATATATGTATTAAGTATGGCTGACTTAATTAAATTTGAGCTAATCTCTACCGAATACGCTTCGGTATCGCTAGTAGTAGTGGTGTCGGCAGCAGTCTCTGTGGTTGCTGCGCTGTCAGTCGTAGTTTCCGCTGAATCGGTGCCCGCAGTATCAGAGGAGGAAACAGATGAAAGCAACGCTGAGGTGGTATATGAAGTAACGCTTGATACGCTTGACATTAGTATCACACCCTTCAGTCTTAATTTCACCCCTACTATCGACCACAAATATTAAAAAAATATTAAGCCAGAGCTCCACCTTTAGTGGTCACTCTGGCTTAGGGAGTTGCGCACTCCATTTTTAATTATGTCCAAATCGTTGTCATACTATGCATACATGGCGCCTGAGTCTACTATGCCTTAGCCTTGAATTTATGAGCAAAATACAGACCAAGCAGCCACACAGGAGCAACATACAAGGAATAGCGCATATCAGGCATAAAGGCCATAATAACAACAACTAAGGCCAAAAATGCCAAGCAAAAATACGAGGCGATCGGATACAGCGGCATTTTAAACAATACCTTCTGCTTAGCCTGATCCTGATATTTTCGGAACTTGAGCTGCACAATTACGATGGCCGCCCAGTTAATGATGATCGAGATGGTTGCCAGCGCCATAAAATACATGAAAACCTTTTCTGGATTCAAGTAGCTTATTAATACTGTAATTAAGGTAAAGCCTGAAGAAACCAACACCGCATTAACCGGCGCGCCGGCAGAATTCAGTTTGCCGAAAAACTTGGGAGCATTGCCTTGCTGCGCCAAACCAAAGAGCATCCTGCCATTGCTGTACAAAGCGCTGTTATACGCCGATAAAGCGGCAGTAAGCACAACAAAGTTCAGCAGGTGGGCAGCAGAAGGAATACCTACATGGGAAAATATCTGAACAAACGGACTGCCTGTTGTCCCCATCTGATTCCAGGGGAATATTGCAAGGATAACAGTCATCGCACCGACATAGAACAGTAATATCCGCCAGACAACTTGATTAACAGCCTTGGGTATGGTTTTCTCAGGATTTTTTGCTTCACCGGCAGTAATCCCCACAAGCTCAACCCCGCCAAAAGAAAACATAACCAGCACCAAGGACATGACAACACCATATATGCCTACTGGGAAAAAGCCGCCATGACTCCACAAATTGCTTAAGCCAACCGGTTGTCCATTATTGCCAACACCGAAAACAATCATAGCTATGCCAAAAATAATCATGCCAATAATGGCAAGAACCTTAATAATAGCAAACCAGAACTCAAACTCCCCATAGGCTTTGACATTGATAACATTAATTAGGGTTACTACCACGAGACACACCAGCGCCGAAACCCAGGTCGGAATATCTGGCAGCCAGTAATTGATATAAGTGCCGATAACCGATAATTCGGCCATGCCCACAACCACATAGTTAAACCAATAATTCCAGCCGGCAATAAAGCCTGGCAAATCACCCCAGTACTGATACGCATACTGACTAAAAGACCCAGATACCGGATGAGCAACAGCCATTTCACCTAATGCCCGCATAATGAAAAAGATAACAATACCGCCAATTAGATAAGACAATGTAATAGCCGGACCGGCCATTTTGACTACTGAAGCCGAACCATAAAACAAACCGGTGCCAATCGCACCTCCTAAAGCAATCATCTGAATATGGCGGTTTTTTAAACCTCGCTGAAAATGTTGTTCTTCATTGCCAGTCTTCATGCTTCTCCCCCTTTTACACATACTACTTTACTACGATTTTACCTTAAACCATACCGCATACATTGTTGGCAATGCTAATAAGGTAAGGACTGTCGCACCGAGCAACCCACCGCTGATAGCCACAGCCATCGGCCCCCAAAACGTGCTGGGAACCAGCGGCAGCATACCCAGTATCGCCGCCAAGGCTGTCAGCATAATCGGCCGAAACCTCAGCACAGCCGAATTGATGATAGCGTCCCAGGGTGTCTCACCGGCTTTAATATGTTGCTCGATCTGGTCAATAAGAATAACCGAGTTACGGATAATCATGCCGCCAAGGGACAATATCCCCAGTTCAGCGACAAACCCCAGCGGCCGCAGCGTTACCAATAGGGCCAGCGAGACCCCAATAATGCCCAGCGGCGCTGTTAGAATGGTCAGCACCATTAATGAGACCTTTTGCAATTGCAACATCAGCAGAATGACAATAACCATAATCATTATCGGGACAGTTTTGAGCAAAAAGTCAATCGACTCGTCACCTTTTTCTGCTGAACCACCGACCTCAATATTATAACCGGGCGGCAGACTATCACGCAATGATTTTAAATTATCATACACTTTTTTTGTAGCATCATTGCCTGTTACTCCGGCAACCACCTCGGACTGTACCGTAATTGTCGGTTTCAGGCCATAGCGCCATATCAGTCCGTCCTCAGCTTCATAGCTGATTTTGGCGATCTGTTCCAGCGGCACAAATTTTCCGCTGCCAATATGTACCGGCAGATCTTTAATACCAGCCAGGTTCTTACGGTTTTGCGCATCAATCCGAAAGACAATGCCTACTGTTTTATCTTGCTCATAATATTCTCCAATAGCCGCCCCGGATAATTGAGTCTGTAGGTCCTGCGCCAACCCCTGACTTGTGATTCCCAGCATTCGGGCCTTGTCCTGATCAACCGCCAAATGCATAACTTTATTTTTTTCATTCCAGTCAAAATTAATGTTTTTCAGCATAGCATTATTAGCCATGCTGTCGGCGACCTGTCCGGCCAGCGCGCGCACTTTGGCATGATCATACCCCGAAACCCTGAGCATAACCGGATACGGTGAAGGTGGCCCTGTCTGAATTAGGGTGACATTGCCTCGCACGCGTTCAAAATTGTCGGCCAATAGCTGGGTGATTTTCTTTTGCAGGGCTTGACGGGCCTTCAAATCTTTGGCGACAATAACAAACTGAACAAAATTATCAGCCGGTAATTTAGGCTCAATCGTCAAAATAAACCGTGGTGCTCCCTTGCCAACATAATAGCTGTAGTTTTCAATATCAGGATCATCGGTAAGATTGGCAGCCAACTTTTGCGCTTCCTCGTCAGCAGCCGCAATTGTGGAGCCTTCCTGCAAAGTCATATCGATAATAAGTTCAGGACGTACTGAGGGCGGGAAAAATTCTTGCTGAACAAACTTAAGAAGGAATATCGAGCTGAAAAAGCAGGCGATAGTTATACTTAACACCAGTTTCCGGTTATTTAGGCACCAAACAAGCACTTGGCGAAATAGCCGGTAAAACCTGGTGTCATACAAATTATGCCCTTCCGCTGCAGGTTTAGGCTGGATTAATTTGTACCCCAGCAGCGGCGTGACAACAACCGATACCAGCCAGGAAATCAATAGCGCCATGGTCATAACCGGAAAAAGACTGCTGGTGAACTCGGCGGCTGAACCTTGAGAAAAGCCGATAGGAATAAAGCCGGCGCAGGTAATCAGCGTGCCTGTAAGCATAGGAAAAGCAGTAGCCGTATATGCATAGCAGGCAGCTTCAAACCGGCCCCAGCCCTGCTCCAGTTTTACTGTCATCATTTCCACTGAAATAATAGCGTCATCCACTAGTAAACCTAGCGCCATAATCAACGCTCCCAGTGATACTTTATGTAGATCAATACCGCCCATCTTCATCCCGGCAAAGATGCCGGCAATAACCAAAGGGATGCAGAGCGCTACAACAAAGCCTGAGCGAAACCCCAGACTGAGAAAACTAACCGCCAATACAATGATGATGGCTTCCCACAGTGATTTAACAAAATCGGCGATCGATTCCTTAACTACCCTAGGTTGATTGGATACTTGGCCGATTTCCATACCCAGCGGCAAATCCTTTTTTATCAGAGCAATATTTTTCTCAAGATCTGACCCCAGGGTAAGAATATTACCGCCCTTTTCCATGGAGAGGGCAATGCCGATAGCCGGCATGCCGTTAAAATACATTTTGGGGTCCAGGGGATCAACATACCCGCGCTCAATCCTGGCAATATCGCCAAGCCGGAAGGTGCGTTCATTAACGCGGATGGGTAGGTTACGCAGCCCTTCCACATTTTCGAACACCCCGGACACCCGCAAATACACATTATCAGAGGCTGTTTCCACCATGCCGGAGGCCGTCATAGCACTTTGCGCCTTAACGGCAGCAATAATAACGGCAGGGTCAATGCCCAAACCGGCCAGCTTGCTGCTTTCCACCTCAACATAAATTTTTTCAGCCTGAACGCCAACGAGTTCCACTTTGCTGACATTATTGATTCCTAACAGAATTCTGCGGATTTCTTCGGCTTTTTCACGCATCTCTTCATAGCTGTAGCCCTCGGCAGTAAGCGCATAAATGTTGCCGAAAACATCATCAAACCGGTCATTAAAATATGGTCCGGCTACCCCTTGAGGCAAAGTGCTTTTGATATCATTAACCATATTGCGGACTTCCAGCCAGGTAGGCCGGACATCTTTTTCTTTAACCGTATCTTTTAACGTAACATAGATAACAGCTTCCCCCGGCCGGGAGTAGCTTTTCAGAAAGTCGATACCTGGTGTATCCTGCAGCTTCTTTTCAATTTTATCGGTAACCTGCTCTTCTACCTGCCTGGCGCTTGCTCCCGGCCAGGCGACCGACACAATCATCTGGCGGATCACATAATCAGGATCTTCCATGCGCCCTAGTTGGCGGTAAGAAAGTATTCCCGCAAAAAAAATCAGTACTATGAAAAAATACACAAGCTGCTTATGGTTAAGCGCCCATTCTGTTAAATTGAGCTTGCTCATAACCGTACCTTTTGCCCTTCCCGCAGTTTTTGCACACCAGCGGTAACAATGACGTCGCCATGTTGCAGCCCCTCCAAAACCTGCACCTTGTTATCGCCAAAGGCTCCCACTTTTATCGGTCGCAAGTTTACTACTCCGTCGCGGATAATCCACACCTGGGGAGTATCCCCAGTTTGATAGACTGCGGCCAGTGGAATAAACACGGTTTGCTGGTTACCGGCGCTGCCTACGGCAACACTTGCCGTCATTCCCAGCTTGACGGACGCCGGCGGATTAATAAGGCTGATTCGTACTTTATAAGTCCGGGTGACTTTGTCGGCCACCGGCGAAATCTCTCTAACTTTGCCTGCTGCACTAACACCAGGCAAGGCCCAAAACCCAACACTGACCTGATTGGCATTACGCATTTCTTCAATCCGATTTTCGGGAACATTGATCTCAATTTCCCGTTCTTCGCCCTTAACCAATGTCATAACCGACTGACCGGCGCTGACTACCTGCCCGGCTTCGGCAGTGACACCGGCAATAACACCGTCACTGTCAGCCACCAGCGAAGTATACCCTAGTTGATTGGCCCCTTGTGCATACTGGGCTGCTGCCTGATTGACGGACGCCAGAGCCACCTGATAAGCATTTTCATATTGATCAAGTTGAGCACGGCTAATGGCATTCTGGTCATATAGCTTACGGTAGCGTTCCAAATTAATCTCAGCCAAACTTAGCTGCGACTGACTTGAAGCCACCTGTGCCGAAGTAATATTTACGGTTTGGCGAATATCTTTGGGATCGATCTCCATTAACACGTCCCCGGCAGTAACGGCACTGCCCAGTTCGACATTACGTTTAATCAGTTTGCCACTGACCTGAAAGGCAAGCTGGGTCTCATACCGTCCCCGCACCTCACCTGAATAGCTGGCATTTGGGTTCGAGGCATCCAGTGTTATTATTTGGGAACGAACAAGTGGAACTTCTTCCTTGGCTGTCTCCGTTTTTGAGCAACCGACAAGACTTAGGGATAATAGCAAAATACACATTGTGATGCAACCGACAACTGACTTTTGCAAATAAAGCCCTCCTCCACCATTACTTTTTCACAATCGCATTGATGATAAAATCAACAAGTTCTTCGGTATAATCTGCGTCTTCATGCAGTGGTTTTGTCCGTTCATAGCTAAAGGCCTGGAACAACCGAAACCCGGCATAAGCTATTATTTTTTCATCAACATCACGAAACTTCCCCTGCTCTTTGCCCTCGCGAATGATTTCGGCAATAATGCCAATAATCTCTTCATCAATAATTTCATGATATTTTTTATGCGCCAACGCTACAAATAAATCATTGTCTTTTAGTATTCTGGTAATAAAGTGATCCTGATTAAAATATGCGACCGCTTTTCTAATAAGCAGCACCAGGCGTTCAAGCGGATCAGCAACTTCACCAATCTGCGCAAACAGAATCGCGATGGTTTTATGACATTCACGCAGCAAGAGACACCGGAACACATCTTCCTTATCCAAAAAGTGTTCGTATATTGTTTTTTTCGAAATCTTGCAATCTCTGCTAATTTCGTCCATTGTCGTCTTTTTATAACCGAAACGGTCCATTCGCTCTGTTGCCTTATCAAGGATAAGGTTTTTTATATCTTCCATGGTATTCCTCCCTCGCATCTACAGGTAAATGGAATAAAATCCCCCACCTGTAAACTATTATAGTATTTCAGTTTCCAAAAATCAATATACAATATATTGGTGTCGGCGTCCACCAGAAGCCTTATTTTAGGCAGTTATCTTTAGTAAAAAAAGTCTTATAGCCAAGCATGACAAATACAATCGTAGTTAGCGCGGTACTGCCCAAAATAGCCAGCATAATTCCGATTTGATATTTAATCGCCGTAATCGGAAATGTACCGGAAAGAATTTGACCGGTCATCATCCCCGGCAGTGAAACAATACCCATTGTCAGCATATTGTTCATTGTCGGCAAAAGCGCACTGTCAAAAGCATCATTGACGATTTCTTTGGCTGCAGCCGCTGGCGTTGCCCCCAGCATAAGCGAATTTTCAACAATAACCCGCTTTTCCTCCATGTCACTGCAGAGCTTATTGGCGCCTAAGGCAATTCCGGTCATACTGTTGCCCACAATCATACCGGCAATGGGAATGACATATTGCGGATTAAACCATGGTTCCACCTGTAATACAAGAACGATGAAAAATGCCAGCGTAACCAGTGCCCCACTCACCATGGCAATTGCGATAATGCGCTGCAGCTCGCTTGACACCGTACTTTTTACCCTTTCCATGGCGCTATAAATGGCAAACGCCAGCATAATAGCAAGCATGGTAGCTGTCAGCCACCAGCTGGCATTGTCAAGAACAAACATCAGTACATATCCCATCAGGGTAAGTTGGATGGTCATTCGCGTCGATGCAATGAGAATCTGCTTTTCGCGTTTAATTCCTCGGGTTTTAAAAATCACCAGCACGATAAGAATAAAAACATAAGCAATCGCCAGTTGTAACACCGACAAGTTCACAATGGAATTATTCATGACCGGCCTCCACAACACGCCCATTTTCCAGACGGATAATGCCATTAGGAAAGCTTTGCGCAATTTGCTCTGAGTGGGTAACCATTACAAGCTGCTTAGCTTCGTCTAGTACAAACCTTGCCAGATTGTCGATGACAAAACGCTCGGTGTCTTTGTCTAAGGCCGCTGACGGTTCATCCAGGAGATACACATTTGCTCCCATGAGCATAACCCGTGCAAGACACAAGCGCTGTTTTTCGCCGCCTGATAGATTATGGCAACTGCCAGTCAGGTCTTTGTCGAGTTCTACTTTTTTTAGGCTTTCTTTCATGGCGTCAACTGTCGCCGGCGGTTTCTGGGAAAACTGCAAACCTATTTGTAGATTATCTTCTATCGTGCCGCTGTAAATCACCGGCGTCTGCCCCAGCATAACAACCTCCCGGCGTAATTCTACCGCATCCAGCTGCGAAATATCCTGCCCCCGATAAAAAACTGTGCCCGCATCAGGGACATTCAGGCGGTTCAACATGCGCAGCAGCGTGGTTTTACCGCTGCCTGAGGCGCCGACAAGACAGGTAATTGGCTTATTAATAAGCAGAGCCGGAATATCCAATATATTTTTATAGATTAGATTCTTCACCGCAAACATAGCCTCACACCCTTTCTTTCCACTTATTTCGCACATACAGGCCAGATACCGGTCGTACTTATAGCCTGTCCAAACAAAATTAACTCCCCCGGAACTATTTTGCCGTAAGGAGTTATTTATATTATGTATGGTGCAGTTGGGTTTCCTGCTTTTTACTTAGCTGCTCTTCTGCCCAAATATTGCAGCAATTGGTCTCCCGGATTTTCAAACTGCAAAACAATCCGAGCACCAATATGACAGCACAAAACCAAAAGGCACTTTGAAAGGCCTCAATCGGATAAATCCGTACCCCATTGTCGGTAACACCCTGCCAATAACGGTCAAGTACCCAGCCAAAAGCCGGTTGCATTAACGCCGCCCCCACAAACGGAGCAGAATTAGCCAGCCCGGCAGCTACCCCGGCTGCCTGCGGAGCATTGACCTCCTTGGTACAGGCTACTCCCAGTGTAATTCCCGAAGTGCCTATGCCAAAGCCCAAACTAATAATGTATAAGAGCGATAACGGCGGTTTGCCACCATTCCAACAGATCAGCACCAGCCACATACACAAAAAGAAGAGCGTGATCAGTGTATAGGGCTTTTGCCGAAGACCTACCTTATCAGAAGAAAAGCCGATTACCGAGCCGCCAATCATGTTGCCGACCGCCATCAACATAATATACTGCGAGGCTTCAACCCGGCTCAGTCCGTATATCTGCATGAAATAGGGCACTCCCCAAATCCCCATAAAAGACATAAACACCCCATATACCGAACACCCTACCAAAAACGGCCACCAGGTATCAGGGTTTTTGAGAACTTGGATAACGCTTTCTCCTACCCCGACAGACGCTGACGGTGCTGCTGCACTTTGGTTACCTTCCCTGTTTTCCACTTCGGTTATCGAAGGCAGGCCAACATCGGTAGGCTTATCCCGGACCAGCAGCCAGCAAAGCGCTCCCATACTTAGCGTATAGGCGGCAATAGCCAGATAGGAAAAACGCCAACCAATCGCCTCTACGGCAAAAGCCAGCGGCGTTGCCGATAACAGTGAGCCGGCATTGGCCACAATCACGATAATGCCTGACATGGTGGCAAACTCGCGCAGCCGAAACCATTCAACATAGATCTTAACAATCGCAACATAAATCACACTGACGCCCATAGTAACCAAAATACGCCCAAAATATATCCCGGTCATGGTTTGCGCCAAACCAAAGATAATAGAGCCAGCTCCGGCAACTAGCAGGGCGACGCTGACAGTGCGCCTCGGCCCGCAAGAGTCCATCAGAATGCCTGCCGGCATCTGCATAGCCGCATATACATAAAAATAAAGCGACGACAAAATTCCGAGCTCTGATGCCGCCGTAATCGAAAACTCCCGCATCAGACTATCAGCCATTACCCCGGTAGCAGTCCGGTGAAAGTAAGCTGTCATAAAGGCTAACGCCAGCGGCACCCAAATAATCCACCGCCGCTTATGCAGTTGTTGTATTGTTTGCTGCCACTCTGTACTCAGTTGAGGGTCCCCCTAAAACTACTTTTTGTATTTTTCTTTCGGTATCAAACACTATTATCCTGCTGCAACAGCAAATTATCTGAACGAATTAACAGCGCCTGCCTCTGCCACGACCGTCTTTATCCAAAAACAATCCGCAGACAACTATGTCTGCGGATTATCTTATAATATATTAGATTTCAACAAGCTCATAGTCCTTTGTACCAATACCGATTTTTTCGGCATGCTCAAGACATGAACGCCAGTTGGTTTCCGGGTGAGTGCTATTGAAGTGATCGTGTTTGTCGCCGCCCTGTTTTTGGAGCTGTTCTGCGAGGTAGCTGTCTGAGATAACAGGTGCCTTGTTGGCCGCATCGGCACAGGCCATATCCAGTGCTACCGGGTCAAAGGAGGCAAACATACCGATATCGGGGATGATCGGCACATCATTTTCTGCATGGCAGTCGCAAAACGGTGCAACATCAATAACCAGGCTGATGTGAAAATGCGGTCTGCCGTTTAATACCGCCCAGGAATATTCGGCCATTTTCCGATTGAGAATGTCATTGGATTCATCCCAGGCCGCAACAATAGCATTGACATGGCAGACCCCAATACAGCGGCCGCAGCCAGTGCATTTGTTATGGTCAATTTCAGCCTTTTTGTCGGTAAGTGTTATGGCCGCATGAGCGCAAGTCTTTTGACAAATACCGCAGCCCACACAGACTTTCGTTCTTACTTTCGGCTTACCGTCACTGTGCATCTCCATTTTACCGGCTCTGGAACCACAGCCCATACCGATATTTTTCAAAGCGCCGCCAAAGCCAGTAAGCTCATGGCCCTTAAAATGACTTAAGCTGATGAAAATATCGGCATCCATTACCGCCCGCCCGATTTTGGCCTCTTTAACATACTCGCCGCACGGCACAGGAACATATGCCTCATCAGTACCTTTTAGTCCGTCGCCGATAATAATCTGGCAGCCGGTAGTGAAAGGGTTGTAGCCATTTTCGTAGGCTGCATCCATATGTTCGACAGCATCCTTGCGCCGCCCCACATACAAGGTGTTACAGTCGGTAAGAAAAACTTTGCCACCTTGTTCCTTGATTACGTCAGCAATAACTTTGGCATAATTGGGTCTAAGATAAGCAAGATTTCCCGGCTCGCCAAAATGTACTTTTATCGCCGTGAACTTATTTTCAAAGTCGATTTCTTCCATGCCGGCTGTTTTTACCAGCCGCTTTAGTTTCTGCAGCAAATTCATCTTGGGAGTGGCACGCAGATTAGTAAAGAAAACCTTTGATTTACTCATATCATTCTCCTTTGCCTGATAATATGGAATTTCTTCCACATTTTTCTCTCTAATATACATAATAGAGAACAATACGCTCTTTTACAAGCACTTACTTTTTAGTTCTATAGTATCTATTACTATACTGCAGTTCTCTCCGCGTTACTGCCCTACAGGTAGCTGATAATAATAAAACTTTGTATCGACCTTCATGACAGGGAACGCTGCCGGCAAATCCGGTTTGGTTATTTCAGTAAAACCATTTTTCTCATAAAACCGGTGCGCAGCCAGAAATTGAGCAGTCGTCCCCAGAAAAATTTCAGCTATGTCATGCCCTGCCGCCCAGGTTGTCAGCGCTGTTATCAGCTCTTTAGCCGTGTTATACCGGCTGCCCCGGTAAGAAGGATTAATAAAAAATTTACGCATAGCCGCCTGGTGGTTGCCGATATCGAATAACGCTACCGTTCCTACCACGTTGCCGCCGCAGGCGGCCACCCAGAAATTCCCTGCCCCGGTTTGATAAACCTTGGGGATGTCGCCTAAATCCGGCTGATCTTCCCTAGTAATCGGAATGCCGAATTCCTTGCATTGAATACCCAAAATTAAGTCAATAATTTCATCCTTGTACTCTGACTGATAGGTTGTTATACTGATTCCTTCCATAACACTTTATCCCCCTTGTCTGTACGGCTTATTTACCTACTTAGATCAAGCCTGGCTGCCTTTTAAGACTCGCCAGCTCTGCTCAATATTCTCTCCCATTCGCTGCAATAACGAATGAGCCATTATCTGTTCTTCTGGGCTAAACCCGGCAAAGCAAACATCAATATGTTTGTTTTCTTCCTGGATGATGTAGGGATACAAACTAACTGCCTTGTCTGTGGGATACAAATGCCACATCCGTTTATCGGCAGTATCCCTCGTTCGCTGTACATAATTTTCTTCCAACAGTTTTTGTATTGCTTTCGTTGTTGTGGTCTTATCCACTTTAAGCATATGGGACAGTTCAATTAGGTTAATGCCAGGTTGTTCGCAGATGCGTGTTAAAAAAATAAATTGTCCCCGCTGCAGCTTAAATTCCCGGTAAGTAATATCACTAATCGATTGAATACAGCGTGCTACCGTACCTACTTCCCTAAGCACTTGACTTTTTAAATCGCTGTCGTTATTTCCCTGCCCTGCAGCCGCTTTGTTAGCTATTACCTTCACCCTATCACCTGCCGCTAATTTTTCTTATACCTATTGTATAGAGATATAGTTGAAATGTCAACTATATCAATCTCACCTTTCCATTAAGAAAAACATAGCCTATATTAGTATGTTCAATAAACTTAGGTGGGTGAATTAGCATGCCCTATGTTGAGGTAGAAACAGGAGTTAGAATTTTCGTAGAAGATTTGAATCCCTCGGGCGAGCATACCGTTTTCTTTATTCATGGCTGGCCTGCCAATCATAAGATGTTTGAGTATCAATTTGATCAGCTTCCCAAATACGGCATCCGCTGTATGGCAATGGATATACGGGGTTTCGGCAAGTCAGCTAAACCCTGGGAAGGATATTCCTATGACGATTTGGCTGACGACGTAAACTGCGTTATCGAAACTCTGGGGCTTGATAATATAACGCTTGTCGGTTTCTCGGTAGGCGGAGCTATTGCCGTCCGCTATATGAGCCGCTATGGTGGCTGCGGTGTTGCCAAGCTCGCGCTGGCTGCAGCAGCCGTTCCGGTCTTCACGCAGCGTCCGGATTATCCATATAGCCTGCCTGTTGAAGAAGTAAACAAACTCATCTGTCAGACTTATACTGACCGGCCCAAAATGCTAAGCGAATTCGGCAAAAAGTTTTTTGCCAGTAATGTCAGTCCCCAATTTTTAAATTGGTTCAGCGGCTTGGGGCTCGAGGCTTCCGGTCATGCCACTGCCCGCTTGGCAAAATCGTTGCGTGATGAAGATCTGCGGCGAGATATTTGTCAGATAGCTGTACCAACCACCATATTTCACGGCATCCATGATCAAGTAGTTGCTTTTACCAATGCCGAAATAACCCACCAAAATATTCGCAGGTCAAGGTTAATCCCTTTTGAGTGCAGCGGGCACGGGTTAGTGTACGACGAAGCCGACAAATTCAACTATTGTCTGACTCAGTTTGTCTGCATGTCATAGCTAGGTTCTAAAAACCATGCGTTTAAGGCCATTACTTATAGGGCGAATAACAAAAAGGAGCTCACACAAGTGGTGAGCTCCTTTACTTGACCAGCAAACTAAGACAAACTAACTTTCTGTAACCAGTTGCTCTTCGCATGTTGCCGCTTTTCTTCCATGTAAAAAATGGTATACCAGACTACCAACAAGAGCAACAACTGCCATCCCGATATACAAACCGCGAAAACCTGTTACCGGTATCAAAAAACCCAGTAAAAACGGTCCAACACCGATACCTGTATCAAGAAGTATATAATAGGTTGAATTGGCTAATCCCATGCGGTGGCTAGGCGATACCTTAACGGCAATCGCCTGCGCACATGACAAAAAGGTTCCATAACCAAGGCCAATAAAAGCTCCGGCCACTAACAGCGAAAACCCTTGCTGTGCCTGGCTCAAAATAACTAGTCCGGCGGCAAACACGATGAACACCGGATACATCACGCAGTTCTCACCCTTCCGGTCAAACCAGCGGCCAGTTACCGGTCGGGAAATTAAGGTAACCGCAGAAAAAACAACATAAAAAAAACTGCCGGCATATACTAGGTTAATTGCCTTAATATATGAAGTGAGGAAGCTAAGAATGCTTGAATAACTAAAGCCGATAAGTATGGCAACAAGCGAGATAGGAATTGCCTTGAGTTCAACAAAATTGGCTACGGTAAAACCTTGCATAGAGGCCTGCTGTTCTTGGGTTAGTTCCACCTCCACTACTTTGAGAAAAAACGCCGCTAACAAGCTCATTCCGGTCAGGACAACACATGACCCGAGAATTATGTTGAAGCTTCCCTGCTGACTCACCATCATGCCCAAAAACGGACCGGTAGCCGAAGCCAGCGTTGTGCTCATCATATAATAACTGATGCCTTCCCCGCGCCGCTCCAGCGGAATAATATTAGTAATAATGGTAGCCGTTGCAGTTGCAGTAATACCAAAGCCCACGCCATGTAAAAAGCGAACAATAAACAACACCGACAAATTGTTTACTGCAAAATATAATAGTGTTGTAACGAAAAAAGAGGACAACCCTATATATAGCAACTTTTTCCGTCCGATCCGCTCGATGGAACGTCCGGCAAAAATCCGCGCGGCAAGTGTGCCTAATACAAAAATGCCGGAGGCAAGTCCGGCTTCACTTGTTGAAGCTTGCAAAGTATCAGTTGCATAAGGAACAATGGTCACCATCAATAAAAAAAACACATAAAAAACCAGAAAGTTAATCCCTGAATCAATTAAAAAATCCTTAGTCCATAAATTGCTGCTCTTCATTATTATTACCACCTATAGCTAGTACATTAGCTCGTATTTGGGGAAGACTTTCAAAAATTGCTGCTTTCTCTTCTTCAGAGATATTTTTCATTATCTCATCTTCCAGTTCATCAATAAGTTTGCGGCATATTTTGTAGATCTGCTCGCCGGCTTCAGTCAGTTCAACTAACTTCTCCCGCTTATCCGCCCCGGGAATCTGCCGGATAATACCTTTCTCTTCCAGGTTTTGGACAGTCCTTGTTATCACCGGCTTTTTAACATTATAGAAGTGTGCAATATCTACCAGCGTAGAAGATCCATGAGTTTTTACGTAAAAAATGACCGTCCATAGGGAATATGAAAGGCCATACTCTGCGAGCAGTTCATTCAGTTTACTGATAAGCGCTCTATGCAGGGAAAAATAGTGACGAAAAAAACCTTGCACCATATCTGCCTCTTTTACAATTAGTTACCTTTGATAACAATTACCTTAGGTAACTATACCTTGTTTCTCGAAAAGTGTCAAGGAATATTTCTCTAAGTCTCCGTTTGTCCAGCAACTTCCCCGGTAGATTCCGGCTGTAAAGAGGATGCTTTGATACCAGTCAGCACCATACCAAGCACAACCAGAAATCCGCCCAGCCACTGCTGCCAGCCAGGCTGCTCATGCAAGAGCAGTACTGACATCAGGAGTGCAGTAAAGGGCATCATACCTGAGAAAGCAGCCGCTACGGAAACAGCACAGCGTTTTATGCCGGCATACCAAAAAATAAAGGCCAGCGCCGTTACAAATAAGCCATACCATACTAAGGCTGCCCAGCCAATTATATCAAGCGACCAGAGTGCCAGCAGCGGCTGTTCTGCCAGCGCCGGTCCCAAACAAAGCAGCAATGCAATGCTTACCACCAGTGTACTCTGGCTAGCGGGGTCAAGCACCTGCTCTGAATGCCAAACAAATTCTACACTGCTCACACGTGATATTACATTGAATATAGATTCGCACAAAGCAGCACTTAGCACCAATACATTCCCCAAGAGATGTTCCTGCGAAAATATAATATCAGGTGAAAAAAATCCCTGGAGTACAACAATACCGGTAATCGTGCTGATTATCCCCAGCCCCCGGAACCAATCCAGCGGTTCCCGCAATAGCAGCCAGGCAAGTAAAGCCGTGGCTGCCGGCGTTACACCGGTAAGTATGCCGGCTTCACCGGCACTTGTGCGCAGCAAGCCCTGCAGCAAAAGCAGCCGAAACAAAAAAATACCGAACAAAGCTTGAATCCCCAGCAACAGCCAATCGCCATACCCAATCTGCCGGACATGTTTCGCCAGTTTACTGCCGCAAAGCGGCAATAAACCCACTAAAGCAAAAAACAAACTCATAACTGTTATCGTGAAAGTTCCTAGTGTTTCCACAACCAACCGACCGGCAACTACTGACGTGCCAGCCAGAGCAAATGCTCCTGTCAAAAATGCCATACCAGCAAACCGCCCCACTTATATCGCTCCTATCCACAACTTAAATTACAGGATTTTACTGTTATGGTATAATGGTAACAGATAAACCGGCCTGGTATTAGATCCAATTTCAGGCTATTTTTACAGAGCCAGTTGGAGGAACTATGTTAGGAGTAGAATTGCAGCGCCACTGCCAGATTTCGCTGGCACGTCAGCTTTATCAAATACTACGCAACCAAATGACAACCGGCCAACTCCCCCCCGGCGAACTTTTGCCGTCTACCCGGGAGTTGGCTAAACAGCTTGCAATATCCCGTAATACAGCCTATGAAGCCTATGAAATGCTATCAGCCGAAGGCTACATCGTCAGCCGTCCTGGTTCACAAACCCGGGTAGCTGACGGCCTTTGTCTGGAAAAATCAGCCCCGTCCCCGGAAAATTTGTCCCACACCATATCGTCTCCTGCTGAGTACCTTGCCGATTTCCGTACTGGCCGGCCTGATCTTCGACGCTTTCCCCACCATTTGTGGCTGCAACTACTGCGAAAAACCGCCGAAGAGCTCTCCCCTGCCTACTGGAGTTATTCCGGACCTGAAGGCTTACCGTCGCTGAGGGGAGAAATTGCCGCCTGGCTGCTTAGAAGCCGCGGGCTTGCGGTTGATCCTGCGTGTATTTTCATTACATCCGGAGCTACCCAGGCTCTCTACTTGCTGGCTGGCCTCTTATCCGGAAAAAACCGTGAAATTATTGTAGAAGATCCCTGCCATATTGGCATGCTGCGGGTTTTACAAAGCAAGGGTTTTCAAATCTGTCCAGCCCCAGTTGACCAGCAAGGTCTGCAAACCGCTGGGTTACACAACAAGGGAGCTTGTGCTGTGTATGTGACTCCTTCCCATCAGTTTCCTCTTGGCGGCATTCTTCCCGCCAGCCGCCGTGCCGAATTAATACGGTTTGCCCGGGATAACGACCTCTACATTATCGAAGATGATTATGACAGTGAGTTTCGCTACAGCGGGCCACCGGTAGCACCGCTTTGTTCTATGGATAGCGAGCGGGTTATTTATGTGGGTACCTTCAGCAAAATCTTGTTTCCCGCCCTGCGGATCGGCTATGTCGTGCTGCCGCCGCAACTCCATAAAGCGTGGAGGCATCTACGCACCCACACTGATGTCCAAAATCCGCCATTTGAGCAGGCAGCCCTGTCCGAATATCTTCGCACCCGCAAAGTTGACCGGCATATTCAGCAAATGCGCCGCCTTTATGGGCAGCGACGGCAAACCTTCTTGCAACTGGCAGAAGAAATCCTTGGGAACACTTGGATTCCTTGGGGAGATGCCGCCGGCCTCCATCTTGTGCTGGAATTCCCCGGCAAACACTTTGACCGTGACTTTGCCAAGCGTTGTAAACAGAAGGGTATTTATGTGACGCCAGTAGAATACCATAGCATCTGCAAGGGCATTCATGTAGAGAAACTGGCGTTAGGCTACGGACATCTAGACTCCGAAGAACTCCGCCAGGGACTGCTGCTGCTGAAAAAACCGCTTGAACATGCCAGCAAGTGCTAAGCCACAGCTTCTTCAAGTTTCTGCAAAGCAAAATCCGCAAGCAAGGCTTGCGGATTTTGCAGCTAGTTCCCAAAATATTGATTAATTCCGTTATAAATACCTATTGCAACTTTTTTATCAAAACTGCGATTCATAAGTAATTTTTCTTCTCTGGGGTTAGAGATAAAGGCAGCTTCTGTCAGTATTGCCGGCATGTTGGTGTTTTTTAGAACATAATAATCACGTTGCTGAACACCTCGGTCACTTAGCTTTAGCTGAGCGACCATATTAGCCTGCACTAGTGGGGCAATTTCGGCATTTTGAGCATCATACACATAGGTGGTAGTACCACCGGCTTGACCAGAAAAGGAGTCTGCATGGATGCTAACAAACAAATCTGCGTTTGCTTTATTGGCAATTGCTACACGGGCTGCCAATTCCTCTTTATCGCTAGCTCCCGCATAAGCAACAGATTTGTCAGTCGCACGGGTCATAATTACGGTTGCCCCGCTGTTTGTAAGTAAACTTTGTAACTCTTTACTAATAGACAATGTAACGTTTTTTTCCATCAAATTACTGGGGCCGATAGCACCGGCATCACTTCCGCCATGTCCGGGATCTATGACGATGGTTCTCCCGTGGAGTGATGAATTGGGTATCTGCATATTCTGTCCGCTGGTTTGCGCCTCCAGCCAGGCAACAACAAACTGGCCTAACCCGTCATAATTTGCTGCTTTAGCGGTTAGCGGCAACACACCTAACACTACCACCATTCCAACTACTGCCGCCGAAATCCATATCTTCCTTAGCATTCACTCATCCTTGCTATGTTAAGTGTTTGAATCCTTCCCCATTATAGCGTAAGATGATCCATGAAATAAAACGAAAAGTTTTCCAATAAAAAAACGCCGTAGGCACAAATACCTACGGCGATTCACTTTCCCAAAGCATTATTAAAATACAAGCTAAAAAACTACTATCCTAAGGCATGCTCTGAGTAACAGTTAATCCACACCACCACAGCGGCACTGCCACTGTTAATATAGGCAATCAGCCGTGCCAGCTTACCACAGTGTAAAGAATCATAAATACTGGGATGAGTGGTGTCTGCTTTGCAAAGCAACTCCTTTGCCTCTTTCATAACCTGATCATGTTTTTTCCAGGAAATCCCCGTTTTACTAACCACGTTGGCATTACTGCCAATATTCTTTTTATGGGTTGCTGCCAATACTATCTTTTCCATAATTTTTTCACCTCAGTTAAAATTCAATTGGTATTTGAATACAGTATAGCCTACTCATATATTAATTAAAAATATATGATTTTTATGTTATTATAGTTATATACTATATGTCAGGAGGGTCTACTTATGGAAATCCGCCAATTAGAATATTTCCAAATGACTTGCCGCTTAAGTAGCATCTCGAAAGCAGCCGAACAATTGCATGTGGCCCAGCCATCGGTTTCTATTGCCATTCAAAAGCTGGAGGAAGAACTTGGCGTCCAGCTTTTCCAGCGAACCCAACGCCAGATATCGCTTACATCAGAAGGACATATTTTTTTACAACGGGTAAATACGATTTTAACTCAACTAGAAGATTCCATAAATGAAATGAAAGATCTCCAGCTGCATCCCAAATCCTCCATCAAAATAGGCATTCCGCCGATGATTGGCGTCTTGCTCTTCCCCGAGATTTTTGCCCAATTTCGCAAACAGTATCCGCACATTGAACTCTCGGCAGTCGAAGGCGGCTCGTTGTCCATTCAAAATTTGGTTGAACAAAACAGAATTGATATCGGCATTATCACCCAATCAAAATCTTCGCCGCTCTTAAAAACCCTCCCCATTACCACCGGCCAAATCCATGTATGTTTACCGCTTCACCATCCACTTGGCAGCTTGCCCAGCATTTCTTTCGATCAGCTTCACGATCAGCCGTTTATTTTGCTGAAAGAAGACACCTACAATCGCAAGGTGGTTATCGAGGAATGCAAAAAACACCACTTTACTCCGAATATCGTATTCTCCTCCAGTCAAATTGAAACCATCATCAGTCTTGTCGAACTTGACATCGGTATTTCTTTCCTCTTTGACACCATTGCCAAAAAGTATCCTACCATTCACAGTTGTCCGTTGTCTGAACCACTGAACTTTCAAATTGTACTTGCCTGGAATCCCAACAGATACCTGACAAATGCCGCCAAAGCCTTTATTGATTTCATGACACACCTTCAGCCGCAGCAGTGATTTAGCTGCCACAAAGCCTTGTAGGCCAAAGTGCCTGCAAGGCTTTATTTTATTATCATCTACCAAAACCCGCCCAGCCGAACCGTCATGCATCAAATCGTTTTTATAATTTTCAGGTAATTTTGCATAATTACGAAGGGAAAATAATTTTTTTGTCGAAATGTACAAATTATTGTAACATAGTAGTATGCAGTACATTTATTTGTTACTGAATAAACTGCAATCAAATATACCGGAGGTGATTATGATAACAATTAAAATTCCTGTCTCACACCAAGTCTTTGGCACATTTGAAATTGCTCAGTTGATGAGTTCACCCGATAGTAAAAGTTAATAGTATTACAATAAAGGAGAGAAGATAATGGGCTTTTTAGTTAATATGAAAGTAAGCCTGAAACTTACTGTTCTAGTTTTTATCGCACTACTATCTATGAGCGTAATAGGGTACACGGGATATTATTATCTGCAACAGTCAAATTCCGCTATGAATACTATGTATGCAGATTATTTAATACCGATTGATCTAATAAATGAAAATCGTTCTTATGTCAACCGAGTCAATGCAACCGCACTGGAACTGATGCTCACAACAGACGAAAAAAAGAAACAGCAGCTATTGAATACCATAAATGATCGTGTCAAAAATTTTAATAATAATATAGCAGAAATTGAAAAAGCCCATTTAGATGTCAGCGAGAAAGAAAAGCTGGCTTCAATCAAGACCGCCATGCAAAAGTACCGCGGCGGCAGAGATAAGGCCGTTGAGCTGGCAATACAAAACAAAAACACGGAAGCCTATGCGCTCTATGTGGCCACTGTGGAATCATCAGCAACTGAGGCGCTGGACAAGCTTAGAGATCTTTCCGATTATTATGTCGAAATGTCCGAAAAAAACAATGCCAACAACAAAGCCGACTTTGAGAAAGCAACCCGTATTATCGTCGGGGTTATTTTCACAGCCTTATTGTTATTGGGATTGAGCGGATGGTACATAACGAAAATCATAGCCACCCCGTTAAAGGCAATGGTTGCGTTTTGCCAAGAATTGGCTGATGGTGATTTTCGTGATAAGCCCCGGAAAGTTATTAGAAAAGATGAATTTGGCCGAGTGGCTGATGCCTTAGCAGAAATGCGGAGCACTCTCCGTACTTTGATGAAACAAATCAATGAATCAGCCGAGCAGTTAGCCGCTTCTTCTGAGGAGCTGACAGCCAGCGCCGATCAGTCGGCACTGGCCGCCAATCAAGTTGCTCAGTCCATTACCGATATTGCCCACGGCGCTGCTGAGCAGTTGACTGCCGCCAACGACACCTCTGCCGTGGTTCAGCAAATGTCGGCCAGTATTCAGCAGGTCGCCGCCAACGCCAATGAAGTAGCCGGCCAATCAGCCCTGGCCGCCGCCAGGGCAACCGAAGGCAACAAATCGGTGAATAAAGCTGTAACCCAAATGGCTTCCATCGAACAGACTGTCACATCCTCTGCCCAAGTCGTAACCAAATTAGGGGAACGCTCTAAAGAAATTGGTCAAATTGTAGATACCATTGCCGGCATTGCCGGCCAGACCAACCTACTGGCATTAAATGCGGCCATTGAAGCTGCCCGGGCAGGCGAACAAGGACGAGGGTTTGCCGTAGTCGCCGAAGAAGTCCGCAAGCTTGCCGAACAATCTCAAGATGCCGCCAAACAGATTGCCACCTTGATTGGCGAAATTCAGGGTGATACCGACAAAGCTGTAACCGCGATGGACGCCGGTACGCGTGAAGTCAAATTGGGAGCAGACGTAGTTAATGAGTCCGGCCAGGCCTTCCGGGAAATTGCGTCCATGGTAACCAACGTTTCTGAAGAAACCAAAGAAATATCTGCCGCAATTGAACAAATGGCTATTGGCAGTCAGCAAATTGTCGACTCGGTAAAGCAAATTGATGAGTCCAGCAAAAAATCGTCAGGCGAAGCCCAGACAGTCTCGGCTGCAACCGAGGAGCAATCGGCATCTATGGAGGAAATAGCCTCCTCCAGCCAGGCACTTGCTACCCTAGCCATGAACCTTCGTGAAGCAGTCAGCAAGTTTCAGGTTTAATATAACAAAATAGTCGCCGTAATAACGGCGACCATCGTTATTTGAAGGGACGGACAATATTGTCCTCCCTTTTTACTTTTGTACTGGCAGTTTCAATGTTCCACAAAGATTGCGCAGTTTCTCATACACTTCAGCATTATCTGCGATAAGCTTTTTAGAAATCTTACCACTATTTTTTGACAGAGAATTATTGAAAAAAAGTATTGTCTTTTTTATGTCTTTTGCTTTAAAAAACAACAAGCTGACCAGAACATCAAAGTCGGCATCATCAGGGAATTTCGCTACTGCTTCAGCATAGACACGCAGAGCCGAAACTAATATATCAGGACTATCCTCCCCAGAATTACCCCTATGCAGATAAGTAGTTAACCACTGTTTATAACCTTCGCGGGCTCGCTCCGGCCATATGGAACCATCACTGTTTTTCATGGCTTCGCAAAAATATCTTTCGGCTTTACTGTATTTTCCTTCAAACAATAGCGCCTCGGCGGCAAAAAGCCTGAGCTTTGCAGAATCTGGAGATTGCTCAAGAGCTTTTTGGGCAATTTTAAAATTCCGCGCGCCCTTTTTCTCCTTATTGCCGTTCTCACTCCACACATACCCGGTATGATATATGGCCGGCGAAGCTTGTACCGAATAAGCCTTAAGATAACCGCCGGAGGTAGCCTGCAATTGCTCATGCACCGCGCCGCTATACCATAAATGAGGTGTATTTCTGAATATCCGTGCCTGCCGCGAAATATTATTGTTCCCAACATTTACCCAGGGAGTTTCAATAACATTATACTGGCGCTTTTCGCCGTTTACATTCACATACTGTTTATCTATTTTCTCAACAAGTGGCCGCAAACGCGGTACATCGATATCTTCAAAATATTCGTCGGCATCAAGGAAAAAGATCCAATCGCCCGTGCATTGCGATATGGCAAAATTCCTTGCCGCCGAAAAATCATCGATCCATTCGAAATGACAAACTTTCACCCCCAGCTTTTCTGCAAGCGCAACAGTGCCGTCAGTCGAACCTGTGTCGACAACTATTACTTCATCGAAAAGGCTTTTGCCCCAATGTAAAGCACGCAACAAATTCTGTTCCTCGTTTTTAACAATCAAGCACTGTGTAAGTTTTACCATGTAACGGTTCCCTCCGGAACTAATTCACCTTTACTGTTAATAAATTAGTTTAGCATAGCAATATTAAATTTATATTTCATCTGTTCTTGGTTACCAGCTTTTCGAATGCATTTCTATTATTTAGGAAATACAGTATCATTCATATATTTTTCCAACATTTCCTATATATGATAGCATTAGCGAGGTGGTTATATGGCAATTGGATTACCAGGTTCGTTGAATGTAACACCACATACTTTACAAGGTAAAAATAAGGTTACACATAAAAATGATAAAAATCAAAAACACTCTCAACAACACTACCAGCAACAGCAAGAAAAGGAGCAGCAAGCAACACCTCAGAAAATCGACCTGAGCAAACTCGTTATCAATAAAAAACAATCTTTTAATCTAAGTTACCTTGAATTTATAGGGCAAATGAACCGTCTGACCATAGCGTCTAGTGATACAACAGAGAATCAGTAAAAGGAGAAGCCGTCCACTCAGGAACGCCTTCTCCTTTTTCTTGCCCACGTCGCTTAGAAGTAATTACCTCCCAAAAATATTAAGTAGAAATTTGTAAAATCAAGCAACAATCTTTTGTATTTCTTCACCTATTTTAAAGGGAAATCATTTAATAGAACGGAATTTTATAATACATATTTTTATTTCTGGGAGGAACACGTACAATGAAACTAATTATCGGTCATACTGGTTCTGGTAAAACATCAAAAGCAATTGAAGTAGGCCTCAAACTAGCCGAAGCAGGTAAACGAGTGTTGTTTTTTGACGGAGAATCATCGGCTGAACACTATATCAACTCTAAACTAGATACCAAGAAGCTTCCTGTTGGTTTTAACATTTTTAATACATTTAGTAAGGTTCAGGATATCTACTCTAAAATTGAATATGGTGGATATGATGCTTATATTATAGATACACCTAATTTATATTTTGATTTGGAGAAACTTTATAACATCAAAACCCCGAGTGCTATATACTTTGTATTAGGTTTAGAGTCTAATCCCTTTCCGGAGTTAAATAAAGATATGGTTATTATCACGGCCTATGATGAGTTAAAGTCTATGTTTGCTAATAAAGCTTAATAACGATATAAAAGAACATTATCTTAGCATACACTACTATGTGCTATGCTTAGATAATGTTCTTTTTGTTTCTCTACCAAACCAGCTACACTAAAGGCTCTGCATGATTATCAAGCATATTCGTTAAGTAATCCCTGATAATAACATTGGCTCTGGCCTTTTCATCGGTGTTGGCAAAATGAAAATTACCATCAGTAATTGTAAATTCAGTAATTCCGTTTACCACCAGTTGTTCTTTTATGCGATGCGTCAATTTGCTTATTAACGTCTCCTTTGCTTCGGTAGCCATAATATCCACTCCTCTATTTCCATATTATGGATATTATTATAGCACTAATTATGTAAAAAGCAATATAAAAAAATTAATTCAACCAAATTTTAATACCGCCACTAGTTAAACAAAAAGCCGCCCTGCAAAACCCAAGCAAGCAGGCGGCAATTCACTGATTTACACACATTATTTTTGATCCCCACTTTTTATTTTGCTTTCCAAAATGCAGGCAAATGAATTTGATTTATCTTTATGTAATGTATTCTGGGGTTGAGATTGAGAATTTTTCTTTTGATGATTGTAAACAGGTTGTATCGCTGCAACTTTCACTATCATATTCATCTCTCCTTGGTATGGGATAACTTGCTATTGCTAAATTACTTGTTGTAAATTTAACATAGGAATGTGACAAAACCATGACAAAATCCAAATAAATCCATAAAGACACGAGGACACTTTGTTTTTCCGCCTATGTTGCCGTCTAGATATTTTATGTTATAATTAATTGTAAGTAAAAGGAAAAGCGCCGCTTGACGCACTTTTTCTAACATTTTTCCAATTATTTCGCAGTATAAACGCAGCAAAAAACACCGTACTAATCAGACAGGCTGTGTTTTTATTTTTATGTAGATCAGTCATACATTGCCCCCATTGCGGGAACGGATACAACGAAGGAAATTCTAGTACGAAATGCGCTAAGCCGTTACCTGAAGAGAACGGAAATATTCCTAATGTTCCTTACAGATCCATTGCTCCAGATGTTGCATATTCATAATCGTGTTATTTATTAAAGAAAAGGAGTCTGATCTTATGAAAACTTTTTTATCAATCTTATTTTGTATCACAATCTCATTGGTTAGTTTACCTGCACATGCCGAATTTAGTTTTAGCACCAAACCAGAGTTGAAACCGACTATCGCCGTACTAGTCGGAGGCCAAGGAGCAATTAGAAGTAATGAAAAGGCCATGAAAATTATTTATGATAAACTTAATGAAAAATTCCCAAATGCTAAATATAATTTGACTACTGACAGCAAGTTAACTCAGGATGCCTTAGTTTTTGCAGAAGATGAAGATGTTACCGACTTATCTAATATAAAAAAAGCTCAACTTGCTAAGTTCGGCAAAGAGCGCAATTTTGATTATGTTATTGTTCTGGTATTGGGTATGGGTTATGGCCGAGCAGGCATAGATTTTTGGTCAGCAAACTACGACATCGACGTTGATTTGCAGGCTAAAGTAGTAGATGTTGCAACAAGTCAATACCTATATCGACAAAACATCATGGGCCATGGCAGGAGTTCCGCCCCCATCGGTACGCCAAGTTCTGTAAACGCCTTCGCTAAAGCAACTCAAAAATGTATGGAGCAGTTTTGCGCAGAGGTTAATATAAATCCTGTAAAACCGGAAAAGATTGAAACCAACGAGCCCGCTCCAGCATTGTAGTTACGAGTACTATCACATAAATTGATCAGAATAGGGATTTTCAGAAGAAAATGGGGTGGGATTATCGACATTGAATATGTCGATAATCCCACCCCATTAACACGTGCGAATTAATCGGTTCCTATTGGTTGTGCCGCCATTGCGCCACAGATTTTTTAACGCTTGCGCTGATTTAAAACATTTGTTTGGCGGTGTAAAGAGTGGTATAAATGGAAAAGCCGCACCTTGAGGGATGCGGCTTAATCTCATGCCTTAGTTATTCTACAGGAAGTTTTTTTATCGTATTTCTAATGAAATGCATCACTGCATCTCGCATTTTGTCGTTATTTTCTTTACCTGAATAAGACCATATTATTGATCCTGTTTTCCCATCGTACAAGACTGATCTTCCTTCAGCCCACCCATAGTACTGATAATGCGCTGGTATCGTTACAGTTTCCGGCACATAATTATCAACCTTAATTTGATAAGTACGATACATGCGGCTGACTGGATCATAATCCGTCATAGTTTGGTAATACGGTCTATTAACAAATTGAGTTTTTGTGGATTCGGGAATCCACGTTTGCCCACTCCCAGAGTCGTTAATTTCAATAACCAATAACGCCTCTGCACACTTCGCCCCGCAAGGTTGACTCAATATATTTAAAATGCTTTCTTTGTCATCAAATAAATTGTCTAAGGATACTATCTTTGCTTTAAGGTCCGTTGCAGAAATAAGAACATTTTTACGCCTTTTACTCTCTTTGGCATAAATATCAGCCATGACTAAATTGGATAAAGCTTCTGTCCGAGAAGAATTGGAAGGAACTTTTGAAATTGAATCCTGTAGTTGAAACGATTGCAAACTTTCTTGAGATGGAGTAGCTTCTTTCACGTTGTTTAGCGGTCCTAATACTACAATATGCTTAATTAAAGAGAAATTAGCTTTTTTATCTTTCCACTCCTCAGCTAAGCATAAACTAGGCAATGATAGAATTAGGCAAGCCATAACAATTATTTTTTTTAACATAAGTACACCTCCATAATGCTACAATAAACACACTAAAAATATTACCATATTATGGAATTTGCATCAATAACTTCTATGCTTTTTTTCGGCATAAAATAAAAAAGCCGCCTACCAGGACGAATCCCAATAGGCGGCAAAAATCGAATCTAGTACTTAATGCAGGCTAATAAGGCTACGTTGCGTGGACGAGTTTCTGCACCGCCGGTATAATCAACCTTTTCAGTTCGGAAAGTTGAAGATGTTTTACATGTATCACAGAATATTGAATCTGAGGAGACTATCCAGTTAGGCCTACCTACCACTCCCCGGTTAATCTCAGTTACCCTTCCACTCAAACCCACAATCAATAATCTGCTTTAGCCGCTCATTCTCCATTTCTAGGCCAAGGGTATCAATTGGACGGGGTTATCGACAACAAGCGTGTCAATAACCCCGTTCCATTTTGACATTTTTCACCAACACCTTCACCAAATAGGCAGCCTCTTAGATTTTTAAATCTATGCCGCTTTTCTTTTCCCTCATGAGAATCTCGGTAAGATGAACAATCTGTGCTCCTGCTTCAACAGGCGGGATACCGTCGCGATAGATATTTGACACTACCGTACGCTGCGATTCCGGTTTTTTGCTGCTCGATTCGTAAGCCATATAGCAGCTCATGCTTTCTCCTGTTGCCAGGCCCGGACGTTCACCGATAAGCTGTATCGTCACCTTGGCGTTTAATAGCTCACTGATCTTATCCATGGTCGCCACACGGCTGTATTTTACAAAAATCGGCGTACCGAGCGTATAACCTTTATCGGTAAGCCCGTCGACCAATATTCCGTAAATATCCTCCAGATTGGCATTTATGGCATAGGAGCTGAGTCCATCCGCCGCTATGATCTGCACATCAGGAGAAGCCTTGCAGGAAGCCTTAATTAATTGCAGCGTTTCCTCTGAGAATATACGTCCCAAATCGGGTCTTCTGATATATTCTTCCTTATCTTTCGCCATAGATTGTACTTTAATAAATCCCAGCCGGTCAATAAGTTCTTCGTCAACCGATGACCATACCGCATCCATTGCTATGGCATGATCAGCACGGAATTTCAGCAGCATTTGTGTTTTAAAGCGCTCCCCGGCGCGTCCGATACACAACCTCGCATTGGTAGTGGCTTTCAGTCGGCGGCAGAATTCCATGCTTTGCGGTGCGTCAATCAAAACTTTATCCTTTATTTCCCGAGACAAAACATCTTTTACCATATCTTCCATATCGATTCTCCTATGCCATAAATATTGATGGATCGCCGGCTTTTGTTGAAAGGCTGCCGTTTTCCAGTATGCCCAGCTCTTCCATGCGACGGTTGAACTCAGCTATCGGTTTTTTGCCGCTCAAAGTGCGCAGCGCCGCAACATCGTGATAGCTCGTAGTTTGATACATAAGCATGACATCATCACCGGCAGGAATCCCCATAAAATAGTTGCAGTCGGCCAGCGTCAGCATCATCGCCAGATTTTCCAGATCATTTTGGTCTGCCCTCATATGATTCGTATAGCAGACATCGCAGCCCATCGGTATGCCTGTGAGCTTACCCATGAAATGATCTTCGAGCCCGGCCCGTATCATCTGCCGTCCATCGTAAAGATACTCAGGCCCGATAAAGCCTACGACCGTATTGACAAGAAACGGATGATATCTTTTGGCAAATGCGTAGCAGCGCGCCTCAAGCGTCAACTGATCGGCTCCGTGGTTGCCATCTGACGACAGTTCCGAGCCCTGGCCTGTTTCAAAATACATGAAGTTTGGCCCGGTTGAGCTCTTTTTTTCCTTCATAAGGGCATAGGCTTCATCCATAAGGGGCACGTTGATACCAAATGCCCGGCTTGCAATCTGCGAACCAGCGAGGCTTTGGAACATCAAATCCATTGGCGCGTTGGTCTTTTCCAACACTTTCATCTGTGTTGTTACATGCGCCAGCACACAGTTTTGTGTAGGAATCTGCCATTTGGTCATAAAATCTTTGAACTGTTTGAGAATGCCTGCCGTTCCCTCAATAGAATCGACTGCCGGATTAAGCCCTATAACCGCGTCACCTACCCCGTAGCTTATTCCTTCCATAACTGATGCCATAATGCCCTCGGGATTATCGGTCGCATGATTCGGCTGCAATCTTGCCGACAAAGTTCCTGTTCTTCCTATAGTCGTATTGCAGGTAGCCGTGACATGCATCTTGCGCGCTGCCGCCACAAGATCCATATTGCTCATCAGTTTAGCCGCCCCTGCAATAATTTCTGCCGTAAGCCCGGTGCGTATTGAAGCTATTTCTTCCGATGTTGCACTCAGCAAAAACTCGCGAAACTCGCCTGTCGTCCATGACTTTATTTTTCCGAAAACCTCCGCATTGACAGCATCCTGGTCAGCGCGCGTAACATCATCATCCTCGTAAGGTATTACAGGATTATTCCTGATATCCTCCAAGGTCATATCGGCCAATACCGCTTTTGCCGCTATACGTTCGACAATCGTCCCGGCTGCGATACCCGCGAGTACATCGCCCGATTTTTCTTCGTTGGCTTTAGCCAGTACCTCTTTTACATCCCTAAAATGATATACTTCACCAAATAAAGTTGTTTTTAACTTCATCTTCTACACTCCTGTTTTCTGTCTCTTTCTATTTTTAAGTCTTTTTGCGCATGTTTTACACGTTGAAAATCAAGGTTTTTACTACCACCGGCACCACACCGCCGACAGGTCTGCCAATATCCACATAGTCGCCGTCTCCGGCCTTAATCTTGTCTAAGCAGATGATACTCCTATCCGGCAGCAGCCTCTGCAGTGTAAGCCCCAGTGCTTTGGCAAAATCTTCTTCTATTAGTACGACAATTGTTTTTTCCTCACGTTCGCGCAGCTCCGAAGCCAAAGCCGCCGCCATCTGCCGCAGTATCATATAGGATGGTGCACAACTGCCGCGAAAGGCAATAGCGGGCAGTTCCTCCGGGAACAGAATCAGCTTATTTTTCAGCTCCTGTTCCATTTCTGCCGGAGTCTGAGCTGCCAAAAACAGCACCGGCAGGTTCTTCAGCGGCAAAGCCGACGACGCTGCCGTTACCGTACTGCCGCTGATATGCAGCGAATGGCTGCCGGCGCCAATAACCGTAGCTCTGATTTTTTCTTTGGACAGCAGCGGAATATTTCCCGCCGCTTCAAAGCGCCGCCGTATTGATTGCCCGAGCAGCGGCCCGATATCGCCGAATATCGCAATATCCTCAACCCGGTCTGCAGTACTGTTCCGATAGATAAATTCCGCCACGCCGCCGGAAAACATTACCTTATGCCGCGGCAGCTCGCCTGCTGCCGGGCCGATAAACAGCTCTTTTGCCGCCGGACTCAGTTTTTCTCCCTTGCTCACTGCCAGAAGCGTATCGGCAAAAGCATCTGTCAGCAGGCACAATTCATTCCATTCTGCCTTTTTCCCTACAAACAGCGGTAAATTCCGTTCGGCTAAAAACGGCTGCACCCGCTCCGAAATATAAGTAATATACTGCTGCTCATCAAGCCTTACCAGCCGCCCGCCGATGTCGAGGGCAAACGTCTGCTGCACTGCTCCGTTTATAAATAAAGCCGCATTCGTAGTACCGCCGCCGATATCAAAATTCACGACACTGCCTGCTTCCTGTTTGGACAACTCCGCCGCGCCGGCCCCATAACCGGCCAGAACCGATTCGAGGTCAGGCCCTGCCGTCGCTACCACAAAATCTCCGGCAAATTCTGCCAGCCTGTGCAGTACGGCCTCTGCATTTTCCTTGCGCGCCGTTTCACCGGTGATAATTACGGCCCCGGTGGCAATCGCGTTCTTTTGCACACCGGCACTTTGATATTCTGTCTGCAGTATTCCGGCAACCGCCGCAAAATCGATATCCTGCCCGCCCGGCAGAACCGGTGTAAAATAAATCGGACTGCGGTATAAAATTTCTTTTTTAGTGATTTTGATATCCGGTATGGCCGTCACTGCCGCACTTTCCAGATAGATCCGGCTGAAAATCACCTGAGTTGTCGTTGTTCCCAGATCAATACCAACACTCAATAAAGTTTCCTGCATACTCGCCATCCCTAAAACAGAATAAGGCTGCCTTCTAAGTGTTCGAAGACAGCCTTTCGCCTCGCTATCCTTTATTCTTTATCCAGCTCATCAAGCACGCCGAATTCCGCTTCGAACGGACGGATATTCTTATTGCCCCAGATGAAATAATAAATGATTGCCACTGCATACACACCGAGCACATACAGCAGGGCATCGCTGGACGCGATCAACAGGCTGATCAGGCAAAAAATCGCCATAAGCAGGCTGATAGCCGGGACTATCGGATAGGAAACCTTAAATGGGCGCTTTAATTCAGGTTCTTTCGCGCGAAGAATAAAGAGACTTACAAGACTTATAATATACATGACAACAGAACCAAACACCGAAATCGTTATAACAACATTCGTAAGACCTGTCAGGGCTGTTCCCAGGCAGACAACTCCCGGTATCAGCAATGCCCAAAATGGCGTACGGTGCTTTTCACTGAGATTGGCAAGGAACTTCGGCAGATAACCGGTACGTGCCATAGCATAAGTCTGACGTGAATAACCGAGGATAATGCCGTGCAGTGAAGCTATAAGGCCGAATAGCCCGATGACACTCATAAGCATTACCGGCAGGGAACCTTCGCCATAAACGGCACCTAAGGCCAGCGGCAGCGGAAAATCCACGCTGTCAATGAGCTTTGTATCGACAATGCCTGCGGTCAGGAACAAAGTCAGAAAAGCCATTACCAGCAGCGTTGCCATCCCGCTTAAGAAGCCTTTAGAAATATCACGCTGTGGGTCTACCATTTCCTCGGCACTCATAGCGCCGCCTTCAATTGCGAGGTAAAACCAGATAGCAAAAGGTACAGCAGCCATAACGCCCTCTGCGCCGTTAGGAAAATACGGCTCTGCCATTACACGGGAAAGCTCAAAATGCGGCAAAGCCAGTACCCAGTAAATTACAAGACCGACAAGTGCTATAACCGTTACCGCAAGCTCAAAAGTTGCGGAGGTTTTTACACCCATATAATTAACAAAAATAAAAAATAAAAATGCCGCTACCGTAGCCACCATAACATCGATGCCTGGAAAAATCGTATGAACATAGCCGCCGACAGCCAGTGCGATAGCCGGCGGAGCAAAAACGAATTCAATGAGGCAGCTTATGCCGTTCATATAGCCACCGAATTTGCCGAGTGCCCGGCGCGCATAAGCCGAAGGCCCGCCTGCGTGCGGAATAGCCGTAGCCAGCTCCGAATAGGATAAAATAAACGTCACATAAAAAATCGTTACCGGAATCAGTGCCAACGCCAATCCCATAACACCGCCTTGGGCAAAACCATAGCTCCAACCAAAATAATTACCTGAAATAACTAGCCCTACCGCCAAAGCCCATAGATGAATCGGCTTTAATACACGCGACAGGTTTTTTTCTTTTTCTGCCTGTTCGTACAGCTCAACTTTTGTACTGACTTCCATAATGATCTCCTCCTCTTAAATAATTTCATCCTCTTACAAAACCACAAAAAGGCTCACCGGCAGAATGTCAGTATATCTGCCAGTGAGCCTCATTGCTCAAATAATAAAAATTACTTCGTTTTTACAAACCAACACAAACAACAAAAAAGCACTCCGAATAAGTCGCCTAAACGACCATAACAGAGCACTATTGCCAGCTATTCCTTTGTAAAAACTTAATCACATATTAACTGAAAAGGATAAGTTTGTCAATCACTTATTTTACTTTTTTAAAACCATTGCAGCCGCCTCAGCCAAAGTCATCTGATGATTCATCGCCGTCTTTAACAGCCGCTGATGCGCCTCCTGTACAGATATGCCGAACTTATCCTGGATCACGCTGCGGGCGTGATTAATCTGTTTTTGATCAGCCAGCACCTTTTGGGTTCGCTCCAGTTCCACCCGTGTTTTTACAAACTCCTGCCAGCGGGCATAAGCAATTTGTATTGTCGCCAAAAGATTCCGTTCTGAGATAGGTTTAATTATATAACCGTATACGTGAATATTTTCCGCCCGCTGCAAAAAGCTTGACTGACTGTTTGCTGTTACCATAACTACGGGAATATCCATCTGGTACATGGCTCTGGCCGCCTCAAGCCCATCCATCCTCGGCATAGTAATATCCATGACTACAAGCTCCGGCTGAAATTGCCGCGCAAGCTCAATCGCCGTCTGTCCATCGCAGCAGCTGCCGCAAATGACGTGTCCGGCCTCTGTCAGAGCTTCCTCCAGATCGGCCCTGATCATTACCTCATCCTCGGCTATCAAAATGGACAACGATTTCATTTGCTTTCTCCTCCTCTGTTCCGCTCAGTCCGCATAGCAAAAATGACAGTTCCGCTATCACACAATCATCCCGTTGATACAGGGCAAAAGTCCCTTTTAGCTGATCACAGACAAATAGCCGTACCAGATACAGGCCCATACTGGAACGCAGCCCTTGCTCCGCTGGCATTTGTTTCGGCAGACAGCCGTAATTCCATACTTCCATTTGAACCATATCTGCTTTTCTGCATAGCGATACGCCAAGAATATCTACATTAGCCGCCTCATTTTTTCCATGCTTTACCGCATTGGA
>JAGGAB010000001.1 GCA_017889705.1 Bacillota bacterium | reverse complement strand
AGTTCCGCTACCGGTATTGCCGGAAGTGTTGCTATTACTTGCATTGCCATTATTACTGTTTTGAGAATTTTGTTCTGTAGTCTTTGCTTTGTTAACAGACGTGATGGTCCATTGAATATTATCTTTGTTTGATTTAAGGGTAACATTGTAGTACGTAAACTTTAATTTTTTTTAGAAACAGTAATGCAATATTTGGCACACTACATGAAAATGGAGAACCGCCCACCAGTTACCCGGCAGGCGGCTGCAGTATATTATTATCACAATAAGAGCTATAGTAAAATGCCAAATTGTTGCATGTTTTTTCAATGTAATCATTAAGATTGATAAATAATTTTATCTTCCGGGAAACTGTAATACGATTCTTTGTTATAAATAGCATAAAATCGATTTGCCCGTCGACCATGAATTTCTTTAGAAAAGAGTAGAAATAAAAAAACGCTCAGCTGAGCGTTTTTTATCATTCTATGCCTAGCATTTTAGCAGTAATCCACCTGTAAAATACTTCTCCGCATCTACTACACACACACTTGTTCCAGCCTATAACTACTCCAGTACCAGTGGTGTGAGCATGGCCACCGCATTCATGCTTTAATATCATATAAACCTCCATATACCCCTATAAGGGTTATATTCAAGTTTAAGCAGCTTTTTCCTTTATTTTTCAAAATAAAAACCGCACCCGGGTGGATGCGGTAAAATGTTTGGAATATTATGCTTGCATTAAAACCTGTTCATCATCTAAACTAAGAATGAAAGGGGGTTGATAATAATGCCAACCTTCCGAATTATCATAAATGGTGAAGAAACAGACGATTGCATTTCCGGAAAGAACTATATGGAAGCATACTTTTTGGCACTACAAGCCGTACCACATGCTTACAAAAATGATTTTAAGCTTATAGAGAAAGAAGAAACCACAGAGTAACGGTTTTACTTAGGCAGCGATTTAATCGCTGCCTAAGTAAATTCCTTTGCAAGTGCTTACTGCGTTGATATTGTCATTTCTCAATCACGTCAACTGCTGGCCCCTCCCTATTCGCATGTAAAACATTATTCCCGTAAACAATAATCTTCGGGAGGTGATATTGTTGGGCCAGAAAAAGGTCAATAAGGCCAATGATTCTTATAAGCTAAAAAAGGCCAAAGAATCCAATTATAAGAAAAGCGAAAACAATTTTGGTGCCCAAAATACCAACCGCCCTAATTTCCAACCGTCCTGAGAGTAGCGTAGGCTACTCTTTTTCTATTTCCCCTAGCGGCGTAATTTGCTTTTCGAATCACAATCGCAGTCCGGTCACTCAACAACTGGCTAATCTAAACCTACCATTTGTCCGTCAACCATGACAATCTCCGGGTGAGCAGAAACCATCATAGGGTCTTCACTCCACACGACTAGATCGGCATCCATTCCTGGTGCCAAGCTGCCAATACGGTTATCAAGACCTAAAATCTTAGCGGCATCGCAGGTGATCATTTTCAAAGCTTGGTAAGGTGGTAGGCCGTAGCGGGTGGCTAACCCGGCATATACTGACAGAAAACAACTGGGCGTTACCGGATGATCGCTCATCATGGCACATAATACACCCTGACGGTATAACAGTGCCGGTGATTCCATGGTCTTATCTTTTAACTCCACCTTTGACCTGGTGGATAATGTTGGTCCTACGACAACCGGAATTTCTTCGGCTGCCAGTAGTTCGGCGATAAGATAGGCTTCTGTACCGTGTTCGATGATGATATCAACATCAAATTCCTGGGCAATCCGTACGGCAGTAACAATGTCATCAGCCCGATGCGCATGTGCCCTGAGCGGCATTTCTTTCCTCAGCACCTTAGCGATTGCTTCCATTCCCATATCATATTTCCAGTCTTTTTTTCCCTGGCTGGCCAGGTACTCATGGGCCTTCCAGAAAGCTTCTCTGATTAACGCAGCGGTTGCCATGCGCGAGACCGGCATTTTTTTCTGATCGGCTCCGTAAACCCGTTTAGGGTTTTCGCCAAAGGCAATTTTTAGTCCTGCATACCGCTTGAGCAGCATCTGCTCTACTGTGGGTTTGGGCGCTGTTTTAAGAAGAACGCATTGTCCACCAATCGGATTGGCACTGCCAGGAGCCACCATGACGGTGGTTATGCCTCCCTGATAGGCTTCCAATAGACCGAGGTCTGCGGGGTTAATGGCGTCAAGCGCATGCAGACCGGGGGTGATTGGTTGACTGCGTTCGTTCTCATCCGAGCCAGCCCAACCCATACCTTCGTTGTCAATGCCTAAATGGGTATGGGCGTCAATAAGTCCTGGGGTTATGAATTTGCCGGTTACATCGATAATCCGGCAACCGGGCGGGATGTCAATATTTTTGCCAACTGTCTGGATTTTACTGTTATGAATCAGTATGGTGCCGTGATCCAGACTTTTACCGCACATTGTTAGGATTTTAGCGCCTGATAATGCAAGCATGTTAAACCCTCCCAGGTGGATAGGATAAACCAACTTAGAACTGGTATCCTACTGCCAGTGTTATATTATATTCATTGTAATGCAGTAGCAACTTTGCATGCAAGCTTTTAACTCATATAAATGGAGCTAAGCCGTATTACTTCAACACCGTCCCATGCTTCGCTTTACACCCAGACTGCAGGGCACAGAGCCGACTTTTGACTCACTGCTATAAGCTTTTTCTTGCATGAGAAATGTAGCTTTCTAAAAATCTGATAAGATCTTTAAATTCTTGTTTGGTTAGTTTATCAATAGATGTATTCCCAATTGCATCATATATAAATTCGTCCACTTCTAAATCTGTATATCCCAGATTAACCATTTCTTCTCGCAAATCATATATCTTTTTATATTCCATTTATATCACCCTATAAATAGTTCAATACCATTATCTAAATTACCTTGAAATTGCCAGTATAAAATAGAAATAGCCGTCCAATTAAGGCGACTATTTTGTAAATTGTTGCCCTAGCTGTCAGCCGCTATTGTTGCTATAGCAGATTTAACTTCCTCAATATGTGCTTTGTTAGCTGGTTCCTCCTTTTCCTGATTTTTTCTCTAGCTCATCTAGTAAGTAACCAGCTATAAACATCAGCGTAAATAAAACGGTGCCTAAGATAACAACCACGGTTTCGGTGGTGTTCATCTGCAATACCCCCGTTCTTATTTTTTGCGCTGCACTTGTTTATATATACGCGCGCGACCACCAGTATCATGCCGCATATCATTTACCTTTGTTCTCTAAACTAAAACCACACAAGTTTTAGGAGGTATCTATGAGTAACCAATTGATACAATGGGTTTTGTTTATCGCGCCTTGGTTTACCTTAAGCTTTATGAAAGGTAAAGAGGTTAAACGTTATATTGCGTCTGTTTTTTTGTCTGTTGTCTTAACCACAATAGTTCATGATGTTGGTATTACATTCGGTTTTGGGTTGTACAGGAAACAACGTATTCATTTTACGAAATGATGCCTTACTTCTATGGAACTATGCCTGTGCTTACAATTTGGGTACTTGGATTTACATTCAATCATTTCTGGATATACATGGTAGTTAATACTATTTTAGACTTGGGGTTTGCCTACATAATCCTAGATTATTTTTATCCTATCACTGGCATATATGGACTTGTTGGAATTACCCCTTCAACCAGCTGCAAAAATAATACCTAAAGATAAGGAGGGGAATGATTAATCCTCTCCAGGCAGCGATCGTAGTGTCATCTTCTAACTACTAGAAAAAGCAAGGATGCCAATTAAATGCCTGTCCGTTTAGGTGTATATTGGATCAAATAAGAACCGACTGCCATTACCCGGCAGTCGGTTTTACATGTTATTTACGCTTTTCATTTTTATAAAATAAAAATACCTGCCGGCAAGTGAGCTCTCGGCTCAACCTCTATTACCTGATACTCCAATTCCCCGGCGACGCTTCTACAAATTCAACATCTTCTGGTAAAAACATTCTACCCGTTCTTTTGCTGATTTTTATGTCTATTATACACTATATAAATACAATAATCCCGCCCCTACTTTTAGCCTGAGAGCGGGATTTGCATAGAAAAAACCTGAATAAATCGGCTTATTTTTCATTTTTTGGCTTATCGTTATTTTGTTGTATCGGTTTTGCTGTCGCTGGCTGTAAAGAAAAGTTATTGTCCCGGCTAGATGGAATCAAAACACTTTCCAGCCATATTTGATAACCATAAAGCATAACTGCATGCACCAATGTAATTGGTAAGGTCATAATTGGGATAGTGTTAAAATCCCCCATATACCCCTAATAGGCAGAAAGTAACTAAGAAAAAAGAAGTTAAACCCTATGTCAAATATCAAATTAGTTAGCATATAGACCCAAAATCTGCCGTATGTGAATTTGAAAATCCATATTGTTAAAACAGAAAAAAGTCCCAAAATGTAGGGTGGTATACTTGCAAATGGAAAATAGGTTTCTCGTATAGACCATAGGCCAATTCTTAGCCCAATATCATAAATTATTATGGACGTAAGAGCGGCCATGACTGCCACAGGCATTAAGCGTTTAACATCGTCTTTTTTCATAAACACAAGAGTAAGCCAAGGTAGTGTAAAACCTGCCCATACGATAAATATATTACTCATGACTGTTCTCCAAAAGAATATTTATTATTACTCCTAGTATGAACTAATAATCATATTTAATGTAGGACTGTTCTCTTTTACCAGAACTTCGACCAAGGAGTTCTGTTTTTCCCTGATTGCTTCTAATAGCCTCTTATCGCGTTCTAGGAGAGATTTTCTATCATTCCTGTCCTTCCATTTTTAGCCTCATTTCCGCATTGTGTTTTCTCTTACTTCAGCTAAAAACGTACCTGAAATAATAAAAAAGACCTTGCAGTTAAAACCTGCAAAGCCTTGATTTGTCTGGGGTTGTTTACTGAAATTCATGGTCGGAGCGACACGACTTGAACGTGCGGCCTCTACCACCCCAAGGTAGCGCTCTACCAAACTGAGCTACGCCCCGATCTATTACCAGTCATTTGCATTTAATGCAGTGTACTGACTGACATCGTTTATTGTACCTAATTTTATGGAAGATGTCAAGGCTTAGCGCGAATGTATTTATGGAAACTTGATGACTATAAGTAGAGGCTGTGTATGTCCTGAATACCTTGAACATACATATGTTTATTTATGTAGTAGTTTGTAGCAATATGTAAAAAAGAAAACTCTATTCGCAAAGGTGCGAACAGAGTTCTACTAGTTAATTAAAATGGCGACTAGATAACAACAGCACCCTGCTGGTCAATCTGCAGAATTTGATAGCTGGCTTTTACTTTATGGATATTAAAGGCTTTTACCATAGCCTTTCCTATTTCGTCGGCATCATTGGTAGCAAAGGCTAACAGGCAAGGGCCTGCGCCGCTCAGGGTTGCTCCCAGTGCGCCGGTTTGACGGGCAGCTGCGAGGACTTGCGCCATTCCGGGAATAAGTTTTTCACGGTAGGGTTGATGCAGCCGGTCTTGCAATGCATGTGATAAGAGCTTCAATTCACCGGTGCATAATGCTCCAATAAGGAGTGAGGCACGGCTGACATTGAATACTGCGTCTGCATAAGGAACTGTTTCAGGCAGTACTTTCCGGGCTGCTTTGGTAGATAAATTAAATTCGGGAATTACGGCAACCATTGAAAAGTCTTGGGGTGGTAAAAACCGCAGGTAGTTGGCAGTACCACTATCCATGATGCTGACAGTGATCCCGCCAAAGATTGCGGGAGCAACATTATCAGGATGACCTTCTATGGCTGTTGCCATGTTCAAGATATCATCTTTGGTGAAATGTCCGCCAGTAAGTTCATTGGCACCGACCAGGCCGCCGACAATAGCGGCTGCACTGCTGCCAAGACCTCGGGCAAGCGGTATGTTATTAACCATGGAAAGTTTGATGCCTTTAGCTTTATAGCCAGTTTTAGTAAGAATCATTTTAATAGCTTTAACCACTACATTTGATTCGTCAGAAGGAATAAAGCCGGCGCCCTCTCCGGTTACGTTTAGCGAGATACCGCTCTCATCACTTAGGGTAAGTTCAAGATCGTTATATATTGTGCAGGCAATACCGACAGTATCAAACCCTGGACCACAATTGGCGGTTGTTCCCGGCACGCGAATTTTTATGGTATTAGGCATAATATTGTCCCTTCTGAACTTATGAAATTTCTTCTGCTTCCACTCGAATAACACTGCTTACTTTTCTTACGACCGACATACCAAGTAAGGTGCCGATGGCCAGACGGATATTTTCATCGGAAACCCGGTAGGTAATAAGAACAAGTTCAGTAGAACGTTCAACTTTGCGTTTTTGAATAACCGAGTGCAAGCTGACCTGCTGCGAACCAAAGGCACCGGAAATGGCTGCCAGTACGCCAGGCTTATCTTCAACAAGCAAGCGAATATAGTAAGGAGATTCGATCTTGTTGGCAGGATAAATTGGTTTTTGTTCAAAGCAGGTGCAAAGAATACGACTACTAACATTATGACGAATGTCGCGGGCGACATCAATGATATCGGCGGTAACGGCACTGGCTGTCGGTAATTCACCGGCGCCGCGTCCGTAAAACATGGTTTCCCCTACTGCATCACCTTTGATAAAGATGGCGTTAAATACATCATTAACTGAGGCCAACGGGTGATTCGCCGGTAAAAATGCCGGATGAACCCGGACGCTGATACCATGTTCGTCTTGCTTGGCTATTGCTAGTAATTTGATAATAAACCCGAGTTCTCTGGCGTATTCGATATCTTCAATAGATATGTTGGTAATACCTTCGACAGAGACATCATCAAAGGTTACCCGGGCACCAAAAGCAATGGAAGCTAAAATGGCAATCTTACGGGCGGCATCATAGCCACCAACATCGGCTGTCGGATCAGCTTCTGCATAACCTTTAGCTTGCGCTTCGGCCAGTACGTCAGCATAATCCATTTTTTCATTGGTCATTTTCGTAAGCATGTAGTTGGTAGTGCCATTAACAATGCCCATAATTTCTGAAATATAGTTGGCGGCCAGACATTGTTTGAGCGGACGGATAATGGGAATACCACCGCCCACACTGGCCTCAAATAAGAAGTCAACATGACTGGCTTCGGCTGCTTCAAAAAGTTCACGACCATATTTAGCAACAACATCTTTATTGGCAGTGACAACATTTTTTCCAGCCTTGAGTGCAGACAACATATAGTCTTTGGCGGGAGTTTCTCCGCCCATAATTTCAACGATAATCTTAATTTCAGGGTCTCTTAGAATTTCATCAAAATCAGTTACTAATTCAGCGTCTGTTGTTACGTTTCTAGCTTTATTAGGGTTTTTAACTAATATTTTCTTAATTACAACAGGAGAACCTACTTTTTGCGTAATACTATGGGCGTTATTGGCTAATATTTTAACAACGCCGGTACCAACAGTCCCCATCCCCAGCAAAGCAATTTTAATTGCGTCCATAGTTCCTCCTAAGCCTGGCCTAAGACTTCCAGTCTTTTTACTCCATCTACCATTCGCAGTTTATCAAGCAAGGCCTCTAGGTCAATTACTAATTCGGCAGTTTCAATCGAAATTGTCGCGTTAGCCACACCTTGTAATGGAATACCTTGATTAATTGTCAAAACACTGCCGTGTTCATTGGCAACGGTATTTAAAACCCGGGATAATACGCCGGATTTGTGTTCTAACAGCAACGCAATTGTTACGATCTTTTCTTTACTTGCTTCATAAAACGGAAATACATAGTCCTTATATTTGTAATAGGCACTACGGCTTAACTCCATTTTTTCCACTGCCTCGTTAATGGTGCGTGCTTCTCCGCGCTTCAATAATTCTTTTACTTTAATTGTCTTTTTTATGGCTTCGGGTAAAATTTCTTCCCGAACTAAATAAAAAATGGCTTTTTGTCCTGTAACCATATTTTCCCCTCCTTGTGGTACTGCTGTTGCGGATGGATATCTTTATATGGTAGACATTATATCATCAAAATACCTGATTATACAAGCAAAAATACAAAAAAATTAGTCAGTCCGTTACAGACTGACTGCTGGTCTTTGATCGAATATTAGCTTAATTAAAAAATGATGCATATTAATCCGCCACTGCCGTCATTGACGATTTTTTGGAGGGTGTCTTTCAATTTAATTTGTGCGTTTTCCGGCATAGCTGTTAATTTGTTCTGGATACCTTCACGGACAAGTTCATTTAGTGACTTACCAAACAGATTGGTACGCCAAATTTTTTCGGGTTCTCCCTCAAATTCTCGCATGAGATATTGAATGAGTTCTTCACTTTGTTTTTCAGTGCCGATGATGGGTGAGATCTCGGCCTGGACATCAGTCCGAATAATATGTAAGGAAGGCGCTGAAGCTTTAAGTTTGACACCGAAGCGGTTTCCTGTCCGGATAATTTCCGGTTCTTCCAGTACCATTTCGTCAAGTTGCGGCGGTACAATGCCATATCCTGTTTGCTCAACATCTTCCATGGCTGCTGAGATTTTATCATATTGTCGTTTAGCCACAGACAAATCTTTCATGAGGCGCAGCAAATGATGCTCGCCGGTAATGGTAAAGCCGGTAAGCTCTTCCAGCACATTATAGAACAAATCTGGTCGCGAGGTCATTTCAATAACGGCGATACCGCTCCCCAGGTCCATGTCATGTAAAATGACATCAGCGACAAAATCATAACCGGATAGATCATCAATAGCCCGGTCAATATCTCGCAGGCGACGAATGTATTGAACGACATTGTTGACAGCGCCTTCAAATTTTTGCCGTAGCCAATGATCTTTATCAAGTTCTTCGACCCATTTGGGAAGAGTAATATTGACTTCTTTAACCGGGAATTCATAAAGGACTTCCTGTAAGATGCCATAGATATCATCATGCGATAATTGAGCGCAGTCTACAGGAATAACTGGTACATCATAATTGCCTTCTAATTTTGCTACAAGCTCTCTGGTTTCTTTGGCGTTAGGTCTGCCGGTATTCAAAATCACTAAAAACGGTTTTTGGAGTTCTTTGAGTTCACTAATAACCCGGTCTTCGGCTGCAAGATATTTATCGCGCGGAAGATCGGTTACACTGCCGTCAGTTGTTACCACCAGGCCAATAGTCGAGTGTTCGGTAATTACTTTACGAGTTCCAACTTCGGCGGCTTCCTGGAACGGGATTTCATTTTCGAACCAGGGCGTGAGCACCATGCGAGGACCTTCTTCTTCTTCATAGCCTAACGCACCATCTACAGTATAGCCAACACAGTCGACCACCCGCACTCTGACATTGACATTATCTTTTACATTGATTTCTACTGCCTCATTGGGGATGAATTTTGGTTCTGTTGTCATGATGGTTTTGCCGCCGGCACTTTGAGGCAGTTCGTCTTTAGCGCGTTCTCTGTCATAGGGATCAGTAATATTAGGTAGTACCATAGTCTCCATAAAGCGCTTGATAAACGTCGATTTACCCGTGCGGACCGGTCCTACTACACCAATATAAATATCTCCACCGGTGCGTTCGGCAATATCTCTAAACAGGTCGAATTTTTCCATCTGGCGTCTCCCTCCCTGATTACGGTAATTATCATTATAAATATATGACATGCCAATCCAAATATTACAAAATTAATAAAGTATGGTAACTAAAAAGTACTTACCATACTTTATTAGTCACCATACATTTTTATGCCAAGTTTATTTAATTCCAATTGAGATTGGCAAGTGCCACTTCCTCGACTTCATGGGTCCGACTGCGAATCATTAATTCGAGGACAGCGTCTTTGGGAGATTTGTTTTGATAAAGCACCTGATAGAGCTGCTGGGTTATCGGCATATCAACCTTGTACTTGTCTGCCAGTTGATAAGCAGCTTTAGTTGCCCGGATGCCTTCTACCACCATGGAAGTTTCAGCTTGAATTTGCTCAGCCGTTTTTCCGGCAGCCAGCATGAGGCCGGCGCGGCGGTTGCGGCTGTGTACACTGGTACAGGTGGCAATAAGATCGCCAAGACCGGTTAAGCCAGCAAAGGTGAGCGGATTTGCCCCCATAGCCATACCCAGGCGGGTAATTTCAGCCAGTCCGCGGGTCATCAGGGCAGATTTGGTGTTGTCGCCAAACCCCAAGCCTTCGGCGATGCCGGCTCCTAGGGCGATAACATTCTTCAGTGCGCCGGCTAACTCGACACCAACGATATCGGGATTGGTATATACGCGAAAATATGGCAGCATAAATGTATCTTGAATGAATTCAGCAATTTTGCGCGATTTAGCGGCGATTACAGTGGCGGTTGGATAGTGTAGTGCTACTTCTTCCGCATGATTAGGCCCGGATAATACGGCAATACGATCAGCATTTGCCGGCAATTCTTCGGCAATGACTTCAGAATTTCGCATAACGCTGGTCAATTCTAAGCCTTTTGCGGCAGTAACAAGAATTGTGTCGGCTTTAACATAAGAGGCTAGCTGTGCGGCTGTTTGTCTGACAGCATGTGAAGGAATCACCAGTACAAGGAGCGCGGCGTCTGTGGCAACAGCCTCTAATTTGTGGCTGATAGTAACAGCGTTCGGTAATTTGCAGTCAGGCAAGTAATTGGCATTTTCACGGGTTACTTGTATCTGCGCTGCTAGTTCGGGTGAACGTACCCATAAGCGCACATCAGGATGCTTTTGTCCTAATACTGAGGCCAACGCTGTTCCCCAACTGCCTGCGCCAATAACGGCTATATGCATATTGGTAGTTGTCACTTCTCTTTCGTGGAACCGGGTTCAGGTGTTGTACCGGCTTTTATTTTAGATTCTGTTCCGTTTAGCAGCCGTTCAATGTTGGGACGGTGTCTAACGATGACAAAGATAGCCGCTGCCAGGCCAAAATATAAAAATTCCTGTCTGGAGTTAAGTAGCCACATTGTAATGGGCACCAGGGCAGCAGCGATAATAGATGCCAGGGAAACATAGCGGGTAAAGTATACAATAATTGCCCAGACTGTAAAGACAATCAAGGTGACTTGCGGCGAGATAACGGCAATTACGCCAAGGCCGGTGGCAACGCCACGCCCGCCCTTCAAGCCTAAAAATATCGACCAGTTATGGCCGCTGATGGCTCCAATACCACCAAGCAGTTCAGCTGCCGCTGTACCGACAAAGTAATGCCCGATAAGAACACCGGCCACTCCTTTTAGGGCATCTGTTAAAAATACCAAGAGAGCGGGTTTTACCCCAAGTGTCCGGTAAGCATTGGTTGCGCCGATGTTTTTACTTCCATATTGCCGCAAATCGACATTGTAGATTGTTTTGCCAACAATTAACCCATTCGGGATTGATCCAATCAGATAACTGGCGAGAAAAACCAGTAAATATTCCATTCTCCCACTCCCTCAATTCATCTACTCGTCTTTTTCTTTACGGCCACGAACAACCAGTTTGAGTGGAGTTCCTTCAAAGCCAAATGCTTCCCGCAATTTGTTTTCTAAAAAGCGCAGATACGAAAAATGCATAATCTCGGGGTCATTAACAAAGAAAATAAAGGTTGGCGGCTTAACATCAGGCTGGGTTGTAAAGTAGATTTTAAGCCGGCGTCCTCGTTCTGACGGCGGTGGATTGATGGCAGTTGCATCTTCAACAACCTGATTAAGTACACTTGTTGCGACACGCATGGCATGCTGATCAGCCACATATTTGACAAGCTCAGTGACCCGCTGCACGCGCTGCTTGGTAAGCGCAGAAGTAAATAATACCGGTGAATATTGCATAAAGCCCAGTTCTTCCCGGATTGTTTCAGTAAACCGCAGGGAAGTTTTGCCGTCTTTATCAATAAGATCCCATTTGTTAACAACAATAACGCTGGCTTTGCCTGCTTCATGGGCATAACCGGCTATTTTTTTGTCTTGCTCGGTTACCCCCTCTTCGGCATTGATAACCATAAGGACAACATCACAGCGGTCAACAGCCCGCAGTGAGCGAATAACACTATAACGTTCAACCGGCATATCTACTTTGGCTTTGCGGCGCATGCCGGCAGTATCAATAAGTACATAGGACTGGCCATCTTTAGTAAAATGGGTGTCAATGGCATCGCGGGTCGTGCCGGGAATATCGCTGACAATGACCCGGTCTTCGCCAATGATGGCATTGACCAGTGAAGATTTACCGACATTTGGGCGGCCGATTACGGCAACTTTGATCTGGTCTTTATCTTCAGTTTCTACGTGTTCTGTCGGCATGTTTTCAATAAGCCTATCCAACATGTCGCCAAAATTAAGGGCATTGGTGGCGGAAAGCGCTATGGGGTCGCCGAGGCCGAGATTGTAAAACTCATAAATATCGGCTTCATTCTTCATATTGTCCACTTTGTTTACCACAAGTAAAACCGGTTTGCGGGTATTGCGCAAAATCGCGGCTACTTCATCATCGGCAGTAGTCATACCTACCTTGCCGTCAACTACAAACATAATGACGTCGGCTTCATCAATAGCCAGTTTGGCCTGATTGCGCATCGCGGTCAAAATTTTGTCACTTGTTTCAAACTCAATACCGCCGGTATCAATCATGGTAAATTGACGGCCCAGCCACTCAGAATCCATGTAGATGCGATCCCGGGTAACACCTGGCATATCTTCTACAATCGACAAGCGATTTCTACCGATATAATTAAAAATAGTAGATTTGCCGACATTAGGCCGGCCAACAATTGCAACAATTGGTTTACTCATACATATCACCTTGTATCTTTCTTAATATCAACATTTGCTTTTAGCGGCAACGGCAGGGTTAGCAGCAGGTGCTTTCGTAGTTAGCGCCAGGCTGCAAGCAGTTGTTTTAAATCTTGGGCAAAGTAAGCTGTTCGTACCGGAACCTCTAGTTTGGCAGCAATCTCTCCAGGAGTCATGTCATCGAGAAATACTTGCTCGCCCTTGCGGAGTGCGACTCCCGGAATAATGATGCCACTGCGCTTCCCGGGAAGCTTTTGTAACACGCTGATAATATCGCCGCCTGTCAACAGGCCTGTGACCGTAATGTTTTTGCCAAAAAAGTTATTTGGAGCAGCAATTACTCGGATGACTAGGTTAGGAACATGAAAGTCAGCCAAGAGCGGTGCGAGAATCTTCTCGGCAGAAACACCACAAACAACGTCAATATAGTGTGTTTCACTATACCCGCTAATGGGTACCTCTGCTTGCTCCCAATCAGCCAGAAAACTGCGAATCAGACCAATCCCATTTTCCAATTGGGGAAAACCGTCGTAAAACTCGTAACTAGGAATTTCTTTACTTGCTGACAAATAAAACTCATCAGCAAGATATACAAAAGATTCCCCGCTATCTCGTCTGGATTTTTCTTGCCACTTGTGTACCAGCTCAATAACTTCACCGGCAGCTGAAGCTGAAAATTTATCTAATGGCTCACAGTTGTCGCGAAAACGGGTAAGGCCGACCGGTACAATAGCCAGTGATAATACCGACGGGCGTAAGCTATATAGATCCTGGATAGTTTTCTCCAGTTCTTTGCCATCATTAAAGCCTGGGCACAAGACAATCTGGGTATGCAGTTCAATGCCGTAGTCAGTCAGTTGTTTGAGCTGATCCATTATTATGCCGGCTTGTTTATTGTTCAACATTTGTTTGCGAAGCTCGCTATTAGTTGTATGTACCGATATATATAGCGGTGATAAGTGCAGTCGAGCGATTCGACTTAGGTCATGCGTATTAAGATTAGTTAATGTAATAAAATTACCATATAAAAAGGATAAGCGGTAATCATCATCTTTAACGTAGAGACTCTCACGCAAACCTGAAGGCATTTGATCAACAAAACAAAAAATACATTTGTTGGCACAGTGGCGTACCTTATCAAATACCGCACTTTCGAACTCCAGACCCAGTTCCTCGTCATAATCTTTTTCAAAGGCAATGACTTCCTGTTCACCCGAAACCCGTTCAACCAGCAGTTCAATTTCTTCTTCTGCCAGCGCAAAGCTTAGATCAATAATATCCTGAACAGGTTCGCCATTGACCGCGAGTAGACGATCTCCGGGCACAAGGCCGAGTTCAGCACCGATACTGTCTGGTTTAATGTTTGATATAATGCCTTTATATGTCAAAGTATTCCCCCCTTCTGTTAATATTCCGTTAGTAGCTATATTTTCCTGCAAACCGTTTGATTAAACGACAAAATAAATGGAGATTTGTATTAGCGAGAGTTTTAGAACGGGTTAGTCAGCGGACAAAATATGAAAAAAGGCAGGAAATTACCTGCCTAAATAATTACTCCTACTTATCCTGCTGTTCTTCGTCAGGCTTTTTGAAGGATGATGGAGTATTACGTTTCTTGGTTTTTTTGCTTCCAAGAAAGTTAGCAAATTCAGTAGAGGTAAAGTTTTTCAGCTTACTGCCGGCTTCTTTTAAACTGCCGGTACTCAGCAGGAGAAAAGCTGCAACGCCGACAACCAAAATTCCTAAAATCCAGCCTATTGATTTGCTGGCTCCTGATAGACCGCCGGCTGCTGAGCCTAAACCAGTATTGCCGGCAGAATTTGTTGCTCCGGCAGCATTCGGGCCGGTAGGTGCGCTGGATTTGCCAAGTATATCAGGGATAACATCAGAAAATAAAGCAATACCTTTTTCCGCAGATTCGCGGTCATTGGTGTGCGCCCCTGCCTCAAGCAGCATGGATCGGGGATGCAAATCCTGATTATAATCACCGCCTTTGGCAAAGAATATCCCTTTTACAAGCCCAGGATGTTTTTTATCTGAGGCGGCTTTAATTTGGAGTGCATAATCCTCAATTTGTTTACCGGTAGGTCCGTATTTTCCAACAACCAGTTGAACTTTACTGATGTCCTGTCCAGCAACATTTCCTTTATATACCTCAGGTGGTACGGCATCACGATGAATGTCAAAAACGGCATCAGGTTGTTCTTTTTTTACTAAGTTCATAGCTGTTCGGCGGGAACGCTCATACGCCATGTCGTCATGTGGATCGTGTTTGGCTTGGGAGTGAATTACCGTCACGCCTTTTTTTTCTAAGGATGAGGTAAAAGCATCACCTACCTTGTAAATACCGCCTGCTCCCAGAATACTTTCTTTACCATCAGTAGGCACATAAGATTCGTCTGAATGGGTATGGTAAACAGCGACTTTGCCGTTACTTCCCCCTTGTGCTGCCAGGATAAGGGGCTGCAAATAGGCTTTTAGTTGAGAAAACAAGAAAGAATCTTCTTGGTAATATGCTGACAAGTTAACTTCGCCTAATAGTTTTGCATAAGCAGTATTTCCCTCCACACGGATTACTTCATAACGACGGTTATTTTCTGTAAGCATTTGATCACCGACTTGCATTTTCCAACCGGTTATATATACAGTGTTGCCGCCTTCATCAAGTACGGTTGTGTAGCTATTATCAGGGGTTGGTGCTGCGTAGCACAATGAAGCTGTGAGTATAAAAAACAGGGCTATTATTGTTGCAAAAAGTTTATTATTCATGGTTTTTGTCCTCCTTACCGGAGGTTTTGATTTCAGGTGTCTTGCTACTTTTCTTGGAATCAAGATTTTTCGAATTGTCAGGGTGCAATTCTTTACTGAACTCATATAAGCCTTCAGGCCGGTTAGGCCCGAGCACTGGGCCGCCTTGCATTTTTTCGCGAGTTTCGCCTACCAGTTCGGCAATCATTACTGCTAAGATACCGGCAATAATGGTAACATCAAAGGCACCGGCACCACCAATTGCCGTTGTTCCCGGTATGTCAAGGCCGGAAAGTGTAACGATATGAACAATATCACTAAGCACTACCCCAAGTACCCCGCCAACAAATGCACTCCGGCGTGAACGGCCTGCCAGGTAGGCAATAAGACCAGCTGATATTCCATAGATGATTTTCGGATCAAGAAACATATTTTCCGGTTCATATGGCAAATAACGTGAACCTAGTGAAATGGTTGCAGCAACAAGCAGCGCTGCCGTTACAGCCCGGACTCTTTCGGCAGTCTCATCAGCTTTGGCAATTAAATAAATACTTAGAATAATTGGCAGTACTGCTCCGCCAACATTAATGGAAACCTCCATCGGAGAACGCATTAACGGAATGTCAATGAAACTGCCGATAACAATACCGGCAATAAACATTAAGGCTTGTTTATCTGTCATCCGCATACGATCCAAAATTCGTTGTGCTAAGCCAAAGTAAACCAGTACGCTGACAACCAGAAGTAAAATCATTCCAAGCGGCATATTCATCATGTTGTCTCACCTCTAAACATGTAATTGTTGACGCATCAACCCTAGTTTGTGCGAATGCCGCTTACTTAATGCAAAAAGCATGGCATTAAGCCATGCTTTCCTCGTTTTTTTTTCGCTCAGCAAATTGTGTTATATTAATCCCTCGGATTGTCAGCCATTCCCGACTGAAGCCGGTAACGACTATTGGGATAGTTGAGAGGTCTTTGATAGAACAAGCACCTACTAATAACATATAGCGTTTTAAGTCTGTTATAAACTGTTGATACCAGTGGACGGCACCTTCAATTCCTTTGTCTGAAAGAACTTTTACTATCGGCCCAGCAATGGCTGTCGCCCTGCCGCCAAGGGCAAGAGCTTTGGCGACATCAAGCGGTGTTCTCACGCCGCCAGAGATAATCACATTGGCGTTTTCACCGATTGCCGCTAGTACCTCGACGGCTGAAATAGCGGTGGGAATTCCCCAAGAGAGCATTTCATCGCTAAGTGTTAGCTGGTTGCGAGCGGCTTCAATAGCGAGAAAATTAGTCCCGCCTGTACCACCGACATCGATGACAGCAACTCCAATGCCGGCAAGCGCTTGCGCTTGCTCACGGGCAATACCGCAACCAACTTCTTTGACAATAACAGGTACGTTAACTTTGTTGATAATGGCTTCAATATTAGCCAGATATCCGGTGAAATTGCGATCACCTTCACTCATAATGATTTCTTGCCCGGCATTAAGATGAATTTGAATGGCCTGGGCACCAATCATTTCAACAGCGCAGACTGCCGCTTCCGGTGAAGCGTGGGCACCTAAATTAGCAAAGAGTATGCCATCAGGATTAAGTTCTCTTACAACTTTATATGATTCTGCTTCTGTCGGAGTTTCAATAGCGGAATACTGTGAGCCAACCGCCATAGCTGTTCCTGTTATGTGTGCAAATTCTGCCAGCATGCGGTTAATTGCTGTAACATCTGGCGCGCCGCCGGTGATGGCATTAATAATAACCGGTTGTGATAACGGGATTGCGGCAATAGCTGTAGCTATTTCAATATCCTCCCAGGATAAATTGGGAAGACAGTTGTGCACTAGATGAAAATCAGTAAATCCGGCAGCCGCGGGGCCGTCGTCTAGGAGAATAGAATATTTCAGGTGTTCCAATTTGCGTGACTGCCGTATCATATGAGTTTCTAGTCCTCCCGCTTGAATAAATGCGCAAATTTGTCACCAAGTGTAACACCTGATGAAGGGGCCTGGCTGGAGAGATATTCGCTGAATTCTGCGCGTTCCTTATCTTGTTCGGCTTGGCTGATACTAAGTCCAATCCGCTTATTTACTTTGTCAATAGACAAAACCTTAACAGTTACCTCTTGACCGACACTGACAACTTCATCAGCGCTTACCACCCGGCGCTCAGATAGCTCGGAAATGTGCGCCAGACCTTCTACTCCAGGTTTTAACTCAACAAAGGCGCCAAATTTGGCAAGTTTGCTGACTTTGCCTGTCAGAATACTACCTTCCGTCAGCGTTTCGGCTTCTGTGTACCAAGGATCGCGACTTGTATCTTTCAGGCTGAGTGAGAGTTTCTTGGCTGATGGATCAACTTTGAGTACCACGACAGTAACTTCATCGCCGACGTTCACAATTTCCTGCGGGTTTTTAACACGTTGCCAGGACAAATCGGAAATATGGATAAGGCCGTCTACTCCACCGATATTGACAAACGCACCAAAGTCAGCCAAGCGGCTTATTGTGCCGGTTATACTCTGCCCTACCGACAACTTAGCAAAGATTTCTTTTTCTTTGGCTTCTTTTTCCTGGGCTAACAATTGTTTGCGGGATAAGACGGCTTTTTGTTTTTCACGGTCAACTTCAATGGGGATTACGGTAAGTGTCTGGCCAACATAGGGCGTAAGATCTTCAACAAATCTAAGATCAACTTGGGACGCAGGGATAAAACCGCGCACTCCGAAAATGCTGGCAACCAAACCGCCTTTTACGACCTCGGATATTTTGGTTTCTAGCTGTTGCCCTTGAGCAAGAGCCTCTTCTAGTTTATCCCAGGCCGTTATTCGATCTGCTTGCACCTTTGACAATTTGACCTGCCCGTCTGCGCTGTCGGCATCAAGTACCAACACTTCAATAACCTGTCCTTCGCTAACAATGTCAGCAGCGGTGGCTGGTGACGGGTAAGCCAGTTCGGCTAGCGAGATAACGCCTTCGGCTTTGTAGCCGATGTCAACAAAGACTTCATCATGGCGGACTCCGACTACAGTACCTTTGACAATACTGCCATTTTCAACTTTAATAACATCAGTCATATTCATAGCTTCCATTTTTTCATATACCTCCTTGATTACCCAATCTGGGGTTGATGCCCCTGCTGTAATACCGGCCGTTTGTACACCGGCAAACCATGCTGTTTGCAGCTCATCTGCTGTTTCAATATGATATGCCACTTTGCCGGCTGCGCGGCAAACGCTGGCTAAACGAGCAGTATTGGCACTGGCTTTGCCGCCGACAACAATCATAATGTCAACTTGCTTTGCTAACTCAATGGCGGCCTCCTGCCGGAGATCGGTTGCCGTACAAATAGTACGTTCAATTTTAAGTTCCTGGCATTTTGTGTTTAAGATAGTCACAATGTCTTGAAAACCCTTAGCAGAAAAGGTGGTTTGGGCTACTACTCCCAGCCGGTCATAAATTGGCAGTTCCTCGGCCTGCTTAGGTGTTTCGATAATTATCGCTTTACTATCTGTCCAAGCAAAAATACTTTGCACTTCAGGATGGTGGGGTTCACCAATAATAATAACCTGATAGCCTTGGGTTAATAAGCTAAGAGCTGCCTGCTGCGCTTTTTTTACATGCGGACAGGTGGCATCTACGACCTTTAGCTCTTTGCTTTCAGCTTGAGCATAGATGTCAGGGCCAACACCATGTGAACGGATAATTACTTTGCCTGACGGTATTTCATCCAGTTTGTCAGCAGTGTTAATGCCTAATGTCTTAAGACGGTTTATCATCTGTGGGTTATGAATAATTGGTCCTAACGTATGTACCGGGCAAGTTGCGTCAAGGGCGCTTATTGCCATATCGACAGCACGCTTTACACCGTAACAAAATCCCCGATGGTCGGCCAAATATATCTTCACGTTAGCCTCCTGTGTGGTAGTATTGGGCTTATTTACCTAATATATTATACCCCCTTTATCTCCTGGTTTCAAATAAAACCGCCACTATTTAGCAAAGTGCTAAATAATGGCGGTTTAAAATTATATCTTATATTATTTAATTTTTGTAGTTAGTATTATTAGGATCAATCGGGCAGGCATCAAAGGAAATTTCCGTATCCATACCAATCGGTTTTTCAGTCTTTAAGAGCTGCAGCCACAACCGGATGGAGTCACCTAAGGTGATAACTGTAAGAATGATCATGACAATGCTGAGGACACCGTTGGTGTTACCAAGAGCATCGCCGCGGTTAAAGAACATTTGCACGTTCATTACACCAGCCATAATAACTGTTGCGGATAAGAAAACGAGTGGTGCAAAAGTTACCAGAGCATATGATTTCTTAGGTGCAATTTTGAGAATAATGGTGGTACCAAGTGCCAGTGCAATCAAAGCCAAAAGCTGATTAGCAACACCGAATAACGGCCAGATCGTAGCTACATCACCACTATAGAGCAAGTATCCCCAACTAAAGGAGACGATAGCGCTGGTAAACAGAATACCAGGCCACCAGCTGGTTTCTTTAAGCGGAGAGTACACATAGGTACCAAGAATGTCCTGCAGAATATAGCGAGCAACACGGGTACCGGCATCAATAGTTGTCAGGATGAAGAGCGCCTCGAACATAATGGCAAATTGATACCAGTAGCTCATCAGGTGTTTCATACCGCCAATGTTAGAGAAGATGTGAGCCATACCAACCGCTAAGGATACTGCCCCACCAGGACGATGAGCAACATCCATTTCTACCAAACGGGATAATTCTTTGATTTCAACAGTAGGAATACCTAATTTGGCGAATACAGCAGCCGGACTATTAATTGCAAAATAGTCACCAGGCATAAGTACAACTGCGGAAATAAGGGCCATTACAGCCACAAAACCTTCAGTAACCATACCACCATAAGCAATCATGCGTGCTTGGGATTCTTTTTCAATCATCTTACAGGTTGTGCCAGAGCTAATCAGAGCATGGAACCCTGAGATAGCACCGCAGGCAATGGTGATAAACAGGTATGGCCACCAAGGACCAGGAATGATGGGACCGCCGCCATTAACAAATTGAGAGGCAAACGGCATATTAACAGTAGGTTGTACAATAAGAATACCAAGAGCCAAAGCACCAATAGTACCGATTTTCATATAAGAACTTAAATAATCACGGGGAGCTAAAAGCAGCCAAACCGGCAGCACAGCAGCAAAGAAGCCATATAGTGGCAGCGCAACCGACAATTGTGGTTTGGTTAAGTTAAAGAATGGTGCAAGACCAGACCAAGGTTGCCCAGGGCTTAACCAGTGCCCTGTGAACACGGCAGCCAACACTAATAAGAAGCCGGCAATTGATCCTGAACGAATAGCGCCAGGGCGAATTTTAAACATATACAGACCGACAACAATAGCAATCGGAATAGTCATTGATAAGGTATAAAGACCCCAAGGATTTTTAAACAGGGCATTTACAACCACGATTGCTAAGCCGGCAAGAGCAACGATAATAATAAAAAGAATTGCAAGTGAAGTAGTCATACCGCTGACCGGTCCAACTTCACGGCGAGCAATATAGGATAATGATTGACCGTTATGGCGGATCGAAGCAAATAAAATAATGAAGTCGTGAACGGCACCCGCAAACACTGAACCAAGCAAAATCCACATAAAACCAGGACCCCAGCCATACTGAGCGGCTAGCACCGGGCCAACGAGCGGGCCTGCACCGGCAATAGCTGCAAAGTGATGGCCGAATAATACCCATTTGTTGGTTGGAACAAATTCACGGCCATCATTGCAACGATAAGCTGGTGTCATATTAGCATCATTTAAAACCAAAACTTTCGCAGAAATGAATGCTGAATAATAGCGGTATGCTAAAACATAAACACAGATAGCAACTACCAATAAGCTGACTGAATTCATTAACTAAGTCCTCCTTTTAAAATAGGCAAAAAATATAAAGAAGAGCCTAAGTAGTATCTACTAGCCCCCTTCCATAAGTAATTTTCTTTATATTAAATTTCTATTAGAAATAATACAGTATATTGTATTATTAAACAACATGTCTATGGTGAAATGACAAAAAACCAGGATGAAATACAGTATCATCCTGGTCAATAGCACAAAAATATTTACATAATTACAAGGTGTTACAAACCAAACAGTTTTTTTAGTTTGGGAACTTGTTGACGACTTACGGGAATTTCTTCGCTTAATCCTTCCAGTGTCAGGTTATAAGTTCCGTTAAACCAAGGGATTATTTCGCGGATTTTCTCGATGTTCACAAGATATGCACGATGAGTACGGAAAAACAAATGTTCATCAAGGCGGGATTGCAGGTCTTGCAGCGGCATGTTGGAGTAATAGCATTTATCAGCTGTGCGGATGGATAATTGTCCTTCCGTACAGTATGCCGCAATAATATCTTTGGTATTAATTACAGATGCTTTACCATTATTCTCTATGGCTAATTTTTGCAGGCTATGAGGCAACTGTTTATTGGCAGCACGCTTTTTATCAGCAGTTGTGGCTATCGAGTCGGCAAGCAGCATTCGTACTTTTTCGATACACTTCGATACTCGTTTTTCAGAGAAAGGTTTTAGTAAATAGTCAACAGCATTAAGTTCGAAAGCTTTTACAGCAAATTCTTCATGGGCAGTAGCAAAAACAACCAGTGGTACTACGCTGGTTATATTTATTTTTTCAACAGTCTGCATACCGCTCATACCTGACATTTCAATATCCATAAAGGCTAAGTGGGGATTAAGTGCCGGTATGGCTTCAAGAGCGGATTCACCACTTGAAAATTCGCCGACAATATCAATTTCTTGATACTGTCCCAATAAATATCTCAGCTCGCTGCGTGCAGGTTCTTCATCATCAATAATCATGACTCTAATTGTGCTTAGACACTCAGCCATTAACAACCACCTCGGCATCAATTGGTATATGGAGTAATACGGTTGTTCCCTGCCCTTCTACACTATTTATAGTGAGAGCATGTTTGATTCCGTATATGGCTTTCAGGCGTTCATTCACATTGGTTAAGCCGACGCCGGCGCCTTTGCCAAAGCCAGATTCCAAAACTTGTTCTTGGATCTCAGGCGGAATACCCAGACCATTATCTGTTATAGCTATTTCAACCTGCCTGCCTACTGTTCGGGCGGCAATTTCGATGGTACCGCCTGTTGCTTTTGCCAACAGCCCATGCTTTACTGCATTCTCCACCAGCGGCTGAAGGGTAAACGTAGGCAACAATATATCTAAGGTATCCGGCGAAACTTCTTGTTTAATAATAAGCCGGTTGCCAAAACGGGCTTGTTCTAAGATTAAGTAAGAGTCCACATGCTCCAATTCTTCTTTGAGTGTTACAAAGTCGCGGGCCGCTTTTAAGCTGCGACGGAAGAATTCGCTTAATTCAATTAAAAGATTGCGGGCTTTATCTGGATTGGTCCGGCAAAAAGACACAATCGTATTTAACGAATTGAATAAAAAATGAGGATTAATCTGGGCGCGCAGAGCTTTGAGCTCTGCTTTGGCGGCTAACTCAGCCGTATGCTGCAGTGCTGATAATTCAAGCTGAGTGCCAAAAACCTGGCCAAGACCTTGCGCAAATTCAATATCAAGCGCAGTAAGTGCCTCTTCATGTGCGTAATAGATTTTCAGAGTGCCGGCAATTTCATCACGACAATAAAGCGGTACAACTATGGCCGATTTTAAGGGACAGGACGGAACATTACAACCAATTTCTTTTTGGCTCTGTGCAACGGTAATTTGTCCGTTTGCCAAGCTGGCTTTAGTTAGTTTGGTAAAAATCTTCATTCCTTTGGCATGATGGTCGCTGCCTAAACCAATATGGGTGAGTACTCTCTCTAAATCGGTAATTGCTACGGCTACTGCTGAAGTCATGTTCAATATGTTGACCGCTACTTTTTCTGCCGATTCAGGATTAAGTCCCTGCCGAAAGTGTGGCAAGGTTACATTGGCAATTCGCAATGCTTTGTGTGTTTGGAGAGCGGCAATCTTGGTTTGATGTTCTTTGGCATTATGAATAATAATCATAAAAATAGCTATTCCGAGCGCATTGGACATTGACATCGGAAGAATAATTTGTGTAACAAGCGATAATGCAGTTTCATAGGGTTTTGCAAATAATAAAATTAAACCCATGCTGAATAATATAACGCAAACGCCGGTGATTGTGCCGGTAATCCATTCGGGGGTTTTAGGTTTTGTCCGTACATGGATATAACCTGCCAGGATTCCGCCAAACAAAGTAGCAATACCACATTGCACGGCAGTAAAGCCGCCCAGGTAGATGCGATGTGCAGCGCTAATCAGGCCGACTGCTGTTCCGACAACCGGCCCGCCCAAAAGGCCGGAAACAATGGTTCCGGTATCACGAACATTGGCAAGCGCGCCTTCGATTGGAATACCAAAATAAGTGCCGGCAATTGAGATGGTTGAAAAGATAAATATTAAGATAAGCTTTTCGCGTACAGAGGTGCTCTCTTTAAAAATTAATCGAAATGCTTGGGTATGTGATAAAACATAGGCAATAACAGCGATTATGGCAATTCGCTGCACTAAGATTATGGATAAATTTGTATCTAATACTTCTAGGGTAGTATTTTCCATAATTATACCTGCTTACTTATTAGTATCGGCCTGCGCCAATAGTTGATTAATTTCTGTCATTACCCGTGCGCTCATGACGTCCATACTTTCATTATTACGGTCAAACAGCAGTGGTTTGCCGAATATTACCTTGAACTTAGGTAATAAACAGCCGTTATTAAATATTTTATTTGTACCAATAATTGCAGTCGGGATAACGGGAACACCAGCTTTGACTGCAATCAAAGCTAAGCCTGCTTCAGGTGCACCTAGTTTGCCATTTTTACTGCGAGTGCCTTCAGGAAATATGCCAAGAATATTGCCAGTCTCAAGCAGTGTTAAGGCTGTACGAATAGCTGTCCGGTCTGCTGCGCCGCGTTTTACCGGGAAAGCTCCTAATTGTTTACCGATTATCCAGGCAAAGAGTTTATTGGTAAACAGCTCCTCTTTAGCCATGAAGTGAATTCGACGCCCTGGTATGGCCGTGCCAACTACCGGCGGATCCCAAAGGCTGATATGATTGGCAGCAATGATAACACCGCCTGCAGGAATATTCTCAACACCAATTTTTTGCCAACGGAACACTACCGAAAAAAGAAAGGTAAGGAAAACGCGCAATAACCCATACACTTGTCAGTCTCTCCTTGCCAACGCCAATATTTTTGTTACGGCTTCGTCAATGGATAATTGGGTAGTATCAATATTGACGGCATCTGGAGCGGCAATTAGGGGTGCCAATTCGCGTTCGCTATCTTCTTTATCACGGGCAGCAATTTCAGTTTCCAGTTCAGCTAAATTGATGGTGTAGCCTTTCTCAGTCAGCTCCAACCAGCGGCGTTTAGCACGTTCAGCAATTGAGGCGGTTAAAAATATTTTTATGTCGGCGTCTGGTAATACATGAGTACCAATATCCCGCCCGTCCATTACTACACCGCCGGATTTTGCCATATTACGTTGTAATTCCAGCATAATCTTTCTGATTTCGCCTACTTGGGCTACTTTAGGCACAAGCCGGCTAACTTCCGGGGTTCGGATGGCTTCGGTAATATCTTGACCAGCTACCGTTACCTTGGTAGTGCCATTAATATAGTCTAGCTGTAAGTCAAGGTCGCGGGCTAATGCTGCGATTGCCTGGTCGCTAAGCTCAGCTTTTTCATCAAGTGCTCGCCAGGCTACCGCCCGATACATTGCTCCGGTATCAATATAGTTATAATTTAGTTTTTGGGCGGTAAGCTTGGCTACCGTACTTTTGCCTGCACCTGCCGGCCCGTCAATAGCGATAATTAATTGTTTCATACTATAAGTGCCTCCCAGTTAACCCTGTCTTAGCGTATCTATAACAGCAAAGAAGTCAGGATATGAAATCTTTACACAATCAAAGTTTTGAATTTCAACGCCAGCAGCAGCCAAGCCTGCAATTGCTACTGACATGGCCATTCGGTGGTCATGGTGAGACTCACAAACAGCAAAGCTTAGTTTTTGTGGACCATTGATAACCAGACCATCAGGATTTTCCGTAATTTTGGCGCCCATTTTCCCTAGCTCTTGTGCAACTGCCTTTAAGCGATCAGTTTCTTTTACACGGAGCTCTTCCGCGCCGGTAATTACCGTTTGCCCTTGGGCAAATAAGGCAGCTACAGCCAGTACAGGGATTTCGTCAACAAGACGAGGAATAATTTCGGCTTCAATCGTAACCCCTTTTAATTTGGCAGAGCGAACTACTATATCAGCCACTGGCTCTTTGCCGCTCCAGCGCTTATTGGTAATGGTAATGTCGGCGCCCATTTGCTGTAAAACATCAAGAATGCCTGTGCGAGTGGGATTGATGCCGACATTGATTAATTCGAGCTCGCTATTGGGTATTATTGAAGCGGCCACTAACCAAAATGCGGCTGAACTAATATCGCCAGGTACATCAATGCGTGACGGAGCCGTTACTTTTTGCACTGGTTCCAGAGTAATGGTAGTCCCCTCTTTTTTCACCGGGATGCCAAAGGTTTCAAACATTCGTTCCGTATGGTCACGGGATGGAATGGGTTCTGTAATAGTTGTTGAACTGTTGGCATAAAGGGCTGCCAGCAATATGGCCGATTTTACCTGGGCACTGGCCACTGGCATATTATAAGTAATGCCGGTTACTTGCTCAGCTTGGCTGAGTGCCAGCGGTGCATAGCGTGATTGGCCGCGGCCGGTAATTTTTATACCCATTTGAGTTAGCGGGGTTATGACCCTGGCCATCGGACGTTTTCTAATGGAAGCATCACCTGTCAGCACAGTGAAAAATGGTTGTGCTCCAAGGAGGCCTGTCAGTAGTCGTGTGGTAGTTCCTGAATTACCGGCATCAAGTATATCATTAGGTTCGCTCAGTCCGTAGAAGCCATTACCTTTGACCGTAAGTACTCCGTCCTTGTCTTGGTCTACAGTTACGCCTAATGCCCGCATGCAGTTGATGGTTGACCAGCAATCGGCAGCATGTAAAAAGTTGGTAACCGTCACCGGTGTTTCGCTAAGCCCAGCCAGCATAATACTACGGTGGGATATTGATTTATCGCCGGGAATATTAATTGATCCTTTTAACCCACTGGTTTTTTGTATTTGAATGAGTTGATCCATACTCTTCCCTCTTTGCTGTTAAATTTTTGTTGCTATAAGTAAAAATTGACGAATTTCATTAGGATAGTCATTTTAATCATTCACAACTATCCCAAAATGTAATAATTATATTCCCTGCTTAATAAAAATCTCCTTTAATCTCTACCGTTTGTTGGCGGTTTTTTGTAAATATCTGTTTTAGCCTAGTATTACTGTTTAAAGATAACTTTTCCGATTGTGATAATATCGCTCTGGCTTTCAAGCAAAATACCGTCTACAGGTGCTACCAGGTCGTTTTTGTGGGTATCAATAATAAATTGAGCAGGTTTTCCTTTGAGTTTAGTAACATCAATTTCAAGATAATCACCATCATATACGGTGACTTCAAGCTTTTTTTTTGCAAAATCACCTGCAATTTCACCATTGATTGTTAGTATTGCGTCACCGGTAATATTAGGGGTAATCATCCGGATGGTGATATTTTTTCCGGAACGTAAGGAACGAATGGATTTAGCAATTACTTTGTTTACCATGCTGAAGGTCTTGTTGGGTTCAGTTAAAGAAATATTAGCAGCATACATTGTGCTGGGAGTCGTTAGGCGGTCTCCTTCCAGTTTGTCGACAAGGGATAGGTATTTCCGGGTTTCATCGTGTAAAAGCAGCGCTTGAACAGCTAATAACAGGATAATAGCAATTGTTGTCAGGCGGATAAGCAACTGATCAACGGTAATATAGTATTTGCGGCGGAATCTGTCATTTCTGTTCTCCATACAACTTCCCCCTACTGATGTAGCTGCTGGTATTACATGGCGGCGTATTTGCCGGCCAAATATCCGGTGGAAAAGGCGGCTTGCAAATTGAACCCGCCGGTATAACCGTCAATATCAATGACTTCACCTGCGAAGAATAATGCCTCAATTACTTTGGACTCCATAGTGCGGGCGTCAATTTCTTTAATATTGACACCGCCAGCAGTTACAATGGCTTCAGATACCGAGCGGGTTTTGGAAATAGTAAAAGTTAAATGTTGTAAAACATCTAGTAAACGAGCGCGTTCTTCTTTGGTAATCTGGTGGACAAATTTATCTGGATCAATAAAGGACAAATCAATGACTACCGGGATTAGTTTGGACGGCAGCAACTCGTGCAATGAATTTTTTAATTGTTTTCTGGCGAACTTGGCAAAATCGCGCTGCAGACGTTTGTCCAACACCTCGGCAGTTAGCGCAGGTTTAAGGTTGATTTCTAATGACACTTCTTTACCTGATCCAGTGGCAAAGAGTTCGGCAACCTTTTTACTTAAGGATAAAATAATCGGTCCGGACAAGCCGTAATGGGTAAACAGCATTTCACCAAATTCATCGGCGGCTTTTTTTCCTTCACTCAAAACTGTTGCCGTAACATTTTTGAGGGAGAGTCCCTGCAATTCAGTTATCCATTCTTCTTCTACTTCCAGGGGGACTAACGAAGGTTTAATGGGGGTAACAGTGTGGCCTGCATCCCGGGCAAAACGATAACCGTCGCCGGAAGAACCTGTACCTGGATAAGATGCACCACCTGTTGCGATAATAACTGCATCTGCCTGATACTCCCCGTTCATTGTGGCAACACCGACAGCCTGGCCATTTTTAATAATTAAATTTTTTACCGGATCATTTACTTTAACCGCAATGTTTAGTTTGTCCATTTCTTTGACAAATGTCTTAACGACATCGCGAGCTTTGTCACTGACTGGAAAAACCCGTCCACCGCGTTCTACCTTTGTAGGTAACCCGGCTTGATTAAGAAAATCAATAATATCCTGATTCGTAAACGCATTAAAGGCACTATACAAAAAGGAACCATTGCCTGTCATGTTTTTTACCAGTTCTGGAATATCACAACTATTGGTAATATTGCAGCGGCCTTTTCCGGTAATGAGAATCTTGCGGCCAACTTCTTTCATTTTTTCGAGGACAGTTACTTTAGCGCCATGCTGGGCGGCACTGACTGCTGCCATGAGGCCGGCAGCACCGCCGCCGACAATAATAACATGTTTCATACTACACACTCACTTTTCACACTTATTCTTGGAATTCATTTAACAAAAAACCCTTATTTGCCGAAATAAGGGTAAAAATGTTAGTCGTTCTTTTTTTTGCTTACTTTTTTTAATTCTTCCACTTCGCTGGGGAGCAGATGGCGGTACTGCCCACGGCGAAGACCTTCTAATGTTAAGAAAGAAATTTTAACTCGTTTCAGGTTTTTTACAGGATGGCCAATGGCTTCACACATCCGGCGTATCTGGCGGTTTTTTCCTTCGTAAATTACTATCTCAAGGGTAGTTAATTCTTTTTCCTGGTCGATACCGACAATATTGACTTTTGCAGGAGCCGTGACACCATCTTCCAGTTTGATACCGATCCTAAGCTTATCGAGCTTTTCTTCAGGTGGATAGCCATGGACTTTGGCCAGATACGTTTTCGCTATTTCGTGGCGGGGATGAGTTAAGGCATTAGTTAAATCACCATCGTTGGTCATGATGAGTAAACCTTCGGTATTATAGTCTAGCCTGCCCACCGGATAAATACGTTCAGGAATATCGGCAACAAGATTAGTAACGGTTTTTCGACCCTGAGGATCTTCTAAAGCCGTTATTACTCCTTTGGGCTTATAAAGCAAAATATAAAGATATTTTTCGGCTTTTATGAGCTTTTTATCAACAGCAACTTTGTCACGTTTGGGCTCAACCTTGGTGCCAAGTTCAGTAACAATTTTACCGTTGACTGTTACTCGGCCAGCTTTAATAAGTTCTTCTGCATCACGGCGGGAAGCAACTCCAGCCTGGGCGATGAATTTTTGCAAGCGTTCTAACATGAAATTCGACTCCTACTTTCAAAGCATAGTTTATTCTTGAATAAATTGACTAAAATCAGTCTGGACTTTACAAGTACGTACGCGTTTATTATCTTTGGTTACTTTCTGGCAACTGCCGCATATACCTTCGCCACAACACATGGTATTGTTATTGGTTGCGGCCATTGGCAAGCTGATGCCGGCAGCATGCATAACAGCAATAACTCCATAATGTTGCTCATCTGGACCGGCGCTGATGATTAAATCCGGACATTCCTGACTATTTGCCAGACAGTCGGACAAGTAGCGCATTCCCCTTTGGCGCATAGAGGTTACTTCCTGCAGTTGAACATCTAAATCAGTAAGTTCATCGGCAATGAATATTTGGCCAACTTTCCCCGGGGCGGCAATGACCTTAATATGGTTATTTTTTTTCACTAACTGGCGGACTATTGCTACAGCCGGAGCTTGACCGATACCTCCAACTATTAATAATATTTTACCATTATCTATGTTGTCAATCCAGGGCTGACCAAAAATACCGTTATAATATGGTCCGCGTACTAAAACTTGGTTGTTATTATCAGCTAGCAAGCGGGTAGATTTGGGGCCAATGGTTTCAACAACGACATGAATTAAGTTGCCTGTTATTTTCATTACGCCGACAGGAAAGTGATAAAATTGTTGGTCTGACGGCCGCCGCAAAAACACAAAAGAACCGCATTTATCAAGGGATTGCGCAAGTTCAGAATTAACTTCTATTGTTAATACATATGTATCTGCAGCAATTTGCTCTTTAATACTAAACTTTGTTTCAGCTTCCAAACGTACAGGTGTATCAATATCGCTAGTGCTGCCCCAGTGATCTTTTTTGAGCTGCCACTGTTTTTCGTATAGTATGCACACCCCGCTCCAATTGCAGTCACAAGTTGCTTCGCCTTTCAGATGACTGCAAAATGTGCAATGATTAGTTTCTGACAGCAGGCAGGGACAATATGGTGAATTGATATCAATACAGCGTGTAGGAAGTTTTATCAACATAGCTATCCCTCCTTATTATACCAGACAAGTATTATAAATATCGGTAAGGCCGGTTTTGCTTATGCGTTCAATAATTTCGCCGCGCTGCGCGGAATATAATCCCAGCGTTTTCATGTGCTCGAAATAGATGGATCCTGAGAATGTATATCGCAGCTTAATTCCTTCCTCAGTTGCCATCTGTTTATGAATAAATTGAATAAAATCACCGGAGGCCAGTTCAGTTGGTAATTCCAGGTATTTCATGTCAAGGCAGTAGCGAACCGCATTGTGGCCGCTTAGCAAACCGGTTACTACTGCTTCGGTATGTCCTACCAGGATTCCGGATTTTTCACCGGCACAGAATAAATTATCGATAGAATCTACTTTTAAGGCACTATCGCAAGGGGCAATACCGAGATACCGGATAGAGTTGCCTACGCCACCTGAGTATGGATCTTCATAACGGGCACGTTCAAGCCCCGGTATTGTTCGCAGCATATCAATCGGGAAAAACGGTGTCATAAGCTTGGCATGGCCGGTATCAATAAGCACTATATTTTCGGCGTAATCGGCAATCGCATATTGGGAGCAGGCTTTTTTTCCCAACATGCCTGATTTTTTGAGATTCTCCGGCAATGGGATTACCACCATGCCTTCTTTTTCTAATTGGTTTTTCAGTTCAGAACTTAAAGAGTCTTTGTTAATTTTGCAGGAGCCGCTCATAGCGCCATAGGAGCCATCGGCTTTTTTGCCCATTATTTCTTTAACATCTGCTTTGCTGGTAAGGCTTACTCGCGGTCCAAAGGTTGGGCAGCGAAGAATACACATAGCACAGCCATTGCCATATTTCAAACAGTTACCCATGGGTCCTGTAGTCCCTGTTGTATCCACAAAAGCATCGCCGGTAATGATTTCTTCATTATCAAAGGTGAGGTGCTGAATTTTTTTGCCATATTTAACAAGACCGGATACACGTGCCCGTGTTTTTATTTCGATACCGTAGTTTTGGAGAATCTTTTTAACTAAAGGTTCCATGGTAGTCACGTCATAAAATGATGCATGGCTGTGACCGGGAAAATTTACGCCACGGTGCCTGGTATTGGCATCCATGGCTACAAATAAATCGCCGCCCCCCATTGCAATCGCTTCTTCAGCTGCTGTAAATCTGCCATTGTTGCGAAATATACCGCCTACTAAACCGGTTCCCAGCAATAAGTCGGTACGCTCAAGCAATACTACCTGTGCGCCGGCTTTTGCTGCTGATAGCGCTGCTGCGCAACCAGCCCAGCCACCGCCCACCACTACCACTTTAATCATGGACCTTCCCTCCAGTTTCTGCTTTAAAAATCACAATATAGTGTATTCGCTGTTTGGGAAAGTGCCACAAACCCAGGCACAAAGAAAACCCTGTATAAACTCACGTAAGTGGTAATACTCAAGTCTTGTCCCATTAAATTGTTTGATAAAAATAACAGGCAACATTGTGTTACCCGTTATTACTAAACAAATATTGGCAGATATAAACTGATGCCAAGAAGCTGGCAATATCACCCGTTAACCCCACAAGTGGCGCGTAGCGGGGATTATTGACAGCGACTGCTCCGAAATATACTGTCAATACATAAAAAGTTGTGTCTGTACTGGCTAATACGGTTGAAGCTATTTGGCCCACAAGGGAATCTGGGCCGTATGTGTTGAGGAGTTCAGTTGTTAGTCCAAGTGAACCGCTGCCTGATAGCGGGCGCATTATAGCCAGCGGTACTAAATCAGAAGGAATACCCAGACTATTTAGCAAGGGAGCGATAAAGACAATACAGGCCTCCATAGCACCTGATGCCCGAAAGATACTGATAGCCACCAACATGGCGACAAGACAAGGTAAAATACGAATTGCCGTATGAAACCCTTCGCCAGCACCATCAACAAAGGCTTCATATACTTTTACCTTTCGCAAATACCCTATGACGGGAATTATGAGCAGTATAGCGGGAATTACCCAGACTGACAACTGTTCACATAGTTCAAGCAACATGACAGCTCCTCCTGCCCTTACCGCTTAAATATAACCTGGCACAGCCGGTCAATGACAAGTACAAACATTGTGGACACCAGACTGACAATAAAAGTTGAACCGACAATTGCTGTGGGATCAATTGAACCTGCTGCCGAACGTAAGGCGATAATTGTTGCCGGAACCAGGGTAAACCCTGTGGTACACAGTGCTAATAGTGTACACATAGCTGGAGTCGCCGTATCTTTTTTAGGATTAATAGTTTGTAATTGTTGCATTGCTTTAATGCCAAGCGGGGTTACGGCATTCCCTAGTCCTAACATATTGGCACTGATTGTCATAATGATGGCACCAAGAGCTGGATGATTTTTGGGTACACTGGGAAATAAGAGACTTATAAAAGGTTGCAGAAGAAAGGAAAGCAGCTTAATTAGTCCCGATATTTCAGCGATTTTCATAATTCCTAGCCATAAACACATGACACCGATTAAGTTAATAGATAATTCGACGGCATCTTTAGCGGCACTGATAGCGCTTGCCGTGACAACTTCGATACGACCGTTTAACCCGGCATAAATTATGCCACTGGCCATTAGCAGCATCCAAATTAGATTAATCATAAATATGATCACCCAGTATGATGGTATGACACACGGGTATAAGCTAGAACAACAAAAAAAGACGCGGTTAGCGTCTTTTAAGCAAAGTTGCGAAATACAAAATTCATAAAGCCAACAACTGATCCCCAAAGCATTCCAAAGAAGGATTTCTTTTCAACTGACTGGTCAGCAATTAGATCAGTGCTTGCAACTTCGATATTGTTATACATGATTTTAACCGTACCGATTTTTTGACCAGCGACTACAGGCGCGCTCACTTTGGCAGGTGCATCAATAACGGTAGTGAATTTATCGCGCTCATTATCAACCATTGGTATAAGAATATCATTATCTGCCACTAATTTGATCGTGGTGGCTTTACCCTCTTGAATTTTAACAGTTTTTAGAATATCGCCTTTAGTAATCATGGGAACTTGTTTAAGCTGAGCAAATCCATAATCTAAAAGCTTTATAGAATCATCCCACATGCGTTCGCTATCTAAAACTACGGCAACGATTTGCACACCATTGCGATTGGCTGCTGAAACCAGACAGCGTCCGGCTGCATCAGTATAGCCGGTTTTAACTCCATTTGCCCCGTCATACAACCAGAGCATCCTATTTTCGTTGTATAAATCTCTGTCATGATCTTTTCCAGGCCAGGGAATCACTTTATTTTTTGTAGAAACAATCTGAGCAAATAAAGGGTTTTTGTAACCATAGGCAGTTATTTTAGCTAGATCGTAGGCTGTAGTGTAATGGTTTTCATTAGGCAAACCACTGGTATTAACAAAGTTACTGTTTACAGCTCCGATGGCATGCGCTTTTTCAGTCATTAATTTGGCGAAACCGTCCACTGACCCAGCGATATGTTCAGCTACCGCGACTGTAGCGTCATTACCGGAAACAAGCATAATACCATATAGCATATCGTTAAGGCTAAGTTGTTCTCCGGCTGAAAGCCATAAGGAAGAACCTTCGGTGGCAGCCGCATTTGGGCTGGCAGTTATCTTATCGGAAAGTTTACCATATTCCAGCGCAGTAATGAGCGTGACAATTTTGGTAGTACTGGCAGGATAGCGTCGTTCGCTGGCATTTTTACTATAAAGCACTTTGCCGGTTGACGCTTCCATGACAATGGCAGCTTTGGCGGTGAGATCCGGTATAGAATCGTTTGCTGCTATTGTTGTCGGCAACAGTAGCAAACAAAGTAATATAAGTAAGTTGAGCTTAGTTTTTAATCGCATGGAATGTGTCCTTTCGTCCGGGTTAAGCCAAACCCTATTATATAATTATTTTTGTTCAAGGTCAAAATGAACTTATTTACATGCTTGTCTAATTTTGGTGTGTAATATTAATCCGTGGATTATTTACTGCCCAGACGGAAATAATAGTAACAAATTCAAGGAGGTGAATCAATATGGAAATGCTTGACCTCAAATCTGCTTTGCGAACCACACTTACGCAAAAGCAAGAACTTGTGCGTGATTATCAGTCTGTTGCCGACCGCGTTAATGACAAAGAAGTAGCAAAAATGTTTAAACATTTTGCGGAAGCTGAGGCAATTCATTCAACTCAAATTAAAGATAAACTTGATAGCTTAGCATAAACAGTACATTTATATGTAAAAACCCACACAGTTATGTGTGGGTTTTTATGCACTCACTGGAAGGCCGAATTTTTTCCTTGCGTTTCAGCGGTTTGGGCAAGGTATTCAAGGTCGCCCTCTTCTTCTTCCTCGTCACTTTTATCAGCATTGCCAGTAAACATTTTTTCAAATTTATTTATTACTTGTGGCACCATATCAATAAGACGATCATAAAACATATTATTTTCTACTGACATAAAACGTACACCGCTTGATGGCGAACATACTAAAAATCCTACAGGTTTAACACTAATACCTGCGCCGCTGGCACCGCCAAAAGGATGGTCGGTTTTTACCTCTTCTGCTTCATAGTCACCGCCACCAGCTGCAAATCCAAAAGCCACCCGGGAGATGGGGATAATTACTGTTCCATCAGAAGTTTCTACGGCATCACCAACGATGGTATTGACATCAATCATGCCTTTGATGCTTTCCATAGCTGTTTTCATCAAACCTTGTATTGGATGCTCAGCCACTGCTAGTCGCCCCCGTATATGATAAATTTTTCAAAACTGCAATTGTTGCAGTAATAACATTACCCAATCGTATTCTGAATATACAACTGAGTTCCACCTCAAGCTGACTGTGTTTGTAATTTGGCTGTATTTGAATTGACGGTTCGGTATCTAACATAATACGGTTGTGCATAGCCGTCAACAATAATTGAAGTACAGAACCCCATATACCCATAAACAGGCCGGTAAGTGCTGCGTCATCAAAACCGTAACTTGCTTTTAATTCAAATTTTTCACAATGGATGCCGGTCGATAGGTTATCCATATATTTTCGATAGTCGTGAAAAATCTGTTTAGCTAATTTGATTAAACGCCAAAATCGATCTGGTTCATAAAATAGTAATTTACATGTTTTCTTTAAAAACCGCTGTTCGCGATTTAGCTTAGTTTTGGCTATATTGGGCGGAGTTTCAATTTCAGAAGAAATCCATAGTAAATTGTCATGTTTGATAAGCATAATCGTGGGGATTTTTATACTATATACAAAAAGTTTTTGCAAAGCATATACCGTAACAGCCAAATAATCGTCATCCTCACGGCGAGAAAACTGTAAATTAATATAGAGATTGATACGGCAAAGCAATATCAACAAAATTGCTGTTGATGTCAAAATTAATAGCCAACGATTCATGCGCAATACCTCTTTGTCTCGCTTATGTTTAATTTTTTGCATTACAACAAGATACTATGCACTGTAAGCACTAGAGAAAAGAAAATAAGGACACTGATGTGTCCTTATTCTTCCTGATCAGCAGGTAATAAATTTGATATATCTGGCAAATCATCCAGGCCTTTTAATCCAAAACATTGTAAAAATTCATTGGTGGTTCCGTATAAAATAGGACGGCCGATTGCATCTTTGCGTCCTACTTCTTTGATTAACTGACGTTCCAGTAAAGTTGCCACCACTCTATCAGCATTAACACCCCGAATGCTTTCGATCTCCTGTCTGGTTACTGGCTGTTTAAAGGCCACTATCGACAGGGTTTCCAGTGCGGCTGTCGACAGCTTACTGTCTTGTATTTCGGCCAATTTGCTGACAATGGAATAAAGCAGCGGTTTAGTACAAAGCTGATAGCCGCCGGCTACCTCGACAGTAATCAGCCCGCGCTGGTCATCTGCCATAGCAGCATTCATATCATTGACTAATATATGAACCTGCTCAACAGTGATATCAAGTATTCCTGCAATCCTTTCTGCCGCAAGCGGTTGTCCAGAAGCAAAAAGTAAAGCTTCAATTGCACCCAGCAAATGCCGGTCAAACAAATTTATCACTCCTTTAGCGTAAGGCTAATAGGCGCAAACGGTTTAGCCTGATGTATTACTATACTTTTTAATCTGATTAGCTCCAGTAGAGCTAAAAAGGCAGCAACAAATTCCGAGTGAGAGCCTGTTCTGATAATGGTTTTGTTAAAATCCATACTTCCGCCATGATTTCTTAACAGAGTAATAATGTCATGCATTTTATCCTGGACACTAATTTCCTCAGGGGTAATAACGGCAAATTCCGGAACAGAGCTTTCCCATAGCACCGCAAACGCTTTTAACAGATCATCAAGACCAAGTCCTTCCGGCAGTGGAAATTGCTTGGCAAATTCTTGAGGAAACCGGGTAATGAATTGTTCGCGGTCAAAACTCAATTTATTGAGCAGTTGGGAAACCTGTTTGAATTTGCGATACTCAATTAAGCGTTCGACTAATTCCTGACGCGGGTCTACGCCTTCTTCTTCTGGCTCTACAACAACCGGGCGAGGTAGTAACATTCGCGATTTTATTAGCAGCAAGGTTGCTGCCATAACCAAAAATTCGCTGGCCACTTCAATGTTGAAGTGTTCCATATTCTTAAGATAATCCAGATATTGTTCAGTAATTTTGGCGATGGGAATATTATAGATATCTACCTGGTTTTTTTCTATCAAATGCATTAAGAGGTCTAACGGGCCTTCAAACGATTCTAATTTAACACTATAGGCATTTGTAGACATATTAGCCTAAATTCATGACTGCCCGGACCTCTTCCATGGTTGCTGCAGCAACTTTGCGTGCACGTTCGGCACCATAAGCCAGTATTTCTTTTAATTTGTCTGGTCTTTGCGCCATTTCCTTGCGGCGTCCATGCACGTCAGCAAGTGTAGTTACCATTTGCTGAGCCAGGCGTTTTTTACATTCTACACAGCCAATGCCAGCATTGCGGCATTGACCGGCAATTTCAGTCTGATCAGGACTGAAAATCTTATGGAAGGTATATACTGTGCAGATATCCGGGTTGCCAGGATCGGTTTTCTTAACGCGCTGCGGATCTGTAATCATAAGTCTTACTCGCGCCTGTAATTCATCAGGTTCGGCTGCGTAAGGAATCTCGTTGCCGTAGGATTTACTCATTTTGCGGCCATCAATTCCTGGCAAAAGCGGACTTAAGATAGCCTGCGGTTCAGGGAATACCGGCTTGTACAAATTACCAAAACGGCGAACAATCTCACGTGTCAGTTCAAGGTGCGGAATCTGATCTTCGGCAACGGGGACTGCATTGGCTTTATAGAGTATAATGTCGGCTGCCATTAATTCTGGATATCCTAAGAAGCCATAGGTGTTTATTTCTTTACCCATTTCTCCTAATTGTTGCAATTTGTCTTTATAGGTGGGGACACGTTCCAGCCAGGAAAGCGGTGTCATCATTGATAATAATAAGTGTAGTTCAGCGTGTTCTTTTACATGGGACTGAACAAAGATAATATTTTTTTCCGGGTCAAGACCGGCACTTAACCAGTCAAGTGCCATATTTTCAATGCGTTCAGGAATTTTGCTGGTATCTTCATAGGAAGATGTAAGCGCATGCCAATCTACGATTGCATATAGGCAATCATACTCTTCTTGAAGCTTAATCCAATTGGCAAGCACCTGATAGTTTCCCATATGAAAATTTCCTGATGGCTGCATGCCACTAAAAATACGTTTCTTAGTCAAATGTATCTCCCCCTGTTACAAAATTGTAAAAACTATTACTTTAATTATATAATCCAAAGCACTCATAAATGGATAAGTAATTATGCCAATAACGCCAATATAGACAAGTCCCATTAATATAAAGGGTCCATATTGCTCCATTTGTTCAAATATGTGTTCGTACTTGACCGGCAAGATACTTGCTAATACCTTAGAACCATCTAACGGTGGTATAGGTACAAGATTAAAAATAGCCAGTAGAATGTTATAGCTATAGAGCATTTCCAAGATCTTGACCCACTCACTGCTCAAAAAAAGCATTTTAGATAAAATAAATAAAAAATAAGTTACTAGCGCAAGCAGCATATTGGACACCGGGCCAGCCAAGGATACGATTAACGTATCTTGACGATAATTCTTAAAATAGCTCGGATTGATAGGTACCGGCTTAGCCCAGCCAAATTTGAACAACCACAGCATAATAAGACCAATAGGATCTAAGTGCGCGACTGGATTCAGAGTGAGTCGTCCCAGCAGTCTTGGTGTTGGATCGCCTAGACTTACGGCAGCCCGCGCATGCGCGTATTCATGGACCGTAAGTGCAATTAACAGAGCCGGAATCCGAAATATCATATCGGCATCAAAACCAAACAATAGATAGCCTCCTTATCACATTAGCTAAACGTACTACTAAATTATACTAAAAAAGCAGTAAAAAGCAAAATGAAATAGCCGATTATTTCTTATACTAAAATTATTAATAACTGTCCAGACTAAATATAGCTGCCGCAATGGTGTTTTTTGCTTTATTTAACAGGAGGTGTTTATTAAGATGCAGGCATCGATTCAGGTAAAGTTTGTTGTACTTCTTTTGCTCTTTTTACAGGTTGGTTTGACAGGATGTGGCAGTTTATTGTCCGGCCCTGCTCCTAAACCAGAAATTGGTCCTTCCGGTAAACCGGCAGAGTCCAAACCTAATCCAGCGGCGTTCTTAGAGCGTTTTATTTCCGCGCCGGCTGAGTTATACGATCTAGAGGCAAGTGCCGGAGTTGTGTTTGAAGGAATTAACAAAGGCGATTGGGCACAGGCTCAGGCAGGACTTGTCACTTTACAAACGTTGTGGCAAGAAACTAAAGCGGCAGCCGGCGAAAAAAAAGGTGTAAAAGAAGCTGATGCAGCAATTGAAAAGTTAACAGCGGCTATTGAAAGTAAAAAAGTAACTGATTCTTATGAAAGCTTAATTAAGTTTATGGCTAGCATCAGTGATATTGGAAAATCGTATAAGTTATCACCTGTTGCAGATATAATTGCCGTAAGCAATGGTATTCGAAATGTAAGCTTTTATATAGAAGATAAGGATTGGACAAAAGCCGCTGCCAAAGCAAAAGAATTGCAAGGAACCTGGGAAAAAGTAAAACCAAGTATGGAACAAGTTGGTATTCTGGGGGAAATTACTAAAACGCATGCTGTGGTCAATCAAATAAAAGATGCTATTAATGCCGAAAATAAAGGAGCTTTTCTCGAACAAGAAGCCAATATAAATGAAAGCATGGGAAAGATACGTGAGTTTTTTAGAGGCAAATAACTATAACCATAATGACTTAATGCCGCCTGCAAAAATATATGCAGGCGGCATTAAGTCTATTTTTTACCCTTGTCCTGTTTGTTCTTTTCTGTGCCGGAAGTTTCAAGACGATCCGCATCTTGCGGCTTGAGCACTGCCGGTCGTAAGATTTTGTTTGGTATCGGCAGGCGGAATAATACATCTTTCATGGCTTTAAAATTAAATGGCAAAGCCGGCCATAGGTAAGGAATATTAAAAGATTTCGTAGTTAGCATCAGCAGGAATACTGCTGCTAATCCGCCCAGTAAACCGGGAAGTTTAAATAGCATGACTAAAACGATAATAAATACTCTGAAGAGACGGATTGCCATGGAAAATTCCATGCTGGGAGTAGCAAAAGCGCCGACTGCAGCTACTGCGGTATAAAAAATAGTCTCATTACCGAATAAGCCAACTTTTGTGGCAATATCACCAAGCATGAAAGCTCCGATAAATCCTAAGGCTGTTGATTGGGCTGTAGGAACATGTACTGTTGCCATTCGGACTAATTCAATCCCAAACTCCGCCAGAAGAAACTGGATTCCAAGCGGTATAATACCAGGTTCTTGTGGGCCAAGGAAAGCAAGCGATTCTGGTAATAACTGACGATTCAACACCAACGCCAGCCATAACGGCGGTAAAACTAACGATAATATCACTCCGGTTAGGCGAATCAGGCGCAAATAGGAACCAATGGACACATTCTGATGGAATTCTTCAACATGTTGTACATGATGCCAAAGTGTTGTTGGCAGTATCATAATATTCGGCGATGTGTCAACAATTATACAAACATGACCTTCTAAGAGGTGTACGGCTGCAACATCAGGTCGTTCTGTATAACGGACTTTAGGTAACGGGTTCCATTTGTTGCCTTGTACGATATATTCTTCAATTGCTTTTTCAGCCATAGGAACACCGTCAATATTAATATTATTAATTCTGTCTTTAACAGTGGAAATCAGCTCAGGATTAGTTATATCTTTGATATAGCAAACGGCAATATCACATTGTGACCGCGTACCGACTTTAACAATTTCAAACCGAAGATTTGGATCACGTAGGCGTCTGCGAATTAATGCCGTGTTAAATACAATAGTTTCAACAAAAGAATCACGCGATCCACGGGTTACTTTTTCAATGTTAGATTCAGCTGGCGCACGCGTTGGATAGGCACGTGCATCAATGATCATAACCTGCTCTGCCCCATCGACAAAGAACAATAATTCTCCCGATAACAGGCTGGTTATGGCATCGTTCATATTAGCTACTAATTTTGCCTGGGAATGGGTTGTGCGCGAATAAAACAGTTTTTCTAACGTATTAATTGTCAGCTCTTCCTGGTTATAAGCAGTTAATTCTTCAAAAACATTTGATAATACAACATCATTTGTCATTCCATTAATTGAAAAAGAAGCCGCTCGTTTTCGTCCGACTTTATATTCGCGGAAGACTATATCAAAGGTTTCGCCAACTCCAAGTTTGTCTTTAATATAATTTATATTGCTGTCAAGATCTTTGTCAATTGGCTTTTCCTCAGACATGTAGGTCACTCCGTTTCAATATTTCTTCAATGGCTTTCCTGGTAATGGGCGCTCCGCGGCTAAGATCGTCATGCTTGTCCATTTTCCCTATATCCCCAACTCCGATAATAACCGGAATTTCAAGATCATTTAGCACGTCGACGGTGTCACCGATGATGTTGGATTCGCAGGCACAAGCCGGTTTGGGTTTTATTTCGCCTTTTTTATCAACAGGACGATCAATTACATGCCCATGGCAGTCAACACAGGCGTCAGCATGGATGCCTTCAATACCGGTAGTATTAGAGGCTACCGCCACTACTCCCAGCACTTCAATGTCCGGATGATTAGCGACATATTCAAGGGCCTGTTCTCCCTCTGCTTTTTCACTATGTCCTTTATCGTCAAACATCACTAGCACCGGGTCATAAGGAACTGTTTTTAAAAGATTAACTATTTTTTTACCACTGATGGGTGTTGGATTTCCCGCTGAAGCCGAAATACAGCGTAATCCCAAAGATGAGCCAATAGCTTCAACTGCTTCTTGCGCAACCTTGTCGCCGTCGGTAACAAGAATAACTCGGATTTTTTTATTTTGTTTGGTTATCTTGTTCACTTCAACACCTCATTGCTGTTGGTCATTTTCTTCTCCTAATAAATTGCTGATTTTATTGGCGATTTTTTCACTTTCACTGATTACTTGTTTGAGGCTTTGCAGGCTTGCTTCGAGTTCGTTAGAAAGTTCATATTGTGCTTGGGAAAGTACTTGGGCAGCTGTTTGTACGGCAATTGAGGAATTTTGTCTGTTGGTTTGTTGGCTGCCTTGGCCGGTTTTCTGTATTGCTTTTTGGCCGTTGGTAGTTTGTTGCTGACTGTCGCTTGATGAATTTGCTTGCTGATTGGTGAGTAAAGTACTGAACAGTTTTTTTAATTCCTGTGACACTTCAGTTTCATTGTTTGACTCATTGGCAGCTTGAGCTTGTACCGGCTGTTGAGACTTTATGTTTTGCTGCTTTGCGTCGGATTGCTGGCCGCTTTGCTGAGTCTGATTATTCGAGTTGTCATCTGCCTGTAAAGAGTTTTGCAAGCCTTCTAACTTAGTATTAATTTGCTGTAATAGCGTCAACATTTCCTGCGACGGATTTTCCTGTGAATTATTGCCTGGCTTATTATTTAACATATTCGTTTGTGTCTGCATAAAGATTTTTGATATTTCTTCAATTGCATTTGCATCAAGCTGTGAGCGTTCCAGACTTTGCGATCGTAACAGGGACGGCGCAGCTTGGTTTGCTATTTTACTGGAAAATCGCTTTGTCACTTTACTCACCTCAAATTTTCGTTTACCCTTTGGGATTAAACACAATTGCTATGGCCAGACCAAATACGATTGCAGCCGTTATTCCGGCTGATGCAGCTTTTACTCCACCGGTAAAGATTCCCCAAAAACCTACTTTGTTTATTTCTTCAATTGTTCCTGAGACCAGAGAATGGCCAAATCCTGGCAAAGGAACAGTTGCTCCTGCTCCACCAAGGTCAATCAGAGGTTGATATAAACCTAATCCGCTTAGAATGCCACCCATAACAACAAATAAAACTAAGACATGTGCCGGTGTAAGCGGAGTAAGATCCATGAGCAGTTGGCCGATTACACAAATGAAACCACCAATGACGAAGGCCATCAGATAGGCTTGCAAACAACGTACCCCCTTTACATTTCAATAGCTACAGCATGCGCAATGCAAGGTATGGAATCTTTTTGTTGGTATGACGTAGTACTGTGTAAGCTTCCGGTGCCGACAAACAATATTCGGTGCAGTTTCTGTTGCATAAGTAGTCGGTAAATATAGCCGGTAAATACAATTGCTGAACTTGCACAACCGCTGGCACCGGCATGGACATCCTGATTATCCTTAAAAATCATGCAACCGCAGTCTTCATAATTTGCTGACAAATCTACACCTTTGGCTTTAAATAACTCGATAACCAAAGCTTTGCCGACACTGCCAAGATCACCGGTATAAATCATGTCATAATAATCAGGCCGGCGGCCACAATCTTCAAAATGATGCCATAATGTATCGGCGGCAGCCGGAGCCATTGCCGGCCCCATGGCATTAGGATCTTTTAGTCCTATATCTACTATTTTACCCACTGTTGCCGCCGTAATCCGCGGCCCGTTGCCTGTGGCAGAAATAACCACCGCGCCCGAACCAGTCACTGTCCACTGCGCTACCATTGGCCGCTGCACACCTTGCTCGGTAGGAAAACGGTATTGACGTTCGGCGGCATCGTGGTGACTGGAAGCAGCAGCAATCGTTTTATTGCCAAAGCTCCCATCGATAAGTGTTGAAGCAAGCAGCATGCCTTCCGCTAACGTTGAGCAAGCTCCATATAAACCCAAAAAGGGACGTCCGATTCCGCGTAAAGCAAAATGGGTACTCATTAATTGATTAAGCAAGTCGCCAGCAAGAACATAGTCAATATCGCCTAAAACGCTGTTATCTTTATTTACAGCAGTATTAATTGCCCATTCCATCATTTTGGATTCACACTTTTCCCAACTGGAGTTACCGTCAAGTGTATCTTCCAATATCTTGTCATAGAATTCAGTTAGCTGCCCTTCTCCTTCCATGGGGCCAACTATATTAGCTGTACTTGTTATAACTGGCGGCGAGGAAAAAATGATACTCTGTTGCCCGCGTTTTTTATTCATCTGTTTTACCCTCGCTTTTTACAGACGTAACCAATATATGAACCCGATAAGTATTGCGGTAGAAATACCATACACCAGTACCGGACCTGCAATGACAAACATTTTGGCACCGATACCAAATACGTAACCTTCCCGTTTAAATTCCATTGCAGGTGCTACAATGGAATTGGCAAACCCGGTAATTGGTACAATTGATCCGGCTCCTGCTCTGCGACCAAGCTCATCGTAGATGCCTAAGCCGGTAAAAAAAGCACTTAAAAATATCAATGTCACAGAAGTCGGTCCGCTGGCTTCTTTTTTGCTAAATCCCAAACTTATATAATAATTGATTAAAAATTGGCCTAACATACAAATCAAACCACCGACAACAAATGCCCATAGTACATTTTTTAATATGGGAGTTTTGGGCTTTAATTGCTCATATTTTTTTTGAAACTGCTCTTGTTCAGCTTGACTGATTTTTTTGTCAAACAAATATATGTCACCTCCACTATTATGTGAGAAGATTCCAACAAGAAAAGACACCAAAAGAGGTGTCTTTTCTGTATTTCGCAAACAGAAAGTATCTTTCTTAACATGATTACGAATAACTACGGCTTTTGTTTATAGAAGCCGCGTTTTCCATTTCATAATTTTAGTGGTGAACCTGGAAGGCAACTCTTACATCGGCTTTGTATTCGGCAATATGGCCGTTGCCAACATTTGCGGTAAAGTTAGTGACTTCCACTCCGACAATGTCATCTAGAGTTTTAGAAGCTTCAAGAACCGCATTATCTACTGCATCTGTCCAATTATGGTGAGAGGTTCCAACTAGTTCAATAACTTTTACAACCATCGTATTCCTCCTTGATATTATGTTTGGTTGGCAATTATAGTGTGTGCATTATTTTGATTGTTATGCCACTGAAAAACTTGTTTGGCACGAAGCGGAGTTTTTTTAGGAATGTCAGAGTCAAAATACAACCAGGCAGCCGTACTGCTGGCCATTAGCAGGAATATCAAAAATAAATAAATGATGCTTTTGAATCTGAAATGACTAATAGTACGATCCATTGTATTCACCTCAGTTTTAGTGTGTCCCAAAAAATATTTAATACTATATGTAAAGTATGTTATTTATCAAAAAAAAAACAGACTTCAATTTGAAGTCTGGAGCAGCTCTCTGACTAATTTGAGCGCTTGTTTTTCTATGCGTGATACTTGCACCTGCGATAGCCCGATTGCCGCGGCAATTTCAGACTGAGTTTTATCAGCAAAAAAGCGTAAATAAATAACAGTACGTTCTTTCACGGGGAGGCGAGTTAAGACTTCTCTTAATGCCAAGTTATCAAAATAGCTATTATCCTGACCAGTTGTAAGCGTGAGTTGATCTAAGAGATGGATTGTATCGCTGCCGTCGCTACCTTGAAATGTTTGTTCATAAATAGATAACTGGGGTTGAACGGCCTCCAGTGCTGAAACAATTTCTTGGGGAACCAACGCTAACTCTGCTGCAATTTCTGTGATTGTTGGTTCACGTCCCAGAGTTCCTTGCAACCGTTCCTGTGTTTTGTGAACCCGAAATGCAAGCTCTTTTAAGGGGCGGCTAACCTTAATAGAATTATCATCGCGAATAAAGCGACGTATTTCACCAATGATCATCGGAACAGCATAGGTCGAAAATTTCACACTAAAATTGAGATCAAAGCGCTCAATCGCTTTTAAAAGTCCAATACAGCCAATTTGAAACAAATCATCCCATTCATAACCACGATTTGAAAAACGGTGAACAATACTTCTAACTAAATTTAAATTAGCTTCCAGCAGGCATTCTTTTGCTGCTGTATTTATGGAGGGGTCATTTGAATGGGCTTTAATTAAAAGTGCTTTAAATTCCTCTTCATTGAGCATGTTCTTCACCTAATGCTCTACGCTGGGCACGATCATTTTGACCATTCTTACGGTTGTACCTTGTCCAGGTTCAGAGATTACCTCCAGTTCATCCATAAATGAATCCATAAAGACAAAACCAAGGCCCATGCGTTCTGGGTCACTTGAAAATGAAGGCTGCATTGCTTCTTCCACATTGGCAATTCCCCGCCCATAATCGGTTATTACAAATTCAAGTTTATCCTGATATAAGTTCATTACTAATTCAATATAGTTATCCTTATCGACAAGTTCACCGTACCCGTGAATGACGGCATTAGATATTGCTTCTGAAACAGCAACTTTGATTTCGTCAATCTCTGTGAGTGTCAAATCCACTTGTGCTGAAAAAGCAGCACTGGCAGCCCGGGCAAAGCCTACATTTTCATTGATACTTAAGAGTGAAAGTTTAACCTGATTTTTAATCGGAAATTCCATTACTAAAGCCTCCTTAGACTAAATCAAGTGCTTGTTCTTCGGATTGGTAAATTGTCAATATTTTCATTAACCCAGCTAATTCAAATATGCGCTTAACCTGCGGCGCAAGATGAACGACTAGTATTTTGCCGCCCTGCTGAGCAATACGTTTATATCTGCCAAGAATAACACCTAAGCCCGAACTATCAATGAAACTAACTCCTTGCATATTCAGTAAGATGTGTTTGGCACCGGTTAATTCAAGTGCATCATCAACTGAATTTCGAAATTCGTTAGCTCCACAAACATCCAATTCACCGTCTAAACGTACAACCAGGATGCCCTGTTTCATAAATGTAACGACTTTCAAGAATATGACCTCCTATGTTAACAATGTATAAAAGATATTTCGATAAAAGGAAATATTTTCCTGCAAATAAATAAAAAACTGCGAAAAATTCCGCAGTTTTTTATTTATTTGTGCCTGCTTTAATTAAAAATTGTAAACATGTTAGTAAGCATGGTCTGAAAGATTTGTATTAAGCCAGCTTTCGGTACCGTTTTTTCAGCCAGCAGATCAATTTTGCCGAGTTCTTTACCATCTTTAATTACTATAAGCTCGCCGCATTTTTGACCCTGAACGATTGGAGCACTGATACTGGAGTCAGCGACTATTTTCTTTTGGAGATTTTTGTTTTGCCCTTTGGGGACAATTAAATTTAAGTCTTGGGAAGCAATTAATTGAATTTCTTTTTCAATACCTTTGTTAACTTTTAGCCGTTCCACAACTGTACCTTGATTGACGATAGGTATAGCCGAAAAGTTTGCATAACCCCAATCAAGAAGCTTCATACTCTCTCTGAGATGTGAACGTGGTTCTGGTGTGGCAAAAACCGTTGAGATAAGGCGGAGGCCATCGCGTTTGGCGGTGCCGACAAAACAGTATTTTGCTTCTTCTGTCCAACCGGTTTTGAGGCCATCTCCTCCTTTATACCACCATAATAGCTTATTGGTGTTCACCAGCCAGTTCTTACCATCGCGCAGCCATGCTTCTTTAATGCCGCACATTTCCATATACAAGGGATGAGTGATTGCCTCTTTGGCAATTAGTGCGGCATCATAGGCACTCATATAGTGATCAGCGGTTGGCAACCCATTCACATTGTTAAAATGAGTGTCAGTAAGCCCCAAGGCTTCGGAGCGTTTATTCATAGCGTCAACAGCAGATTGTTCATTGCCGTAAATATGTTCCATAAGTGCCACGGCAGCATCATTTGCGCTAACTATTGCCACGGCGGACAGCATATCTTTAACGGTCATTTTTTCACCGGGTTCTAACCAGATTTGTGAACCGCCTTGACGCCAGGCTGTTTCGCTGGTGTATATTTCCTCGGTGAGATTAATACGTCCTTGCTCAATGGCTTCAACCGCTAAGAGTAAAGTCATAATTTTGGTTACACTGGCTGGCGGTAATCGCTTATGGGCATCCTTTTCAAAAAGGATAGTTCCGTTTTCATCCATGAGTACAGCTGATACTGCACTTGTTTGTAATTGCGCATTGGAGATCGTCACCGTCGGTGCAACAGGAGCGCCGACGACCGAGGTAATAACAAATGTGACTAGAAGTAATGTTGTCAATGAAATTTTACGAAGCATTCTAACACTCCTTTCTTTTGAGTCTATAATTCCCGGTTTAAAATCAGCTTAAACCGGATTTTGCAATAAAAAAAATAACTGGCATTATGCCAGTTATTGATGATATCCATTTTTATCAACTATTCCTAAGAAAAGTGGTAAAGGCACTGCCGGTTGATCTTTATGCTGAACCGCTTCTAAAATTACCGAAGTTACCTCCAAAAGTCTTGATTCGTCGTTGGTATAGATTGTTGCCAGCGGCTGATTAGGTTGGATGGTTTGCCCCACTCGACAGTGCATTAGCACGCCTGCGGCCAAGTCAATTGCCTGACCTTTATATTCTCTGCCAGCTCCCAGGCGCATGGCCGCATAACCAATTTGAGCGGCATTAATTGCGGTAACATAGCCTTGAGAAGAACTTCTAACCTCTTGAATGAACTTGGCTTGCGGCAGCTTACTATCATCCTGCAAGATGGAAGAATCACCGCCTTGAGCCGCAATAAATTCACTAAACTTAGCTAACCCTTGCTTGTTTTCAATTAAGTCGGATAGTTGGCGATAGCCATCTGCGTAAGATTCTGCTTTGCTGCCTAGTAGCAGCATATGTGAACCAAGGGTTAAGCAGACTTCCCGCAGTGCAGGTTCGCCTTTGCCTGATAAAATACTAATAGCCTCTTTGATTTCCAGACTATTGCCGATTGCCGCACCTAAGGGCTGCTCCATACTTGTCAATATTGCAACAGTCTCACGGCCGACAAGCTGGCCAATACCAACCATAGTTTTCGCTAATTCAATAGCCTCGGCTTTGCTTTTCATAAAAGCACCATTGCCAACTTTAACATCTAGCACTATTTTGTCTGCGCCTGACGCGATTTTTTTACTCATGATTGATGAGGCAATAAGCGGAATACTTTCTACGGTAGCGGTTACGTCCCTCAGTGAGTAAAGTTTGCCATCTGCCGGTGCTATTGCCGCTGATTGCCCGGTTATGGCGATTTTATAGGACTCTAAATTGGTAATAAATTCATGATAATTGAGTGTCGTGTTAAAGCCGGGAATAGACTCAAGCTTATCAATAGTTCCACCGGTAAACCCTAAACCGCGTCCTGACATTTTTGCTACAGGAACTCCGGCGGCAGCGACCAGGGGAGCAAGTATGAGGGTAGTTGTGTCTCCCACCCCGCCGGTGCTATGCTTGTCTACTTTTATCCCAGGTATTTGGTTAAGATCAACCATATTCCCGGATGTAGCCATAGCCATGGTAAGTGCGGCCGTCTCTTTATAGGTCATTCCGTCAAAAAAGACTGCCATCAGCCAAGCCGCTATTTGATAATCGGGTATTTCATTATTCGTATATGCTTTTATCAGCCACTCAATTTCAGAGTCTGATAATTCCACTCCATCGCGCTTTTTGGCAATTATATCTACTGCCCGCACTATTTATTCACCTCGATATCTCTTTTAAAAAACTCTGACCATATGGCAGTGCAGATAAATTGAAATTATCGGCAATAGTTGCCCCTAGGTCGGCGAAGGTTGTGCGTACACCCAAATTAATGGGTTGGCCTATTAACGCTAAGCTAGGATGATAGACTAATAGCGGCACATATTCACGTGTATGGTCAGTTCCCGCTAGTGTCGGATCACAGCCGTGATCTGCGGTAATTATTAATAAATCATCGTTTTTGAGTTTGGGAAGCAGGGTTGCCAAATTCTTATCGAACTCTTCTAGCGCCCCAGCATAACCTAATGCATCATTGCGATGGCCATAAGAACTATCGAATTCAACGAGATTAGCCATGATTAACCCAGCCTCCGAATTAGTTTGCGCTAAATCAGCCAGGATTTCCATACCTTGCAGGTTTGATTTTGTGGGAAAAGATTGGGTTAAGCCTTGGTTGGCAAAAATGTCGGCAATCTTACCAATACCAGTTACCGATAGTTTAGCCTGTTTTAGCATATCAAGTATGGTAGGTGCCGGCGGTTTGATACTATAGTCATGACGATTAGATGTACGTGTAAAACTGCCTGGTTTACCAACAAAAGGCCTGGCAATAATCCGGCCTACAGCATGGTCGCCAATACATACTTGTTCGCGTGTAATTTTACATATTTCATATAACCGGTTTAGGGGGATTATTTCTTCATGGGCAGCGATTTGGAAAACACTATCTGCTGAAGTGTAGACGATGGGTTGTCCTGTTCGCAGATGTTCTTCGCCTAGTTCCACAAGAATTTCAGTACCGGATGCTGCTTTATTGCCTAATACCTTGAGGCCGGTGTAAGCCGTGAATTTTTCAATAACTTCAGGCGGAAAACCGTTTGGATATACAGGAAAAGGCGAAAACAGCGGACAACCGGCTAATTCCCAGTGTCCGCTTGTTGTATCTTTGCCTTCGGAGAGTTCTGACATCTTTCCAAAAGCAGCAAGAGGACGGGAAACTTTTGGAATACCGGCAATAGATTCGATCCAACCTAATCCCATGCTGGTTAAAACCGGTAAAGTAAGCCCGCCCTTATATTCAGCAATATGTACCAGCGTATTTGCCTCGGCATCGCCATACGCAGCGGCGTCAGGCATTGCCCCAATTCCTACACTGTCAAGTACAATCACAAATATTCGTTTAAACAAAGTTCTATGCTCCTCTATAACTGTATAATCATATTATGCTCGAGGATGAGTTTTATCATAAACCTCTTTTAAATGATTTTTCGTAACATGAGTGTAAATCTGTGTTGTAGAGATATCTGCATGACCAAGCATCTCTTGAACTGAGCGTAAATCTGCTCCATTTTCTAGTAGATGAGTGGCAAAAGAATGCCGCAATGTATGGGGAGTAATATCTTTAGTGATATTAGCCTCCATTGCATATTTTTTAATAATTTTCCAGAAACCCTGACGGGTAAGTCGGTTACCATGATGATTAACAAATAACGAAGATTCTTCATAGGTGCGTACCAATTTGGGACGTCCTTTATTTATGTATTCTTGGGCGCATTTTGCTGCAATAGAGCCTAACGGCACAATGCGTTCCTTGGAGCCTTTTCCATAACATTTGATATATCCCATATCAAGATTAACATCAGATATATTAAGATTAATTAGCTCGGAAACTCTGATTCCGGTAGCATATAGCAGTTCCAGCATTGATTTGTCTCTAAGGCCGGTAGGCTGAAACGTATTGGGTTGTTTTAGCAACTCTTCTACTTCTGCAATGCTAAGAATTTTGGGCAGCTTTTTTTCTAATTTAGGTGATTCTAAATTTACGGCAGGGTCTTTCTCCAAATGATGTTCGCGGACAAGATATTGGTAAAATGATTTTATTGCAGCCAAATTACGCGAGATTGTGGAAACAGCCCGCCCTTTAACTTGAAGATTATTAAGGTAGCTTAGGATGGTGTCGCGGTTCGAGTTCTGTAAGAAGTCTAATTGACTATTTTGCAAAAATGTATGAAACTGTCTTAGATCCCGGCCATAGGATTCTAATGTATTTTGAGCCAAGCCCCGCTCAACTGCAAGATAGTTAATAAAATCATTGACATACGATTCCATTTAATTTAACCACCCTTTTTTCTTCCCAGATTTCCAGCTAATGCATGTAACATATCTGATCTTGTTTATTAATTCAACACTAAGTTTGCTTTTCCTTTATTTGTCTACTGGGTTTTGTAGAGATTTAGCATCTTTTTGTAATAATTGCTAATCTATGACATGTTAAAAGTCAACTATAACAGAAGTGGCCATAACCCGTAATGGCTTTTCTAATAAGTGTTGGTCGCGTATTCTCAGGCCTGGGTTAACACACTCCCATAGTATAGAGATTAACTGTGGCAGAATATAGAAAATAATAAGCGTCACTAAAATGATTTTTATATATAATTTCGATTTTTTAAGGATACCGTGCCAAGAAAATGTAAGTACCATCTGCCATTACTTCCCTCCCACCCTTGTTTTAGTCTGGCTTAACTTAATAATATACGTATTCACTCACTAAGAGGTTTATTCATCTTTTGAAAATTGTAATATAGGTAATAAGACAACAAAAAAAGGCTGAGTTATATTTTCAACCTTTTAGTTTACTAGATAAATTGTGCTACCATTTTCATAAATACCGGAGAAACATATACTTCGATAAATGCTGCAGCCAACATAACTATCAGCATTGCAAGACAAAGTATTGAATAGGCGATGGAGTTATAAAATAGACTATCTTTAGTCTTAGCTTTCCGCTTTACCAACATTAAAGAAAATGTTGTTGCCGCTACCCCTGTTGCTAAAATTGCGGGAACTGCCAAGAAATTATGCGGCAAAACAGCGACAATCGCAAATAGCAAGCCTTTCATTACATATTCATTGACTAAAAAGCCAACGGTAAACCCAATTACAAATCCTCTGAGGCATATCAGAAATAGGACAAAAGGTATACCGACAATGGTAAAGCCTAACAACCACATAATAGCAATTATTTTAGTATTATTGCCGATTGCATTAGCCAGCAGTAACGAGGTATCAACAACTTTAGACGGTTGTTCTGTCAATCCCTGTAAAAAAACCTGCAGATAGCCAACAAGTTCAATTTTTTGTTCATCTGGCAGTGTTCGTACAGCCATCGCGCCAATGACTATCCCAATGATAAAAATAAGTACCATAAAAAAATAAGCGACAATATTCGCCCGGAAATATTCAACGATATTTCTGCGAAGCAGTTTTAGCATACATGTACCTCCCTGCCAGTACCTGCTACAATATATGTTTTGCTAAAACTGTTTAGACCTATTTGTCCACTATATTTTGATCCGGCCGTATATGCCGCCACCGCCCGCGCTGATTGCCGCAGTTCCAGTGCGGGCCTTCATAATATAATCGGCAATTTTATTGCCGGCTATATGGCTTAATGTCTCATAGGTAGCATAATGAATAATATTCATTTCAGTTTTAAATTCCGCCAGCAGTTTAGTCATAACTTTTTTGCCGATGCCGGGGATAAATTCCAAAGGAATCTGATAAAAATACTGTGGCCGATGTAGCGGATGATGTGGTTTAGCGTGATCAGCTATTTCTGTAATTCTTTCCCATACTCCTTTAGTTAAGGTGTTACTGTTACATTGTGGGCACTTGCTGGCAGGAACATCTTCTGTGTCTGGAGTAAAGCCGCACTCCTGACAAAAAGTGCGGTGATATTTTCCTAAGCGGGGATCCAGCCCATAGTTGGCAATAACCTGACGGTTATCCTTACGAGATAAAGCTTTTGCTATTTCCTCAAAAGATAATGTATTTAGGGAAAAAACATTGTATTCACGAGCAATCTTGTCAAGTGAATGGGCATCAGAGTTAGAGAGAAAAGTAAAATCGGTCAATTCGCTGATTTGGTCTGCCAGAGAACTGTCTGCACTTAGGCCTAGTTCAATGGCGGCCAGTTTGCCCATATCCTGATCTGAAAGGACATGGGATATTCGATTGCAGCATACGCCATAAAGGCTTTTGTGGGGTGTAAAAACATGAGCCGGTATAATCAGCGCATCAAACCCACTGGCAATCTGTATAAGCTGTTTTAAGGGCATATGGGCATTTTGCGAACTAAGAGTAATATTGCGGATAAATTGGCTCATATAGTTAGAAAATGTGGTCATAGTCTCAATATCAGGCAAAAAAACCAGTGTGTGTGCTAAACCGCCATTGGTCTCTTTGGTTTCAATTTCTGCACCAAGAACAACCAGTAAATGGTCACGGTAGAGATATCCTCCGCTGCTAACCGGTACCAAGAGGCCCTGATCAACCAATGCTCTTAAATCACCAAGCACCAAGGGTGATAAGGCGTCGATAATACCGATAATATCCATACCTTTGCGTTCAACAGCCTCATCTAAGATTCCGCAAACTGTCAAGCGGCGGGATGTAGGAATTTTGATCCACTTGCCGGCTTGGCTCATGCCTACATGAATGTGGAGGTCAGTAAAATATTGATTCAACATAACTTATATTCCTGCCAGGCACAAAGCCACTAAACTTTTGGAATCACAGAGCTCACCGGTTGTAATCAGCTCTTTGATTTGCTTGGGAGTAAAGACTTCTGTGTGTATGAATTCATCTTCATCTGGCTGTTTATCTGATTCAACAAGGTCTTCGGCCAGGTATACATGAATAATTTCATTGGAAAATCCGGGAGTAGTGTACATGGAAGTTAAGTGACGCAGTTTATTAGACGTAAAACCAGTTTCTTCCGCTAATTCACGTAAAGCACAGTTTTCCGGGGGTTCGCCCGGATCAAGCTTACCTGCAGGTACCTCTAAGAGTATTTGCCCAACCGGGTGACGGAATTGTCGTACCAAGATAATATTACCTTCCTTGGTAACCGGTACAACAGCAACTGCCCCAGGATGCTCTACCACTTCGCGCGTGGCAGTTTGGTCATTAGGAAGAATTACGGTATCTCGTCTTAGATTAATAACCTTACCTTCAAATATTCGTTCTGAGCTTACTAGTTTTTCATAAAGATCACTATGAATGTCTGACATAATGCTGTCCTCCTGTTTTTAACATATATTACCGCTAGGGTTCATATATTACCTCCATAAGGAGGTTGTCTGATGAAGATGATTATTTATAATGGTTTTTACTTTAGCGGAAAATTTAAGGATTTACTAAAAGAACTGAATAATTTAAGTAAAAAATATAAGACATTGTGTGAGCTCTGCAAGATGAATCGGCAGTAATTTTAATCTATAGCGTGCACTACTATCGAAAAAAACCGTGGCAAGCCACGGTTTTCAGCCTTATAGTAACATCACATCATCCAGGGATAATGCGTACAAGGTGTCAAAATAAATAGTGGCGGTTTAATTTCGTCGGTAAGCTTTAGCCAGTCAGGTACAACTACCCAGGTAACAGGCAAAGCTAATTGTTTTGCAGCTTGCTCAACAACAGCCAGGCCCTGATAGATATGTTCGGCAGTAGTGTCCGATCCCAGATTGGTATTGCTGACTATACCACTGATTTTAAGACGCGAAATCTCTTCAATACGCGCAAGTGTTTGGATGATACCTTGTGGGTCGCGTGTAAATGGTCGCTTAGTATTAACAACCAGTAAGGCTTGATAGCTATATTTGTCAAAGTAGCGTTTTAGTTGCCCGAGCGCGATTGACGCATCGCCACCACCAACATCCATAACGACCTTAGTCTGTGTTTGGGACAAAGCTTGAATTAAATTCTGTGGTAATACCGGCAAATCAGCATGTGATAAACGCGCGTCAGGAGCAACGACTCGTACCCCTCTTTTTTCCAGCAATTCGCGTTGTTCCCGCGTACGGAAATACGGCTTTACTAAATCCATATCCACAATGGCTGTATCCATACCGGCTGCATTTAACTGTAAAGTATAATTGACAGCTAGTTCGGTTTTGCCACTGCCAAATTCACCAACAAAGATAGTGATATGATTATTATTCATAGTTTCTTTTACGTCTATGCTATTCATAGACCTTAGCCTGTTCTTCACCGCGTAATACCCGCAAAGCGCTTTCAATTAAAGCCTGGAGTTCATCTTCACCAGGATGCACGATTATGTTGCCAATAAATTTTATCCGGTCACTAATCATATTTACTAGTATTTCTGAATAAGCCAAGCCACCAGTGAGAACAATGCCATCAAGATCTCCCTTTACTACGGTGGCCATAGCGCCAATTTCTTTGGCAACTTGATAGGCCATGGCTTCATAAATAAGCGCTGCTTTTGCATCACCGTTTGCAATACGGCTTTCTACTTCGCGGCCGTCACTGGTTCCAAGATGAGCTATTAACCCGGCATTGCCAATTAGTTTTTTCTTGATTTCATCAAGCGTATATTTGCCTGAAAAACACAACTCTATCAAGCCATAGGAAGGGACAGCTCCGGCGCGTTCAGGTGAAAAAGGCCCAAGATCATTAGGATTGGTTACGTCGATCATTTTCCCGTTTTGCTGTACACCAACAGAAATGCCACCACCAAGATGAACTAGAATTAAGGTAAGAGCCTCATAGTCTTTATGTAAGCTTTTGGCCACACGATGGGCTACTGCTTTTAAATTGAGAGCATGAAATAAGCTGCGGCGCGGAATTTCGGGTAAGCCGGAGATTCTGGCTAATGGTTGAAGTTCATCTACACTAACAGGGTCAGCAATAAAGGCAGGAATATTAACCTGATCGGCGATACCTTTGGCCAATATACCGCCTAAGTTTGAAGCATGCTCGGTTTGTACTTTGGTTTTTAAATCTTCTATCATAAGATTGTTTACGGCATAGGTACCACTTGCTAACGGTTTTAACGGTCCGCCACGTCCGACAATAGCGGATAGGGTTTTAACATCAATGCTATGATCTACAAGTGCTTTTTCTACTAAATGCAAGCGGTAATCGTATTGATCGTAAATTGTTGAAAATGGTTTAAGATCCTCAACACTGTGACGGATAACTTGTTCAAATTCAATTGTTTCATTAGTATATACCGCTATTTTGGTTGAAGTTGAACCAGGATTAATGGCAAGAATAGTATGTCGCTGCATGCAATTGAACCTCCGCACTGAATAAAATAATACTGTTATTCTATTCAGTGCAGGTAAAAAAAATCCTGCAATAAAGTAAGACAAACCCTCAGACAAAATGTCTGAGGGTTTGTTTGTCTACACAAAATAATATCAGCTGGCACGCATTTCCATGCGCAGTTTATCAGCAATCATAGCCATGAATTCCGAGTTAGTAGGCTTGCCCTTATCAAGCTTGATGGTATAACCAAAAAGTTTATTAATCATGTCAATGTTACCGCGGTTCCAGGCAACTTCAATGGCATGACGAATAGCCCTTTCTACCCGGCTTGGGGTAGTTGAATACTTTTCCGCAATCATTGGATAAAGAACTTTAGTGACGGCACCCAATAACTCGACTTCAGAAATAATCATCATAATTGCATCACGCAGGTATTGATAGCCTTTGATATGTGCAGGAATACCAATTTCTCTTATGATATTAGTCACTTCTACATCCATCGGGCGAGATTTAATAACAGGAATAGTAGCGGCCGCCGTTACTGGGCGGATTGTAGTGCCGGTACCAGCTAACTGCCTGATTCTACTAATAAGCACATCCATGTTAAATGGTTTTAAAACATAATAGTCAGCACCTAATTCTACTACCCGTTGTGTTATTGTTTCTTGGCCAAACGCCGTAAGCATAATAATTTTAGGACGCTTGTTGTTTGAAACATTAAGCCGCTCTAAAACGCCAAGACCGTCTAAATGCGGCATGATGATATCTAATACGATAACATCTGGTGCTGTCTCCTCAATAATAGACAAAATTTGTTCCCCGTTATACGCTACACCAACGAGATCAATATCGGGTTCTCGGTTAAGACATTCCTGTAAGATATCCGAAAACTCTTTGTTGTCGTCAGCAATAGCTACTTTTATTGTTTCCCTAACCATTGTTTCGCCATCCTCCCAACGCATCTTATATGTATAACAAACGTATTCGACAAAAGCGCGCCAAATCCTTCCTTCATTGGAAAAAAAAACCATATATTTTATTATTTACTTATTATATCTTTAATTATATATGATATGGTTAATTAATGACAACTAAGTATGAAAAAAACTGCCAGAAAAACTAAATAATTTTCTGGCAGTTTGACGTTCTTTTTTGGGAATTATGCCACTTTCCATCAGCATCCAATCTACAAAACAGCCATAACCGCTTGTAGGATCATGGACAAATACATGAGTAACCGCGCCAATAAGTTTACCATTTTGGATAATCGGGCTGCCGCTCATCCCTTGAACAATCCCCCCGGTTTTTTCAATAAGCCTTGGGTCAGTAACCTTGATAACCAGCCCTTTACTCTCAGGCGCTTCCTGCAGGTTAATCTTTTGAATTTCGATAGTAAACCGGTCAATGGTTTGCCCGTCTACCACGGTTAACATTTCTGCTGGCCCTAATTGAATCTGATTCATAGAGGCGACCGGAATCGATTCTGTATATTTTTCATTTGTCAATTTTGCATTCAGTTCTCCATAAATTCCAAATTGAGTATTTTTTTTAATGTTGCCTAATAATTGATCCTCCTCGATAAAGACGCCAATTTTTTCACCAGGATGCCCTCTTTTGCCATGTTGAATGCCAGATACGGTTGCCAATACAATTTTACCTTGTTCACAATCAACCGGCTGATTGGTATCGCTATCTGTAATAATATGACCCAAGGCTCCATATACTTTGGAATTGGGTTCATAAAAAGATAATGTTCCTACTCCGGCGGCACTGTCACGTACAAATAATCCAATGCGATAACGTTTGGTATCTTGACACAAAACCGGAGATAGCGTGATATTTTGTTGTCCGTCACTGCGCTTGAGCAAAATATCAATGTTGCGTTTAGCTTTGCCGCTTTCATCAATTATTTCTGCTACTTGAGCATCACTTAGCACTGCGATGCCATTAATACTGATTATGGTATCGCCGATTGTAATGCCGGCATCTTTGGCCGGAGTTACATACTGGCCACGCATAGTTAATACGGGAGAGTTTCCAACGACAATAACACCTTGAGATTGAAGCACAACTCCAATAGAATGGCCGCCGGGAATCAAACGAATAGGTGGCAGCACATCGACTTGTACACTGCGCAAAGGTATTAGACCCAATAATTTAAATTCTATTGTAGATTGACCAAGTTTGGCTGGTTGCAATGATACTGAACGTGCAAATGTCATTATTGGAAAAAATCCAGGGGTTTGTAAACCAATACTATCGCTGTTATTATTATGCCTAACTTTAACTGTAAGCGGAAAGTTTACGTCAAAGAAAGCCGGTTCTCCTTCGATTACTCGAATATGCATAGGAAGACCGTAAATACTTCGGAATTGTGGAGAAAGACAAAATGCAAAGATTGCGCCGATAATCAATATTGCTCTAAGTAGTTTGCTGCTAAATAATTGATTATATCTTGTCATGTTTTCTTTCATCACTCCCTATTACATTCTTCCCCAAATTACAGCTTTAGCGTTCACCCCTTAGATTATTTTTTATATTAAGCTGTTGTAATTTAGAATTTCCCGAATCAAATAGGGATTATTCCGGAATTATTGGGATTAAATGCTTTGGAAAGCTAAAAATGCTCATATTTTAAAAAAACAAAGCGTAAGCTCATGCTTACGCTTTGTTTTTCCAATTTTCTTTTTTGTGTTGAGCTATTTCTAACATTTGAGCAGCATTATCCATAGAAAGTTTTGTTATTTCACCAGATGACATTCTAGCCAATTCAGTTAATTGACCTTCAGGTGTGAGGGGAATGACACGGGTGGCTGTCCGTTCTTCTTCAACTACTTTTTCAATATAAATATGATGATCCGCCATTGAGGCAATTTGCGGCAAATGGGTTATACATAATACTTGTTTGTCAAAAGCCGCAATTCTGGCTATTTTTTCGGCGACTTTCTGAGCCGTTTGTCCACCAATGCCGGCATCTACTTCGTCAAAAACCATAGTAACCGTTTCATCCCGCTCTGAGCATACTGTCTTGATAGCTAGTGCTATACGAGACAATTCACCGCCGGAGATAATCTTAGGCAATAATTTGGGTTCTTCGCCCAAATTTGCTGAAAACAAAAAAACAATATCATTAGCACCATTAACAGTATAGTGCTCACTCTTTCTGATATCAACTGTAAATTTAGCTTTTGGCATACCCAGATCAGCTAGATGGGTTGAGATTTGACGAGATAGTTCCTGGCCTGCAGTCTGCCTAAGGTTATCAAGTATATCAGCCAACTTCCTGATTTCTTTTCCCAGGTGAGTTTCCAATTGCTCAAGCTGATTTAGGCGTTCATCATGATTAGTTATATTCTCAAGTTCAGCTTTAGCTTGCTCGTAATAATTCAGTATATCTCTAATTGTTGCTCCATACTTTTTTTTCAGTTTATGGATGACATCAAGCCGATCTTCCAATTTAGCTAATTTGGCCGGATTAAAATCAATATTTTCCTGATAGTTTCTAAGGTCGCCCATCGTTTCTTCAAGTTGGTATAAAGATTCGGTTACTGCCGTTAATTGGTCATTTAATGCAGTATCATAGCGCACTGCGGTTTCAAGATCACGCTTAATATCGGCAAGGCAGGACACAACACCAGTAAAGCCTTTATTTCCCTGACTCAAAAGCATGTAGGAACGCGAAACTGCATTTGCTATTTTTTCGGCATTAGCTAAAACCTTAACATTGACTTCGAGGCTTTCCTCTTCTCCAGGAGTCAGAGCGGCAGCAGATATTTCTTGTGTTTGCCATGAGAGCATCTCTTCACGCTGCAGTCGTTCCCTTGAATCTTGGGTAAGTGAAGTTAGTTCATTTTTTACTTTATGCCATTTTGTATAAACTTGGCGGTATTCTTCGAGCTTAGGGGCGATTTCGGGTGAAAACATATCTGTAAGTACCTGATGAACCTCAGTCCTCAGCAAAGCCTGATTTTCGTGTTGGCCATGCATATCAACAAGGTGTTCGCCTATTTTTCGCAAAGTGGTTAATGTTGCCTGGCAGCCGTTGATGTGAATAGAATTTTTTCCATGCTTGCTTAAGCGCCGGGTTAGAATTAATGTACCGTCTTCTTCCGGAGTAATGCCCTGTTCGTCTAATTCTGTTAAGATTGCAGGAAGTCTGGTTATATCAAAAACGGCTTCGATCCGGAAGTCATCGGCTCCAGAGCGGATAGAATCCAGGGAAGCCCTGCCACCAACAATGACAGATAAAGCATCAATCAAGATAGATTTACCTGCCCCTGTTTCGCCTGTCAAAATATTGAGGCCTGCTACAAATTCGATGTAGGCTTTATCAATAAGTGCAAAATTGTTAACCGCCAGCGATTTTAGCATCGTACATTAATCTCTCCTTAAAGGCTACATTCCACTGCCCATGAGTGACTGAAATTTTGCGATAACCGGCAAAACAGCCTCGATTGGTTTTACTAAAACAAAAATAGTATCATCACCAGCCACTGTGCCTATAATTTCCGGCCATTTGACATAGTCAATTGTGTAGGCTACAGCCTGGGCTGTACCTGGCAGCGTACGTAATACTATAATGTTTTGACTGTAATCAATTGTCACGATAGAATCACGAAAGGTGCGTTCTAAACGAGCCTGAGAAAATACAATGTTTTGTTCAGGCGGAAAAGCATAGCGATAACGCCCGTCACCAGTAGGAACTTTAATCAGCATAAGTTCTTTAATGTCCCTGGAAACAGTTGCCTGCGTAACGTCAATACCTTGTTTCCGGAGCGCATCTGCCAATTCTTCCTGAGTTTCAATAATATAGCGTTCAATAATTTCCTTAATTTTCGAGTGACGTAGAGCTTTCAAGCTATTCACTCCTTCTTTTTTCTATTATGTATAGAACAGGCGGACTGTTTACCTGATTAACCATTGTCCAAGATGCAACTGTGAAGGTTTGCTGCGGCAAAGTTGTTAGATACTGATGTACCGCAGCAGTTTCCATTTTACCATGCTCATAACCGGGATAAGTCGCAATTGTCAGCAAACCGCCAACAGTAATCAATTGTAACGTTTGTTTTAGCGCTTGTAAGGTGGTTTCCGGACAAGTATTTTTGCTATGATCCCCACCTGGCAAGTAACCAAGATTAAACATGGCGATATCTATGGGGTGGCTAATGTAATTAGCAATATTCGCATGATTGTCTAAAATAAGCCGGACTTTATGGGAAAAGTCGTGCTTTTCCAAAAGTAACCGTGTATTAGCAATAGCATGTGGTTGAATATCAAAAGCCCATACAGTAGTTTCTGCGGAACTGTTTTTTGCCAAAAATAGCGTATCATTGCCATTACCGGCAGTAGCATCAATTACAAGAGTAGCATTTGCTAATCGGGGCAGTATAAATTTGTGCGCCATCTGTGTGGCATTAACAACAGCCACTATGATCGCCTCGCCGTAGTTTGGTTCGTAGAGTTTCATAATAACTTTTGCCAGCAAATTTAATAAACCGTGCGCGAAAAGGTGAACGTCTGACAACTACGACATCATCAGGCAGCAAGTTATAGACGGTTTGACCATCGACAGTAAGCACAATATCATCATGAGTTGCCTGCATTTTTACTTTGATCTCCTCTTCTTCGGAAATAACCAAAGGACGAGATTGTAATGTATGAGGACATATTGGCGTAATGACAATTACTTTTAACTGAGGATTGATGATTGGTCCGCCTGATGATAAAGAATAGCCGGTAGAACCGGTTGATGTAGCAATAATTAGTCCGTCTGCTGGATATTCTGCGGTAAGTTCTTCGTCAATAAATAATTTCAATTTTATCATACGAGAAAATCCGCCCTTGGCAACAACTACATCATTAAGTGCGGGTGAAATATAAATGGGATTGCCATTACGAATAACAACGGCATCCAACATAAGTCGCTCTTCTATGTAATAATCGCCCTTTATAAGCCGGTCTAATGCACTACTTAAATCTGGCAACTCAATTTCTGTCAAAAATCCGAGATTCCCCATATTGATTCCACAAACAGGAATTCCGAACGGCGCAATTTCTCTGGCTGTATTGAGGAGAGTTCCGTCTCCGCCTAAGGTAATACCAAAGGTAATATCACTTTTTATACACTCCAGTTTTTCGGCCAGATTTGTATACTGGAGCTCAAGTGCTGCATCTTCAGGTAAAACGACAGCTACATCGTGTTCTTCAAAATATTGTATAAGCCGATTGAGTACACTGTTAATACCTTGCTTTTTGGTATTAGGAAATAGCCCTACAGTTAGCACAACTGTGTTCCTCCGTCATCCCGCTAAGTTGGTATGAGCTTCTGCGACTACTGCCGCGATAGTTAACTCATCCATAGGTTCTGCGGTCAAATCATTAGCTAAATATAATAGATATTCAATATTACCTTCCGGACCTTTAACCGGTGAATAAGTCAGCCCTAAAGGTATGAGTTGGTGTAAGGATGCAGTTCGCAGAACATTGTTAATAACTTCACGATGAATGGCCGGATCTCGGACTACCCCTTTTTTTCCAACTTTATCCCGGCCTGCTTCAAATTGGGGTTTAATAAGTGCAACTACTGCACCATGGGGTGTGAGCAAGGTTTTTACTACCGGTAATACTTTATCAAGGGAAATAAAGGCTACGTCAATAGAAACAAAATCTAACATTTCCGGTAAATCCCCTGGCTTTATATTACGAATGTTGGTACGCTCCATATTGATTACCCGCTCATCTGTTCGTAATGACCAGGCAAGCTGTCCGTAGCCAACATCAATAGCATATACTCTGGCAGCACCATTTTGCAAGGCACAATCCGTAAATCCGCCTGTTGAGGCACCAATATCAGCCATAACTTTGCCTGTCAGATCAATATTGAAATGAGTTAGGGCTTTGGCTAATTTTAGTCCCCCACGACTGACATAGCCAATGCTATCGCCATGAACAATGATATTGGCTTTGGAAGGAACCAAGGTACCAGCTTTATCAATTTTTTGACCATCAACAGTAACTAGGCCAGCCATAATATAGGCTTTAGCCCGTTCGCGGCTAGTTGCCATTCCCTTTTCTACCAGCAACATATCAAGACGCTCTTTTGTTCGTTCTCCTGTCATTTATGTGCTCCAAACTGTCGGACAAAGGTTTCTATGCTAGCCGCAATACCTTGGGCGTTTAAGGAATATTTATCTAATAAATAGCTGCGAGAGCCGTGTTCAATAAACGCATCAGGTAATCCAAGCCGCAACACCTTTACCCAATTAAGATTTTGTGAATTAATATATTCGAGTACGGCTGAGCCAAAACCTCCTGTAATAACATTATCTTCAACCGTAACAATAACACCGGTGTCTCTGGCCATTTGGCGGATAAGTTGTCCATCTAGCGGTTTAATAAATCTACTATTAACCACACTGACGGCAATTCCTTTGCTTGCCAGTAATTCAGCAGCTTTTTCACAAGGAGCAACCATAGCCCCCACGGCCAGTAAAGCAATATCTTTTCCTGAACTTAAAAGCTCAGACTTGCCGGGTTCCAACTTGGTAAATTCGGTTTGGAGGTTTACGCCGAGACCACAGCCGCGTGGATAGCGAATTGCAACAGGTGCATCAAGTTCAGTTGCGGTATATAACATATTTTGCAATTCATTTTCATCTTTGGGGGCCATAATAATGATATTAGGAATATGCCGCAAAAAAGAATAGTCAAATACCCCGTGGTGTGTTGGACCATCTTCACCGACAATGCCCGCCCGATCTAATGCCAAGATAACAGGAAGGTTTTGCAAACATACATCATGCAGAATTTGATCATAGGCACGCTGCATAAAAGTAGAATAGATGGCAATTACCGGGCGCTTTCCTTGACTAGCCAGACCGGCAGCCATTGTAACGGCATGTTGTTCGGCAATACCAACATCAAAAAAACGTTTGGGATATTTTACGGAAAAGTTTTTTAAGCCTGTGCCATCAGGCATTGCGGCAGTTATGGCAACAATATCAGGATTGTGTTCAGCTAATTTAATTAGCGTATTGCCAAAAACTTGTGTATAAGATGGCGCTACCCCACTGGACGCTGTTATTTCACCGGTTTCCACACAGAAAGGCCCTACTCCGTGAAATTTATCAGGATTACATTCAGCAGGTAAATAACCTTTGCCTTTATGGGTCACCATGTGAATGAGTACAGGCCCTTTTATGCTTTTGGCTTTGTCAAGTACATCTAAAAGGGAAGGGATATTATGTCCATCAATGGGACCAAAATAAGTAAACCCCAATTCTTCAAACAGTATTCCGGGAACTAACAGATATTTTAGGCTGCCTTTGAGGCGATCAACAGTTCTTGCAACTTTCTCGCCGATGGCCGGAATGCTGCGTAGCAAGAAATCAATATCGCGCTTAACTTTTGAATATGTCGGTGCTGTACGCATTTTTGCCAAGTATTCGGAAATCGCACCGACATTTTTTGCAATCGACATCTCATTGTCATTTAAGATAACAGTCAAATTTACACCAAGATGACCGGCATGGTTAAGAGCTTCATAAGCTTCCCCGCCAGTCAGTGATCCATCACCAATTACAGCAACTACATTGTAGTTTTCTCCTGAAATATCGCGGGCCAACGCTATTCCTAAGGCCGATGATATTGAAGTGCTTGAATGTCCGGCACCGAAAGCATCATGCTGACTTTCCGAGCGTTTAGGGAACCCGCTGATACCATTAACCGTACGTAGTGTTGAAAAATCAGCGCGTCGTCCTGTTAAAATTTTGTGTACATAGGCTTGGTGACCGACATCCCAAATAAATTTGTCTTTGGGGCTATCATACATTTTATGTAGAGCCAGTGTAAGTTCTACAACCCCCAAATTAGGAGCCAAATGGCCGCCGGTAGTAGATACTGTATGTATAAGAAGCTCGCGGATTTCTTCTGCGAGCTTTTCTAATTGTGCTAGAGAAAAATGTTTAAGATCTTGTGGGCCATTAATGTTGTCGAGCAGTTTACTCAAACTAGTTCCCCGCTTTCTCTGACTGGGGTCAGGTAAGTTGCTATATGTTATGGCAGTAGGTAAGAAAATGTCTCTCTGCCAAACATATTATAGCATAACTAAATATTAACAATCATCTACAAAATACATAAAATGCATATGCCACAAAGCTGCCGTGAAGTGCTCCGCCTAAAACTTCGAGCGGAGTGTGCCCCAACAATTCTTTAAGGCGGGTTTCCCGCACCTTATGTTCAATCCTCATTTCACGTACTAATTTGTTAAGAACCTTGGCCTGTCGACCAGCTGCTCGGCGCACACCGGCAGCATCGTACATAACTATTCCTGCTAAGATTACGGCTAATGCAAACAAATCAGATTGAATCCCTGACCGCAGGGCGATACTGACAGCCAAACTTACAACTAATGCTGTATGGGAACTGGGCATGCCGCCAGCACCAATCAGGCGTTCTGCATTAAAAGCACCGTGACGCCAGTAGGAGGTCATGGTCTTTAATAATTGGGCTGTAAACCAAGCGGTTAAAGCTGTCATTAAAACTATATTTTGTCCTATTCCGGCAAGGAATTCGGCCATTGATTACACCTCAGGCTTCCCGATTAATTAGATGTTCAACTAATTCACGCAGTATGTCGGCTTCAGAACCAAAACAATCCAGGCTGGCTAGAGCCTGATCTACGGCCTCTTGGGCTAACTGTTTGGCGCCTTCTAATGTGTGCAATGTTATGTAAGTTACTTTGTGATTTTTTATATCGCTGCCCACCGGTTTACCTATCTTTTCTTGTGTCCCAATTACATCCAGGATATCATCGGTAATTTGAAATGCCAAACCAAACTGGGATGCATACTTGGTTAATGCGTCAACCTGCACTTTTGTGCCACCAGCGAGCAGAGCGCCTGAACGCAATGCTGCCTTAAACAAGGCCCCGGTTTTAGCCTGATGAATATATTGCAGAGTTTTGGCATCTATAATCTTGCCTTCGGAGACAAGATCAACAGCCTGACCGCCAACCATACCGGCCGGACCAGCAGCAACCGCTATCTCATTAATTACGTTAAGCAGTATTTGTGGTTCCACCTTAGTCTGTGACAACATGGTGCTAAAAGCGGCTGTTAACAGACCATCACCAGCCAAAACAGCGATTCCGTCGCCATAAACCTTATGATTCGTCAGTTTGCCGCGACGGTAATCATCATTATCCATAGCTGGCAAATCATCATGAATGAGCGAATAGGTGTGAATCATTTCCAGGCCGCAAGCCACCGGTAAATACTCATTACCATTACTGCCAACGGCATCGGCGGCAGCCATCAGCATAATCGGCCGTAACCGTTTACCGCCGGCAAACAAACTGTAGCGCATGGCTTCATAGATGATGGGAGGATAGCTGTCTGCAAGGACATATTGAGAGAGTGCTGCATCAATTACGGTAATTTTATTTTGACAGTGTTCTTTTAATGTTTCTATTTTCATTAGTTATCCTCCACTAGGTTTAATGGCTGCTCAACCAGGCGTCCTTGTTCCTGCTGGAGAATTTTATCTACTTGCGCCTCAGCAGCATTTAATTTCTCTAAACATAATTTGGCATTGGCTATTCCTTCACCAAATTTATCTAAGGCTTCTTCAAGCGGCAGCTCAGCATCTTCTAACTGCTTCACAATTACTTCTAATTTGCCAAGAGCCTCTTCAAAACATACATTTTTTTGTTTGCTGTTTGCTCTACTAGCCATGTAAATCCTCCTTTGTCTTACTAACCGCAACCGAAAGCTGGCCTTGATGTAAAATAATATCTAATTTCTGTTCTGGTTGTACCTGGCTGGCATTGGTTATAACTTGACCGTCTTGTGTACGGACAACGCTATAGCCTCTGCCAAGAACAGCCAAAGGATTTAATACTGATAATTTTTCTGCGTTTATTGTTACGGTCTGCCGTTTGTCTGCAATAACTTTACGAACAGATTGGCCTAGACGCTCGATGTAGGAATCAAGTAATTGCCTTCTGGCTGCAAAAAGTTTTTCCGGTTGGGCAAAGACTTTGCTGCTGCGCAATTGGTTGACAATTTGGCGACGCTGCCTGATATAGGAACGCATATTGGTTTCCAGCATACTCTTAAGTGTTGTAATATATCTTTTTAGTTCATACACATCAGGTACGACAATTTCCGCGGCCTGCGAAGGCGTTGCTGCCCGGCAGTCAGCAACAAAATCAGCCAGAGTGTAATCTGTCTGATGCCCAACTGCCGATACTATCGGAATATGGGAAGCTGCAATTGCCCGCACCACCTGTTCATCATTAAAGGCCCATAAATCTTCAATAGAGCCGCCACCCCGGCCGGCAATAATGATATCTACATTTTTTAATTTGTTGAATTCACGGATAGCTTGTACAATCTGACCAGGCGCCTCTATGCCCTGCACTTGAACCGGATACAAGATAAGCGGGATACCCGGGTGACGGCGCTTGGCAACTGTTATAATGTCACGTAAGGCTGCACCGGTAGGTGAAGTTATGATTCCTACAGAACTAGGCAGAAAAGGTAACTTTTTTTTGCGGCTGTCATCAAACAATCCCTCAGCCATAAATTTTTCTTTTAATTGGTTGAAGGCAATGCTTAGCTCGCCTACCCCGTCAGGAATCAATTGATCAGCGTAAAGCTGATATTGTCCGTCTCTTTCAAAGACGGTGATTTGGCCGCAGGCTATAACTTTCATGCCGTCACGTGGCACAAATTTTAAAAATTGTGCCCGGCTTTTGAACATGACGCCTTTGATCTGTGAACCGGCATCTTTCAGCGTAAAATAACAATGGCCGGAATAATGACTTTTAAAATTAGAAAGTTCACCTTTTACAAATATCGATAAAAGCTTTTGATCCCGATCAAAGATACTTTTGATATATTTGGTTAAATCGCTGACTGTATAGATATTGTTCATAGCAATACTCCATTAAATTTACTGTTAATAATAATAACCTAAAAATGCAAAAAAAACCAGACATAAGTCTGGCTAAAGAGTTTTTAGAAGCCTTCTGCCTGGCTTGTAATTTTGCTTGTATCTCTCTAAAAGCGGGAACCCCAATAGCGCTGTATCAAGTAACCGCCAACACTTCCCACCATAAACCAAAAAAAATAGCCAGGTGGAATTAGATGTCCAACAATTGAACCAATTAGTGCACCTGTCAAAATATAAGGTACCATGGTGCCACCTCCTGGAATATACGATTTTTGTATATTATGCAAGGAAGATGGCAATGGTGAGTTACGCTATAAGAGTTTATTGATTAAGCAAGGCAAAATAAGCAGTGCCGGTTGCATTGTCAGGACTATACTCTGGTTCAGGGAAATATAATTTTGCCAAACCGGTAGTGTCAAGTTGCGTGATGAGATATTCCCGAATGTATTGATTGGCTGTTACTCCCCCCACCAGCAATACCTCGGTAAGTCCGGTTTGGGAAATGGCCTGTTTTATCATAGCAGCTACTGCCGTGGCAATACAAAGTTCAACTCCGGCAGCAATTGCCGCAGGCTCAATTGCTTGTGACAGCAGTTTGCGGATATAGGTCTCCGGACCAGAGAAACTTAACGAACAATCTCGAATAGTAACCGGAATTTTAACAGCTTGCTCATGAGAGTGAGCTGCTAATGTTTCCAGGTGAGGTCCTGCAGGAAATGGGAGACCTAACAAAACACCGACGCGATCAACTAATTGCCCAGCATGAATATCTTGCGTTCCACCCAGAATATCAATAGACAGCGACTGCGATTCCGGGAGAGTTTTTGTTACCTTAACAATCTCAGTTGTTCCCCCCGACAAATGAACAGCTAAAAAGCTGGAAGCTGTTGGGCCGCTAGCAGAGCGAATTCCGGCTAAAATATGATTCTCCTGATGGCTGATGCGATAAAGTGGGCTGGCTTGACTAAGTGCTAATACTTTGGCATAACCTTCCCCCACTAAAAATGCCGGCATATAGGAATCCGGCAATGGCCGTGGAAAAGCCGAAACCCCAATGGCTTTGAAACATATTGGGGTTTTAAGTTTTAGACATGCTTGAGTAAATAAATCAGGTAGATTGCGAGTGTGCTGAAATACCATCTCTGATTGCTGAAGCCCGCGTTTACCTGGTTTTACTATTAAGATGCGCCGGCAATCAGCGACCACTTGCAGCTGCTCATCCAGTATAGCTACTGAAGTAGTATAACAACTGGTATCTATCCCCAGGAAATAATTTGTCATAGCTTTTTATTTTTTACAATTGACCCTAAAATTCCATTAATAAAGCGGCTAGAGTCCTCTGTACCAAAAGTTTTAGCCAACTCAACTGCTTCATTAATAGCAACGCCCGGATCAAGGCACTCTTGGCCATATTTCATTTCGTAAATCGCCATTCTGGCAATATTACGGTCAACGCCAGCCATTCGATCAATTTTCCATTCGCGAGATAATTCGGATATATATTCGTCAATTGCTGCAAGGTTTTGCTTTGTACCTTCAACCAATGATTGGGCGTAAAGTCTGGTAGTTTCATTGGTATCTTCCCGCTCATGCAATACAGAATTGAGTGCTTCTTCTGTGGTAACATCTGTATTAAAATCTAGTTGAAACAGTGCCTGAACAGCCATTTCTCGGGCCTTTCTGCGACTCATAAATTACCTCTTTCTTAAGCAACTACCGATTATAACCTGGTGGCAGCAGCTTGTCCAATATTTCCATAATGTCTTCTTTTTGATCAATGCGTTTACCGACAATATAGCCGGCTGTAACACATAATGCTACGAATAGTGTGCTGAAAAAACCAAAAATAATCACAAGGATGCCAAAGACAAAGCCGAATAGAACCCCTAGAATTTTACCGCTATGTTGTGGCCAGATTTCCTCTAAGAGTCTGGAATTCAATGCTTTTCCCCCTATTCTACGCGTTGTTTAGTTTTAAAGTCATTGCTAATATTTTCTACAGTAACCTGAACATCTGCTAAGTCAATTCCCACTGTATTTTTTATATATTCATGTACGCGATTTTGAATTTCGCCGGCAACAGAAGGAACATGACTTTCTGGGCTAACAACTGCTTTTACTTTCACTGTTAGTCCTGGATTTGCTAAAGCCACGCTAACTTTTATACCTCGTACACCACGAATATGACGGGCAACTTTCTCTACCAAATTTTCCACGGCAGCAAGCGAAATATGCACATCACCCATATCATTATGATGAACAATGGTATCTTTTGCTTTGCGGGAACGTAATCCGGCTAAAAGTAGTCGAATGCTTACCAAGAAAAAAACGCCCCCTATCAGTGAAGCTTCCCATTGTCCATATATGTAAGCAAGGCTTGTCCCCGCCAATTCCAAAGGAATAAGGCGTAAAGACAGGAGAATTACAGCAATTGACAAAAATGCCAATAAAAAAGTGTATATTGATAAAATGATGCGGTCAATAATCCCCATATTGTCTCCTTTCTTTGGCCTTCCGCAATTATCTCACCCGAATATCCTCTTCTTTACCTTCGGGAGCGAAGCCTACGCCTTGAACATGAATATTAACTTCAACGACGTCAAGACCAGTCATTGATTCTATGGCACGTTTGACATTTTCTTGGACTCGTAAAGCTACATCAGGTATGCGAACACCGTATTCAACAATAATATATAGATCAACAGCTGCTTCGCGCTCGCCAACTTCAACCTTAACACCTTTTGATAGGTTTTTTTTGCCAAGCATTTCAGCAATACCACCGACTAAACCTGCACTCATACCAGCAACCCCATCTACCTCAGTTGCTGCGAGTCCAGCTATAATACCTACCACTTCATCAGCTATTCGAATCGAACCAACATCATTATGTTCAGTCTTCTCGATGCGTTCTCGCTTTTCCACTCCAACCCCCCTAACATTCATATGAGTAGTAATATCTATTAGTTAGACCGATATCTTATAACTATATTATTATACCAAGCTTTTTCCAATTTTACAATTTGGGCAGAAAAATTCGCACCTCTGTACCAACTAAGGTTTTGCACTAATAGTTATGTCTCCTGGTTTAACTCCGGAAATACGACTGATTACTTCCGCAACCTGGATTACTTCTTCACGGGTAAGCTCTGACGTTTTGACAACTGCGCTAACAGAATTGTCACGGATAAAGACTAATGCATCAGCAAAGCCCTTTGCTTTAATAAGGTTTTCCATTTCCATTTCCCGCTGTTTTTCGAGAGTCATTTTGAGAATACTTTCTTGTGCTTGCTGTTTGGCATCCTGCGAAGATGCATTTTGAATAATTTCACGTAAAAGATCAGATCGTTCACTACGAATTTTATCTCGCTCTAACCGGTATTCGGTGAAAAAGTCCGGAGCCATAACTGGCACAATTTGATCAGAGACTATCTGTTTTGACACTTGCATAGCATTTGATCTATTCGCTCTGACCTGAAGAGCGTCCTGAAAATAATTATACAGACTACTCACCAACAGGAGTAGTACGCCTAGTACTACAAGTAATGAAGCGAATTTTCCTAGTTTGTTTATAGAAAAAACCGATATTATTTTCATAATGCTAAACCTCACTTTCTTTGGGGGAGAACTGTTATTTTATATGCGGGAATTCCAAGGCCTGCCCCAACAGCTTTGGTAAGGCTTGATTTAACTGTTGAATCATAGGCGCCTTCCGCAACTACCAATACACCTTTAATGACAGGTTTATATTCTTGAACCATTACCGGTTTGTCAGCACCATTTTCTTTACTTAATAATACCTGTTCAATTTCTTTGGACTCAGTTGTGGTTCGAGTGCCGCCAGCATTGTCTTTCTCTTGTATTGTTTTGGTTTCTTTAGTGATATTGCGGGCATGTTCTTGTTTACTGCTTTTCTCCAACGTTATACTTACTGATACAGCGCCTGCTCCTTTAACCTGCGCAAGTAAGTTGCCAATTTTGCTTTCAAGAGCTTCTTCGTAGCTGCGGTTTATGGTCGGCGCAGTTTTTACGCTTTCTATGGGAAGGTTGGGACTAGGTGCAGGTGTTAATGATTCATATAGGCAGCCAAATAAAATCAATACAATTCCAAGCAGCCCTAAAGTTATTAATTTAGTATTGATTGCTCCTGATTTCAAAATTTTGTTCGGCATGCTGTTTTTTACTCCTGACAGCCATTCCTTTAACGAACTTCCTTGCGTACTCATGGTAATCGCAGTACCCCCTTAATTCATTCGTAAAACTTCCACCTGATTTGATTTAAGCTGATATAATTCGGTCACTGTTCGCGTAGTTTTATCTATAAGCGCAGCCGATAATTCATGTTGGTCCTCAGTTGATTTTGGTTTAGCAACGTCAATGGTTACTTTGGCAATTTTACGCTCGTCTTTAGCAAGACCTGGTTCGATATAAATGGCTACATTTTTAAGTTTACCTGCTTGTTTGTTCTCTGGTGATGAAGGTTCAATAGTAACAAGAACTTTCGCATTGGCAACACCATCAATAGACATAACTGTTGCTCTAATTTGTTTGGCTAAGTCTCTCGCATATAGATCATAGGCCAATTGTTCGCGTTTATCAGCCACATTATTAACTGTGCTTAAAATGTCGGCAGTAATTTTTCTGGTGTCAGCTTGAGCTGCCATAGCGGGCAGTTGATCTGCAGTTAAGCGACTCTCTAAGAATACAATTATAGGATTTAAAATAGTCAGCAATATAAATAATCCCAGAATTACCCGGACAAATTTTTGCATATTGCTGTTAGGTAGCAATATTTCAAGAAAAGAGGAAAACAATACTACAAAGATAATATCTTTGATCCAAGCTGTAATATACGCAATCATATATTGACGTATCAACCCCTATCGAAGCATTGTTGCGGCACTTCCTGTGGCGATAATCATGGTAACTACCAAGAAAAACATTAAAGCAACGGTGAGTACAGCAGCAAATACTAATAACAGATTGTTGCTCATGGCATCAAGGCATTTAGCCATTTTTTCATCACCCATAGGCTGAATTAACGCCCCCACTATCTTCATTACAGCCACCAAGGACATAAGTTTTATAAGTGGTAATGCACATAATGAAGCAACAGTCACCATACCAAAGATACCTACTGAATTTTTTAATAACAGTGATGCCCCCATAACCAACTCAACAGTATCGGCAAACATTTTACCCACTACCGGTATAAAGACCGCTGTTGCATATTTAGCAGTTCTTAGCGTTAATCCATCAGCAATACTGCCGGCAGCCCCTTGAATTGTAATGATGCCAATAAATACTACCAATACCAAACCAAGAATCATCATGCTGGCTTGTTTGAGTACTCCGGTTAGATTAGTAAGTTTGTACCGATCAGATAGATAATTGACACATTCTAAAACAGCTGTTAGAAACAGTAACGGCAAAATAATATCTTTTACAATTACGCTTGTTACACTCACAACCAGCAGCATGAGCGGAGTAAGCAAGGCTGCAGAGGTTAGCGCGCCCACGCCGGCCAACAGAGATAATAAAAGCGGCAATAATGCTTCCATAAATCCAACCATGTTGCCTACCGTGTCTTTGGCAAGCGCAAGGGCATTATAAAATGTATGTAAAGAAATTACACATAAAAAGATAAAACACACACTGTGTGCTAATAAAGATATGGATGATTGTTCAAATGAATTCTGCAGATTTTGCAAAAGTGCGCACAATACTGCCAGAAATAATAATTTCCCCAACAGATGAACATTTATTGCAAACTCTTTAAAAAAATAAGAAAGCAGCTTGGTGCCGACATGTTGCCAATTAAAGTCAAGGCCTTTAGTGGCAATGTCTTTTATTGTCGTGTTGGTAAGCAAGGGCATATCTTCATTAAGTTCCTTATTTATAAGCTCAATAAACTGGTTAACATTATTAACTGAAACACTATTAAGCATCTCTGTGGGCAAATCCGGGCTATTATCAACGGCTGCCCAGGCAAGACTGCTGGATAAAATAAACAGCAGTACTGTCAGTATTGCCTTTTTCACGTGCACTCCACCTTAAGGAATAAGTCTTACAATCGTATCTAAAACTAAAGCAATAATTGGTACTGCCAGGATCATGACAAGTACTTTACCGGCAAATTCTATTTTACCGGCAACGGCACCTTCACCAGCATCCTTACAGATCTGAGCGCCAAATTCTGTTACATAGGCAATACCAATAATTTTAAGAATCGTGTTTAAGTACATCTGGCTAATATTGGCTTTTTCCGCTAAATCCCGAAATAGCTCAAGCACTACCGTAAGTTTGGTTAAAACCATTAAAAAAATAATAGCCGATAATGTGAGCGTAAGTTGTAAAGCAAGCTCGGGACGCTGCTGTTTAATTATTAAAATTAGCAAGGTGACAACAAAACCTAATCCAATAATTTGGATGATTTCCATGCGCTTACACCTCTTAGAACAACTTGAACACATCCTGAACCGTGTTAAACAGTTGGCCTAGCAATTGCACGACCCACAATAAAACAAGGGCAAAACCGGCAAGCGTACATAAGTGAGCCATATCCTCTTTGCCTGCTTGTTTTAATGCTGTGTGAAAAACAGAAATCAAGATGCCTACTCCAGCAATTTTGAATAAAACATCGATCCCCATGCTCTAATCCCTCCTTGGTTATAACAAATGCTGATTATACTAGAATTATGACTATTGCCAGACCGCTGCAGACACCTAAATATCGGTACATTTTTACATTTTGTTCGCAGCGTGTTTCGGCCTCTTGTTGAATTCTGGATAATTGCTCATGTATTAACTCGAATGATTTTTGCTGTTCGTTGCGGTCCATGCTGCCAAGGGTTGCGCTGAAGGAAGCAAGAAGCTCCCTTTCCGGCTGATTAAAAACCAATTGCGTTGAGTCTTTGAGAACTTGAGTTAAAGCAGCTTGTGGTGTTAACCAGGCGCTATGCGATAATAATAATGACGTCGTATGAAAAAAATCAGCGACAGGTCCGGTTAGTCCGCAGGTGCATTGGGACAAAGCTTCCGGTAATGGCACTGCCGCATAATTGATATGGGATTTTAAAGCAGACAGGCAACTAATTAGCTGCCTGATTTGACGTGGGCGTTCAGCATAACGAGAAGCTAGGCTGAAGCCTATATAGGTGCTTGTAATAATAACTATGATACTGCCTACCAGTTTCAGCCACATACTTTTACCTCATTCGAATAAATATGTATTTTTTCATGGTTAGCATTATATATTTCTTCAATTGTCCCGGGGCCTAGACGATTACTCAAAATAATATAACGGTCAAACGTTTTGTGCTTTACCAGTTCGCCGATGTAGGGCCGCTCATATAGGTCATGGATTGTTCTGCTATGAACAGTGGTTATTACGCTTACGCCAGCATGAATGGCTTCCTGTATTGCAGCAACATCTTCCGCCCGCCCGATTTCATCTGTAGCAACTACTTCCGGCGCCATAGAACGAATCAGCATTAATAAGCCTTTGGCTTTCGGGCAGGCATCAAGAACATCAACTCGGGGGCCTAGATCAATGCTGGGAATGCCATTTTCACAGGCGGCAATCTCTGAGCGCTCGTCAACAAGACCTATTTGTACGCCAGAAATCCCCAAATCAACATTACCATTACTTAATTGGCGGATTAAATCCCGTAAAATAGTGGTTTTGCCACAGCGGGGTGGTGAAATAAGCAAAGCATTATAGATTCGTTTGTTAATACGGTCAATAACAAATGGCAAAATTGGTTTGGCGCAGTCAGGGATACTTCTAGCTAGCCGGATATTTAAGGAACTGATATGGGTGAGTGTTTTTACTGTTCCGTCAATTACTGCTGCCTGTCCAGCCAAACCAACTCTATGACCACCGGTGATAGTTAAGTAACCTTGTTGCAATTCGGGTTCAAAAGCATATACAGAGTTTTTACACATCACTTGAAAAATCCTAAGTAAGTCTTGCCTGGTAGAGCGATATGCCTGGGAGGGGTTAGTTTCCTGACCAGCATCAGCAACCATGATATCCTGATTGCCTGTTACCAATAATAATGGCTGATTTATTCTTATACGAATTTCAGTAACATTGGCTAATAACTTGACAGGTAGTTTCATTAATAATTGCGCAATATGAGGTGGCAGCATTGGATAAATATATTTTGTTAGAATATTTTGGATATTTTCCATGGGCAACCATCCTTTTAAAATCTTGGAGAAGCAATTTTTAATTTAATTTGTGTTTAGTAATTTTTCTTTACATAGATATGTTATTTTCATAAAATTTATTACACAAAAAAATGATGCGGCCTTGGCGCCGCATCATAAAGCTATCCGAGAACTTTCCCTGGATACTAAAGTTATATATTTAGAGGGGTTTCCTTATATGCCAGGATGCATAATATGATTAGATTGAGAGATATCATGGCGGTTATCGGCAACAAAATCCAGTGTGTTGTCATAAACGACACCCCCACAGTAAGGGCAAGTTACTTCTATGTCATCATCTTCATCCAGTATACCGGATTCAAATGTAACAAGTTCCTGACACTTCGGACAAGCTACTTCAACCATATTATCATGATCCTCGTCATAATTGTCTTCCTTTTCGTCATAATCCAACTCTTCATAAATCTGGTCTTCAAGATCGGTTAGATCTTCATCAATTGATTCAACATAATCTTCAAGTTCTACTTGCGCTAAGTTGACATTTTGAACTTCATCCGCAAAAGAATCCAGTACGTCAATAACATTGAGCAAAATTTTCCCCTCTGATGACTGCGCATTAACATTAAGTCCTTGTGTCAAGCCATGTAAATAGGCCACTTTCTCCTTAAGGTTTCTCATAAAAATAACCCCCTTTAGCTATGTGTCATAAGCATTGGCTACTATTTGTAGTATGTCCAATGCTTATTAAAACATAACCGCCGGAGGTTAGTGCAATTAGCTGTTATTAAGCGCGTTCGATATAGTCACCGCTACGAGTATCAATTCTTAGTACTTCACCAATATTAATAAAGAGTGGTACACGTACGACATGACCGGTTTCCAGTTTAGCGGGTTTAGTGCCGCCGGTAGCGGTATCGCCACGAATTCCCGGATCGGTTTCAACAACAGTCAACTCAACTGACATAGGCAGATCAATGCCAATTACATTGCCCTGGAAAAATAATACAGCAATATTCATATTCTCTTTCAAGAATTTTGTTGCTTCACCCATTTGTTCAGCGGATAATTCAATTTGTTCAAAATTCTCATTATCCATTAGGTTATACATGCCGTCACTCTCATAGAGATATTGCATTTCGCGGCGATCAACATGTGCTTTTGGCATTTTTTCACCAGCGTTGAAGGTGCGTTCAACAACAGCTCCTGTACGGCCATTTTTTAGTTTAGCTCTAACAAATGCAGCGCCTTTACCTGGTTTTACGTGTTGGAAGTCAACTACCTGCCACACATCACCATCAATTTCAACAGTTACTCCAGTACGAAAATCATTAACTGAAATCATTAATTAGCCTCCCCATAGTTCGGTCAAATTAGTTTAATTCTATTAGTTTCTTATTGCTGGCAGTAAGAACTTGGCAGCCAGCAGCAGAAATAACAACTAAATCTTCAATACGTACGCCGCCCCAATCAGGTAAATAGATACCTGGTTCAACAGATACCACCATGTTGGCAGCCAGTTCGTCGGTATAGGCACTTGACAGGCGGGGTTCTTCATGGATTGCAAGACCAACTCCATGTCCGAGCGCATGACCAAAATTGTCAGCATAACCGGCATCGGCGATTATTTGCCTTGCTATCAGATCAATTTCTACACCTGTTTTAGTGGCTGTTAACGCTGCGATACTTGCCAACTGGGCGTTTAAAACAATATCATATATTTCACGCTGTTTGTTGGTAGCTTTTCCTGCCACAACTGTTCGAGTAATGTCAGAATGATAACCTTGATAAACAGCACCAAAATCCATTGTGACAAAATCTCCGGCTTCAATGATTTTGTCAGAAGCCTGACCATGCGGTAATGCACCGCGAAATCCAGAAGCAACAATGGTATCAAAAGCTGGTTTTTCTGAACCAAGTTTGCGCATTTGATACTCAAGCTGCAGGGCAATTTCCAGTTCGCTTATACCTGGCCTGATTATCGTCAAAATATGATCAAAAGCAGCATCGGCAATTTGAACAGCGTGCTGGATTAGTTTAAGTTCAGCTTGCTCTTTAATTTTGCGCAACATATCCAGATTAATTGGACGCAATTCTAGCCTGCTTAGATGCTCAATCAGCTTTTGGTGAGTATCCCAAGTTACATAGTCACTTTCAAAGCCAACCCGAACAAATTCCCGTTTGTTTATGTGTTCGGCCAGCGTAGTGAACATAGAAGCACCATGACGGACGATCTCATAATCAGGCGCTTGTTTTTTAGCTTGTTCAATATACCGAAAATCGGTAAATAATATTTGGGCTTGCTCACTGATTAACAGCATGCCTGCTGAGCCTGAAAAACCACTAAAATACCGTCGGTTTTCCGGTTTAGTTACAATAACGGCATCAAGTCCCTGCTCTGCCATTAGTTTACGCAAATGTATCAAACGTTGGTCAGTCATAGCATGTGCTCCTTAGTGAACTGGTGACTATGCGAATTCACTATATGTACTAGATTGGATACTAACTTTACTATTTTAGCATATAATTTAGAATTTGACTACAGTAAAGCTACTTCTTGTTTGTTCGTATAAATATGGTTAGTCAATCATACGAAACGCTAATTTTTCAGAAGATCGTTTGCTATTTCGTGGAAAATGGGTGCAGCAACATTGCTGCCGGACATGCCTTCTTCTACAAATACTACGATTACATATTTGGGGCTGGTAAGTGGTGTAAAACCTGCAAACCACGCGTGATTTATACTGGTACCGGCGATGTTGGTTCGGCCGGTTTCCGCCGAGCCGGTTTTCCCTGCAGAACCAAAAACCTCAACATAGGCTGCTTGCCCGGTGCCATACTGCGTAACTGCTGCCATCATAGCACGTAACTTTTCCGCTGTTTGCCTGGATATGACCGGAATTCCTTGTTTTGGTTGAAATTTTTTAACAACCTCACCATCTGGGGTTGTAAGCAGACTAACAATATAGGGGTCAACTTTTATGCCGTCATTTACAATTGTGGCTATTGTTTGAGCTACCTGCAGCGGGGTAGCTTCACAAAAACCTTGACCAATAGCTAAATTAGCCAAATCACCAGGATACAATTGATCACTTTCTGGCAAGTTACCATCACTTTCGCCCAAAAATCCAAGGTTGGTTTTGGAACCATAGCCAAACTTTGCAGCCATATCAATAAGTTTAGCTGCTCCCAGTTTTAACGCCACCTCGATAAACACCGGATTACTGGAATGAGCCATAGCTTCCGTAAGTGTTAGTTGCCCTATTGGTGCTTTATTATAATCCCAACCTTGAAAACGAACATTATTGACATCAATATAACCAGGATCCCAAAATATATCATTCATTTTTACTGTTTTATTTTCCAGGGCAGCTGCTGCGACTACCAGCTTAAATACAGATCCAGGATGATACGCAGATATTGCACGATTTAATAAAGGAGCACTGTCTTGATCTAAATAGCGGCTAAGGTAATTGGGATTAAAACTAGGTCTTGATGCCATCGCAAGAATTTCTCCGGTTGTTGGCTTCATAACTATAACTGCACCTTTAATTATCGTACGGTCCATGATAGTTTCGACTTTTTTCTGAATTTGTCTATCGACAGTTAATACTATATAATTTTCTCTGCTGTTTGCGGTTAGTTTTAGACGCTTATAACCTAACCCAGGGATAATTTGCTGATCAGCATCAACAAGTGCCGCTACATATTCGGCCTGGTTACCACGTAAGAATTCGTCATACATGCCTTCAATGCCGCTTACTCCGCGGTTATCGGCAGAGTTTATGTAACCGAGTATATGACTGGCAAGTATTCCATGACCATACCGTTTTTTTTCAGCAACTGCCACAACTCCTGGTATTTTTAGTTCGTTAATTCTTTTTGCAGTGTCACTGCCAATATCTTTAGACAGTCTAAAGGGGTATTCACCAGAGTGTATGCCGTGGGAGATACTGTCAAGCTGCTCATTCGGTAGATCTAAAAGTGTGTTAAGTTTACGGAATATTTGCGTTGGGGTATTTTCAATTTGCCCAGGAAAAATGATGACACTGTATTGTTCCGCAGTATTGGTAAGCGGCAGATGGTTGCGATCCAGAATCTCGCCTCTGGCAATGTCGACCTGTAGGCCTTGAACACGGATATTAAGTCCTGCTAATGCTAGTTGCTGACCTTGAATAATTTGCAGATAAAATAATCGCAGCAGCAGCAAACTAGAAATTGTCAAAAAAAATAAAACCAGTCGATGAATGCGTATACTGGAATAAGCCATACTTCTACCTTCCCTTGCTGTATAGATAGATATAGTATGGCTTATAAATGAGACTTGATTCAGAGGGGGTTTTAACCCCAACTGAATTTTAGTCGAATTATCCTAACGTCTGGGATAAAAGCAAATAGTTATTCAGGGGTTACATAGCGAACCGCAATCGGAAGATGCGCTAATATATCATGGACTTCTGCTATTGTATCAGGCGTTACCCGGATTACGACTATTCCTTCTTTGCGATCAAGAGTGCTAACAACGCCTAAATATTCGTATCCTTCCATAATACGGTTTATATAATTAACATATTTGGGTTCAAGCTGAATATAGATGGCGGTATTTTTATCTGTTTCCATTACTCTAGTTCCTGCCTTGTATCCGGGCGTCTGAGCATAGCATACGGTACTACCGGCTCTACTACCGGCATAGTCACAATTTGTTGTGGATGAGGTGCCACAGTAATTGAATTGCCTTCTTCATCAAACATTTGTGTAATTGTTTGCGCAAAATTATCCATTCCTGGCTGCATAAATTCGATTTTTTCGCCAACCTTCATATTATTGCGCTGTTCGACTGTTGCCATACCGGTGGCTGGGTTATAGTCTTTAACAAGACCTATAAAACTATGGGTTTGAGTATAGCTTGATGAAGAATAGATCTGGTCTTGCTCTGTTGTTTTATTAAAATAAAAACCGGTGGTATATTTACGATGTGATATTTTTTGAAGTTCAGTAAGCCATTCCTCTTTGATCGTAAACGTAGTCGGGGAACTGATATAACTGTCAATTGCTTCCCGGTATGTTTTGACAACAGTAGCCACATAATGGATACTTTTCATCCGGCCTTCAATTTTAAAACTATGCAGCCCGCTGTCAATGAGTTCAGGCAAATGGTTAATAAGGCACAAGTCTTTGGAATTAAATAGATAGGTGCCCCGTTCATCTTCGTGAACCGGAAAGTACTGTCCGGGACGGTTTTCTTCCGTAATATGATATTTCCAGCGACAAGGCTGTGCACATTCTCCTCGATTGGCATCACGCCCGGTAAGATAATTGCTTATGAGGCAGCGGCCTGAATAGGAAATACACATGGCGCCATGGACAAAGGTTTCGAGTTCAATAGCAGTCTTTTGCTTGATTAGTTTTATATCTGCTAATGAAAGTTCTCTTGCTAAGACCACCCGCGAAGCGCCAAGTTCTTGCCATTGCTCAACTGTAGCCCAATTAGTAGTATTCGCTTGTGTGCTAATATGAATAGGCAACGAAGGCGCTGCCTGCCGGGCAATACGAAACACACCAAGATCAGACACAATGATCGCATCTGCGCCTATAGCGGCGAGCTGTGCAATATAAGCAGGTAAACCAGGCAAATCGTCATTATGTGGAAAAACATTGACGGTTATGTATGCCTTTTTGCCAAGTTTATGCGCAAATTCAATTCCCTGTTGTAGTTCAATATCATCAAAATTATCTCCAAAAGCACGCAAGCCAAACGACTTACCAGCCATATACACTGCATCGGCACCGTAGTTAAGTGCTATTTGGAGCTTCTCTAAGTTTCCGGCAGGTGCCAGAAGTTCTGGTTTATTTTTCATGTTTTTGTTCTCCTTGATAATGCGATACAGCCACACCATCACCAATATGATGGATTACCGTGTCAAACCGGACATCATTACTTACAAAATCGAGATAAGCCTTCAGACGTTTTACTATTGTCCGAAATCGCTTTGGTATTGTTTCACTGCCTAATACCCAGCCTCTAAATAATACATTATCTGCAATAACAATGGCTCCCGGGGACAGCTTATCCATAATTTTAAATAAATAATCAAGATACTGTCCCTTAGCCGCGTCAATAAATACAAAATCAAATTTGCCAGTTAGTCCAGATAATACTTCACCGGCATTGCCGGTAATAAATTCGATTTCATTATTAATACCTGCCTGAGAAAAAAAACGTTTTGCCATGGTTACTCGCTGCTCATCTAACTCAATTGTAGTGATTTTTCCATGAACAGGCATGGCAGCAGCCAGAAGTAAGGTTGAGTAACCAATTGCTGTGCCTATTTCAAGAATTGATACAGGTTTGTTTGCGGCAGTTATCTCGCAAAGGAGCTGAGTACTCTCCTTTTGAATAATTGGAACATTATGGGTAACGGCATACTGTTCCATTTCAGATAATATTTCGTAGATTTTGTCTATCATGGTTGTACCTGGTTAATTGCAGCTAAGTGCTCTTCATAGGTATTGCTAAAATGATGCTTACCTTGTTTGTCGGCTACAAAATACAGAAAGTCTGTTTTGTCCGCCGATATTACGGCTTTGATCGCAGCAGCACCAGGATTGGCAATTGGGCCTGGGGGCAGTCCCATATTTTGATAAGTATTATAAGGTGAGACGATTTGCGTATCCTGAATAGTAAGTTCGGCTTTGGGATTACCAAGAATATATTGGATTGTAGCACATGATTGCAAAGGCATGTTAAGTTTCAGCCTATTAGCAAACACTCCGGCAATTATTGGTTGTTCGTTGCTTAGTTGGGCTTCTTTTTCCACAAGGGAAGCCATAGTAATAACTTCGCGGATAGAAAGTCCCAGTTCGCTTGCACGTTGTCTGTATTCTGGTGCCAATTTGGCGTCAAACTGCTTAACCATCATTGTAAGCAGCGCTTCTTCAGAAGTTCCTCTAGCCAAGCGATATGTATCAGGAAACAGGAAGCCTTCTACGCTATATTTGGTATTAGGGTTGGCTTGCATATAAGGAAATGGCGTAAAATTTTTAGCCAGTGCCTTGAATTTTGTAGGACTTGCCAATTTTTTCTCAGCCAATAGGTCTGCTATTTGATCTACCGTATATCCTTCCGGAATGGTAATTTGTTGATAGGCAGTCTGCCCCTGTGACATCATAATAAGCATTTGCCGTATAGGCATGTTTGGGCTTAGAGAATATTCACCAGCTTGCAATGAATTTTCCACTCCCTGCAGTTTGGCAATAAAACGAAACACCAACGCATTTTTAATCAGATTTTGTTTCTCTAATTCTTCGGCAATAATTTTTGTCGGTGTACCTTGTTTAATAGTTATAAGTACTACTTCACCTTTAGTGCCGGCCGGTTGAGAAAGCGTCCAACCAATAATAGCGCTAAAGCCGACAATAACGACTGCTGCTATTCCAAGTAAGGTTTTCTTGGAAACTGTATTATTTAGTATTAACATTTACTATCATCCTTATATTAAGTCTAGCTATTATATATTATATTCTATCGTGACTCATGAAACAAATGTCATTAGCAAAGATGGCCTTTTCTTTCTGTTAGGGCAAAAAAAGAAGCCTGTCGGCTTCTTTTATTCTTCTTCTTCTTCAAAAACCAACTCTTCGTAGGCTTTACGAACTTCTTCAAACTCTTCGTCAGTAGGGTCTACATAAATTTCTTCGCCAGTTTCGTCGGTATCAATCCGAGCGATAAATACATCGGTATCATCGCCACAACCACAACCGCAGCTAGAGTCACCGCATTCGCAACCTTCTTCATCCATCTCAAGTGGTACCAGGATAGCGAAACGCTTATCTCCAACAGGAACGATCATATCTTCGCGGTAATAGTATTCATTGCCTTCTTCATCAGTCATGACTACTACGGGCTCATCAAACTCCATAATGTCGTCTTTTTCATTTTCAGTCATATTTTTCACCTCTTTTTAGACATACACAACATAATTTTATCCTAGAAAAACTATCCTGTCAAGGGACTCTATGGAAGACTAGGCAGACGGCAAGCTGTCAAGATACCCTTGCAAAATGAAGACAGCCGCCATTTTGTCGATAACCTGACGACGTTTGGCCCGGCTAACATCTGCAGCTATTAGTGATTTTTGTGCAGCTACAGTAGATAAACGCTCATCCCAAAAAACAATTTTAACTTGGGGAATAGCTTGTTTGAGACTGTTTGCAAATTCTTGAACAAGTTCTCCCCTTGGACCAATACTTCCATTCATGTTTTTAGGTAACCCAACAACAACCAGTCCGACTTCATACATGGCAACAAGCTCACTAAGTCTGCCAAAATCTTTAGCCGGCGCTGTTCTACGAACAACTTCAACTCCTTGAGCAGTTAGCTTAAGCTCGTCACAAACGGCTACTCCAATAGTTTTGTCCCCAACATCAAGTGCTAGTATGCGCATTTGTCCTCCCCGTTATTACAAAAACTTGTAGTAACATCCTGCAATTAAATTATTTTCAGGCAAAATTCCGGGCAATAGGCCCCGCAATACCCGCATAATACACACGCGGCAGAATCAACATGTGCTTTATCGTTAGTTATGGTTAATGCTTTCATTGGACAGTGGGCAGCACACTCTCCACAGCCAATACACCAATCTTCAATAAGCAGTTTTCTGGGGACATTAGAAACTTTATTCCATAGCTGTTTATCGGGTTCTTGACCTGAAAATATACTGGTATTAAGGATGACTTCATCAATGGTTTGCATCCCCACTGCAATAGAACTAATGCCTTGCTGCGCAAGTATCCAAGCGAAGGCCTCTTGAGCCATACTGTTTAAGTGACCGCCGCCTAGTGCTTTCATAGCATAAATACCTTTACCACAATCAATTGCAGCTAATGCAATTGCAGCTAACATCTCCTCAGCAGTACCATCCGTGATACCAATGCCTTTGCAATTAATGATTGGGTGAATTACATCTATATCTTCCATAAGAGCTGCTGCTTTTACCACATCAATTGTATGGGTCGACACTCCTACCGCCCTAATTATGCCTTGCTGTTTTGCATCACATAAATAAGCCAAGGCATCAGCATGGCCTTTAAGCGTCATCCGGGAAGTCTGTTCATGCAGCAGGAAAAGATCAATATAATCCCGGTCTATTTCCTTGCAGGCAGTTTCTACACTTTGCCGCATGTCGTCATAAGTATAAGCATATGACTTTGATGCAATAATCACATCATGTTTTCTACCGGAGATAGCCTGACGAATATAAGGATAGGTACCATATAACTCGGCTGTATCAATGAAATTGACCCCTGCATCAAGTGCAGACCGAATAACGGCAGCACCCTCGGCCAGAGGCCGGTTTGATTGCAAAGGGCCAATAGTAAGTCCGCCAAAACACAATCTTGATACGTTAAGACCGGTTTTTCCAAGCGCATGATAGAGCATCTTATTTGTCTTTCAGGTAGGCTCGCACCAATTCCTCAATAATTTCATCGCGTTCCAATTTGCGAATAAGGCTGCGGGCATTATTATGGCTGGTTATATAGGTCGGATCTCCGGATAAAAGATAGCCAACTAACTGATTTATTGGATTATACCCTTTTTCCTTTAAGGATTGATAAACAGTGGTTAGGATTACTTCAGCCGCATTAGTTTCATCATTATTTACTTTAAACATCATAGTTTCTTGCGATATATTGGTCATGAAGCCTCCTCCTTCCTTATATTATCTACAAAGTATAGTTCTATATATTCTACTTGCCACAAATATTTTCCTGTTGAATTTTATAAATTTTTACAGGCAGGCTTGAAGCCTGCCTGTAAATCGTTACTTGATTTGCGTTTGGATAATCTGCTCAGCAGTTTTAAGTGCTTCCGATAATTTTTCCGGTTGCTTACCGCCGGCTTGCGCCATATCGGGTCGACCACCACCGCCGCCACCAGCAATTGCAGCGGTTTCTTTGATGATTTTGCCAGCATGGATACCTTTAGACACACAGTCGGCTGTTGCCATAGCGACAAAATTAACCTTGTCGCCACTGATTGCACCTAGCACGACAACACCGGACTGTAACTTATCACGGACCATATCACAGGTAGCCCGCAGATTTTCCATATCAGCAGCAACCACTTGGCCGATAACAACCTTAATATCTTTAACCGTTGTAGCCTTAGCAAGGAGTTCTTCTACTTCATTTTTTGCTAATTTGGTATTTAAGGCACCAACTTCTTTCTCAAGTTCCCGTACACGGCCATTTAAAACATCAATACGAGCGACAATTTCCTCAGGACGGGTTTTGAGCGCAGCAGCAGCTTCTTTTATAAGCTCACTTTGCGATTTCAAATACTCGTGAGCACCATAACCGGTAACTGCCTCAATCCGGCGCATGCCAGCGCCAATACCGGCTTCACTAATAATTTTAAATAGACCAATCTCAGCAGTTGAAACAACATGTGTTCCACCGCATAATTCTTTACTAAAACCATCCACAACAACTACCCGTACATGTTCACCATATTTTTCCCCGAAGAGCGCCATGGCTCCCATTTCTTTGGCAACATCTTGTGTGGTTTCAATAATGGCTACCGATGTATTGTTTAAAATAACATCATTTACCAATTGCTCAACTTCGGCCAATTGTTCGGGTGTAACAGGAGCAAAGTGAGTGAAGTCAAAACGCAGCCTGCTGTTATCAACAGAAGAACCGGCTTGATTAACATGCCCCCCCAGTACCTGCTTTAATGCAGCTTGTAATAAATGGGTAGCAGTATGATTGCGGGCTATATGCTGACGTCTGGCTATATCAGCAGTCAATTGCACAGTTTCCCCGGTTTTAAGTGTACCTTCACTTACATGGCCAAGTTGATAGATGGTTCCATCAGGCAATTTTTTGGTATTAATAACTTCAATTTTGCCAAGAGAACCGGCAATTATTCCGGTGTCACCTGCTTGTCCGCCGCCTTCGGCATAAAACGGTGTAACATCTAAAATTACCGCAATTTCATCACCGTCAAAGGCTTCTTTAACAACACTGCCCTCTTTTAAAATTAAGACTACTTTTGCTGTTTCGGCTTCAGGATTATAGCTGAGTGAATCTATTACCAAACCCGACAAATCAGGAATGGTTACGCTTTCTTCATTATCCTGACGCGCTGCACGAGCGCGGTCACGCTGCTCGGCCATTGCTTGGTCAAAGCCTTGTTTATCTAAGGTCATGTTATGCTCATTTAAAATTTCTTCCGTAAGTTCCCAAGGAAACCCAAACGTATCATAAAGTTTAAATGCCATAGAACCATCAAGCACTGTTTTGTTATCCTGTTTAAGTTCCTCAACATGCTTGTTTAATAATTCAATACCTTGAGCCAAGGTAGTATGGAAACGCTCTTCTTCTAGTTGGATGACTTTCTTTATGTAGTCTTTTTTGTCGGTAATATCAGGGAATGCCTGAACAAAAATGTTGGCAACAATATCAACAATGTCGGTTAAGAATGGTTTGTCAATTCCCATCAAACGACCATGTCTAACTGCCCTTCTGAGAATTCTGCGAAGAACATAGCCGCGCCCCTCATTGGAAGGCAATACACCATCACCAATCATAACGGTCATACTGCGACCATGATCGGCAATTACCTTTAACGATACATCGTTTTTAGTTGACTGCCCGTAAGTTACTCCGGCTATTTTAGCGGCATATTCGATAATGGGAAATAATAAATCGGTTTCAAAATTGGAACGCTTATTTTGCAATACAGAAGCAATGCGTTCAAGGCCTGCGCCGGTATCAATATTCTTCTTGGCAAGCGGGGTATAGTTACCGGCTTCATCGCGGTCAAATTGTGTAAATACCAGGTTCCAAATCTCTAAATAACGGTCACAGTCACAACCTACAGCACAGTCAGGTTTGCCACAGCCACGCTCTTCCCCTAAGTCAATGTGGATTTCTGAACAGGGGCCACAGGGGCCAGGACCAATTTCCCAAAAGTTTTCTTCCATTCTGATAATGCGGTCAGCAGGTACTTTAATATCGTTATGCCAGATATTAAAAGCCTCATCATCATCAGTGTAGATCGTTATCCAGAGTTTGTCTTTGGGTAACTCCAGATATTCAGTTAAAAATTCCCATGCCCAAGCAATTGCCTCTTTTTTAAAATAGTCACCAAATGAAAAATTGCCAAGCATTTCAAAAAAGGTATGGTGACGAGCTGTGCGGCCGACGTTCTCTATATCCCCGGTCCGAACACATTTTTGGCTAGTTGCAATGCGCGGATGTGGCGGTTTCATTTTGCCGGTAAAAAAAGGTTTAAAGGGAGCCATCCCGGCGCCGATAAGTAGTAATGTCGGATCATTCTCGGGAATGAGTGGATAGCTTGCTTGAACTAAATGGTCTTTGCTAGCAAAAAAATCCAGAAACATTTTTCGTAATTCGTTTCCGGTTAACTGTTTCAAAATGATCAGCTCCAATATATAAAATTAATCCGTTATTCTGCTGGAATTATACTACAACTTAAGATTTTGTGTCAATATTTGGGTCAATAGAGTTCCTTATATTAACAGCTTAATACTGTGCTTTATGACAACTTTTCCAATGGCTGCAGCCGGTACTCCCAGCAGCATGCCGGCAACTCCAAACAATTCTCCACCGGCAAATAAGAAGAAAATAACGGTAAGTGGGTGTAATCCCACATTCTCTCCTAAAATTTTCGGGCCAATTATGCTGCCCTCCAACTGATGAATTACAAAAAACAGTACAATAACTTTTACTGCCAACAGCGGGGAATCCAAAAGAGCTAAGGTTATAGCCGGGGCAGCACCGATGAAGGCACCAAAATAAGGAATAATATCAAGTAAGCCAGCACTAATTCCTATTAATAAGGCAAAAGGAACATTAAAAAAATATAAACCGGAACTCACCAGCATGCCAACAATTATTGCAATTGTAATTTGTCCTCTAATGACGCCGCTTAATACTTTATCAATATCTTTGAGTGCTAATGCGAAATCTTGACGTAGACGACATGGTATAAGTGAATGCAGCCCCTCTTTGATAGCCTGCCAATCATGTAAAAGATAAAAAGACAGGATCGGAGTAATCGCAAACCCAATAAAATGAGTAATGAGCCCCATAATTCCATTGACTAATTCACCGACAAAAGCTTGTACCGACTGTTGTAAAGATAAAATTGAATTATCAATAGCTATCCGAATTGAATATGGCAAAACTGAATTTTGATAACGGATTTGGATAAGATAAAACAATTCTTCTCCTTTTTCCAAAATATGCGGCAACTCTTTGGAAAAGCTTTCGAGATCTCTAATAAAAATTGGTACAAGATGAGTCCCTCCTACCACGATAATAACAAATAAAGCGATATATAGAACTAAAATAGCAAGAGTTCTGGATAATCCTTTTGTTTCAAGATAACATACTGCCGGATTTAGTAAATAGGCCAATAAAAAAGCAATAATAAACGGATATAATCCACTGCGGACAAGCCAGAAAAAATATACAGTTATAAATACAAACAGACATATAATAATAAATCTGACATGTTTTTTTGTAAGCTGCATAGTTTCTCCTTTATCTTTCAATAAGAAAAAGGAGACCGCACAGGTCTCCCCTAGTACCGGATACACTAATCCAACTTTTTCATCAGTCTTTTGCGTGCCCGGCGTGCGTTACGCATTAAGTCACGGGTAGTGTCGGCAACTGAATCAGCACTACGTTCAAATAGCAGCTTTTTTTGTGGCTTAGCGATGGGACCTATGATGGCGCCTAATGCTGTTCCTACAAGTCCACCGAAAACCAAGCCTTGCCAAAACTTGCCGCGCATCATATCACCCCTTTTGTACCTCTAAATTAGCAGTACTCTGCAGTATGTCATCATAGAGCGTTAAGGTACCATCAACCTCAACTTGATACATCTTTAACTCCTGATTTCGTACCATAAACTCCATACAACAATCCCAACAGTAGTACTGGTCGGCACCGACTTTGCCTATACCTCGCTGCCCGCATAGAGGACAAGTTGTCATACGTTACACCTCACACCTTTTAGATTCAGGTATAAGAAGATTGGTCATAGAATCAGGTATGATTATTCTGTCCTGATTAACAACTTGCGCTTGCGGCAGAGGCATAATTTTGCGGCCATACAATAAGTCAGCAATAAGACCCTCAGAAATTTCATAAGCCTTTATCTCACCGGTTGAACTATCAAAAAGCGCATCAGTCAATATACCACAATGTAAGCCTGTGTCTGTATAAATTTGTTTGGTTAGCAAATCCCCCAGACAGCAGACCGTTCCGGGCAGCATAGCCGGCGTTAACTCACGCACAGCATATGTGGTTCGAAGCATTACGGCATCTCTTCCTAACCTAAAAACATCCTCAAGTATAACGCCCTGATTATTAGCAAACCAATGAACACCGGCAAGAACAATACCAAGCACAGCCGCTCGCTCTAAGTTCAGAAATACTTCTTTTACCTCGCCAATCTGCGTTCCAGTGCCGGTAATAAGCACCGGCAGGCCAAACAAATTGCTGAGTTTTTGCATTAGTAGGCCTCCACAACAGATTGTACTAATAGTATGGCCAAACTTACGACTGTTTATCGGTATTATTCTATATAATTTTTAATACTTGTCTGTAATGATGTTCTATTTTACCACCTTTAATATAATTCCGCCGCCTACAACATCCTCTCCATGGTAAAACACAACCGATTGTCCGGGCGTAATTGCCCGTTGCGGCGCAGTAAACCTTACATGCACTTGGCCATTACCCAGAGGGGTTACTATCGCTTGAGCTCCGGGAGCACTATAACGAATTTTGGCTTCCACGGTAAGTGGTGTGTCAAGTGAATCAATAGTTATGAAATTGAGATCACCGGCAATGAGTTCAGAAGAAAAAACGTCCTGATCTGAGCCTATCACTACTTCGTTTCGCGCAGCATCAAGGGATATTACGTATAACGGCGTACCAACTGCTAAACCGAGACCTTTGCGCTGCCCTACCGTATAAAGTTGTACTCCTTGATGCCTGCCCAAGATGTTACCGGCAAGATCGACAATGTTCCCAGGTTTCAAGGCTTCGGGAATACGATTTTTTAAAAAAGTTTTATAATCATCATTTGGAACAAAACAAATTTCCTGACTGTCAGGTTTATCGGCAACAGACAAACCTAATTCTCTGGCCATTTTTCTAGTTTCGGTTTTGGCAAACTTACCCAGAGGCATTAAAAAATGCTTAAGCGTATGCTGATTTAGGTGATATAACGCATAAGACTGGTCTTTGGTTGCATCAATACCTTTACGTAGAAGATAGCGATCACGATTATCATCATAGATAATTTGTGCATAATGACCAGTGGCTACATATTGTGCACCCAGTGCTAACGCTTTATGTAGCAAGCCTTCAAATTTTACATAACGATTACAGGCAATACAGGGATTAGGTGTCCGACCAGCAGAATATTCTTCCATAAAATAATTTACTACTGTGTCTTGAAACATATCCCTGAAGTTAAGTACATAGTAAGGAATACCTAGTTTATTCGCAACCCGGCGGGCGTCGTCAACAGCCGACAGTGAGCAGCAGCCCCTGCTGTCCGGATCTTCATTACCCTGATCTTTTTCCCATATTTGCATTGTTGCGCCAATTACATCATAGCCTTGATGAACAAGAAGGGCGGCAGTTAGAGAACTGTCCACCCCTCCACTCATGGCTACAACCACTCTGGGCTTGTCAGCCATTTATATCACTTTCCTTTTTTAGCAATGTAGTCTTTAATAGCTTCGTGTAATGCATCGGCTGCTAAGTTAGAACAATGCATTTTAGCTGGCGGCAAACCGCCTAATGCTTCAGCTACTGCTTGATTGGAGATCTCCAGGGCTTCATCTAGGGTTTTGCCTTTAACCATTTCAGTTACCATGCTGCTTGTTGCAATCGCAGCACCACAGCCAAAGGTTTTGAACTTTACATCTGTGATGATGTCATTTTCAACTTGTAAATATATCCGCATAATATCGCCACATTTGGCATTGCCCACTTCGCCAACGCCATTGGCGTCTTTTATTTCACCGACATTACGGGGATTGGAGAAATGATCCATAACTTTTTCATTATACATAATTATTCTCTCCTCTAACTAAATATTATTTTAGTGATGATGGTGACAACTGGTGCAAGGATTTGAAGGCTTGAAGTCAGCTGCACTGCCATATAATGGCGACATGCTACGAAGCCGTTCTACAATTTCCGGCACTATTTCCAAAAAGTAATCTACTTCTTCTTCTGTATTGTCTCGTCCAAGTGTAACTCGTAGTGATCCATGTGCTACCTCATGAGTCAGCCCCATTGCCAACAGTACATGTGAGGGGTCTAATGATCCGGAGGTGCAGGCTGAACCGCTGGAAGCAGCAATTCCTTTCATATCGAGATTTAGAAGTAAAGACTCTCCCTCAATATAAAGAAAACTGAAATTAACATTGCCTGGCATTCTAGATTGTGGATGACCATTAAGTTTGACATGAGGAACTTTTTCCATAATGGCAGTTATCACTTTATCGCGCAAGCTTTGGACATAGCTAATTTTTTTCTCCATATTACGCCCGGCAATTTCCGCCGCTTTTCCAAGTCCGACAATCCCTGGTACATTCTCGGTACCGGCACGTAGATTGCGTTCATGTGCACCACCATGCTGGATTTCTTCGATTTTTACACCACGACGTATATAGAGAGCACCAATACCTTTGCTGGCATGGAATTTGTGACCTGACATAGTGAGTAAATCTATATTAAGTTCTTTAACATCAATTGGATAATTACCGACAGCCTGCACAGCGTCAGTATGGAAATAAATACCTTTTTCCCTGGCGAGTTGTCCAATTTCCTTTATAGGCTGAATTGTACCTACTTCATTATTAGCAAACATGATGCTGATTAGAATTGTTTTGTCAGTAATCGCGTTTTTTAAGTCTTCCAGGCGTATCATGGCATTTTCATCAACCGGCAAATAAGTAACGGTAAACCCTTGCTTTTCAAGATATTCGCAAGTATGTAAAATAGCATGGTGTTCAATAGCCGTAGTGATAATATGATTGCCTTTCTTGCGATTAGCATAGGCGACACCTTTAAGCGCCAGGTTATCCCCTTCTGTACCGCCACTGGTAAAAAATATTTCTCTGGGGTCAGCGTTAATCAAAGCTGCAACCTTTTCACGAGCTTCTTCCACTGCTTTACGGGTTTCACGGCCAAAAGAGTGAACGCTGGAGGGATTGCCGTATTTGTTTGTCATGTATTCCAGCATCAATTCGGCGACTTCACGGTCAACCGGGGTAGTAGCCGAATGATCAAAATAAATACGTTTCATGCTACTCATCTCCTTGTTTCTTTTCTTCCTCTTCTTTGCATAAATCATCGAGAGTAATTGCATCCAATACTGAAGTGATACTATCTCTTACTTTTGCCCATACACCGCGGGTTACACAGATATCAACCCGTGAACAGAATGTTCTGCTTGCATCCTCTGCCAGCAAACAATCTACTGGAGCAATCGGCCCTTCCATAACTCGGATAATATCTCCAACCGAAATTTGTGCCGGTTCTTTCGTTAATGCATACCCACCTTGCGCACCACGTACACTTTTTACATAACCGGCTTTTCTTAGTGTGCCCATCAGCTGTTCGAGATAGTGCTCAGATATTCCCTGACGCTGAGCGACGCTTTTTAACGAGATAGCTCCCTGCCCATAGTGAAGTGCTAAATCATACATTGCAGCAACTCCATAACGGCCCTTCGTCGATAGTTTCACAACAATCTCTCCCGCTCCGACTTTTCTTTTCCGACTATTATGATGGGTTTTCTTGAAATAAATATATCAAAATTTTAAACCCTTGTCAAAGGTGAAAATCACAGTTATTTTAATAAATTATTTGTCATAACAATTCCAGATATGTATTCTTCATATTTGCATGTATTTACCTCCATTTTATGGAAAAACATCACATAATTTTTGGAATTAAAATACAATTTAAATAATATTATTGACACAAATAACGGACTATGATATTTTTTATGTACTATGCGTAGGGAGGTTGTATATGAGTATTGATTCTGGCAACACACAATCCGTAAAAATTGTTACCGCTGATCCTGGTGGACTGGGTCTGTTCGGCCTAGCCATGGTTACCCTGGTAGCCTCATCCCAAAAACTTGGTTGGACTACCGGCGTAGCTTTTCTGGTTCCATGGGCTATCTTTTTAGGTGCTATTGCTCAATTAATTGCAAGTTTTAACGATTTCAAACACAATAATACCTTTGGAGCAACAGCTTTTGGTGCTTATGGATTGTTTTGGATTTCAGTAGCTGCCTGCTGGCTGATAAAATTGGGAGCTTTTGGGCCTGCCTTAGCCGCTAATGTTGATGGCAAACAACTCGGGGTTGCCTTTATTGGCTATCTGATTTTTTCAGTATTTTTGACTATTGGCTCAGTGGAAACTAATAAAGTTCTCTTTTCTATTTTCTGTTTGATTGATGTATTATTTATTGGTCTGGCAGCCGATTCCTTCGGTTTGGGTCATAGCTGGCATACAATAGCTGCTTGGACCGAACTCGTAATCGCAATTTTAGGATTTTACGGTGCTGGTGCCGCCACTCTTAATGTTCATTTTGGAAAACCGTTTTTACCAGTAGGTAAGCCTTTCGGCATTTTTAAATAAGAGAAAACCATGAATAAATAAAATTATGCCCCCGCAAATTGCGGGGGCATAATTTTATTTATTCATATTTTTTTTGTGTGCAAGCTGCTGCATTCTTGAGACAATATCAGCTTCCAAACCATGACCTTTAGGCTGGTAGTATGTGCGGTCTTTCAATTTATCTGGTAGATATTGCTGGTCAACAAAACCATCTTGGTAATCATGAGGATACAGATAGCCTTTGCCATTATCAAACTTTTGAGCGCCAGGATAATGAGCATCACGAAGATGAGCCGGGATACTTCCGTAATCCAGTTGGCGGACATCTGTAAGAGCCTTATCAATCGCCAAATAAGCCGCATTGCTTTTAGGAGCGCAAGCCAGATAAGTAACAGCTTGTGCCAAGATAATCCGACTTTCCGGCATACCAATAAACTGAACAGCCTGAGCCGCTGCCATTGCTACTACAAGTGCCTGAGGGTCAGCATTGCCGATATCTTCGGAAGCACATATAACCAGTCTTCTGGCAATGAATTTAACATCTTCCCCGGCGGCAAGCATTCGCGCAAGATAATGCAGCGCAGCATCAGGAGAAGAGCCACGCATACTTTTGATAAATGCCGATACTACATCATAGTGGTTGTCCCCTTTTTTATCGTAGGCTTGTAGTTTCTCGCCTGCGACTGTTTCAATTATTTCCGGAGTAATTTCCAGGGGTTGATCGGTGTTAAGCATGGCGGCTGCTTGTTCAAGTATATTGATGGCTGTGCGGGCATCACCGCCGGCAATGGTCGTAATTTTACGCAAATTATCTATACTGCAACTAATAGCTTGCTGTCCTAACCCACGTTCTTTATCTGTAAGTGCCTCTTGCAAAATTTCAATAATCTCCTGCTCATTAAGGGATTTCAGGCGTATTACTCGCATCCGGGAAAGTAAAGGAGAATTTACCTCAAAATAGGGATTTTCCGTAGTCGCGCCAATTAAAATGACTGTGCCATTCTCAACGTAGGGCAGTAAAACATCTTGCTGTCCCTTGTTAAATCTATGAATCTCATCCACAAATAAGATAGTCCTGCATTGCTGGGTCCTTAATCGTTCTTTTGCGCTTTCAACGACTTTACGGATATCAGCCGTGCCGGCAGCTACGGCATTCAGTTTTTCAAAATGGCTGCCTGTTGTTTGGGCTATAATATGAGCTAAGGTTGTCTTGCCAGTTCCTGGTGGGCCATAAAGAATGATAGACGGTATATTATCAGCTTCAATCATTCTCCTTAAGAATTTTCCCTGCCCAAGAATTTCATCCTGTCCTTTGTACTCTTTTAACGTCCGTGGTCGCATACGCACAGCTAAAGGACGGTTATCTTTTAATTGGGGTTCAAATAAATTTTGCGAAAATAAGTCCACAGGATCACCCTTTTACTATCGATGACAGTTCATTAATTGTGTAATTAACATCATCAGCGGTAATTCCATAATGAGTTACCATGCGGATTTTATGTTCGCCAAACTGGCTGACTTTAATGCCTTTCTCTGCTAGTTTGTGTGACAGTTGAGCTGCAGTTTGGCCAAGCGGCAGCGTATCTATTATCACAATATTGGTTTCAACAGTATCGGCATCAAAAGCAATTGCCATATTGGCAAGACCATCGGCAAGCAGGCGGGCATTTTCATGATCAATATACAGCTGTTCTACCATCGAATTAAGTGCCACTATGCCTGCAGCAGCAAGGAAGCCTGCCTGCCGCATTCCCCCACCTAGCAATTTACGTTGGCGGCGGCATTTTTCAATAAATTTTTTAGAGCCTGCCACTAAAGAGCCTACGGGAGCGCACAGCCCTTTTGACAGACAAAACGTAACAGAATCAGAATAGCAGGATATTTTATCTATGCTGACATTTTGTTTTACCGCTGCATTAAAAACTCGGGCACCATCCATATGAACATGAATATTATTTTTTTTGCTTAGTTCATAAATAGAGGCAAGTGTAGAAAGCGGATAACAGGTCCCTCCGGCTCTATTATGGGTATTTTCCAAACAGAGCATAGTAGTTGGCGGCTGATGAATGTCCTCAGTCCGTATGACAGATGCGATTTGTTCAGCAGATAAAATCCCCCGGTCACCAGTAAGCGTTCGCGCCTGAACCCCACTTAAAACGGCAATACCTGCTGCTTCATAATAAAATATATGTGACTCAGTTTCGCAAATAACTTCATCACCACGCTGCGTATGGGAAAGTACAGCCAATTGATTACCCATGGTACCGCTAGTAACGAATAAACTGGCTTCTTTACCTGTCAGGCGGGCACCTAATTCCTCAAGCTCATTTATAGTCGGATCTTCACCGTAAACATCATCGCCTACAGCAGCATGATATATTGCTTCACGCATTTGGGGCGTTGGCATTGTAACCGTATCACTTCGTAAGTCAACTACTCTCACTTAGGTCACTCCCATCAATAATTTATTGTTGTATGGTATTCTGTATAAAAAACGGAAATTCCTTGATAAATGGAGACTTTATTCGGACGCACTTTAAATTATATGTAAAGAGACCATCACTTGGTAAAATACCGGAGTGATGGTCTAAAGCTTAAAAGATATTTTCTTGAAACGCCCAATCCCCACTATGCCGTATCGCCTCTGTTTTGAACCTGCCCTCGGCAGGTGGGTGCCCGCCTATTTATTTTATGTGTCCCCTCAAAACAGGGCATACACGCCATAACTAGAGACGAGGCTCCCGCAGTAAAAGTGTTGGCTCAAAACATCGACATTACACGCACACAGCAGGGCTGAGCGCATATCTTTAGTTCGCTTTAATATTATCAAATAAATCACACAATTGCAAGAGTCATGGCTGTGGAATATTATGCCATGACAACAGCCTACTTTTTGGCAATAACTTCAGATTTGATATAGAGTTCTTTAAGCTGTCTGGCCCCAACATCTCCAGGTGCCTGCATCATGATATCAGAAGCACTTTGTGTTTTCGGGAAAGCGATAACATCCCGAATAGAGCTGCGTTTAGCCATCAGCATAACCAGACGGTCTAAACCAAAGGCAATACCACCATGAGGCGGAGTACCATATTCAAAGGCTTCCAGTAAGAAGCCAAATTTCTCAACAGCCTCTTCGGGTGACAGGCCAATTCCTGCAAATACTTTTTCCTGCAGAGGTCGGTTATAAATACGCAGGCTACCTCCGCCTAATTCAATACCGTTAAGAACCATGTCATATGCTTTGGCTTTAATTTTGCCTGGATCATTTCCTAAGAACTGCACATCTTCGTCACGCGGCGAGGTAAACGGGTGATGCATTGCTACCCAGCGCTTATCCTCTTCATCATATTCAAACATAGGGAAATCAACAACCCATGCAAAAGCAAGCTTATTAGGATCAATCAGGTTAAGACGGCGTCCCATCTCCAAACGGAGTTGACCTAATGCCGCAGCTACCACTTTTGGCTTGTCGGCAACAAACAAGAGTAAGTCGCCAGTCTCAGCTTTGGCTGCAGCAGTCATTTTATCAATGGTTTCTTGGCTAAAAAATTTGGTAATTGGCGATTTAAGACCTTCTTCAGTGTAGCTTATCCAAGCCAAACCTTTAGCGCCATAAGTAGCAACATAGTCAACAAGACCATCCAGTTCGCGGCGCGGCGCATTGGCGTACCCCTTAACATTGATAGCTTTAACTTGTCCACCACTAGCTAATACCGAATCAAATACTTTGAACCCGGAATCTTTAAAGATTCCTGATAAATCTATCAGCTCCATGCCAAAACGAAGGTCAGGTTTGTCAGAACCGTAGCGAGACATGGCATCTTCATAGCTTAAGCGAATAAAAGGTGTAGGTACATCGGCATCAATACCTTCTTTAAAGATATAAGCAATCATATTTTCCATAAGTGCTAAGATATCTTCACGGTCAATAAAGGACATTTCAATATCCAGCTGAGTAAACTCTGGCTGGCGGTCAGCGCGCAGGTCCTCATCACGGAAGCATCTGGCAATTTGGAAATAACGCTCCATGCCGGCTACCATTAAAAGTTGCTTATAAATTTGCGGCGATTGCGGCAATGCATAAAATTTTCCGGCATTGACCCGGCTAGGCACAAGGTAGTCTCTGGCACCTTCCGGCGTGCTTTTGGTCAAAATCGGAGTTTCCACTTCGATAAAACTATGTTTGTCTAAAAAGTCACGCATGGATTTGGTAACCCGGTGACGGAGTTTAAGATCGTTTTGCATTTCGGGACGTCTAAGATCAAGATAGCGATATTTTAAGCGTAAAATTTCGTCAACTTCAATATCATCCTGAATATAAAACGGCGGTGTTTTGGCAGTGTTTAATATTCTTAACTCATCACCAAAAACTTCAATTGCACCTGTTGCCATATTAGGATTAACTGTGCTTTCAGAACGGCTTTTTACCACGCCACGCACTGCCAGCACATATTCGTTGCGAACTGCTTCGGCTTTACTAAATGCATCTTTATTAACATCAGGTGAAAATACCACTTGAACAATACCGGAACGATCACGCAAATCAATAAATATAAGTCCCCCATGATCACGACGTCTTGAAACCCAGCCACACAGGATAACTTCTTGTTCTGTGTGATTTAGGTTTAGGTCATTGCAAGCATGAGTACGTTTTAACCCCTGCATTGTATCAATTTTGCAACTTGTTGTTTCCATTTGTGCCATTACTTCTCCATCCCCTCTAAAATCATATGTACCAGTGCTGTCATGTCCATAAGTTCTTGACTGCCGGTTTCCATATTTTTTAACATTATTTTTTGCTGGGCAAGTTCATCTTCGCCAATAAGTGCGACAAATTTTGCCGGATATTTGTTAGCATACTTCATTTGTGCTTTTAAACTGCGGTTCATAAAGTCCATGTCAGCCGCAATGCCTGCATGACGAAGCTTGCTTAATAGCTGAAAAGCTGCTGCCTGGGTTTCTACTCCCAGCGGTGCGACAAAAACATCAATTGTACTATTAATTTGTGGTAGTAATTCTTGTTTTTCCAAAGCTAACAGTACTCGTTCAATACCAATTGCAAAACCAATACCAGGTGTTGGCTGTCCGCCACATTCGGCAATTAGGCCGTCATAGCGACCGCCGCCACAGACCGCGCTTTGTGCTCCTAATGGCGAATACTGAATTTCAAAAGCTGTTTTTGTATAGTAATCAAGCCCACGTACTAGACGGAGATTGATTGCAAAATTAATGCCTGCTGCTGTCAGTAGTTTTTGCAAACCCGAAAAGTGATCACTGCATTCCTCGCACAGGCAATCAAGCATATGCGGGGCTCCCTGGGAATACTCGGCACAGGTTTCATTTTTGCAATCTAAAATACGCATAGGATTGCGGTCATAACGCGATTGACAATCAGAACATAAATGAGCTACATTATCTCGGAAAAAATCCTGTAATTTAGTCCGATACACCGGACGACACTGTGGGCAGCCAACCGAGTTAATAAGTAAATTCAAATCATTTAGTCCCAGTTTTTTTAGTAGTGCCACAGCTAAACTGATAACTTCGGCATCAATGGACGGTCCTTGCGCGCCGATAGCTTCAACACCAAACTGGTGGAACTGCCGGTAACGTCCAGCTTGCGGGCGATCATATCTAAACATCGGACCAATGTAATACAATTTTGTAGGTTGTGGGCCGCTATAAAGCTTGTTTTCAAGATATGACCTAACAACAGCGGCAGTATTTTCCGGGCGTAAGGTAATGCTGCGCTTGGCCCTATCGCTAAAGGTGTACATTTCTTTTTCAACAATATCTGTGGTATCGCCGATACCACGCAGAAAAAGTTCAGTATGTTCAAAGACTGGAGTACGAATTTCCTGATAAGCAAAATTTTGGCATACTTCGCGTATTGTTTTCTCAACATACTGCCAATATCCACTGCTGTCAGGCAATATATCTTTAGTCCCCCTAGGTCCGCTTGTAAGCATAGTTAGTTATCCTCCTCATGATCACCATACAATCTTGAAAGCAGGTTTTGTCTTTCACTTAGATATATATCTAAGTTTTTTATGTATGAGTTAACGTCTTTGGCATTATAGCAGCTTTGCAGCCGCCAGTGTTTAGGAGTTACTGCCTTTGTTCCGGCAGCTGGCCCAATGCCGATAATAGTTTGTCTTTCCTCCATTATTTGAATATTATAAAGGCAATCTGTATTGGGTTTTGCATAACCAACATTTTCAAGATTGCCTGTCATATGCTTTTGGCGATATAAATAATAAGGGTGCATATTCATTTTGGCAGTATATGCAGCCGCTGTCTTAAGCATCGAGCAGGTTACCGACTCATCCGGTAATGCCTGTTCTGCCATTAGCCCGGAATCTATTGATTCTTTGAGAACAGAACCGCGTTTCAGCGCCAAAGTATGAACAGTTATATTTTCAGGATTAAGCATGCAAATTTGCTGCATGGTATTTTCCATGTCAGCTCGGGTTTCGCCAGGTAATCCGGCAATAACATCCATATTGATTACAGGTATCTTTGCTGAACGAATTTTTGCGAATATGTCTATTATATCCTGAACAGTATGCCTTCGTCCAATTTGTTTTAAAGTTTTATCTTGCATTGTTTGTGGATTGATACTTACACGGTTGATGTTACAGCTTCGTAAAACATCAATTTTCTCATCGTTTAAGCTGTCTGGCCTACCCGCTTCTACCGTAAATTCCTTTGTTGCAGTGCCACAAAAGCTTTGTTTTACTAAAGTCAGCAAGTTAAACAAATCATTCGCGGGGAGACTGGTAGGTGTTCCGCCGCCTATATAAATGTTTTCTACAAATAAGTTATGTTTTGTTAATAAATAAGCAGCACTTTCAATATCTTTTGTAATTGCCCGCAGAAAAGTATCTACTGGTTCACGTTGGTCGGGCAGTACGTTAGCGGGAAATGAACAATACAGGCATCTGGAAGGACAATAAGGTATGCCTAGGTAAATACTAATTTTTTTGCCGCCGGTTGGTTTGGCTGGCGTAGCAATAAAAGGCCGCTGATATACTGCTATGTTAGTAACTAACTCAGCTTTCTCAGGGGCAGGCGCATATTCTTTGATAAGCTTAGCGGTAATTTCAGAAGGGCTATGGCCATAATCCAGCAGCCGATGAACAATTTTTGTAGGGCGAACACCGCGCAATATTCCCCAAGGGGCAGGATCAAACCCAGTTATTTTTTTCATCAGTTTAAAGGTAGTTAGTCGAACCAAACGTCTTGTAAGTGCCGTTATATCTTCAGTTTCATTGTTATGCAAAGTATCTTGAAGCTGTGAACGTGTTTCACTGTCAGTCAATTGATGTAAGGATGATTCGGAATCGTAAAAACTGATGGTAATTTTGACATCGACACTATTGTTCTCGCATGTGACTGCACAGGTTACGTGTAGCCTTCCTGGCTGGAGTATATCTGCCTGCCCTGCGTCGGCAGCAGTGATATTAAATAGTGCCATCGTATCACGCACGGCGGCTACAACATCAATGTTTGTGCCGCTAGCGGGCGTGAATATGAAATCTTCAATCTTCACGTTTGTTCCGGCACTCCTGGCAATATCCATAAAACTTTACCTGATGATCAACAATTGTAAAGTTACTGTTTTTGGCAATGATATTTTCCAGGTCTTCCATTAAATCATCTGCAAACTCAATTACTGTTCCACAGGCAAGACAAATAAGATGATGGTGATGATGGGGACTTGTGCTTTCGTTAATTTCATAACGGCTGCGTCCATCACCAAAGTCCATTTTTTGCAGGATATCGAGATCACTCAATAACTCCAGTGTACGATATACTGTTGCAAGTCCAATATCATTTGACTGTTGACGCACAATGTTATGAACATCTTCAGCACTTAAGTGTTTATCCCGATTGTCAATAAACACTTGCAAAATGATTTGACGCTGCGGTGTAAGCTTATAGTCGCGATCTTTAAATTTTTGGCGCAAATTAGATAAATCAAGATTCATACAATTCACCTGTCTTCTTTATCATCATTAAGATACCAAAGGTGGCGAAGCAGCACCTTTAAGAGTGCGGCAACCGGTACAGCAAGAATCATTCCTGAAATACCATAGAATTGACCACCAATTAACAAGCTAAGGATTATTAGAGTTGGATGTAAATCAATAGTATGACCCATTATATTAGGGACAATGATATTATTTTCAACTTGATGGATAAGTATATAAAATGCAGCTACTTTGGCGGCTAGTAGCGGTGATACCAAAGAAGCTAACAATAGAGCCGGAATAGAACCAATGATTGGTCCAATTATTGGAATGGCCTCTGTTAGAGTGGCTAATAAACCTAACACCAGAGGATAATCTACTTGCAAAAAATACATACCGCAAAACACTAAAAATCCAATTATAACACTGATAAGTACTTGTCCTCTAATGTAACTGCTTACTACACCGGCCATTTCTTCAATTATGGTTATAACTTGCTGTCGCATCGAAACCGGGCAAAGTGCAATGACGCCGTCCTTTAAGCTTCGCCAATCTTTTAAGAAGTAATAAGCCAGTACAGGAACAATAATCAATTCAATAATTTGTGTTGCAAAGGAAAATAGCGTGTTAAAGGCATTACGCGTCAGCCCAACAGCGTAAGAAGCTGCTCCACTTAGTCCATTTCCAATAATTTGGCGGATATTATCAGGGATTTGCGCCGAATTGGCGTGCTGTTGTATTAATAAAGTCAATTCTTGGATTTTAGTTACAAGTTTAGGCAAATCAACAACAAATTTATTAAATTCATCGATAAACGGAACCAAAATAAAGGTGGTAACAAGCGTAAGCAATAGGCCTGTAAAGAAAAATATTAATACAATCGCAAGTCCGCGAGGCAAGTGATATTTGCCTGCACTAAAAGGAATGGCAACTAACGCATTCACAAAAGGATTAAGTATAAAAGCAACGATAATTGCAAGGATTAGCGGCAGATATATTGCAGTTACCTGACTTGAAAAATAAATGCCTAATGCTAAAATTATTATTTTTATTATAGCGGCAGGTGATTTAATCATATAATTAATCCCTTCACTGAATAAAAGGATTGTGTTTACGTTCCCAGCCAATACTAGTTGCCGCTCCATGTCCAGGCAGGACTTTTACTGCATCTTCAAGACTCAGCAATTGGTTTTTTATACTACTAATAAGCTGGCTGTAAGAACCGCCGGGGAAATCTGTCCGTCCAATTGATTCTTCAAACAAGGTGTCGCCGGCAATAAGCACATTATCACTTAAAAGACAGATACCGCCAACTGTATGACCCGGAGTGTGCAGAACTTTAAAACTAATACTGCCAAAAGTAATAATATCGCCGTCGTTGAGCAAGCGGTCAGCTGCTTGACACACAATACCGTCACCAATATACATAGATAAATTAAGCTGAGCATTTGTTAACATCTTTGCATCTTCATGATGAATCAGTACTTGAGCACCAGTAGCTTTTTTAATGGCATCATTTGCGGCAATATGATCGGCGTGGCCGTGGGTATTGATGATATATTCAACTTTAAGGTTGGCGTTGTTAATTTCATAAAGTATGGTTTCTTCACTGCCGCCGGGATCAATTACGGCCGCTTGCAAGGTTTGCTCGCAAAACACTATATAACAATTAGTTCCAAGGTGGCCAACTCCCATTTGAATTATCTTCATATAATCACTCTCCTGTTAAAACTGCCGTTTGCTGTCTAGCAGCATAGTTACCGGTCCATGGTTAGTTAATCTGACAATCATTTCAGCCTGAAACTGCCCGCAGGCTACTCTTACTCCTAAGTTACGGCACAGTTTCATAAATGTTTCATAAAGTTCAATCGCTATTTGCGGCGCAGCGGCTGAATCAAAGCTGGGACGTCGTCCCTTACGGCAATCGCCGTACAAAGTAAATTGAGAAACTACCAAGAGGTCTCCGTCAATGTCTTTAAGGGATAAATTCATTTTTCCCGCTTCATCATGAAAAATTCGCAAGTTTACAATTTTTTCCGCAAGATAATGGGCATCTGCCTCGGTATCATCTTGACCTACACCTAAAAAAACTGTTAAGCCTGTCCCAATCGCTGCTATTTCTTGCTCGTCTACTGTTACACTGGCACAATCTGATAATTGGACAACCGCTCTCATGAGGTGCCTCCTAACGCTTGGGTAGTGCGATGAACCGTATATACATCTTGAATTCTACGCATTTTATTCATAATATGTTCCAATTGCGTTAAGTTACCAATGTCGATATCCATATTAATAATGGCAGTTTTATTTTTTTGTACCCGGGCATTCAGGGAACCTACATTAATTTTTGCATCGGCAGCCACCATCATGATATCTGACAATAGATTATGCCGATCAGTACCTGTGATTTCAATAGAAACCCGATATAATGTATCGCCGGGAATATCCCAATTAACTTCGATCATACGTTCATATTCTTCCGAATTATTCAATATATTAAGACAATCGGCGCGATGTACAGATACCCCCCGACCTCTGGTAATATAGCCTACAATAGCATCACCAGGCAGCGGATTGCAACAACGGGCCAATCTGACCATGAGTCCGGCTTCGCCGTTAACTAGGATACCATGGCTGACTTTATTTTTGAGACGTTTGGGTTTGAGTTCGGCCAGCATTGCTGAAACATCTGGGGGTGTCGAACTCTTTAAATCTTTTTTGTGTAATTCAATAAGTTTGGCAATAACGCCATGTAAGGTTACTCCGCCGTATCCTAAGCCCTCAAACAGATCTTCCTCATTTAAAACATTTAATTTTTTTGCAACTTCACTTAAGCGGTCACCTTTTACAAGCTCGCGCCATTCATAGCCGAGTTTTTTACTTTCACGCTCAATCATCTCTCGGCCTTTGGCAATATTCTCTTCGCGTTTTTCTTTCTTAAACCACTGGCGAATTTTATTTCGGGTTTCAGAAGACCCAACAATATTCAGCCAGTCGCGACTGGGGCCATTCCCCTGTTTTGCAGTAATAATTTCAACAATATCACCATTGGTAAGCTTATACTCTAAGGGTACTATTCTGCCGTTAATTTTGGCACCGACACAACGATGGCCAACATCGGTATGAATGCGATAGGCAAAATCGATAGGAATCGACCCGGCTGGCAAGTCGAGAACATCGCCTCGAGGTGTAAATACAAACACTTCATCGGCAAAAACGTCCATTTTTACGGTTTCAATAAATTCGCGTGGATCCCGCAGATCCCGGTGCCACTCCAAAAGCTGCCTGAGCCAGGCTAATTTTTGATCACTATCCTTGTGAGCAGCACCCTTAGAACCTTCCTTATAGCGCCAATGGGCAGCAATACCGTATTCTGAAATCCGATGCATCTCTAATGTGCGAATCTGAATTTCCAGAGGCTGGCCGGATTGGCCGATAACAGTAGTATGTAGCGATTGATAACCGTTAGATTTTGGCATGGCAATATAATCCTTGAATCTGCCAGGTAGCGGTTTCCACAAAGTATGCACAATGCCTAATGCACCATAACAGTCTTTTAAGGAATCAACAACAATACGAATAGCGGATAAATCATAGATTTCACTGACATCCTGCTTATGACTTTTCTTCATTTTTTTATAGATGCTATAAAAGTGTTTGGGGCGTCCTTGAATTTCGGCTGCGATACCAACAGAATCAAGGCGCTCTGTCATCAACGCGATGGCGTCGGTAATAATCTCCTCGCGTTCTTTGCGTTTCTGTTTTACCTGTTCTACAAGCTTATAATATTTATCCGGTTCTAAAAAGCGAAATGACAGATCTTCTAATTCCCACTTTACACTGGAAATACCTAAGCGATGTGCAAGCGGAGCAAATATTTCCAAGGTTTCACGAGATATTTCCGCTTGTTTGCGAGGCGACATATATTTTAGGGTACGCATATTATGAAGCCTGTCGGCAAGTTTTATTAAAACTACCCGAATATCTTTAGCCATAGCTAAAAACATTTTACGATAGTTTTCTAATTGTTGTTCTTCTTTTGACTTATATTCAATCCGGCTTAATTTAGTGACCCCATCGACAAGCATAGCAATTTCTTGATTAAACTCTTTTTCGATCATATCCAGTGTAACATTCGTGTCTTCAACGACATCATGCAGTAAACTGGCACTGATGGTGACGGCGTCAATCTGTAGATCAGCCAAAATGGTAGCAACGCCGAGCGGATGACATATATATTCTTCACCTGATACTCTCAATTGACCATTGTGAGCACTATGAGCAAGCTGGTATGCTTTATTAACCAATTGTAATGGCGCGTCAGGCTGGTAGGTTTTAATCTTATCAAGTATATCTTCAATATTAGGTTTATTTTCTTTGGTACCATTTACATCACTGTTGCCCATGACTCACCTCTACTACAATCTCATTGCTATAAAGTAGGTTATATATGCGAACTTGATCTATTTATGCATATTGAATTAACGAGGTTATATCATAGCCGTCCAACACCTGGCGCCCATTTAAAAATGACAGTTCAATTAAAAAAGCTAAGCCAACAATACTACCGCCTAATTGCTCCACCATTTTAACAGTTGCCATAGTGGTACCGCCAGTTGCCAACAAGTCATCAACAACCAGAACTCGATCCCCTGGCTTAATGGCATCTTTATGAATTTCCAGAGAATCTTTTCCGTATTCCAAGGAATATTCATGACAGATGGTTTCCGCAGGCAATTTTCCAGGTTTGCGAATCGGAACAAACCCTGCACCCAAAACATAGGCTACTGGAGCACCCACGGCAAATCCGCGTGCTTCCGGACCAATAACAATATCAATCTTTTGATCCTGATAAGGTGTTGCTAGCATATCTATAGCCAAACGGAAGGCGTCCCGGTCTTTTAATAGGGTCGTAATATCTTTAAACTGAATGCCTTCTTGCGGGAAGTTAGGCACATTTCTGATTTTTTCCTGTAAATTCATGATGAACCTCCTCTAACTAACTATACTGATTCAAATATTCCTCACGCAGCAATAACCCTTTTCTAAAGGTCGGCGAGGTACTCAAATCAAGCTTACTGTGGGGGGCAGAATTAAGCTCAATAGTAATGCCTCCCGTCTCATCTAGCTCTTTGCTTATTAACTGTAGTTCCACTAAAATAGTTAACGCCATTTCCAGAACATTATCCGGCAAAACTGTATTATAGCTGCATAAAATTTTGTTTTTGATGGTTTGCAGGGCTAAAGGACTTTGCCCTGACTTACTATATTCTTTAAGCGTTAAATAAACCTGAGCAATACAATCGCGGTCTGGAGCAATTGTATTAAGGGCTGTTTGGGTTTGACTATCAGGCGATTGCCTAACATCATGAGCGGTTAATTGTAAGTTTTTTTGCCCCTGCCATTCATTAAATTTCGGAACAAATACAAGATCTATAGATCTGTCACAGATAAGGCTTGTTGATAATTCTGCCATATTCCAGGCAATCACATCTTTAACGGTTGCATGCTTTAATTTGAGTTTCAAATGGCGGTTTGCTTGTCCAATAACCTTCTTTTCTTTTAATACAACATTATGACAAGCAAATATCGGTGAGGGATTTCCATAACCATAAGGCTCAAGACATGCTAATTGTTCAATAAACGCAGCATTGACTTCTTCTAACGGCAATACAGAATCAATGTTAAGTACCGGAATGTAGTCTGATGCTGATAGTGTTGCGGCCGCAAAAGAATTTAAGCGCTCACAGAGCATTGCAATATTTTGCTGTGGCAACGACAGGCCTGCAGCCTGACGATGGCCGCCAAACTGTGTTAGTAAATCAGAACAATGGGCTAACGCTGCATACATATCAAATGCCGGGATGCTGCGACAAGAACCTTTGCCCACTCCATCACGGATACTAATCATGATTACCGGTTTATAGTACTTATCTACCAGTCGGGAAGCAACAATACCAATTACACCAGAGTGCCACTCCTCACCTGCTAACACCAAAACTTTAGCTGCATTTACATCTACCATTTCCAGTTGTTCTTCGGCTTTAGCCAATATTGTTTTTTCTATGTTTTGCCGTGCTATATTTTCGCTATCAAGCAGTTTAGCCAGTTCGTATGCTTGTTCATAATTGTCGGTTATTAATAATTCCACTCCGGCAGCGGCCTGACTGACACGCCCCACCGCATTGAGACGAGGTGCAATTACAAAACCAATAGTGCCGCTGTTGATATCTTTATCAGCTAAATCGCATATCTCCAACAAGGATTTTATTCCTGGGTTATTTGTATTACTTAACTGCTGTAAACCCATTTTTACTAAGATTCTATTTTCGCCGGTTAGCGGCACAATATCAGCCACTGTACCGATCGCTACAATATCAAGATAATCAAAAAATGCAGCCTCGGTTTCATTGTAGTGTTGCCATAACCCCTGACACAGCTTAAAAGCTACACCAACTCCGGCTAAATTTTTCTCAGGATACAAACAATCTGGTTGCTTGGGATTTATTATAGCTACAGCCACAGGAAGTTCAGGCGGAGGCTGATGATGGTCGGTTATGATAATATCAACTTGTCCGTTAACAGCGGCAATTTCCTTAACAGCACTAATGCCGCAGTCAACCGTAATAATTAATTGGGTCCCGGAATTGATTAAGTTATGTAAGGCGGCAGGATTTAGACCATATCCTTCATTTTGCCTGTCGGGAATATAAAACTCCACCAAGGCACCTAGTCTGGTTAACGTTTTATATAATGTAGCGCAAGCAGTAATCCCATCAACATCATAGTCGCCGTATATTGTGATTTTTTCCTGAACAGCAATCGCTTCAGCAATTCGGTCAACCGCTGATTGCATGCCTTTTAAACGATAAGGATCGATAAAATTTTCCGACCCGGCAAATAAAAAATCTGAGGCCGCTTGCTCATCAACAACTCCACGATTTATCAGTGTCTGTGTAATATACTCTGATATATTAAGCTTCTGGCTGAGCTCTTTTGCCAATTGACTTCTAGTCGGAAACAAATTCCATTTTCTTTTAAGCCTAGCCATAATAATGTTTAAAGACCTCCATAACCTGTACGATATACAACGAGCCAAAGAAGAGTTTACATTATAATTGCATTGTACATGATAATTGTAGTATACAGTGTAATATTTTGCAACTTTGACAGCTTTCACTTTAAGCTGTCTTGTTTACACCCTATGTACACATACATGCATTACTATTCTCGTAAACCGCGCAATTTTCCTTTAATCTTGGCAATAGTAAAATAAATCTTGCAGGAAATAAAAAGCTAATACATTAGACAAAATGATTCAAATAGCTTAATTACATAAATATATACAAATGTATAATAATAATCATTATGCAGCCGCAAATAAATCTCACCCCTGCCACTGCGGCCAAACGGAGCAAAACTTGTACAATTGTGTTGTTGCGTGGCACAAGGGTTTTACCGGCGACCAACTGCCATAGTACAAAACCCGACAGTGATCCTAACAGCGCGGTACATGCCAGCATACCGCCCAAATGACACACAATACTGTTAATGCTAAAACTCCGTGATAAGGCGCAGTTGTCTGTCAGGGTTATTCGCAATATTCTCCCGCCTAATTCGCTTACTGCGGAAATGAATAATAACAAATAAATTTCCCAAGGAAGGAACGTTATAAAATCAGTATATATACCATAAACAGCAGCTCCGATTAAAATTAACAAAGTTCCTGGTACTTTTGCCGAAAGTGTAAAGAAAAGACCTATTAGCATAATGAATGTTACAATTAATTCACTCCACAAAAGTCACTTACCCCGTTTCGGATTAATATAACTGCTAGTATATTATTTTAACTTATTCTCTCTTTGTTTATGTAGAAAGTAAGCCACTACCCCAATAAAGACAATCATGAAGAGCCCGGTGACACTCATAAGCGTAAGAATTAACTCCAAACTGAAAAGACTACCGGCCCATACTAATAAAGCTGCCAAGATTAACGTATTCTTAAAATGCAGCCTTGTAATTATGCTGAGTTGTTTTGCGTTTACCAGCATGGCTGGAACCATCGTGTTAAGCAATATGCTTACCAAAATACTGTTGAAAGCAAAAGCCAACCAGGAACCAAAAACCTGATTGGCAATTTTTGATAAGGGTATAAAACCTGAGCCACCGCCTGACACAGCGATATGTGCTAATAGTAAGGTGAAAAAACCTTCAAATATCTTAGCCAACACCACTAAAAAGACTCCGGTGTAGTTTTTGTGGGAAAAATAAGTTCCTGTTTCAACAATCAATATCGAACGCATTCCGCCGGCATTATAGCCAATAAGCGCAATTACTAAAGGCCAACTAATACAATCTATTGTTAGTACATTAACAATAGATATAGCACTATTGATCTCAGGTAATTGTATTAGCATAATACCTATAATGGGAATAAGTAAAAGAGCTACGTAGTTAGAAATATACAGCAGCTCTTTCCCATAATCGGCGGCTAAAATACAGCATAGTATAATATAAATAGGAACCAGCCATTTATAGGATATGCCAGTTAAGTCTTGCAGCAATTGTCCGGCAAAATAACCGCCGGTTAATGCGCTGGCCGGTAATGATACCGCCAGTATAGCCAGTGCCAGCATTGTTTTTCCGCGTATCCCGAATAACTGACTTACCACTGTGGTCAGTTCGTGTTTACTTTTTACCCCTATCCAGGCAGATATACCAGCAACTATCGAGCCAAATATCATATACGCAAAAAATACAGTGGAATAAATTCCGTTACCCAGCAATGCAGCCATAGCCGGCACTACGGCCACATTATCGCCGGCAATATGCACAATAGCCAATGACAGCGCCGATAAAATAACCCCCATATGTAATCGCCCCCCTGCTTGCTTATATGATATTGATGCAGGGGGTCATTTGTGCAAAAGAGACGGACTTACTTTTAGCATTGCCCTAAAAGTAACAAAAGGTCTAGGCCTAAAACCTCCACACGCTAACCTGTTCCGCTAGAGAGCAGCTTTCATTGCTGTATGATATAGTCTCCATTTCCATGCACGGATCTGAAAATCCGGGCGATATTCCTAAAACCCGTAAACTCGCTGCGCTCAAACAGTACGGGTTTCTTAACGGAATATCACCCGAATTTTCCCCTGCGGACCGCTTTTTCCGGCAAAGGCCGTTGGGTTACGGGAGTTACGACAGGACCGCGGTGCCGCCTTATAGGAGGCACCATTTCTTTGAGGCTATACGTCTTGTAGTTAAGATTATCATTTTTAAGTCATCCCCGTCCCTCAAACTTATAATATATAGAAAAAGCCATCGCGCTAATTACTTAGTGCGATGACCCCTTTGTTAGACCTATATGATTACTCACCTTTAATGCGTTTTTCCGTTCTGCGCTTTTCGTCATATTCGCGCCAGGTTACCCAGATTTGGCTGGCGTTGAAGATTGAAGAATAAGCGCCACTGGCAAAACCGATTAATAGCGCCAGTGAAAAGTTTTTGGTTGTTTCGCCGCCAAATATATATAAGGCAGCAGTTGCAAAAATAACAGTAAGAACTGTATAAATGGAACGGGTCATGGTTTGCCAGATACTGCGGTTAACAAGTTCGGCAAGGCCATCACTTTTCCTATAGGTTTTGAGATTTTCTCTGATACGGTCAAAGATAACAATAGTGTCATTGATGGAGTAACCGACTATTGTCAGCAGCGCGGCAACAAATGTAGCATCAATCTCTTTTTGTAAAATAGAAAATACACCAAGTACAATAAATATATCATGCACCAATGCAGCAATACCGGCAAAAGCAAATCTATATTCAAACCGGTAACTGATATACACAATCATCAACACCCATGATATTATTAGTGCCAGAATAGCATTTAATGTTAATTCTGAACCAATTACAGCACCGACTTTTTCCACTCTTAGAACTTCGAAAGCTCCAAGTTTTGTTTCTAAACCACCAAGAACATTACGTCGTTCTTCCTCACTGAGTACGTGAGTTCGAATGAACACATTATTGGCCTTAGTTTCCTGACCAGTTAAAGATAGCTGAATGGTACTGCCTTCCAGTTGGTAGTCTTTTAATACCTCTCGTATCTCGCCCACCGCAACAGGCTGTGCAAACTTGAGATCAAGTAAAGTGCCGCCGGTAAAATCAATTCCTAAGTTAAAGCCTTGTATTGCCATTGAGATTAATCCAGGAATTAAAAAAAGCGCAGAGAGTAAAAACCACCATTTGCGTTTATGAACAATATCAAATTTCATGTTTTCTCCCCCCCTACGCCCCGTACAACTTGCCATTTTTAATAATATTGGAATGAATCAGCATTTTGAGTACATAACGCGTAACCGTTATGGCGGTAAACATACTTAAAACGATCCCCAAGGCCAAGGTAACAGCAAACCCTTTAACTGTACCTGTTCCCAGGAAAAACAGCACGGCAGCAGCAATCAAAGTGGTTATATTAGAATCCCATATGGTAGCAAAAGCACGACTAAAGCCTGCATCCATAGCTGCCCGCAGTGTTTTCCCGTTACGATATTCTTCTTTAAACCGTTCAAAGATAAGCACATTGGCATCAACAGCCATCCCCATTGACAGGATGATACCGGCAATACCCGGCAAGGTCAATGTGGCATTAAGCATTTTTAAGCTAAATAGCAGTAACAACACAAAGAGAATTAGTGTTATATTGGCTATAAAACCGGAAATCCGATAAAAAAGCAGCATGAAAATAACGATGGCAGCAATGCCAATTACAAAGGCCTGCATACTTTTTTCTTTAGAATCTTCCCCTAAACTAGGACCAACTGTCCTTGTTTCTAAAACATCAACCTTAACCGGCAGCGCACCTGATCTGAGGAGAATTGCCAGCCGCTCGGCTTCTTCAATAGAACGATTACCGGAAATAACCGCTTTACCGCCAGGAATCGGTTCATTTACTACCGGATTTGTCAATACTTGTTTGTCTAAAAGTATTGCAATATGTTTACCAACACTTCTTGCAGTCAAATCAGCAAACTTTTGGGTACCTTCTGATGTGAATTCGATAGACACCAGTTTTTGGCCGCCTTGGTCAATCTGTGCTCTGGCGTCTTTTAAGTCTTTACCGGTTAATACTACGTTACCGCTCTCATCCTGAAACTCCATTAAAGCGGTGCGGCCTAACATCTCAATTGCTTTTTCAGGGTCTTTAACACCGGGGAGTTCAACAATAACCCTGCGGTCCCCCTGGCGCTGAACAATTGGTTCAGTAAGCCCCAGCTCGTTAATACGGCGTTCAAGAATACTAACTACACGTTTCATAGCATCGTCATCTACTTTGGTATCAACCGTATCAGAAGCTTCCAATACAACATGTGTTCCGCCCTGTAAATCAAGCCCTTGCTTGATGGATAAGGCTAGTGGCTTCATATAAAAGCCGGCTACAGCGAGAATTGCAACTACAATCACTAAAAACTTGGTGAAATTTTCCCACCTCAAGAGTTTATCCCCCAATCTTGCAAAATATAAAATTGTAATGATTACAACAAATCATAATCATTAATAACCAGCTTAAACTGACAGTCCAAGAATTCGGCGGCACGACGACACATAACCATTCGCAATAAGAATATTTCAAAATACTCCATCACGGGGCAAATTGCCACGTCAATTTTAACCTCAAGCGTTACCGTACGGGACAATTTATTAATCAATAATTTACTGCTTTCGGCAGCATAGTTTACCCTGTCATGAATTTCAAATTTGGCAAAATCGCGATTGGTTACTCTTGCCCGGTGTACATCTGATTTGTCAGCAAGGATCAGCGCAGCAGCCACATGATTAACCGCATTCCCACGTTCTTCCTCATGATTGCCGATTGCTGATATTACAAGTGCAACTTCTTCGGGCGGCATGCCCATTCTGGTAAGAATGTTAAATACCATAATGGCGCCCGACCCACCATGATTGTATCGGTTAATCATATTAGCAATATCATGAAGATAACCAGCTATAGCGGCAATCTCACAGTCACGTACAGGATAATCGAGTTCCTGCAAAACCTTATAGGCCAAAGCCGAAACAATTCCGGCATGTCTGAGACCGTGCTCGGTAAAACCAAGACTACCAAGATATTGGGTGCTGCGCGTCAAATACACATTTACTTCATGATCTGCTTTAATTTGAGCAAAAGTAAGTGGGGCATCAACAATAGCTATTGACATCGGCTAGTCCTCCATTTAGTAAAAATAGCCTTTACCTGTCTTATAGCCAATTGACAATGACAGGATAAAGGAAAGTGCAATTACTTACATTTTCCCTTACCTGCGCTTAAATATGCCTTCTTCCGTAACTAAATAGTTTACCGGGCGGTCATGCTCGTCTGTCGGAACTTTTTCAAGTATTTGCGCTGCCCAAGCCGCACCAATAAGTTCAGTTTTGGCGGCTTTAAGTAAGAAACGATCATAATAACCGGCACCCATCCCTAAGCGGCGTCCCTCTTTATCAAAAGCTACTCCAGGAACAATAATAAGATCAAGTTCACTAGGATCCAGTAGCTTTAAAGTTGCTGGATTAGGAGTGAGCAAATTAAACTGTCCTACCACCAAATCATCAAGATTGGTAATGATAGCCGCATCCATTAACCCGCGTGTCTCACGCATGTGCGGTACACAGAGTGTTTTGCCTGCAGCCAGAGCGTGAGAAATTACTTTATCCATATGAGGTTCATCAGGCATTGCCAGATAGAGCATAATATTTTTAGCAGATTGATAAACCGGCCAAGCACATAGATGATCTGCAAGTTTGGCGCTGCCGGCAGCAACTTCTTCTGGGCTCATTCCCCGTCTGACAGCTAAAATGTTTTTACGCAATTCTTGTTTGGCACTTTTATTAACTTCCATGATGTTCTCCTCCCTATAAATGGAAACTTGATTCAGATGGGGTTTTGACCCCACCTGAATCTTAGTCGAATTATCCAGGGATTTAGCCGTTCTTTACTCCCGCCTAAAGAGGACGGGAGTATTAGAACTGGTTAATCATCGGATAAATACACACGCTTTGGGTATGTACCATTGACGGCAGAAGCCGCCTGTACCTTAAGTAAGGTATAGGCGGTTTAGCTAATTGTTATAATTCAGTTATTACGGTTTAGGCTGATTTTGATTGTGGCTTACAGCGCTACGGGCAATATCAACTTCAACTTTATCAGCAATTTTTATGGTAACTACTTTCTCACTTAATGCAGTAATAGTTCCATACAACCCACCAATGGTAACAATTTTTTCTCCCTTTTTGAGATTATTTAAAAGTTCCTGACGGCGCTGCTGTTCTTTCTTTTGCGGACGATACAGTAAAAAATAGAAAATAACACCCATTAATACTATCGGCCATGAAGCCTGAATGGCTTGCATTACTTCAGGTGAAAGCTCTGGCATGTGTTTATCACCTCCTATTGTCTGTTAGCAGTAAGTATATTCCACACATTTACTCTAATTCCTTTTATTATTTACTGTAATGAGCCCAAAACTCTTCGCGAAAAGCCAAAAATCGGTCTTCCAGAATAGCTGTGCGCATTTCTTTCATAAAGTTTAAAAGGAAATGTAAGTTATGTGTTGTGGTTAAGCGTAAACCAAAAATCTCTTCTGTTTTCAATAAATGCCTAATATATGCACGAGAAAATTTTCTACAGGTATAACAGCTGCAGTCAGAATCAATTGGGCGAAAATCGCGGGCATATTCGGCATTTTTCACAACAAGCCGCCCGCGGCTTGTCATTACTGTCCCATTGCGTGCGACGCGTGTAGGAAACACACAGTCAAACATATCTACGCCGTGCATAACCCCTTCCACTAAGCAGTCAGGCGTACCTACCCCCATTAAATAGCGAGGTTTATTTACCGGCAGTAAAGGTACGGTGTGTTCCAGCATTTCATACATAAGAGGTTTTGGTTCCCCCACACTGAGACCGCCAATGGCATATCCCGGAAAATCCAAGGAAACAAGATCACGTGCACTCATTGACCGCAGATCTTTGTACATGCCACCTTGAATAATACCAAACAAGGCTTGATCTTTTCGGGTATGAGCCTTTTGGCAGCGCTCGGCCCAGCGAGTTGTCCGCTCTGTTGATTGACGGGCATATTCATGATCTGCCGGAAAAGGAACACATTCATCAAACGCCATAATAATATCGGCACCTAATGCCATTTGCACTTCAGTAGCTTTTTCAGGAGATAAGAAATGTTTTGAGCCGTCAATATGTGAACGGAATGTCACACCCTCTTCTGTTATCTTACGAAGCGGCCCTAAACTAAATACCTGAAACCCGCCGCTGTCTGTTAAGATACCACGATCCCATTGCATAAATTTGTGAAGCCCGCCAGCTTCTGCCACTAAATCCGGACCGGGTCGCAGGTATAAGTGATAGGTGTTACTCAAAATAATACCGGCACCCATCGCTTTTAGTTCATCAGGCGACATAGCTTTAACAGTAGCCTGTGTGCCAACAGGCATGAAAATAGGTGTATCAAATACACCATGAGGCGTATATAACCGCCCCACCCGCGCTCCAGTTTTTGAGCATCGTTTAATTAGTTCATATGTAATGGCCAATAGCTACACCTCCAATAGAAAACAAAATTAACGAATAAACATGGCATCGCCAAAACTAAAAAAACGGTAGTGTTCGTTTACCGCTTCTTTATATGCAGTAAAAATATGTTCGCGGCTAGATAATGCACTAACCAGCATTAACAAGGTAGATTTAGGCAGATGGAAATTGGTAATAAGTGCTTTAACGATTTTGAATTCATAGCCAGGATAAATAAAGATTTCTGTCCAACCGCTTTTGGCTTCAAGTTGTCCACCGGCACCGGCAGTTTCCAAAGTGCGGACGGCAGTAGTTCCTACCGCGATAACCCGATTGCCGGCAGCAAGTGTCTGATTGACAATAGCTGCTGTTTCTGGCGGAACAGAATAATACTCTCGGTGCATTACATGATTGGTTATATCATCTACCGCCACAGGACGAAATGTTCCAAGTCCAACATGGAGTGTGACAAAAGCTAAGTTCACACCCATATTCTTACACTCATCCATAAGTTGATGTGTAAAGTGCAGTCCAGCAGTGGGGGCGGCGGCTGAACCGCGTTCCCGGGCATAAACTGTCTGATAGCGTTCTTTGTCTGCTAACTTAGCTTTAATATAAGGCGGCAAAGGAGTTTCACCTAACACATCCAGAATTTCTTCAAAAATCCCCTGATACTGAAAACGTACTTTTCTGCCACCAAAATCAGTTCCTTCCAGAACTTCGCATTGTAAGGTATCACTAAACTCAATAATCGTACCGGGTTTAGCCTTTTTCCCTGGCTTAACCAGTACTTCCCATTCATCTTTTGTTGTACGATTTAATAAAAAAACTTCTATTTTTCCACCAGTGCCCTGTTTAGTTCCAAATAATCTGGCAGGTATAACACGGGTATCATTAAAAACCAGGGTATCCCCTGGTTTTAAATAGTGCAGCAGATTATGAAACTTAGTATGCTCAATATCCCCATTCTTGCGGTCAAGCACCAGCAGCCGCGATTGATCGCGTGGCTCTACCGGTTGTTGGGCTATCAGCTCTTCAGGTAAATAATAATCAAAATCCGAAACCAGCATATAAATCCCTCATTATGGCCTATCAGTAGGCTTTTTTTATTTCTACACCTTTGTAGTAGTGTCTCAAGATATCCTTAAAATATTCGGTATTTCCAGGATGACCCATTTCTGCCATAGCCTTTGCACCCCATTGGGAAAGGCCTAAACCATGCCCCCATCCATAACCTGTAATGACGACAAAGTCCATAGGTTCAATAGTTGGAGCAGGGGAAATAGTAATTTTATCAAAATTCATTAAAAGACTATGGTCTGGAGACAGTTTTTTTCTATCTGCGCTTAACAAAGGAGGCATGACAAATTCAGTGGTACCTTTTTCTATGGCAATATCAAATAACGTACTTTTTAGGTTAAGCATTGTTCTTACTTTCGTTCCTGACAGCTGAATATTTCCAGTTGTCCCTTTTAAAAGCACAGTTTTTACCCGTCCAGATATACCGCGGTCTGTACTAGTAACCGGCGGGCTAGTAAGCGGTGACACTTCAATAGCTTGAAGTGAACCAATGTTATAACCATTTTCTTTAATAACTTGATTTAATTCAGCGAGTGATAATTTTTTTTCCCATTTATAATAGGGACTATTCTGGTCATAATCGACCACACCACGCAAATAAGGTTGTGATGCCGACCAAACATTTTCGCTATTTTCTGTGTAACCGCCTGAACTGCTATGAAAATAGGCATTAATCAATTGGCCTTTATACGTAAGTACTAGCCCACGGGTTGCATCAACCGCTTCAAGTGCTTTGGGCGCTTCGCTATCTCGCCCTCGATATACCTGGCAGTCAGTAGTTGCACATATATCAAATCCTTCGGCTTGATGCTTAGTGTTGTTTGTTAAGGCATAAGTACGTGCTGCTACCGCTTGCGCTTTAACCGCTTCCATTGGCCACTCCGGTGAAATTTCGTTTTTTATTACCCCATATAGATATTGTTCAATCGGCAGGGTGTTTACCACCGTTATTCCTGATTTATCGGCAGTACGCTGGAGAGTTAATCCGCCACGATACCGCCGCTTGTTAACTGCTAAATATTGTTCGCTGAAATTATAAGATTGCTTTTGCATAACAAGCTCTAATTTCCCGGCATTTATTGGTTTGTTATTAATACTAAACCCGTTTTTTCCTGTGGTAATGGTTACTGTATCTTTTGCTTCAAAGGTTGCCAGAACTTTAGCAGAGTCGGGGTTAATAATAGAAAATTTGCTGCTGGCCGAAAGTTCTACACTAGATTGGTTAGTTAAGATTCCCACGTGCAATATAGGTTCGGCGGTTGATAATACTGAACTTACTGGCTGAGCATGTCCAGCTAGAGGAAAAATTAGAAATACAGCCAGTAGTAACCAAAGTTTTATATGTTTATACATTTTCCTTCTTCCTCAGACTTTACTATTTTCGCAAGATTATATTAAGAATCACTGTTAAAATAATACTCACTATAATTGATGTGACAATCGGAAAATGGAAATTGAAATTTCCTTGGGTTATATGAATGTCCCCTGGTAATCGACCCAACCCCAGAAACTTGCCGCCAAAGTGGAATACTGCGCCAGCAACTAACAAGATTAACCCTAGTAGCATTAGCAGCTTTCCCGGTGAATCAACCCCTCCAGGCATTAGCCTTGCCCCTTTCGCGATTTGTAATAACGGTCTCGTTCACTAAATACACAGCCGCAATAAGGCTGCCGATACATTTCAAGTTCTCTGCTTATAGCGACTCCCTCTTGCCAACCAGTTCGGAAGTCACTATAAAAAAACGGTATACCTTCGTCAGTTGCTGCTTTTTCAGCAGCTGCTTTTATTAACTCATGCTGCTGATAAGGGCTGACTAATAACGTAGTACTAAAACAGTCAAACCCCTGCTCTTTGGCATAACGGGCGGTTTGCCTCATACGCAGATCATAGCAATGCGTGCAACGTCCGCCTGGGGCTTGTAGTGCATTTTGCAAAAATTCTTCAAGGGTATAACTTTCATCAATGACTAAATTAGCAAGGCCAATTTTATCAGCAAACATTTTAAGAGTGTCCAACCGTCTGGCAAATTCTTTATACGGATGAATATTAGGATTATAAAAGTAGCCGGTAATATCATACTCTGGATATTCTTCCCGTAATTGTTTCAAAGGAAAAACAGAGCATGGACCGCAACATACATGCAGCAACATACGCATACCTAAGTCACCTACCATAATGTACTGTTTTTATCCTCATAAGGAATATTAAGATGCGCATAAGCTGCCGGAGTAGCAACCCGTCCGCGCGGTGTCCGGGCAATATACCCCATCTGTAATAAAAATGGTTCATATACATCTTCAATGGTTTCGGTTTCTTCGCTGATAGCCGCGGCTAATGTATCTAATCCGACCGGACCGCCATTAAACTTTTTAATGATAGCATTCAGCATGCTGCGGTCAGTTTTATCTAGTCCACGTTTATCAACTTCCAAAAGATCCAGCGCTTTATCGGCAATGGCATCTGTAATTACGCCATCGGCAGTCACCTGGGCAAAATCCCGTACGCGCTTTAATAGACGGTTGGCTATACGCGGCGTACCTCTTGATCTTTGGGCAATTTCCCGTGCGCCGCGCGGCTCAATATCTACCTGCAAAATTTCAGCAGCGCGATTTACAATACATTCAAGATGCTCAGTTTCGTAAAATTCAAGACGACAAATGACGCCGAATCGGTCTCTAAGCGGTGCAGCCAGCGCACCCGCTTTAGTTGTTGCGCCAATCAGTGTGAATTTGGGCAAATCAAGCCGAATTGAACGGGCCGAGGGTCCTTTGCCAATAATAATATCAAGCGCATAGTCTTCCATAGCTGAGTACAAAACTTCTTCTACTGCCCGCGATAAACGATGAATTTCATCGATAAACAACACATCTTTTTCACCCAGATTTGTTAACAGTGACGCCAAATCCCCTGGTCGCTCAATGGCCGGACCTGAAGTAATTCGAAAATTAGCGCCAAGCTCATTGGCAACAATACCGGCAAGCGTAGTTTTACCCAGGCCAGGCGGGCCATATAACAATACATGATCCAGTGCTTCATCACGGGCAAGTGCTGCCTGCACAAAAATCGAAAGATTGTTTTTTACCTGGTCTTGACCAATATATTCAACAAGCCGGCGTGGCCGCAGACTATACTGCCAGGAATCAACATCCTGTTCCCCTGGCTCCACAATGCGTTCTTCCACCAGTTAGTTACCTCCCAATTACCTCCGGCCAAACTCTTTTAGCGTGAGTCTAATCAATTGTTCTATGGATAATTCAGTTTGCGTAGTGTTTTCTCGTTGGTAGACCTTCTTAATAACAGGAGTTATTTCGGCATGGTTATACCCCAGCGCTAATAAAGCCTGAATGGCTTCTTGCAGGATATCTCCCGACAAAATACTATCTGTTGGCGATTGGCCTGCAACGCTCATATCTTCCGCCACACCAATACCAATTTTATCTTTTAATTCAAGAATAATTCGTTCCGCAGTTTTTTTGCCGATGCCAGGCAGTTTTGTCAACATAGCTGCATTATTTGTACTAATTGCACCGCGGAAATTCTGCGGTGTGATGGTAGATAAGACTCCGGCAGCAACTTTTGGGCCAATACCCGATACCGAAATAAGACTTAAAAAAAGATCATACTCTTCCTGGGTATAAAAACCATGGAGAGTCATTGCATCTTCACGTACATTCAAATATGTAAATAGGGTGGCGGTTTGGCCAACTGCCAGCTTTTGGCGGGTAGAGTTTGGTATAAATACCCGGTAGCCTATTCCCTGTACATCCACAAAACAATAATCGGTGAATAGATGTGTAACTGCTCCTTTAACGTAGCCTATCATTCGTTACCCTCATCTTATTTATATTCCCGCAGTGTATGGTAGCAATAGCTATCGCCAAAGCATCTGCAGCATCATCAGGATGCGGCTTGTTAGGCAAGTTTAATAATCTTTGCGTCATATAGATAACTTGCTCTTTTATTGCTTTGCCATAGCCGGTTACCGCCTGCTTTACCTGTAATGGAGTAAATTCTGCCAAGGGAAGGTCATTTTGCGCCGCTGCCAATAATATTACCCCTCTAGCCTGTCCTACAGCCATAACGGTACGGACATTTTTATTCATAAACAACATCTCAACCCCCATAATAGTAGGTTGATACTGTTTAATCAAGACATCAATTTCATGATGAACTTTTTTCAAACGCATAGCAGGCTCCATGTCAGGGGTGGTTTCAATAACCCCATAAGCAATAGGTTTTAGTTTGCTTCCTTGTGATTCAACCAAACCATAACCGCATATTGCCGTACCGGGGTCAATTCCTAATGCAATCATCTGTTACCCCCTTTTATTATTACATTCGACAGCTATATATTATATTCCTGTTAAAACAAAGCAAAAGAGAGGCTATAACCTCTCTTAGCGTGCCTGCATTCCCTCAAGTGTCCGTAATAATTCTTCTTTGGACTGTATTATTAGGCCCTGCCGTAATTCTTGTACATCCTGGGGCATTAAACCATTTACCGAAATTGTTGTTACTTCTTTTATAATGGCTTTGGGACCAGGTACTCCATAGAAAACGGTAACATAACCATCATTAATGCCAATAAACATATTATTGGAGTGTTCGCGGCATAGACTATCTACTGATAGTGTCATTTCTATTTCTTTTGTATCGAATTTTTCAATATTCCAACCCGAGTAAATTTTCTGTACCTGACTAAAATTAAGTCCAATTAAATTATCCGGTGGTTTAGTTCGGAAAACCTCATTGTCTTTACATTTACTGTACGTTATGGTTTGTACCAAAACAGCATCAGGTGAAATTTTGATTTTTCCATCTTGTTTAACCAACTCGCTGTTTTGTTGGGGAATAAAAAAATTGTCTTCAGGGTTTATGATTAAAGAATAATATCCAATGCCAGAAAGTAATAGCAGTAAACATCCAAATAAAACTGGTTTAAAAACAACGGTTCTATTGAAGAATTTCACATGATGCGGCAAAGATAATTTGGCTATAAGCTTCGACAACATAGTAGCAACACGCCTTTCTTTAGTGTTGTTTCTATGATTACCAAAATATACAAATTCTATTCATGCTTACCAGTTTTTATTTAATCTTCATCCATATCTTCCGGAATATCAAAATTAGTATACACTTCCTGAATATCATCATGATCTTCAAGTGCTTCTAATAATTTCATCATTTTTATTGACTCATCACCAGCCAGAGCAGCCGTAGTTTCCGGTATCATCGTAATCCTGGCAACTACTGTTGGTATATTGTTCTTTTCCAAGGCTTCCAGGACCTGTTCAAAGTCATCCGGATCAGACGTAATTTCAAACTCGCCTTCACTTGCATCAAAATCTTCCGCGCCGGCATCAAGCGATAATAGCATTAACTCTTCTTCTTCCGCTTGACCATGTTCCACGACAAATAAGCCTTTTTGCTTAAACATCCAAGAAACACAACCGGTTTCACCCAAATTGCCACCATATTTCGAAAACAAGTGTCTTACATCAGCCGCAGTACGATTACGGTTATCGGTCATGGCATCAACCATAATGGCAACCCCGCCCGGTCCATAGCCTTCATACTTTATTTCTTCGTAGTTGCTGCCTTCAAGCGCACCTGCACCTTTTTGAATAGCCCGTTGAATATTTTCTTTTGGAACATTATTTTCTCTGGCTTTTTGCAATGCTAATTTCAAACGCATATTGCCAGTTGGATCTGAACCACCAAGTTTAACCGCAATAGTGATCTCCCGGCTGATTTTAGTTGTAATTTTGCCACGTATGGCATCTACCTTACCCTTTTTATGTTTGATATTTGCCCATTTTGAATGTCCTGACATCTAAAATACTCCTCTCAGCTATGTGAATCGCCAATATTGTAACATAATAGCAAGTAATTGGCAAAGTGCATTTTTAAATCCATTCAATGATGACTTCTTTCCCCTTATCTTCCAAAACAGATTTTAATTTATTCAATACCTGGGCTTTAATATTCATTTGCATAGGAAAACCGGGATTGTGGTGAGCAGGGTTAACAGCCAGCCCCGCAAAAATTTTAATTTTATCAGCAGTATTTAATAGTTTAGCGAGCAAAGTAGCACCATCTTGTTTCCTGGAATCACGCAGTTTTTTTATATCATGTAAGCGTTCAATGGCTGCATTCAAAGTCAGCACTCCCTCTGTAACCAAATCAACGCCGTCAAGATAAGCAATCGGTGGTATTTGCGGGTCATGACAGGTTAAATCAACCTTAAGCTGACAGCCGATAATCCGACTGACAATTTGAGCAGTAGTTCCTCCAGAAACAACTTTTTTCCCTGGCTCTGAAAAAAGTCGCCAGACAAGGTCGGCATCATGCTCTGCATTTGCCGGCGGACCGGTAAGCAGCGTTAATTGCTGCGGATAGCGCATCTTGACAACTAAAGCAGTGGAATCATCACCCGGACAACCAAGATAATAACCTTCACAACAGTCTATCAGATGTTGTCCGATAATTTCTGTCTCACTATGTTCATTACATTCTGTATCAAGCGTTTTGGCTACTTCTCTCCAGCCCCAACCAAGTTTAAGCAGTCCGCCAATACCGGCATGAATAACACCATCAGTTACGGCAACTAACAGATCATTTTCCTGAAGACACAGTTCGCCTACACGAACAATCTTATTACCAATTATCTTTTCTTGCGTAGGAAACTGAATTGTTTTGTTATTGCGCACCAAAAAAGTGGCCGGACAGTCAAACTCAGCAATCGTGGTTTGGCCGTCAGGAGTAATCATAATAATATGCAAAGTTGAATAGGCAATTTTACGCTGGCGGCAAACCGGCAATGTTTCGGCAATGGTATTAATAACATCTTCCAGTGGTATTCCACGTTTAAGCATCCCGGTAGCAATTTTCGTTGTAAGGGTTGCCAGTATATTGGCTTTAACGCCACTTCCCAGCCCATCAGACATTACAATAATTGTTGCTTCGGCTGTTCTGACAATATCAACATTGTCTCCACAAAGTTCTTCACCGACTTTTGACAATTGTGCTAAACCAACTTCGGCATGAAGATACTGCATTATGCTTCCTCCTTGCCTTTTATCAGTGCAATCAACTCTAAAAGAGTTGATTTGGTTTCTGCCGTAGTTTCGCCTAATAAGCCGGCAATTTCTTGGGCCACATGCATCTGTTTATTGATGATTTCAGTGGATTTTGCAATTGTATCCAGTTTCATTTGCTGCAGTTCTTGATTTTTCTTTTCAAGAGTGGTTACATCCGTAATAATCGCAATGATCAGGCCATGTTTTGGCACAGGTATTATCATCTGTTCGGTAATAATACCATACATCGGATATTCAATCCGTTTACCGACAATTTTCTGCTCATATTTTGCAGCTGTTATAAAATCCGCACAATCAAACAGTTCTGTTAAGTTCATTCCTTTGTATATTTCTTTTGCAGCACCAAACATCCGTTTTACAGCCGGATTAAATTCTTTGATAATCATTTTTTCATCAACCGCGACTATGGCATTCAATGAGTTCTCTACAATGATGTTGGCAAATGATTCGGCCTTAGAACGCATATAAGGTACACACATATTAATTTCTGCAATACCTTGAAAAACAGCCACCGCCTTATCACGGCAGGTATCATACCCGCAGGCACCACAATTCTTCTCGTCTGCAGGGGCAAATTTACCTATTTGTTTGAGAATTACCTGAATTTCAGCTTCTGAAGGTATATTGCTGATTATCGGTTTAGGTATATAAGAACGCAATAACTCTTCGGAGTCTATGGCGGTTACCATTTCGCACTCATTACAGTTAGCCGAACTTTTAGCATAGCTGATTACTTTATTTCTTTTTGTTTGCAGCAGCTGACGTGTTCCCATAGCTGGACCATTAATACAGCCGCCGGAACAAGCCATGGCTTCAACAAATTTTGGCGCAAATTCCAAATTACTTAAACCTTCAAATACTTCAATACAACCTTCAATGCCGCTGACTGCAATAGCATCTTCGGCATCACCATCAGCCTCAAATGGCATCAATACACCACCGGCAATAGGAAAACAGCGCCCCACATAGGTTGATGAATCTATATGGTTGGTTTCTATATTGAAATTTGGCTGATCTTGCTGAGTCAACCATTCTTTTAGTTGATCAAAGGTGATAACTATATCTATTTGCGAAAATTGGGAATTTCCTTCAGCAATTTTCGCGATGCAAGGGCCGGCAAACACAACGATGCTATCTTGTCCAAATTGTTTTTTAATTAGTTTGGCATGAGTAAGCATAGGCGACAAAACAGGCGCAAGGTTGTTAACCAACTGAGGATAATATCTTTCAATAATATTTACAATAACTGGGCAGCATGAGGAAATAACTGTGTTATTAACAGGATTGGTCTTTTTTATATATGTCGCATATATCTGTGAAGTCAGCTCAGCTGCCGTGGCAGTTTCAGTAACAGCAGTAATCCCCTTGCTTAACAGGCGAGCAGTTAACTCTTCACCGGAATATTCAGGAAACGCTGCCACATATGCCGGAGCTAAACTTATGATTATTTTTTTTCCATTAATAATAGCCGCTGTTAATTTATCGAGTTGCCGGTCTATCACTTTCGCTTTTTGCGGGCACTCGGTAACACACCGTCCGCACAGAATACATTTTTCCTCAATAACTCGGGCATGACCGTTAATTATACCAATTGCTTTAACCGGACAGGCCCGCACACAGCGAAAGCAATCCCGGCAATTTACTTTGCGCGTTATGATGGTATTAATGATGTTTACCTCCCAACACTTTCTCCATAAAAATGTTGTGTACTTTTTCTTTAGCTACATTAGTAATAATTTCATCATTTAATTTGATAACGACACCTTCTGTACATTTTCCCTGACAAAAATTCCCCTCAAGATCAATTTGGCTTTGAACTTTATATTTTTCAATTAATGCTTTAAAAGCATTTAAAACACTGTAGGCTCCTTTTAAGTGACAAGCACTTCCAAAACAAATAGATAATTTCAGCATGTAACTATCCCCCATAATATAAAGTGAATTATTTCACTTTAACAGTTATTATATACTATAATTTCGCTATGTTCAACCGGTAAACCTAAAAACATGTAAGCCTAAAACAAAAAGAAGCTTTGCTGAATACCCTGGCAAAGCTTCTCTCTCATTATGAAAAACATTTAGTTTTTTACACTGCCATTATTAGGTGAATTGTTTCCGTTTAGGCTATCAGTATCAAGCGGGAATGGAATCTGCACATAAGTATTTGGCACTTCACCAACAACAACATATTCAGCAATAGGCACCTGGGTATTAACACTAACACTCTGGCTAACCAACGGGACGACAATACGGATTTGCGTAGTAGCCGCTAAGTAGACCATATGTCTGGTCTGATTGATACCGGCTTGTTCAAATTTATCGACAACTTTGACTTGAACTGTACCAACAGGAATAATAGTAACCGTGATTTTGGGTCCCATACTTGCCAACATCTGACTGCCTAATACCTGCCCTATCGGAATAGTAATCTTTTCTTCTGCTATCTCCTCCAAAGCGCTTTGCACTTTCATGGTAGTATCGGCCGCCAAACGGTTAAATTCCATTGTATTAGGCTGTATGAGCACTACCCGGCCATGTTCATCTAACGTAACATTTACTAGTGTTTTCGGATCAACGGTAAGACTTACTCTGGTATTAATTACATTGTTGATAGCTTGCGTCGCAATACGAGTGGCTCTTGTTTCTGCAATGGCCATTAGTGTAGGTTTTAAATGAGTTTCAACGCGCCAAAAGGAGAATACCGCTATAATCACAATAAACAGTGCTATTAATGGAAAGAATGGTATTACCCGTTTGCGTCTTACGGAAAACCTCATTTCTTTCCCACCTTCCACTCATCGGCTTTATCTGATTATATATATGGCATAACTTATCTACTGGTTACTAAAATATATGCAATAATTTATAATTAATTTTTGCCGGAGTAAAGGAAAGTGTAAGTTTGGTTTATAAAGAAAACACGGCTTGCGCCGAGCTTTAGCGAAAGTGCAAGCCGATGTTGCCCTTATCCTGTTCTTAAGAAAGTTATACTTTCTGTTAGGGTAGAAAAACGGGCCGCTAATGCGACCCGTCATTTACTCTATGATAATACGATGATAATTCTTTTTACCTTTACGGATGATGAGGGTATTGTTTTCGAAGAGTTCGGCCGTTAAAGGCAAGTCAGGATCAGCTACTTTAGTATCACCAAGATAAAGTCCGCCCTGCTGAACCAGGCGACGGCCTTCACTTTTCGATGCGAAAATACCGTGGTTTGTAAGAATATCTAATAATTTTGTGCCCAGCACATCGGCAGTAATAGAAACTGTCGGTGCATTATCCAAATTTCCGGCTCCACTGAATAAAGCTTCTGCTGCTTGTTTAGCCTTCTCCGCTTCTTCCTGTCCATGTATCAGCTTTGTGACTTCAAATGCCAGCGTTTTTTTAGCAATATTGATTTCCTGATCTTTAAGGGCACCTAGTTTCTTCACTTCCTCCATTGGCAAAAAGGTAAGAAGGGCCAAACATTTTTCAACATCATTATCATCAACATTACGCCAATATTGATAAAAATCATAAGGGGAAGTCTTTTCAGGATCAAGCCACAGGGCACCTTTTTCTGTCTTGCCCATCTTGCGTCCGTCGCTGGTGGTTAATAAGGTAAATGTCAGGCCATATGCTAATTTGCCTTCTTTGCGTCGGATGAGATCTGCTCCGGCCAGTATGTTAGACCACTGATCATCACCACCCATTTGCATAACACAGTTGCATTGGCGGTTAAGCTCGAGGAAATCATAACCTTGCATCAACATATAGTTAAATTCAAGGAAAGATAAACCTTTTTCCAAACGTTGTTTGAAACATTCAGCAGTTAACATCCGGTTAACTGAAAAGTGTACACCGACATCACGCAGAAATTGTACATAATTCAACCCTAATAGCCAGTCAGCATTATTTAGCATTAACGCCTTGCCATCAGAAAAGTCAATAAACCGTTGCATTTGCTTTTTAAACCGTTCGCCATTATGCTGGATATCTTCAAGTGTCAGCATTTTTCGCATGTCGGCTTTTCCAGAAGGATCGCCTACCATGGCTGTGCCACCACCGATTAGGCAAATTGGCCGGTGACCAGCCTGCTGCATATGGGCCATTACCATCATTCCTAAGAAATGCCCTACATGCAAGCTGTCTGCAGTGGGATCAAAACCAATATAAAATGTAATTTTTTCCTTATTTAATAAATCCGCAATTTCTTCTTCATGTGTTAGCTGTTGAACAAATCCTCGTTCTTTGAGAACATCTAATACTGACATTGTTAAAATCCTCCTCATTAACCAGGTCAATTTATTATTTTAATGTATCTACGGCCAAATTGTCAATTTTAGTTATGCTTTGACAAGCATTTATACACATACTTTACCATAATATTATAAACAAATAACAAAGAAATACTAATACTAGCGCTTTTATGTTATAATAATTAGCGTATCAAATCCTCTAGACCTAATTTTAGTAAAATTAGGTAATTTATAATTGAATTTGTTAGGGAGGAACATATGCAAGAACAAACTAATGAAACTAAGGATAGTAGCCGCCGTAAGCCCAAGAAAAATAAACGAGCAATAACGATTATTGCCGTTCTCGTTTTTTTGGTTATGTTGACCGGGGCTGGTTTAGGCTTCTTAACCGCCAGCATTCACACTATGCCTAGCCTAAAAGGAGATATACGCCCAGCCGTTTCTTCCCAAATTTTGGACGCCAACGGCAAACTTATTACCACAATTCATTCTGTTGAAAATCGCCTGCCGGCATCGATAAATAAAATACCTAAAAATCTGCAAAATGCATTTATTGCAGCTGAAGACGCCCGCTTTTATCAACATAGCGGCATCGATCCGCGCGGCATCCTTCGAGCTGTCTGGTCAAATTTAACAGATCGGGGTATCTCTGAAGGCGGCAGCACAATTACCCAGCAGTTAGCCCGAAATGCTCTGCTTTCTCAAGACCAAACAATCAAGCGCAAAATCCAGGAAGCCTTTTTATCTTTACAAATTGAACGTCAATATAGTAAAGACGAAATCCTGGAAATGTATATGAATCAAATTTATTTTGGTCAGGGCGCTTATGGTGTCCAAACTGCTGCTCAAATCTATTTTGGCAAAAACGTTGAAGATTTGAATCTAGCTGAATGTGCGATGATTGCCGGTATTCCCAAAAGTCCTAACTATTATTCGCCTTCAAGCAATTTAAAAGCCGCAAAAGAACGTCAAGCTGTTGTACTTGAACAAATGGTCAAATACGGTTATATTGATTCACTTTCAGCGTCCAAGGCAAGAACTACTGAAATTAAGGTCGCCAACCGTCAGACTACCACTACTACACCGGCCTCCTACTTTACTGATTATGTAGTACAGCATCTTATTGATAAATATGGTGCTGATGCAGTATATAAAGATGGTTTAAAAGTATATACAACATTAGATCTTGATATGCAAAGCAAAGCAGAACAGGCAATGCAGCAGCTCCCAACAAGCCAAACCACTGAAAATGGCATCAAACAGCCGCAAGGCGCGCTTATAGCGATTGAACCGCATACCGGTCATATAAAAGCCATGGTAGGCGGCCGCGGCAACGACCAATTTAACCGTGCTGTTTTAGCCGAACGCCAACCTGGTTCGGCATTTAAACCCTTTGTCTATTTAGCTGCCCTTGAAAGCGGACTTACACCGGCAAGCATTATTGATGACAGTCCTGTAAGTTTTGGCAGTTGGTCGCCAGTGAATTATGATAGAAAATTTCGCGGTCAGGTAACAATGCGCTCTGCACTTGAACAGTCTTTAAATGTGGTAACTGTCAAACTCGCGCAGCAAGCCGGCATTGACAAGGCTTTATACTATGCACAACAAATGGGGATATCCACACTGGTACTTAACGGTAATATCAATGACCGCAATTTAGCCATGTCATTAGGTGGTCTTACCCGCGGAGTTACTCCGCTCGAACTTGCCAGCGCTTATGGCGTACTTGCAAACAACGGCGTTCGGGTTGAGCCGACCGCTATTATCAAAGTGGTTGATCGCAATGGTAAAGTACTTGAAGAAACTGTACCTAAAGAGAAAGTTGTTGTTAATGAACGGAGTGCCTTCCTTCTCACCGATATGATGAAAGGTGTTATTACTAACGGAACAGGTACCGGAGCTTACATTGGCCGTCCGGCTGCTGGCAAAACAGGTACTACCAGTGATTATAAAGATGCCTGGTTTGTTGGCTTTACTCCTGATTTAGTGGCAGCTGTCTGGATGGGCTGTGATAATCCAGAATATCTTGGTGATATTACTGGCGGCACGATTCCCGCTAGTATTTGGAAGAATTTTATGAACGGTGTTGCAACCAAATACGCAGCCCGTGATTTCGTCAGACCTTCAGGTATTGTCGCAGCCAGGGTATCTGATAAAGATGGATTGTTGGTAACCGATCCTAATAATAAAGATGGGCACACTGAGATTTTTGTTGAAGGTACTCAGCCTACAAAAGTGTCAACCGTTTCAACTACAAAGGATCCCAAAGATAAAGATGCTAAAGATACTAAAGGTTCAAATCCAACCAATAACGGAGCAGATAATTCATCTACTGCCACCGAATCAACCTTACCACCACCGCCATCTAAAAATGATAAGTCTGGTGTTACCCCAACCCCTCCTCCGCCTCCCAAAGGCAATGATACTAAAAAGAATTAATTAAAGAAAAAAAACACGCGTAAATTACGCGTGTTTTTTCTTTTTTCGCATATACATTATCATAGATACATTAACCAGTAATTCCGGTATCCTCTTCACCCAGCCAGAATAATAAAATGATGATAATAATGATAATTATCCAACTGCTTCCAAAGCCGCCACAACCTCCAAAGCCTCGAGCCATTTCTATTTCCTCCTTTCATGATAGTTAAAGAGATCCTTCTCTTTACTGCAATATATGAACTTTGTGTTTTTTTGGTCACTACCCGAGAAGCTAACAATATTGTTCTTACCGTCTACTGTTGCTGCAGTGTGGTAACCAAGCTATAGTGATACCGGAACTGCCTGTAATACGGTTATATATATTCTAATGAAGGGGAATAGAAACACGCTTTGCAGCGTGTCCTTTAATGTAAGTAGAAAAATTATAAACTAGTGTCGTCACCTTCAAAGAAGAACAGTAGCAAAATGATGATGATAATCCAGATGACCCCAAAGCCATTACCGCCAAATCCGCAACGAGACATAAAAACTACCTCCTTACTTATCAAAATGAGGGCGAAGATTAGGCGCCCTTCTACTTCAATATATACATTATGACGGCAAAGTGTTACTGACAGATAATTAGATTTTCTTGTTAATTGTCATTTGTTTCAAATAGCCTTCTAATTTGTTTTGGCGCTTCTGTCGCTACTTTAACTGATTGCATTGTATTATTTATGACATCAGTAATATTGCGTATTTTATCAACGGTTGATGACATGGACTCAATGCCTCTGTCCATAGGAAAATTGCCTGATGCCAACGTTAACACAATTGTCATTAACTGGATATTTAAATTGGGGTTTGTCATTATTTTTCGAAAAAAATCAGTTGGTTTTCGTGAAGTTTGCTTTGGCGACTTTTTAGAAGGTAAAACCACAGGTTGTGTATTTGGAGTTTTTATATTTTTCATATCCAGATTCTCTGCATTATCAGATTTTATTTCAGTTGAAATTCTAGAGTTTTGGTGATATTTCCGCACACGCATATGTCCATCACCTTTCAAAACATTTTTCTACTCCAATATATGAATTACATCTGAATTTGTTCTCTGTCACCGGTTTGGACACTCACAAATTTTGCGTAATTGAATAAATTAGGTAAAGAAATACAATGGGAGGTGCTAGCAATGTTTGAACAGTTTGGTGGTGTTATGGAAATGCTAAAGAAAGTACAGCAAAATATGGATACTGTACAAGAACAGCTTAAACAAGAAAAAATTGAAGTGTCTAGCGGCGATGTAGTTAAGATTATTGTTAATGGCCAGCAAGAACTTGTAGCCATTCAATTAAACAGTAAATATCTAACTGCTGAAAATGCCGCGTTATTACAAGATTTATTAATAGCCACAATAAATAATGCGTTGACAAAATCCCGTGATTTAAGTCAAACTGCCATGGGGAAACTTGCTGCCGATTTGAATTTGCCTAAAATTCCAGGTATTTTTTAAGGAGGCGGTTTTATGCCGAATGATGCCAGTACTACCGGCTCTTCATCATTGCTAAACTCGGTAACCAGGCTGCTAGAGTCAAGTCTTACAGCAAATACAGGGCTTGATAATATCATTACGGTGTTATCATTGCTCTGTCTATTTTCAATACTAAGTCGTAATACTGCCGCTAAAGACCCCGTACAGGTTCAACCGGCAGCCAGCACCAATCCTTTACATAAATTATTGGGTGATTTATCCAAAAGCAGTGATGGCGGCGGTGGTGGCTTTTCGCCTGATACTTTAATGGCGCTTCTACCGCTTTTAAATAACCCACAGCTTAAATCCAAACTTAATCCCAACGCAATAGGCACTGTAATGGGTTTAATAAATAATCTAGGTGGCGGCAATCCATCACCGGAAAAGCCAAAGCCAGAAACAAAAACTGATCATTCTGTGGAAGACGTCAATCAACCAACAGAACCTCCCCCCACTCCTCCCTCGCCAAATGTCGTACAACAAAATCAAACTAGCAATTCGCCGTCAGTTCACGCAAACGAACCTATGGATGAAGATACAGAAAATAAAAATTATGGACGATATTTAAACTGGAAAAATAATTTCTAAATAAAAGCAAGGGTTCGTCTCTCTGTTTAGCGAGATGAACCCTTGTTTATTTGTTAACTATAACTAAATGACTAATTTTCTTATTAAACCCACGCAAGCTAAACTATTTTAGCGACAGTGGCACCTGTGCCGCCTTCATTAAGATCAGCTATGCGTATTGTTTTAATGTGGGAATGATTTTCCAGGTAGGATTTTACACCTTTACGCAGCACGCCTGTTCCCTTACCGTGAATAATGAGCACCTCGGTTAAACCAGCCAATACGGCATCATCAATATATTTACTAAGTATTATTTCGGCTTCTTCAATATTCATGCCCCTGATATCGATCTGCCGTGCAACAGCATCTGTTCTGGTAATGCTGCTAATATGTTTTATTGGGGGTTGTTCTTGAGGTTTACCTGCTCCAGCAAGGCGACAGGCCGATAATCCTACTGTCAGTTTCATAGCACCAAGTTGGACAGTTACATCATTGTTGTTTATCGCCAGTACTTCTCCTTTTTGCTGTAATGTCACAACATAAACCGTCATACCAGGTTTAATATCATCTGCAGTCAATTCAGGCTGTGACTCTTGGCCGGTTACATCCAATTCATTGACTTCTCTGCTGCTTGTTTTCAGTTTGCGTCGGGCAGCTTCAATAGCTTGCTGACGTTCACGCCCACTATGCTCTGAAAACTGTGCCTTTAATTCATCAATAACTTCTTCGGCATTACGTCTGGCCTGTCGAATAAGAGCTGCCGCCTCTTCTTGTGCCTTAGTTAAAAGTGTGGTTCTTTTCTCAGCAAGGGCCTGTTCCTCAGCGGTTACTTTGGCTTTAGTTCTGAACATTTCCTGTTCTAAACGGGTTAATTCGTCTGATCTTATCGTATAGGCCCGTTTTTGTTCTTCCAATGCATGTAAAACAGCTTCAAAATCGGCGTGTTCTTTATTGATTAGTTCTTTGGCACGGCCGATAATGCTGTCTGACAGCCCTAGACGCCGGCTAATAGCAAAAGCATTACTGCTTCCAGGGATACCGATCAGCAATCGATAGGTTGGCCGTAGGGTTTGCACATCAAATTCTACACTGGCATTTTCTACACCAGTTCTGGAATAGGCAAATGTTTTTAATTCACTGTAATGGGTGGTTGCAATGGTTTTAGCACCAATGCTATGAATATATTCTAAAATCGCCATTGCGAGAGCAGCACCTTCGCTTGGATCGGTTCCGGCGCCAATTTCATCAATCAGTACTAAATCGTGAGCTTGTATCTTTTTTAAAATTTGCACCAAATTGGTCATATGGCCGGAAAATGTACTCAAACTTTGCTCAATGCTTTGTTCGTCGCCGATATCGGCGAAAATATTTCCGATGACCGGCATTTCAGAATCAGCTGCGGCCGGAATAAATAAGCCAGCTTGTGTCATGAGGGCAAATAAGCCTACTGTTTTAAGCGTCACTGTTTTACCACCTGTGTTGGGGCCGGTAATCAGCAATGTGGTAAAATGACGCCCCAGATGGACATCTGTGGGCACCACCTGCTCCATTGGAATTAATGGGTGTCTGGCCTGGATGAGATTAATATAACCTTGCGAATTGATAATTGGCTGAATGGCTCGCATATCAATACTTAGCTTGGCTTTCGCAAATACAAAATCCAACTGAGCCAAAATAGCCAGGTTTTCGCTGATGACAGTAGCGATTTTGGCAATCTGCCCGGTTACTACGGTTAGAATCCGCTCAATTTCGTTCTTTTCGGCAGCCATAAGCTGTTTTATATCATTGTTTAAATTGACGATAGCAATTGGCTCAATAAATAAAGTGGCACCACTTGCCGACTGATCATGAACAATGCCGGGAAAATTGTGGCGGAATTCTTGCTTAATAGGAATAACATAACGATCACTGCGCATGGTGACAAGCGCATCCTGAAAATACTTCTGATATTCACCAGAGCGTAAAATACTATCTAATTTTTCTTTTACCCGACTTTGCGCCTGTTTTATCTCACGCCTGATTTTTTGTAATTCACTGCTGGCATCATCACGAATTGAACCTTGCTCGGTAACGGTAGTTTCAATAATTGTTTCGATATTTCTGAGAACCATAATTTGATCGGCCCTCAGCTGCAAGATCGGTGCTTCAACAGGCAGGTCAGCAAAAAAACCTTTCATTCGTCTGGCTGCATACAACATACTGGCTACAGCTAAGAGTTCATGCGGCTCCAATATCGAACCAAGCTCAGCTCTTTTTATAGTGACCCGCACATCGCGAATCCCTCCGAGCGGTATACTGGGGACATTGTTCATGATCTCACGGGCTTCGGCAGTTTCCGCAAGACGTTCTTGTACTTCACGAACATCATTACTGGGTACAAGTACCTGAACAAGTTCTTTTCCCATCACTGAGCCTGCGCGTTCAGCCAGCATTTCGCGAATTTTATTATATTCTAAGGTCGATAGTACGGCTGATTCCATGCATTTTCTCCTCTTGCAAACTATAATACTCCTCGGAAATAATGTCCTCTGGTAATGTCTTCATGTTCGACGCTGGCAATTTTATCTTCAACTAACAACGGATGCTGATCTCCCAGATCAATTAATGAACGATACAAGCCGGTAATTCGGGCGACTTCTTTGAGCGGACTATATTTAGCTTCAATGCGCAGGCGGCTAATGCCGGAACGCATGAGTCTGGGTACATGCGGCAGCATGGATAATTCTTTGGCGTTAAAGATATGCATCCGGCAAAATTGATCGGTAGAAATAGGAAATACTTCCTCTTTCCGGTCTTTTAGCCAGTATTGACCGCGCAAACAGGGATTAGTACATTTTTTGATATTGTCTCCACCAAAAAAGCTGCCAAGCATACAGTATTCGGAAATCATCAGAGTAATATATCCATGTACCAGACATTCAAGCTGTGCCAATTTTTTGCCGGCCAAACCTTCCACTTGGGCAAAGGTTAGTTCAGGTGAAAGTGTTAGGCTGGTTAAACCTAGTTTTGTTAAATAATTGGCAGTGATACTATTATAAATATTTAAGGGATAATCACCGTGCAGTGGGATTGTCGAAAGCTCCTTAGCCATTTTGATAGTTCCTATATTTCCCACGCTGATTGCATCGGGTTTAAGTTCGTTAAACAGTAAAATATTATCTTTTACTATATTTTGCTGGTCTTGTTGTATCAGGCGGGGCGTGCTAAAAATAATCTTACGGTTATGTTGTCGCACATAAGCCATCGCATTTTTATAATCTTCATCTAACAATGCACGTTTTTCCAAGCATTCACCGCCAAACATAACAATGTCGGCACCATTATCTATAGCGGCTTTAACCTTATCGATACTATCAACATTGACAACAAGCGCAGGTTTATTACTCAGTGGTGTTGTTTGAATTTGGGGCAACAGTTCAGTGATTGCTGTTTTTTGGGGCAGCGATACTCTATTATATTTAGTCAAACGGGCAGTTTCCAGATTTTCTACAGCCCGGCGTCTAGCATCATTTATTTCACTGACAGGCACCATTACCTGGCCTTCAATTTGGCAATCCAGAGACGAAAGTTCAAAAACCGTAGTCCCTAACCGCTCAATTTGTTTTGTGATCGCCTCATTGGTTAATGGTCTTTTTAAAGCTTTTTCGGAAATAAAAGTAGTTTCTGCCTGGCCGGTATAGCCATCTGTATCTTTTATGGTAATGGCAAGCGGTTGACCTTCGGCAACAGTTACCCTAACAGCAACCGGTATTCGCCGTACGGCTTCCGGTTTGTTAAAATATGCTCTCGCTCGTTCCATTAATTTTGCATCAAATATCTTAAATACCCGGTCATTAACCTTGACTGGTGAGCTTACCGCAATAGCCACTGCCGTATGGGGGGCTGCTTCAGATACAGTCTGACCATCAACAGTCATGCTGCGGACAGTAACATTTACTCGACCGCCTACTTTTACCCAAAATTCAATAATGTCCCCGACAGCAAGTGGCTCATCTAATTTAATTACTGCTATTTTACCGTTTGGCTGATAATTAAGTACCCGTCCTACTCTTACGCCCCGGTTATTGGGACGCCGGTCACTCATCATCATTCGTCCGTTCTTGCCATACAGATGAGCGGTAGTAAAATCACGATTGAAGATTTGTGCTAAATCTTTTTTATCTTGCTCGCTGATAGTGTATTTTTTGTCCTGACTACAAAGATAACTGTCAATTGCCCGTCTATACGCATCAACAACAACAGCAACATATTCAGGTCGTTTCATCCGTCCTTCAATTTTAAAGGAAGTTATACCGGCATTGATTAGTTCAGGCAAGACTTCGATTGTATTGAAATCTTTAGGGCTAAGCAAATATTCACCGGCATCTGCCTGACTTAGCACATCATTGCCATTAGCATCAACTAAAGTATAAGGCAGCCGGCATGGCTGCGCACAGCGTCCGCGATTCCCGCTTCTCCCCCCAATCATACTGCTCATCAGACATTGACCTGAGTAGGAAATGCAGAGCGCTCCATGAACAAAGGTTTCGATTTCTACCGGGGAATGCTTGCAAATATAAGCAATATCAGTATGCGGTAGTTCACGTGCCAACACCACCCGTTTAAAGCCCATCTCCGCCAGTAAAGTTACTCCCGCTAAATTATGAACTGTCATTTGTGTGCTGGCATGAAGCGGTAAATTAGGAACTACTTGGCTTGCGATAACAGCAACTCCTAAATCCTGCACGATAATGGCATCTACACCTATCTGGTATAAATGCCGTAAATAATCCACCAATAGTGGCAATTCGCTATCATCAACCAGGGTGTTAACGGTAACCAGCACAGCTACACCGCGCAGATGAGCAAAACGCACAGCTTCTGCCAGTTCTTCATCACTAAAATTAGGGGCATAGTGTCTGGCGCCAAACATTCTTCCCCCAAGATAAACAGCATTTGCGCCACTTTCTACCGCTGCTACCAAGGCTTCTTTGCTGCCGACAGGTGCAAGTAACTCGATCATATTGATTCATCCTTTCTCAAAACCTCTACTATTGCCGGTGTAATACCTGTCAAATCAGTAATGTTAGATATTGTCGTTTGCGCTTTTACGCCAAGAGCAATCAATGGAACTTTATTCCTGGTATGTGTTTTAACACTTAAATCTTCAAAATTACCATGATCACTTGTGATAAGTAATAAAGTATCAGCAGGCAATGTTTGATAAATGGTTTCTATAAACTCATTCAGTATTTTAATAATCTGCCTGGCATATGCCCAATTTTGTTTATGACCGGCACGATCTGTCTGAAAATATTCAAAAATAGTAAAAGAATATTTCCTGGAAATATTAACCAATTTACTAGCGGCTTCTTTAGGTTCAATTACAGGAATAGTATCAATTCCAAAGGTTGGCAGCATTTCATTGGTAATATCCTGGTATATGGCTTGACCGCTCTCTATTTCAGGTAATGATCGCAGTGACATGCCAGTACTCAGTGCAGCCAGAGTAATAGCTGAATGGCGGCGTTTACGCTTAGCCACCAGTTCGAAATAATTGGGTGAATACATGTTGGCTGAAGTTACCGTTAATCCATCGTCAACCAATTTTTTCATAACATTATTTTCAGTAATAAGTTTTGCAAGCTCAGGACCGGGAAAGGCCTGAATGTGACGCCCCATGATTTGGGCTGCATTTAACCCTGTCAAGATGGCAGCCTGGCCTGTCGCGCTTTGAGGAAGGCCTGGTATGCCTAATGTGGCATCAATGGGTATAATACATTTTGTTGGCATTAGCAGAGGCGTAATGTCTTGCTGTAACGAACAGGCAAACAGTTCTTCAAAAACAGGAAACCCAAAGCGAATAAATGGATTAGTCTTTGAATTATTGTCTCCTAAACCTATACCATCGATAAATAGCACTATTACCCGCATTTATGAAAACCATCCTCATATATAGACTAAAGAAAGAAGAAGGGATCTCCCTTCCTCTCATTAATGAAACTCTTTTTCTTTAGCGCTGCCAATCTGTTCATTAATTGAATTTATTTCTTGCTGCTGTCTAAGGTGAGCAGCAAGAAATTGAATATCATCCATAAGTGTTTCAAACTTTGCCCACTTTTCACCAGCCAGACTTAGCGGGTTATCATACAGATTCTTAATATAATTTTCAAATTCATTTTTGGTTAAGGGTTCATTTTCGGGGGTACGAACTAATGTAAACTCGCCACAGCTTTCTAAGCGGGCACGTTCAATTAGATGCAAATTAGACATATCCAGGCCTTTTTTATGTAACTCTTGCCGCAAATCATCATAGTTAAAATGAGTTTTAGCAAAATTTTCTTTCAAGAGACGGCCATCTTGTATTAAGGTTACCGGTGTACCTTCAAACCATTTGCGCAAAGTCTTGTTTTTCAAGGCTAAATATCCAATTAATTGCTGCAATACAAGTAATACAAATAAACTTTCTATACCTGCCTGCAAGGTTGGATTTTGATCCATGGTTCCGGCAACAATAATATCCCCAATGCCCACCATAATCACAAAGTCAAACGGTGATAACTGGCCTACCGTCCGATTGCCCATTAACCGAACAACAAGTAACGCCATAATACATAGTATTAACAGGCGCAAAAAAACCTGACTTAGCAAACTGGTATCCACGGTACCACTCCTTTTCTGTCAGTATTATTAACCTGACTGTACCGTGTTATACCGTGGCCTATTTGTCCTCTTTGATGAGTTTAAGAAGTTCCTGATAATCCTGCTCTAATCGTAAAAACTCATCAGCAATATTTAGAGCTGTCAATACAGCTATTTTCGTCGGTGACATCCGGAGATTGGCTTTAGCTGTTTTTTTCATACGCTCGTCCAGCATGGCCGCCAGGTGCATAATACGCTCAGGTTCAATATTGCCTTTTAGCGCGTAGTTTTCACCATAAATCTCAACAGTTACCTTATTTTTTTTATCTGACATAGTCCACCTAAAAAGATATATTTTCTGAGAGTATACTTCTACTAGTCAAAAACTAATTCCTGCATGAAAAAAGAAAAAGCGGGATAACCCGCTCAAAAATAATAATACAAAAATTATATTTTCTCAGCTATTCTCTGAGCTTTGCGGTAAAGGTTTTTTCTAAATACGAAACTATATTCTGATAATGCTCATCAATTTCAGCATCAGTTAAGGTTCTGTCAGACGACCTAAATGTAAGCGAGAAAGCTAAGCTGCGTGAGCCCTGCTCCACTTGCTGGCCGGTATACACATCAAATAATTGAACTTGAGTAAGCAGCACACCGCCATTAGCGGTGATGGCCTCAGTGACAGCGGAAGCTGTGATATTTTCTGGCAAGACAACAGCCAAATCACGTGTAATTGCCGGAAATTTCGGTAATGACTGATAGCCGGGAATTAACGCAGCATGTTTAACCAATGCCCCTACAGTCAATTCAAAGATATAAACTTTTTTGGTAATCCCGTAGGCATCAAGCACTTGAGGATGTACTTCGCCGATAGTGCCTAATACTTCTCCGTCTTTTGTAATTACCGCAGTTTTACCTGGATGTAAAACCGGATTTTTACTAGCCGTCACTGTATAATCGTTGATTCCCAGGCCGGCTAAAATGCCTTCAACCGCCCCTTTGGCATCATAAAAATCCACTATATCCCTGTTTTGATTCCAAGTAAGCGTATTGCGTTTGCCAAGCAAAGCACCGCACAACATAACTGGTTCTTGCGGCAAATCTGCAAGCGGTAATTCTTTCGGTAAATACACTGCACCGATTTCAAAGAGCTTTAGATCTTCATTTTTGCGGGAAAGATTACGGACAAGAGTATCCATCATTCCACCCAGCAAGGTAGTACGTAAAATAGGAAAATCGTCAGTTATCGGATTAAGGACTTCAATTGCCTGGCGCAGTGTGCTGTCAGCCGGAATATTAAGCTTATCAAACGCATCAGGGTGAGAAAAGCTTAAGGAAAGCACTTCCGAGAAACCACTGCCTGTTAATATATTTTTAATTTTATCAATAGTTATCTGCGAATAGCTTTGTTTGCCTTGCGCCATACTGCCGCCTGGTGTTTTTGAGGGAATATTATCATAGCCATATACGCGGGCAATTTCTTCACAAATGTCGGCAGGCATAGTTACATCTCCCCGCCAGGTAGGTACGGTAACCGTGATTTTTCCCGAAGCCGTTTCAAGATCAAATTCCAAGCGTTTTAAAATATTGATCATTGTTTTGGCAGGTATATCAGTTCCCAGATAATTGCTAATTTGCTCTGGGGTAAAAGTCACTTGTTTAGGTAATTGCATATCAGGGTAAACATCAACAATGCCCGGGCAAACTTCACAAGCTCCCATATCTTCGAGCAGGCTGGCTGCTCTGTCAAGCGCTTTAATAATATTTACAGTATCTACTCCGCGTTCAAAACGGCCTGAAGCTTCGGAACGAAGTCCCAGCGCGCGCGAGGTACGGCGAATACTTGCTCCTTTAAAAGCAGCTGCCTCTAATAGTACATTTTGGGTATTAGCAGTTACTTCGGTTGCCAGTCCTCCCATAACGCCGGCTATACCAACAGCCTGCACAGCGTCGGCAATAACCAGCATATCCGGAGCAAGCTCCCGCTTAACTCCATCAAGAGTAGTTAGTCTTTCACCAGGATTGGGTTTGCGCACAACCAGGCTGTGACGGGCAAGCAGGTTATAATCATAGGCATGCATCGGCTGCCCCATTTCTAACATAACAAAATTGGTGACGTCGACAATATTATTAATTGGCCGCATGCCGGCAGCTTGAATACGCTGCTGCATCCAGGCAGGTGATGGACCAACTTTGATATTTTTTAGAATTCTGGCAGCAAATCTTGAACACAGTTCAGAGTCAACAATCTGAATATTAGTTAAAGAGCCGGCTTTTTCGGTGCCAGTTTCTTTTACATTCAGCATAGGTTTCTTCAGCGAAGCGCCTGTTAATACGGCGATCTCGCGGGCAATACCAATTATGCTAAAACAGTCCGCCCTGTTGGCAGTCAGTTCAAATTCAAGTACAACATCGTCAAGTCCCAGGGCTGTACGGATATCCATACCCACAGCCGTGTCTTCTGGCAGGATATAAATGCCATTTCTTGCTTCCGGGGAAACCAGCTTGCTGTCAATTGCCAGTTCTTCGGTAGAACACAACATGCCATAAGAAAGAACTCCCCGCAGCTTTGTCGGTTGAATACTTATACCATTTGGCAGCTGAGCGCCAACGGTCGCTACCGGTACAATATTGCCCTGACGTACATTGGTTGCTCCGGTCACAATGGTTAATACTTCGGTACTAATGTCAATTTTACATATTGACAGTTTGTCCGCATCAGGATGTGGTCCAATTTCCACAACTTTACCGGTGACTACGCCAGAAATATTTTGCCCTAAGTATTCCACTGCTTCTACCGGAATGCCAGCCATGGTCAGCATATCAGCCAGTTTTTCCGGTGTTTCATTTATCTCAACATAATCTTTAAGCCATTTAATTGAAGCTCTCATAACCTTCCTCCTTACAAGCTTTTAGAATTGACGTAAAAAGCGGATATCATTATCAAAAAATAATCTAAGATCATCAATACCATAAGTCAGCATGGCAATTCGTTCAACACCCATGCCAAAAGCAAAGCCACTGACTTTCTCGGGGTCAAAATTGCTCATTTCCAGTACACGCGGATGTACCATACCTGAACCTAAGATTTCCAGCCAGCCTGTTCCGGAACATACACGGCAGCCTTTACCTTCACACATAACGCACGAAATATCTACTTCGGCACTGGGCTCAGTAAAAGGAAAAAAACTAGGACGAAGGCGGACGTTAACCCGGTTGCCGAATATTTCTTTGCAGAATAATTCAAGTGTGCCTTTCAAATCGGCAAAACTAATATTTTTATCAATAACCAATCCTTCTACCTGTTGAAACATCGGCGAATGGGTTGCATCATAATCCCGTCTGTATACTTTTCCTGGCGCAATAATACGGATAGGCTGATTAGGTTCGGCAGCTTGCATTGTTCGCACTTGTACAGGGGAAGTATGGGTTCTAAGTAAAAATTCTTTCGTGATGTAAAAAGAATCCTGCATATCGCGGGCCGGATGGTCTTGCGGCAAATTCAACGCTTCAAAATTGTAATAATCTTTTTCTACCTCAGGGCCTTCGGCTATTTCAAAGCCCATACGCATAAAAGTATCTTTTATACGGTTTAATGTAAGTGTCAGTGGATGTAAATGCCCGAGTTCATTTGCACGTCCCGGCAATGTAACATCAATGGTTTCGGAGGATAGCTTCTGGGAAAGTTCCGCTTGTTTCATTGCGTCAAGCTTGTCTGCAATAATGGTTTCAAGTTCATTTCTAATTTCGTTAACCACTTGGCCCATCCGCGGACGTTCTTCCGGACTGAGGGTGCCAAGTCCACGCAGCACAGTTGTTAGTTGACCCTTTTTACCTAAGTATTTAATTTTCAATTCATTGAGCGCTTCTTTGTTAGTTGTTGTAGCTAGCTCTTTAAGCGCTGTTTCTTTTAATGAATTAAGCTCGCGTTCCATACATGCCTCCTAAAGAATAAAAATAAAAAGACCTTCAGCCCCAAGGGGCGAAAGTCTTGATTTCGCGGTACCACCCTAATTATACTCTATTTCCAATAACGCGGAAAAAACGCCAGGCCTACACAAGAATATCTCTTCAACCCAGGTACTCGGAAGTGAACTTCTGTTAACTGTTTTTCGTGCCGCTCTCAATCTTTGGCGGCAGCCTCCCTGTAGAAAACGCGGTTAACCTACTGTCTTCCTCATTGTACTGTATACAACCTATTATTCAATTATTGCAGCATTAATCTTTTATACCACAAATACGCAGCAATGGAACCTGTTGCTTCAAACATTCTCCAGAACAATTCGGCGGTCATCATAGTAAGACCACACCCTCTCTGTTTGTACTGGCAATTTCCGTCATTGCTAAACGTATTATATCATAGCATTTTAGAAATTACAAGGTTGCCCGCTGTCTTACAGCCTCATACAATATAATACCTGCCGCCACTGCTACGTTAAGTGATTCTGCTTGACCAATAAGCGGAATAATCAAGCGGGAATCGGCAGCGTCAATAAGTTCCTGTGTGATTCCCTGGCCTTCATTACCTAAAACAACGGCTGCCGGACAGGTAAAATCCGCTTTGTAATACTCTTCTGATTGCTGCAGGCAGGTTGCCAACAGTTTAATACCAGCCTGTTTACAGGTAAGAATTAACTCGGTATGAGATAATCCTTCTATAATCGGTAAATGAAATATAGAACCCATAGTAGCGCGCACAGTTTTTCCGGCAAAGATATCAGCCGAGCCTTTAAGTGCAATAACTCCGGTACACCCGGCGGCATCAGCAGTTCGAATAATGGTGCCAACATTGCCGGGATCTTGAATGCCGTCTAATACAACAAGCAACGGACGTTTATTGTTAGCAGTAAGCAACTGGTCAATAGAAAACTGGCGTTTTTTTATAATCGCCATAATTCCCTGTGGTTGGTCTGTGTCGGAAATCTTATGATATATTTCTTCCGATACACTGATCATACGGCAGTTTTCGGCTGATAACCGCTCAATAACGGCCTGTGTCCGGGCATGTTTGGCTGCTTCTTCAGTATAAATGCACATGGCAACAGGCCAATTTGTGTTGCCGCACTCCTCAACTAAACGCACTCCCTCTGCCATAAACATGCCCAGTTTATCCCGATATTTGCGCTGTTTAAGCGAAGCTATTTCCTTTATCAGCTTATTGGCTGCACTGGAAATATGTTCGCTCACTCTAATTCCTCCATGTTTTGAATTCCTTTAGTTTTTCCTACAAAAATAAGGATGTCTCCGGCCTGAATTTTTTCATCAGGCGGTGGTGGAATAATAAGAACTTCCTCTCTTTTTATCGCCACAACATTGATTTCATATTTTGCCCGCAGATTGGCTTCAACCAAACTTTTACCTATCAAAATTTTCGGGGTGGTAATTTCGGCAACACTTAGGTCAGGAGATAGTTCAATATATTCTAATACGTTTGTTGCCACCAAACTATGGGCGACTCTGAGTCCCATATCCCGTTCAGGATAAACAACACGGTCAGCGCCAATTTTAGCCAGCATTTTCCCATGCAGTTCATTGCGGGCTTTGGCAACAATATATTTTACACCAAGATCTTTTAGCAGCAGGGTTGTCAGAACATTAGCCTGAATGTCTTCACCAATCGCAACAACAACAACATCAAAGTTGCGTATGCCTAATGCTTTTAGAGTATTTTCATCAGTGGTATCTGCCTGAATAACATGAGTTACTAATTCACTGCTCTTTTGCACTTGTTCTTCATCCATGTCAATTGCCAACACTTCATAACCTAGATTGAATAAAGTGGTTGCAATACTACTGCCAAACCGCCCTAAACCAATGATTGCAAATTGTTTATTTTTGTTGTTCATATTAGTTTCCCCCTCTAGCCAATAATTAGTTTTCCTTCAGGATACTGGATATTACCCTTGCGATATTTTAGCGCTAGGGCTAGGGCTAATGTAACCGGTCCAACGCGGCCGGCAAACATGGTTAATATAATCCATATTTTCCCTGGAACCGTAAGTGTCTGGGTAACACCGGTTGTTAGGCCGACTGTGCCAAATGCTGAAGTTGTTTCAAATAGTAAATTAATAAATGGCTGATTTTCAGTAATACTTAGCATCATTGTCACAAAAATAACCAAAAGAGCCGAAATCAGCATTACGGAAAAAGCTTTATAAATAATAGTCTGAGGAATTCGCCGTTCAAATATTTCAGCATCCTGCCGTCCTCTGATAAGAGCCCAAATGGCCGATGCCAAAACACCGGTGGTTGAAGTCTTTATGCCACCGCCGGTAGAAGTTGGCGAAGCACCAATAAACATGAGTATTACCATAAAAAACAAGGTAGCGTCTGTAAGTTTGCTTAAGTCGATCGTGTTCCAGCCGGCAGTACGCGTGGTAACCGACTGGAAGTAACTTCCTAAGATTTTACCCTTCCAGGATAAGCTGCCTAAGGTGTCAGGATTACTATATTCAAGTAAAAAGATTACAATTGATCCAAAGATAATGAGTAGTACGCTTGTTATTAAAACCAATTTTGAATGAAGCGACAATTTTGAAAAGCGGCGGTTTGTCCAAACATCAGCAATTACGGTAAATCCAATTCCTCCTAAAATTATTAGAGAGGTAATGACCAGATTAACGACAATATCATCAACATAAGCAGTTGCGCTGGAGAATTTGCCGGTAACACTGCCAAATAAGTCAAACCCTGCGTTACAAAAAGAAGAAATTGCGTGCCAATACCCAAAATAGATTCCTTTTAGGCCAAAATCCTGATACCAACGAATGGCAAGAGCCGTACCACCAATGGCCTCAATAAGCAAAGTTACTTTAATTATATATTGGGTTAAACGCACAACCCCTGCTATCGTAAACTGATTCAGCGCCTCTTGCATAACAAGGCGTTGTTTTAAATTAATCTTTTTGCCTATAAGTATGGCCATAAGGGTAGACATGGCCATAATTCCGAGGCCACCGACCTGAATTAAGCTTATAATTACGAGTTGACCAAACAAGGAGAAATATGTACCGGTGTCTACTACGACTAAGCCTGTTACGCAAACAGCTGATGTTGCGGTAAATAAAGCATCGATAAAACTTAATCCGTTCCTCTCTGCGGTTGCCACCGGCAGCATTAATAAAAATGCCCCGCTCAGTATTAATCCGGCAAAACCCAACACTAAGATTTGGTAAGGATTAAGTTTCCATTGAGTGATCTCGAATAAGTTAACAAACTTTGCCGCCAAAATATTCCACCTCTAAATCCATTTATACTTAACGATTATACTCAATTTTAGTAAACACCACAAGTTCTAAATAAGTTCTTAGACACCGAATCCCCCCGCTCGCTGTGCGCCGGGGGGATTTATACACATTTTCTTCTGTTGTCTGCTATATCGCTTTTGAGATGCAGTCAAACGCTAACATATACTTGCGTACTGAATCTTTAACTCCCTTTTTCACCACCGACATTAAGTAAATATAATTGGCTGACTGGTTTTTGGCTAATTCAGCTTTTACAGTTTCCGCTGCTGCCAAAGACATATCGGTTGCAATGTTAATTTTTGTTATACCAGACTGGATGGAACTATAATAATCTTCTTTGGTGAGTTTTGAACCGCCATGCATAACAAGTGGCACATTAACCTTGTAGTTAAGTTCCGAAAGTCTGGAAAAATTCAGATTGGTATTGCCGCGATAAACTCCATGATTGGTTCCTACCGCTACCGCTAAGGCATCAATCTTTGTTTTCTCAACAAAATCCTGAGCTATTTCGGGTTTCACTAAATGCTCTTCGTTTATATCTTTTATATTCCCATAACAACCAACATAGCCCAATTCACCCTCGACAGATACACCGAGAGAATGGGCTATGCGGGTAATTTCCTTGGTACGTTTTAAGTTGTCCTCGAAAGACAAAGCTGAACCGTCAAACATGACAGAAGTAAAGCCCCAACGAATGGCTTTCATCACCCCTTCATAAGTATGACCATGATCAAGATGAAGTGCTACAGGTACAGTAGATTTTTGGGCAGCTCTGTTCATTGCCGCACTCAAGGTATCTACATCAACAAACTTAAATAACCGCTCAGGAATACCGAGAACCAGAGGTGTTTTTAGTTCCTCCGCTACCTCAATAACAGCACCTAATGTTTCGAAATTAAAGACGTTAAAACCACCAACTGCATATTTTCTTTTTCTTGCATCCTGGAGTAATTCTTTCATTGATACTAGGGCCAAAGTGAACTCCTCCTTATTAGTTTATTAAAAGAAATTTTATATTGCCAGTTGTTTGGGTTATATATATTTATTCGCCACTATATAAAAAAAAACCTGCAAATTATCCTAAAATTTTAAAAAATCACATTTTTTAGACCATTATAATTCTGATTACTAGTAATACCAAAATTTATAAATATTATACATCAAAAAAATCCCGATAGTTTCGGGATTTTTCTATGATGTAATATTCACTTAAAATTACAGGGTAATATAATACTATTTCAACTGAGCTTTAGCGACATCTACCAGTTTACCGAATGCTGCCAGATCGTTAACTGCCAGATCGGCCAACATTTTACGGTTAACTTCTACACCGGATTTTTTAAGCCCGTTAATCAACTGGCTGTAAGAGATACCGCTCATACGAGCTGCAGCATTGATCCGGGTAATCCACAATTTACGGAAATCGCCTTTTTTAGCGCGACGGTCTGCCCGCGCATAATAGAGGGCTTTCATTACGGTTTCATTAGCTTTTTTAAAGAGCTTACTCTTAGAACCGCGGTAACCTTTGGCTAATTTAAGGATTTTTTTATGACGTCTATGTGCAGTAACGCCTTTTTTAACTCTTGGCATGTCATATACCTCCTGATGTACTTATAAATTGTTTATAGTTTTAGGCGTAAGGCAGCATTTTTACAACGCGTTCATGATCGGATTTGCTAACCATAGTTGCTTTACGCAGATTACGTTTACGAGCGGGAGATTTTTTCTCAAGAATGTGGCTTTTAAACGCTTTAGCACGTTTGAATTGACCGCTGCCGGTAATTTTGAAACGTTTAGCAGCGCTTCTGCGTGTTTTAATTTTTGGCATAGTAGGATATCCCCTTTCTATTTATGAGCTAGATTGTGTGGTATTGGGCTTAGGAGCTACAATCATAATCATGTTTTTACCTTCAAGCTTGGCATCACGTTCAATGTTAGCCATATCTTTAAGCAAAGTAGCCATTCGCACCAGTACTTGTTTACCCAATTCAGGATGAGAAAGCTCCCGTCCTCTGAACATAATAGTAACTTTGACTTTGTCGCCGTCTTCTAAAAAGCGTTGGGCATTTTTTAGCTTAACATTAAAATCATGATCTTCAATGTTAGGACGAAGCTTAACTTCTTTAATAGAAACTACCTTTTGCTTCTTCTTAACTTCTTTATCACGCTTTTGTTGTTCATACCGGTATTTCCCAAAATCCATGATCCGGCATACAGGCGGTTTGGCAGTAGGTGCTACCTCTACTAAATCAAGGTTTTGCTCGCTTGCCAAACGCAACGCATCTCTTAGCGACACAATGCCTAGTTGCTCATTAGTACTGCTGGTTAGCCGAACTTCTTTTGCCCGAATTTCCTCGTTAATCTTTAAAGTCTCTTTGCTAATTGCCGCTCACCTCCTAAATATTTTTTCGAATTAAATAAAAACGCGGGTGGCATAAACCACCCGCGCATAGCACAATAAAATATTGTTTATATAACCTTACTAACAGCATTATAGCGCTGTAAGGTGAGAAGCGGATGGCTTCTGCTTAATACCATATTTAAATTACTTAATAATATTAACACCTAGCCAAAGGGAAGTCAAGCACTTTTTAGGTTGCTAATTAACTTTTGGCAACAATTTCAGCACTTGCGGTTGTAACGAAATTATCAACAGGCATTGTGCCGATATCACCTTGACCACGTTTCCGGACAGCAACCGTGCGTGTTTCTGCTTCTTTGTCACCGACAACCAGCATATACGGCAGCTTTTCTAACTGAGCTTCACGAATTTTATAGCCTATTTTTTCATTGCGGTCATCCACTTCAACGCGAATATCCTGATCTCGCATAATCTGCGCAAGCTCATTAGCATATTCAGCATGCCGTTCGCTTATCGGCAAAATCTTGACTTGGACAGGCGCTAACCATATCGGGAATGCACCGGCAAAATGTTCGATCAAAATACCGATGAAGCGCTCGAGACTGCCATAAGCTACGCGGTGAATCATTACCGGCCGGTGTTTGAGACCATCTTCGCCGATATAGTTTAAATCAAATTTTTCCGGCATCAGCATGTCAAGCTGAATAGTGCCGCATTGCCAGGTACGTCCAATGGAATCTTGCAGGTGAAAGTCGATTTTAGGACCATAAAAAGCGCCATCGCCAGGATTGATTTTAAACGGCATATTGAGCTCTTCCAGTGCCTCTTGCAGCGCAGTTGTTGCAGTTTCCCATATCTCATCAGAGCCCATGGCCTTTTCCGGTTTAGTGCTTAGCTCTGCATGATATGATAGGCCAAAAACGCTGTATACGGTATTGAATAGTTCAATGACTTTTTTGATTTCTGCTTTAATTTGCGATGGCAGCATAAAAATATGAGCATCATCCTGAGTGAAGCTGCGCACCCGCATAAGTCCATGTAGCGCTCCGGATAATTCATGACGGTGAACAAGTCCAAGCTCACAGGTACGAAGCGGTAAATCACGGTAACTATGATGTTGGGTCCGATATACTAAAATACCACCAGGACAATTCATAGGTTTAACTGCATAGCCCTCTTCATCTATTGTAGTAAAATACATATTTTGACGGTAATGATCCCAGTGACCGGACTGCTGCCACAGCTTTTGATGAAGGATTATCGGGGTTTTTATTTCCTGATAACCGTATTTTACATGGAGCTTACGCCAGAAATTTTCGAGCTCATTACGAATGACCATCCCTTTAGGATGGAAAAAGGGAAATCCCGGACCTTCATCCTGGATACTGAACAAATCAAGTTCACGTCCCAATTTGCGGTGATCGCGTTTAGCGGCTTCTTCCAGCATAGTGAGGTAGGCGTCCAAATCAGCTTTCTTTTCGAAAGAAGTCCCATAGATACGCTGTAGCATTTTACGCTTTTCATCACCGCGCCAGTACGCACCGGCAATACTTTGCAATTTGATGGCTTTAACCTTACTGGTAGATGCAACATGCGGGCCTGCACACAGATCAACAAAATCGCCTTGCTGATAAAGTGATATTTCCACATCGTCCGGCAAATCGGCAATAAGTTCCTGTTTATATACTTCGCCTTGTTCGGCAAACAGTTTGAGTGCTTCTGCACGGCTTACTGTCCGGCGCTCAAGTGGCAAGTTTTCTTGTACGATTTTTTCCATCTCAGCTTGAATTTTTACTAAGTCTTCGGGAGTAAAGGTATGGTCAGTATCAAAGTCATAATAAAAACCATTGGCAATTGCCGGACCAATACCCAGCTTTACATCACCATACAGCCGTTTAACGGCTTGAGCCAGAATATGTGAGGAAGTATGACGCAAAGCAGCTTTGCCGCTTTCATCTTCAAAAGTTAAAAATTCAACGGCAGCATCTTTTTCAAGCTTAGTAGTAAGGTCAGCCAACTGACCATCTATTTTGGCAACAAGTGCTGCTTTTTCCAAATTGCGACTGATGGATTTAGCGGCTTCCGTCAAGGTTGTTCCCTGTTCAACCTCACGTGCAGCGCCGTCTTTTAATGTCATTTTAATTTTGCTCATTTCGCAGCCTCCTTAACAAAAATAAAAAAACTCTCATTCCCTATAGGGACGAGAGTTTATACCCGTGGTTCCACCCTGTTTTGGCAAATTGCCATCTCAGAATTTGATAACGGGGAAATTCCCCGGCTCAGCTTACTTGGTTCAGCGAAGCAGTTTCAAGGTGGTAATAATATTTGGTTTGCGTAAAGATGCTTACAGCCTATGGCATCTTTTCTCTGAAACGCCTTTCAAGATATTATCGTGTCCTCTGCATTACTGTTAAACATAATCTTTAATTACAAAAAATTATAATATAAACCAAACGGGAATGTCAAGTGTCGCTTATTCTACAATTCTGTAGGATTTAATTGATCAACATAGTTAACTGAGCACATTTCACAGCCTTTACAGACTATTACCCGATCTTCAAAAACATTTTTTACCGTATCTACGAGCTCTTGGTCTCTAAGTTTATTGGAGCTATGCACCATAATATTGCGCGGTGCCAACATTATCAATGTACTTATTAACAAATCTTCATAATTAAGATTATCTGGAGTATCAACAATATCATTTTGCAACAACATGTCCTCAAGATATTGATTACTGATAATTTTACCTTGCGAATCAAATAGCGTGAACATGTTACCTTCTTTTATAACCACATGAGCTTCCTCGGCACGAGGTTCTTGCATATCAACAAAATAGCGTAACAGGCGGACAAATTCTTTATATTCAAATTCCATCATAAAATCATCAACAACATGATCGATACTCTTTAATAACTGTAGATGATAATCCTTTAGACGAAACCTTAAAAACCCATCCAGGACAAGCTCATAATGATCATCAAGATATTCTATGATTCTGGTCAGCACAAGTTTATAGCGGGCAGAATTACCACTTAACGTCCGCAACGCAATTGCTTCTACAGTCTCACGTTCATCTTGATTGAAATAAAAATAATTTTCCGAAATGATTTTATTTACAATTCGACGTTCTTCATAATTAATAACCCAATCGGCAAGCAGTTTGGATACACTGCTTTTTAGCACTGCTTTAATATGTTCAAAGTTTCGAAAAGACAGTTCACCATCCACGATATGTAAGCCTAAGAATGTATAGCCGCCTCGGTCATTCTCTTCTATAACTACACTAAATCCTTCTTGGGTTAGGATTTTACAGTCATATTCCAGCTTATCCCGAATATTTTCGGTTGCACCGCTCAGGCCGATGGAAAGTAATTTCACCACCATCACTCCCTTCTCATATAGTATATGTATTGCTGCTTATTTGCATACAATGAGAGGAAATGACAGTTTTACTATTTAATTACTGACGGTAACTTGTCTGTTGATAGCCTCCAGCCAGTCGTTTCGATTTTCTATAATAAATTTGATTGTTTTATCTTTAATCGTAATTACTTTTAGTACATTGGGGATGATAAAAAAAGTCTTTTCCGGCAATAGTGCCTTAATATGGGTTAACGGTACTTCATCCATATATTTATTGTCAATGCTTAATATATAACCAATAAAAACCAGGCGCCGATCTGTCAGATAAAGCGCTCCGCTTAAAACATCTCCCTGGCAGGTATAACTGGCATGACTTTTTCTCAGGATAAGTTCATCAGTTTCCAACGGAAAAGAATACATTTTCAATCCCCCTTCACTTATACCTGTCGCGCATCTTCCGGCACAATCAAGAATTCAACTTCCGGATTGCGTTCTACAACCCATCTGAGCTGCCACTCATTACTGATTAAGGCAACCGGCCTGTCTTTTATATCTTGTACCAAAAGACCGCTATCCAGATTTTTTAACGCTTTCACATCAAGATTTTCACCAACAATCCAGCGAGCAACCGAGTAAGGTAATTTATTCATTAAAATATCTACGCCGTATTCATTTTTCAGCCGGTATTCAAGCACCTCAAACTGCAAGGAGCCAACAACGCCGATAACAAAAGATTCAACAGGATAATCAGGCTGACGGAATACCTGTACAGCGCCTTCTTGCGTTAATTGGGTCATACCTTTAACAAACTGTTTGCGCTTCATAGTGTCCTTGGCCTGCACACGGGCAAACTGTTCAGGCGGGAAAACCGGAAAGTCCATAAACTTAAAGTTCGAACCTTCCTGGCACAAGGTATCCCCAATACCGAAAATTCCCGGATCAAATAATCCAATAATATCTCCAGGATAAGCTTCATCAATGATAGTTCGTTCTTGCGCCAAAAACTGCTGAGGTTGAGCCAGTTTTACCGGTTTATTGGTCTGTGGATGGTACACTGTCATGCCGCGTTCAAATTTACCTGAACATATCCGCATAAAAGCCAAGCGGTCTCGATGAGCGGGGTTCATATTGGCCTGAATTTTAAATACAAAGGCTGAAAAAGTGTCATCAGCAGGGTCAATCACACCTTCCGAAGACACACGCGGCATTGGCTGCGGTGCCATTTCTAAAAAGTCTTCTAAAAATAAACGCACGCCAAAATTGCTCATCGCGCTGCCAAAAAACATAGGAGTAAGTTCACCGCGAGTTACTTTATCAAAGTCAAATTCTTCGCCGGCCATATCCAAAAGTTCAATATCATCGCAAAGTGCCTGATGAATATCTTCACCTAGAATTTCTTTAAACGCCGGATCATCCACACTACCCTGCGTTGAAGGCAATGCCCACGTACCATGCTCGCCGTCGCGCTCAAATAACTCTATCTTAGCTTCTTTACGAATATAAATTCCATTATAATTACCATCAATACCAATTGGCCAGTTCATTGGATATGCCCGAATACCTAAGACCTTCTCGATTTCTTCCATAAGCTCAAAGGGACTGCGGCCATAGCGGTCAAGTTTATTCACAAAGGTAAATACTGGTATCCCCCGTTGTTTGCAAACCTGAAATAGCTTTTTGGTCTGGTCTTCCACACCTTTAGCCACATCAATTAACATGACAGCACTGTCGGCAGCCATCAAAGTCCTATAGGTGTCTTCACTGAAGTCTTGGTGACCGGGGGTATCTAATATATTAACTCGATAACCATCATAATCAAATTGCAATACACTGGAAGTTACTGAGATTCCACGTTGTTTTTCAATCTCCATCCAGTCGGATACTGCGTGTTTTTGGGCTTTCCTCGCTTTTACAGAACCAGCTAAGCGTATTGCGCCACCATACAGCAACAATTTTTCTGTCAAGGTTGTCTTACCGGCATCAGGGTGGGATATAATAGCAAACGTTCGACGCTTACTAATTTCGGGAGCAAGATTTGACATTATTGCCTCCTAATAATAATTTATATTTCTTTGCAGCATAATAGTTAAGGTAAACAGTACAACAATTTAATATACACCATTAATTAGCAGTAGTCAATTGCCGCTTATCCTCCTATCCCAATATGAACCAGAAGAATTTGACTAAAAATAGATTGACATCTCACTTGCTCTGCTATATAATCATTTTTGTGGCAAAAAGCCAATATCGCGGGATGGAGCAGTTGGTAGCTCGTCGGGCTCATAACCCGAAGGCCGCAGGTTCAAGTCCTGCTCCCGCAACCAATGCTGGTGTAGCTCA
>JAGGAB010000128.1 GCA_017889705.1 Bacillota bacterium | reverse complement strand
AACACCCGCGTTTTCAATGTTATTCCGTGTATGCGCCAACCCCAGCGGTATCACTTTTATACTACTGGGGGTTCTTATAAGCTTATCTTAATGACATTGCCCCTATAGGAGACAATGAAACAATAAATTGTCTCCTATAGGGGCAATGTCATTTAAAACGAAATTAACTCCGGAAGAAAAGATTTATTTTGTAGAGAGATATCTTTCTGGAACAATTAGCCAGCACGAAATCAGTCGAATTACCGGAATAGTCATTTCATGTATTGGTAACGGTCCAATGGAAGGATTTTGAAGCGGGAACGATATTATGGCAAACGCTTCATGGATAGAGAGTCGTTGGTCGATATGATTAGACGTTACATCATCTATTACAATACGAAACGAGTACAACGAAATCTTGGTGTTTTGACTCTGTATGAAAAACATAAAATGTATTTAGTCACATAAAAACAGCCAGTAGCCCCATTCTGAATGGCTACTGGCAGAGAAAATATTTTTTCTTATTTCATTGTCCACTTGACGGGTAACGGTTCAAAACACATCCACCGGCCTGTTTTCTATTCTTATTCAATTATACATTCTATTTTTCGTTTTAAACTTGGTAACGTTTTTGCAAGTAAAGTCGATAAACCAGTGCGACGCAATCAGTCATGCACCATAATATAAAGCTCACATAGCCTCCCCATATTCCGTAGCCTAAATTTATGGCAAAAAGATAAGCTAGCGGCAGGAAAACCAGATAACCTGATACCCATCCTTCGTATACAATAAAACGGGTATCACCACAGCCGGTCAACGCACCGCGCAGAACCATATAAACTGAAGAAAATAATTGGCCAAAACAAACAAGTTTAATCGTTTGAGCAGCATATTCAGCTACCAGCTTGTCGGCGGGACTAAAAAAGCCGCCGATAGTTGCCGAAAAGATAAAGAGCAGACTGCTTGTTACCAGAATTACACCAAAACTCATTTTGCATATACGCCCCACGGTAGGAAGCAAGAGGTATTCCTGCCTATTTGCCAATAACTGGGAAACAACAATTGATGCTGTGATTAGAAAGCCGACAGCAGGCAGATAGGCAAAATTAAAAACCTGCAAAGTAATCTGATGCACCGCTAAAGCACTTGCCCCCAAGGATTTTATAATATAGACAAAAGACAGAAGCGCTAGAAGCGTAAATCCGGTATTGAGACCGACATACACAGCGAGCGCAATGTATTCCGAGATCTGTTTGAGAAACGGCTGTCTCCAGTTCATATACTTTCGTGTTAACGGTCTCTTTAGAGCCAAATAAATGATTATCAACAAACCGGTCAGATTGGCAAGCAAAGTCCCCCAAGCTGCACCTTTCACACCAATACTGGGAAAACCAAACCCGCCGCAAACAAATAGATAATCCAAAAAGATATTTAGCAAGCAAATGACCAAAGTACTATATAGCGGAGTTGTCGTGTCGCTCATCCCTCTAAACAATCCAACAAGCACATAGGATAGCAATATAACAGGCAATGCCCACAGCCACACTTTCAGGTACTCTATACCATGATATTTTATTAACTCATTGTCGACGATCGCGTATACGATATCGCTGATATAAGGAGCGAAGGTTATAAAAATCATGCCGATTACGACAACCAGGAATATCGCGGCATTGATTACAGCTGTTCCTTTTAGCACATCTTTTGCAGCCGAAGCTTTCGCGATTAAAACAGTTGTACCAAGCCTGAATCCTTCCAAAAAATTAAACAGGGTAGCGCACAAAGCATTTGCTATGGACACAGCGGCAATAGCCTCAGTGCCAAAAGGGCCGATGAACGCGAGGTCAATCATGCCGTTTATCAGCACCACCGACTGGGCGATGATCATAGGGAAAGCCAATTTCCCAATTTGTTTATAACTGATGATTTTTTGCATAGTATTTCCTCCTGTGAAAGAAAAAGACGCCGAATAACCGGCGTCTTTTTTGCATGTAAATTATGATAGAAAAGAGTGACCTTTTCTATTTACGGCCAAGAGTTTCCGGCAATATTTTTCGATATGTTGTTTGCTTAAAAAAGGACAGACTAATCCAATTTGTGGTTAAATCACTCGCGCGAACGGGTGATTTTTCATCAAGCGATATCATGGCGAAACTAACATTCATCACTCTTGGCCTCCTTTCACAGCAGAATTAATTTTATATTGACATAATCGACACCATTCTGTCAATTATGTCAATATAAAATTAACCGCCTAATCCTGTGGCTGCATTTTAAAGAACCCACTATCCTTTCCATGCCGCTTTGAATATAAGTTTGTACAGAACATAGTTCCATCTCTTCAAACATGCGGTTCAAATCCGCCATTTTAACTGAGTTTTTTCCGCCTACGTTAATCCCTCGTAACAGCGCTATATAATTGTACATTATTCTCTGCACCGTCCCGTATAAATTCATTCATGGATGCCTCTGATTTTTTGATATTTATCACATTTTCTCCGATTTCCAACCCCATTGCAATTAAACATTTGACATTTTACTTAACTACCTTCTTAATCTTCAAGCAAGTCTTAAGAAAGTTATTCTTAAAAGCAATGTCAAAAGGGCGATAGTGTTGCCCGCTTGGTCAGCCCCACCGACCCATCTTGGTCTCCTTTAGATCGCAAGTATTATCTGCACAGTAATTTTCGCCAAGAATATCAAGGTGATTTACAAACCTCCCCTTGTGGTCAATAGGCACCTGCTTTATTATTTGTATTTCTGATGCAGACTTCTCCAATATATCATATGTTCAGACCATTCATACGGCAGCCTTAACTTGAGCACTTCTATTCTTCCGTTGGCATCTATTATTTGTTCCTCATCCAATAATGCCAGCGCCTGATCTCGAAAAACTTCAGCTGACCGAAACCGGATGGAAGAACAGTGAACAGCCATTGCTCCCCAAATGTATGCTTCTACAGGGTTTTGATGTACACCCGTTCCATTCAGATAGTAACTTGCTAAATTGCACTGCGCTCCTGCATTGCCGTGTTCTGACGCCTTGAGCCAGAATTCGGCTGCTTTAGCAGCATCATTTTCGCAGGCGTTGTGATTTGGAAATGCCATGGCATAAAAATTGCCGACTCCACACTCTGCGGATGGATAACCTTCTTGAGCGGCTATCATATAAAACTTGAAGGCTTCGATGTAATTTCTGCGAACTCCCAAGTGGTCAAAGTAAGCAATTCCAAGTTCGCAAACAGCGGGCACATAGCCGTTATCAGAAAGCTTCTTAATTGGCTTTATTCCTTTTGCATAATTGCGTTCTTCTTGATTTCCATAAAACAATGGATACAATCCAGCAAACTCTATTTTTTCAGCTTCCGTTCCCCACATAGGCCCACCTCGCTCATTGTACATTTAAATTTCAGATAGTTTCTTATCTCATTTTAGCAGTATTTTATCCATAACAGTTTCGTCATGACGTCCTCACGGCAAAATCCACATCAGAGGTTCTACAAATATAGGGATATTGATTTCTATAATTTTCCATGCTTTTGCACAAAATCCTTTCAAGTATCCGTTATGCAAAAATTGAATATACCCTGCAGACAAAACACGATAAACACTGTACTATTCTCAACCTATGGGATAATTGAATTAGAATTTACTATTCAAAAAACTCCATACTCAATTGATAAAAACGATCTTGGTTTGTAAGCATGGCAGGGTGTCCGCCAGTATCAAACAAATAGATTTGACCATGTCCAATTTTGGAAATCAATTCTCCATAAGCTGTTTCAAAATAATTTGGGGCTAAGGTACATGCAAATTCGTCTTGCAAACTGCCTGTAAAAAGAATATCTGGTTTGAAAGATCGCAGGTCTTTATGGAAAAATCCACCGATTTCCTTTTGGTGTCTGATAATAGCCCTTGTATCATTATCAACGACTTGTTCCCAATCAGAACCATGCATAGTGAAATAAAACAGCCTTGCAGCTTCATCATGCTTAGAGTTTTCTCTATCTAAAGCAATATTATCTGTAATTGCTTGAATTGGTTTGTCCCCCTCAAAACTGTCCGCGATTACTTTATTGACCAAGTCAGGTGCTTCCAACGCAACATTCATAGCAGCCAAAGCACCGCCGCTGCTGCCAATAATATTTATTTTTGTATATTGCTTTTCTCTTAAAAAAGCAATTACCTGTTCAGCTTCACTAAACCATAAGTCGGCAGGAAATTCATTAAGCCTGTCAGACTTTCCATGGCCTAAAAAATCAATCAAGATTACTTTGAAATCTTTTCGGTATCTTTCTG
>JAGGAB010000030.1 GCA_017889705.1 Bacillota bacterium | reverse complement strand
TCTCCCTTCCACAATATCAATCAAGGCAATCTCCGATGCGATTTGATGGGCAACCGCGGTTGCCAAGACTTGCGATCCTACATGTCCTACACCAATAATAACCATTTTATTCGTTGTCGCTGTCATATAAACACTCCCATTCATTATTCCAAAGGTTCGCGTACACACTTACTCAGAACGAAATTTTTACATCTCATAGCGTTAGGAAAAGCAAACAGCATAATTTTACCACCAAGTTCAACTTCTTTCAAGCAGACTAGCATATAGCATATAGCATATAAGTGAGCCTTAGGTTCGGAGGGGGTTATTGACCCCGCCGAACCCTTAGAGCGAACTTAGTTCGAGTGTTATAGCCTGTTGATCCCCGACCTAAGAGGGTGGGGTCTTACAGGCTGTTAACGAGATAAATAATCACAAAAGGGGTTCTGGCTAATTGCCAAAACCCCCGTTTTGCTACTGGAGCCGATAATAGGATTCGAACCTACGACCCTCTCATTACGAGTGCTAATTTGCTATCTTTGCAAATATCACAAGTGCTATAATTGCCGTAAATGTTGCCTTCTTAACTTACCCCTTTTATTTCCAATTGGTCGGGAAAGATAAAAATAGCTTTTGCTATTTTTACTTTCACCACAATTGATAGAATAAAAGTAGCACTGACTAAATCAGCCAGTGCTACTTTTATATAAACCAGTAATACTTACAAATTATAATATAAATTGAAATGCGTATTGTACGAAACCGATCCCTTCTTCCATAATATTTTTTTGTCATGATATATAAAATGACCCCCTGGTAGCTGCTAGGGGGTCATCAACTTACTGCGTTACTATGCTCCTTTGCAAGGGCTTTATGGTACTATCCATAAGACCTGAAAGTATTCACAGATATAATATACAATTGAAAAATAGAACACTAACAGAATGGAATTGTTTCCTCAATACTATAAATTAACATAATCCTCTTTTGCTCTTTTTTCATCTAGCCGATGTAGCACTTTTTCCTTCCGCAAGAACTTAGTTCACTACTTGAATTTTAAATTCCCGGTTAAATTTCTTTCTGGACATAAAATACCCCCTTGATAATTAGTTGTACGTTTTAACCATACTTCCTGTCTACCAAGAGGGGTTCATACCATGTCCCAAAATAGCAGTTCACTAAATGCAGGGCGTTTTTTTATAAGATTGTATTAATATTGATGAATTTTTCCATGACTTCTTTTCACTTAGTTTGATAATTTGACTTCCGCTATACTAGTTTAAAAATAAACAGTATTCATTTACGATGCACACTTTAGTCCTTTCGTCATTCTTATCCGTAGCGAAAAGCTACCCCAAACGTCCCCCGCGGGTAAGTCCATTTGACAATGCCTTTGTCTTTGCACATTACTCGACATGTTCCGCATTCCAAACAGCCGGCGTAGTCAAAATTGATTTCCCCATCTTTTAAGGTATATAGTACGGCTGGACAAACAACCAGACAGTCTTTTGCCGTGCAGGTGGCGCAAATTGCTTTATCAATGACAATATGCGGCTCATCTTCATCTACGGTGAATTTGTTTAGCCCCAACAGTTCTTCCGGGCCTTGCCGTTTTACCGTCATATGTTCCGCACCCCTTTCCAGCCGTCCGCCAACAGTTCGCCATATGAGACGTGTTTCTTCACAATTCCCAGGATCTCTTTGGTCATTTTCGCTGGAACCTGACCGTCAATCTTAAACATAAAGTTCATGATTTCACTCGCCATTGCCGGATACACCGCCGGGATCCGCGGGATGTCGATAATATCCGGGAAACCGGCAAATTGCTTCATGGTCGGGATCAGATTCAGGTTTTCCAGCTCCTGCATGTAAACCGGACCGACTCCGGCACTGTCTGCAGCGTTCAGGACTGCCCGTGCCGCAGCAATGCCGCTGACAATGGCCAAATCAATACCGCGTATGATCGTGCCGGTGTTGAGAACAAATCCGGCCGCATCGCCAATGGCAACAAAGCCGTCCCGATACAGTTTGGCCGGAACACCCTTCCAGCCCCGCTCGGAAACAAGATGGGCGCCGTATTCGACGGTGGTGCCCCCTTCGATCAGCGGATAGATGGCCGGATGCATTTTGAAGTCCTGGAATATTTCATGGATTTTCTTACCCCGCTTGGCCGCGCCTTCCGGCGCAAAAATTACGCCGAGGGAGATACTGTCCTGATTGGTGTAGAGGAATCCGCCGCCAGTGGTTCCTTCGGTACAGCCGAGAACGAGGCGGGCTGCGCCTTCTTCCGGCGCAAGATTAAAGCGCTGCTGGATGACCTCCGGCGGCAGCTCAATGATTTCTTTTACGCCGACGCCGACTTCGTGCGCGGTGATGTCATTGCGCAAGCCGGCTTTTTGAGCCATGAAGGAGTTGACTCCATCAGCGGCAATCACGATGTCGGCAAACATTTCATCTTCCCCGGCTTTGACGCCGACGACTTTGCCGTCCTGGATAATGAGCTCGTCAACCCGAATCCCGGCGGCAAACATGGCGCCTTGCGCTTCCGCTTTGCCCGCCAGCCATTCATCGAAGGGCGCCCGCAATACGGTATAAGACTGTGGCACTTCTCCGTTATAGGTATAATCGACATAGTCGATGGTGGTTCCGCTTTGTTCGCCGAGCATCATAATTTGCTCGCGCACGACTTTGCGTTGCAGCGGCGCTTCCGCATGCAGGCCCGGTTCGAGCAATTCGAGGGCATACGTATATAGACGGCCGCCAGTTACGTTTTTGCTGCCGGCACTGACGCCACGCTCAATAACCAGAACGCTTTTTCCTTCCTTCGCCAGAAGGTAAGCGCAAGCAGATCCCGCCGGACCGGCGCCGACTATAATCGCGTCAAATTTTTCTTCTTCACTCATTGGTGTTTCTCCTATCTGCCGCCTCTATGCTTTATTTTTAATCGCTTCCGTCAATAGAGGCACAACTTGATATAAGTCGCCAACAATCCCATAGTCTGCGGCGGCAAAAATCGGCGCATTTTCGTTGGTATCAATGGCAACAATCAGCTTAGAATCGCGAATGCCTGCAACATGCTGAATTTGTCCGGATACGCCCATGGAAAGATAAATTATCGGCTTGACTTTTTGTCCTGACAGACCGACATACGCTTCGACGGGCATCCAATGGTAATCTTCAGCAACACTGCGTGTGCAGCACATTTCTGCGCCGATAGCCGTCGCCAGATCTTGGGCTAACTGCATGTCTTCTTGCTTGGCAAGACCGCGTCCAATACAAACCAGTTTTTCCGCAACAGCGATATCGGCTCCTTTGCGAACGATTGGGCATACATTGCCAACAGCCATTGTACTTTCGGTTTGCACATCGACGGCAACTACTTCGCCGCTGCGGCTTGGATCTTGGGGCGGTACGTCATACGCGCGCGGAGGAATTGTGATTACGTTCATCCCGTTAAGAACTTCCGTGCACACCGCTAATCCACCATACAGCATGCGTTCGGTTTCCAATGCGCCATCCACAAATTGTACCTTCTGGGCGTCAGTAATCAGCCCGGTTTTTAAGGTTGCGGCAATTTTAGCCGCCAGGTCTTTGCCCCGCAAGGTTGCGCCGACGAACAACACCGTCGGTTGTTGCTGGGCTGCTTGCCCGGCAACGGCTGCTGCATAGCTTTCCGGCCAGGCATTATCGCCTTTGAGTACGATGACTTTGTCCGCCCCTGCGGCAATCAAGGTTTGTGCATCTTGTTCAACCATTGTAAGCGCGCAAACCGGTTGTTGCATTTTCCCTGCCAGTTCCCGTCCCAGGGTAATGATTTGCTGCGCGATAATTGTGTCTTCCGAATAGATCCAGATTCCTGCCATTACTCTTTCCTCCCTTTACAGTACGCCTTCTTTTGTGAGACTGACAACGAGGTTAGCTACTTTGTCCGCCGGAGTTCCCTCTTTGTAAATGACATTTTTACGGCTCATGACAAAGCCCTTAATGCTTTTGATCGTATTTTTCGTTGTGGTTTCCTCCGCTGTCAATCCCAGATCGGCAACACTCCATTCCGTAACGGGTTTTTTAGCCGCACCGAGTACTTGTTTAAGACCGGGAATACGGGGTTTGTTGATTTCCGGCAATAAAGTGACAACCACTGGAAAGGAAGCGCTGACTTCTTCCGTGCAGTTGCCGATTTTTCGGGTGGCAATGACTTTGTCGCCCTCCATTTTCAATTCCGAAACGAACGTGATGGCAGGAATACCCAGTAAAGTCCCTACCCTCGGCCCCACTTGCTGGGCATACGTATCCGAAGCTCCTTCGCCGCAGAGAATGACATCGTATTGACCGATTTTCCTCAAAGCAGCGGCAAGTACGTTCGCGGTTACGAAAGCATCGGCGCTGTCAGCCAGGTCATCGTTCACCCAGTAGGCTTGGGCCGGTCCGCGCGAGAGCGCATCTTTCAGCGATTGTTTGGCTTTGCTATTGCCAAACGTAAGACTTGCTACTTCCGCTCCGTTCTTTTCCGCTTGCAAGACGGCTTCTTCAATAGCATTGCGATCATACTCGCTGATTTTTGATTTCGCCCGGCTCATATCGAGGTCCAATGTGCCAGGATTGATTTTGATATCCTGTTCATCCAGGACCCATTTGTAGCATGCGATGATTGTAGGCATAAAACCGCTCCTTTTTAAAAAAATCGGGGGGGAGGTGATCCCCACAACCCCCGTAATATTTATTTGTGCACCCATATTTACAACGTCATTAAACAATCACTATTAACGTAGAAGCGATCCGGAAATAACCATCCGTTGTACTTCGTTGGTACCTTCGTAAATAGTGGTGATCTTGGAATCTCTATATAGTCTTTCCACTTTAAAGTCTTTAATGAAACCATACCCGCCGTGAATTTGGATCGCTTTATTGCAGATCCAGTCAGACGCTTCAGAAGCGAACATTTTGGCCATTGCCGCTTCCTTGCTGAAAGGTTTCCCCTCTTCTTTCAACGTAGCAGCATGATAAACCAGCAACCGAGAAGCCTCTAATTTCGTAGCCATTTCGGCCAACATCCATTGGATTGCTTGATTTTTAGCAATCGGTTTGCCAAACTGCACCCGCTCTTTCGCAAATTTCACGGCTTCGTCCAAGGCAGCTTGCGCAATTCCCAAAGCTTGGGTAGCAATACCAATCCGTCCCACGTCTAACGCCGCCATGGCAATCCCAAAACCTTTCCCTTCTTTGCCGATCAAGTTCGCTTTCGGAATGCGGCAGTTTTTGAAAATCAATTCAGCCGTTTGTGAGCCACGAATCCCCATTTTGTCTTCATGTTTGCCAATTTCAAAACCAGGCAGGTCAGCATCGACAACAAATGCGCTAATGCCTTTCGTTCCGGCAGTCGGGTCAGTCAAGGCAAATACAACGTAAACATCAGCTACACCACCATTGCTGATAAAACACTTCGATCCATTCAAGACGTATTCATCACCATCTAATACGGCTATCGTCTGGCCAGCTCCGGCATCGGTACCCGCACCTGGTTCGGTTAATGCAAAAGCACTCAGCTTTTCTCCTTTGCACAATGGTGTAAGATATTTTTGCTTTAATTCTTCGGAGCCAAAGTTATAAATTGCCGTGCATGCCAATGAAGCATGTACTTCATAACTAATCCCTGTGGAAGCGCAGGAACGGCAGATTTGTTCCAAAACTAAGGTATAACTGAGAAAATCAGCACCAGCGCCGCCGTATTCCATTGGATAGAAAATACCCATGAAATCCAGTTCAACCATTTTTTGATATATCTCTTTGGGTATTCGTTCTGTTTTGTCGATCTCAGCAGCAATCGGTTCCAGGTATTCGAGTGCAAATTCCCGTGCGTTTTGTTGGATAAGCTGTTGTTCCTCTGTCAGATTAAAATTCATTGAAAAGCGCTCCTTCTTATTTTAGTAACAATCAATATTTTCTGGCGCAATCTTAGCAGAAAATTTGATTGAATAACCCGTCAATGACGAACTATAGAAATGCTTCTTAATGCAAGCATGATTTTAACGTATATATTTATTCAATCGAGAAACGTTCATTAATCCAATAACGAAATGTCCTACGTTATTTGTATTTATAAAACTTTCTCTAAGCATTTAATACAGTTAGCATAAAATAGCCAAACATAAAATATCTTACTTTTATAATAGACCAGTCGTCTACAAATGTAAAGAGCTATTTTCTTAGAAATTATCTGAATATATGCAAACCCTGTTTCTCAAAACAAAAAAAGTACACAAGCCTCATAGCATGCCAATGTTTGACAGCATGGCCGACGTTGCCAAATTTATATTTCAGATTACTGTGCCGCTCAAATACTATCAGACTGCTCTTGCCTTTTAAAAAATCCGATAAAGCTTGAGACACTGATTTTCGGCTGTATCGATAATAACATATGTATATGATCGATACAGGCATTTGCTTCTATTATTTCTACATTAGCTTGTTAATTCGATATACTTGACTTTTTATAACGAGTTTGTGTGTTATTGTCTTCCTTCTTCTGTTGAATATAACATAGTTTATTTGGCCCTTTATCCAGCGAAGGTGGTAATTTTCGCGCCAAGCCTACCATTTCCTGCGCTAAATCACACACGCTTTCACGCAACTTGAAAACACAATCCGTTTTACTGGCCATTCCTTGCGCAATGTCTTCGGCTAGTGCTTTGCAAGTCGGTGAACCACAAGATCCACAATCCAACCCAGGTAATTTTTTATATATCGTTTCGATTAATTCCACTTTATGCATTGCTTTGATAATATCTTTATCCAGCTGCATCGCAGGCCGTGCTTCTAACGGTCTTCTAGTTGCAACCTCTATTTTCGTTCCAACACAGTCCTGCCCCATGACGTGCCCAGTCGCCAAATCTTCTTGCCGGATGATTTGCAAGCGTTTCTGCATATTCGCTTCCGCTACAAACCGGTTTTCCACAGTCAATGGCCCACCGATGCACCCACCTGCGCAGGCCAGACATTCTATATAATCAACCTCTTTCATTTTCCCTAAATAAACTTGCTCTAAAATTTCGCTGGCGCTTTGAATATCATGCACCACCAATGAACGTGAAGGCGGCCCTGCAGCTTCCTTCTCGCCACCGGAAACAGCCCAGCCGATCCCCTGCCAGGAAGCACGATGAATACGGTGATCTTTTTTCACAATTTTAGGCAATACACGCAATAAGTCTCCATAAATCTGCGAAATAGCAATTGTCCCCGCAACATTGGATTTATCAAGTCCAACTGGCTCTTTAATCGCAGTCATTTTCGCTGGACAGGGCGTAATAAACCATGTACCAATTTTTTTCGGTTCAACATGAAATTGTTTGCTATATTCTATCAGTGCCATTCGAGCTACAACCTCTACTGGAGCTTCAAAGGGCACCAGATAATCGAGAAGTTCCGGGAATTTGACTTGTATTAAACGAACGATAGCAGGACAAGCAGAAGAAATTGCCGGTCTTTTAATATCCGTACGCTGCAAATATTCCCGCATAGCCAATGAAACCATCTCTGCGCCCTTTGCGACCTCATATACGCCGTCAAATCCGATTTTCATCAGCCCGCAAAGGATTGCTGCGATCGAAACATCCGCTTTAAACTGCGCATACAGTGTGGGGGCCGGCAAAGCAATATTGTATTCATACTGTGCTAAATCACTCATTGTGTTAGTGATCGCCGTTTTCGCATGATTAGGGCAGCGTCTAATACATTCACCACAATCAATACAGCGTGATTCGGTAATTTGCGCCTTCCCCTCCCGAATTCGGATGGCTTCAGTTGGGCAGGATTTTATGCAACCGACGCACCCTTTGCAGAGTACGGGGTCCAAACATACAGAATGAAAATATTCTCCCAAAGACCACACCACACAGTCCTATGTTTTATTTTTCGGCATTGTGAAATATAACCATTGTAATTTTAGTTCCCGCAGCAACGCTCGATTGAATGTCAAATTTATCCGAACTGACCCAATCCAGTTCGGATAGACACGTAATTACGCTGAAATATTAAGTTTTTCATAGTTTTTTGGATAGTTATACCCGAGTCTTTCCTGAAACCTTACTCTATTGTAAAAAAATCCATATAATCATCTTGAATATCAGATTTCATTTTATTCCCTGCTTTAACCCAGTTGTAATATGTATTCCGAGTTCCTCTGCTACAGCCTTACGCCTATACTTTGTTCGAATACTTTTTGATCGCCTCTTGCTTAAACGCAGCATCAAATTTTTGTCTTTCATCACTTACCACATCTGTTTCTTATTAGGTTCATTTTATCAGCTCTATTAAGCGCCCAGCAACTCTTGTCTGGGGTAACCATTTTTATCCATCCCTTATGTATGAATAAGTATTATAATTTTTGTATGCAAATTCTATAATGCCGCTTGCATGTAGGAAATAACAATTTTTATTTTTGGTCTTCAAATGCAAATTAGCATTTGAAGACCAAAAGGGAGTATGTCGAAACCTGAGCCTCCACATGCCCCTTTTTGCCTTTATAACCTTCTAGTTAACTTGCTTTGATCTTTTTAAATTCCTCAGTCAAAATCGGGAGAACTTCAACGATGTCACCAACAATACCATAGTCTGCAACATTGAAGATCGGTGCTTCCGGATCCTTGTTAATGGCAATGATCACATCCGAGGACGACATGCCTGCCAAATGTTGAATAGCTCCGGAAATACCACAAGCAATATAAATTTTTGGTCCTACTGTTTTGCCTGTCTGACCTACTTGATGCAATGGCGGTTTCCAACCAGCATCTACCGCAGCGCGCGACGCCCCTACAGAGGCGCCCAATACTTCGGCTAATGCTTCTACATAACAGAAGTTTTCCGGTATCCCCAGGCCACGGCCTCCGGATACAATAATTTCTGCTTCTTCTAGGTTGCAAGAGGCAGTGCAGACATGGATAATATCGATGATCTTCGCACGAATGTCGGCCGGATTTACTTTGCTAGGCACACGAATAATTTCACCGCTGCGCGAATAATCCGGCACTGGGCGTTTGAATACCGACGGCCGCACGGTCCCCATTTGAGGCCGATGGTCCGGACAGAGAATGGTCGCCATAATGTTACCGCCAAAAGCAGGACGAGTCCACGCAACTAAGCCCGTTTCCTCATCAATGCCAAGCCCGGTGCAATCGGCAGTAAGTCCTGTCCCGATACGACAAGCGACACGTGGTCCAAGATCCCGTCCGTTGTTAGTCGCTCCAAGTAAAATAACAGATGGTTTGTAGGATTTGATCAAGTCAACAACGGTAGCTGTATAACCATCGTTGTTATAACGGGCAAGTTCCGGCGCTTCGACTAGATATACCTGGTCAGCTCCTGCAGCAAAAGCTTCTTTAGCCAAGCCTTCAATATTGTTACCAATAAGAACACCGGCCAATTTTTGACCCATAGAATCAGCCAGTTTACGGCCTTCACCCAATAATTCAAGGGCTACATTCCGCATTTTCCCTTCTTCGTTCTCCAAATAAACCCAGACATCTTTGTATTCAGTTTTGTCCATTGCTACTTCTTTTTTTTCTTCTTCCCGGATAATGGCTTTCACTGGGCAAGTTTCTACACAAGCACCACACATCGTGCAAGCTTCCGTGATATAGGCTTTATTCTGGCGCATTTCAATAGCCCCGAAAGGGCATGCAGTTACGCAGGCACCACAACCAATACATTCATTTGTTACTTTTACAGCCATTGTTCTGTTACCCCCTCGTTAAATAATTTTTGCGTCAGATAATTTTTGCATTAATTCAGCGACTGATTCCCGCGCGATATCTTTTTGAATGATTATCCCTTGTCCCCGATGTTCAGGCGAAAAAATTTTGCGAACTTGCGTTGGTGATCCTTTCAATCCAAGCCGCTGCTCATCCACATCAAGGTCTTTAGCCGTCCAAACAGGAATTTCTGTACGATTCGCTTTCATCATGCCTTTCATAGTAGCTAAGCGTGGTTCATTGATCGATTTTACTACAGAAATAACCACAGGTAACTTCGCTTCAATAACTTCATAGCCGTCATCATGTTCACGGTCTGCTTTAACTGTATCGCCCGCGACATCAATCTTGGCAACATAGGTGATTTGCGCTATGCCCAAATGTTCGGCCGTTTCCGGACCAACTTGGGCAGTATCTCCATCGATAGCCTGTTTGCCAAAGAAAATGACGTCGTATGTGCCAAGTTTGCGGATCGCTGCTGCCAAGGTATAGCTGGTAGCAAGGGTATCCGAACCGCCAAAAGCCCGGTCACTGATCAGGATTGCCGAATCTGCGCCCATCGCCAAACATTCCTTCAGTGCATCTTTTGCCTGCGGCGGTCCCATGGAGATGACAGTCACTTTTCCTCCATGTTTCTCCTTGAGCTGCAAAGCCGCCTCTACAGCATTTACATCAAACGGATTAACAATACTCGGTACGCCTTGGCGAATGAGCGTATTTGTTACCGGATCAATCTTTACTTCAGTGGTGTCAGGCACTTGCTTGACACAAACAACAATTTCCATTCTCAAATCCTCCTACATTAAATCTATTATCTTAAAATGGAACCAGCAATAACCATACGCATTGCTTGGTTAGTACCTTCGTAAATCTGGGTAATCTTGGCGTCACGCATCATCCGTTCAACTGGATATTCGCGGCTATAGCCATAACCACCGAAAATCTGCACAGCATCCGTCGTAACCGCCATAGCTGTATCAGATGCAAACGCTTTGGCCATTGCAGCTTCTTTCGAATATGGCAGGTGGTTTGATTTATTATAGGCTGCACGATATACAAGCAGTCTAGCTGCATCAATCTTCATTGCCATATCTGCCAGCATGAAGTTTACTGCTTGGAAGCTGGCAATCGGTTTGCCGAATTGCACACGTTGTTTAGCATATTTAATCGCTTCTTCCATGGCACCTTGCGCAATTCCAAGCGCTTGCGCTGCTACACCGATACGTCCGCCGTCCAAAGCTGCCATTGCTATTTTGAAACCTTCGCCTTCTTTACCCAATAAGTTAGCAGCAGGTACGCGGCAGTTTTCAAATACCAACTCACGTTGTACTGCAGAGCGAATCCCCATTTTAATTTCTTTTTTACCAAAACTAAATCCTGGGGTCCCTTTTTCAACAATGAATGCACTCATACCTTTTAAGCCCGCTGCCTTATCAGTCGCCGCGAAGACAACCTCAATTTCTGCTTCACCGCCATTGGTATTGAACACCTTGCTGCCATTGATAATGTAACTATCGCCGTCCTTAACTGCAACGGTGGACCCAGCGCCTGCATCAGTACCGGCATTCGGTTCGGTTAAGCCAAATGCACCCAATTTTGTTCCTTCTGCAAGCGGGCGTAAGAATTTTTGTTTTTGTTCTTCAGTCCCATACTTAAAAATCGGCCATGCACACAGGGAAACATGTACTGACAGCCCGATTCCTGTCGATCCGCAAACGCGGGAAATTTCTTCGACCGCAATTGCATAACTAACAAAATCGCTTCCTACACCGCCGTATTCTTCTGGATAAGCCAATCCTTGAATACCAATTTTACCCATTTCGTCAAAAATTTCTCGTGAGAATAATTCTTTTTCATCGCGTTCCGCCGCTGTCGGAGCAATTGATTTTTCGGCAAACTCTCTTACCAACTTACGGAAACCTTCTTGTTCTGGGCTCAAAACAAAATTCATAATTATAATCCTCCCTTTATGTCATTAAATTTAATCGACAATGCAATTAATAGACCAGTCGATTATATTGAAGCAAAAATAACCAGTAACTAAACTGCCAAGTAACGTTTACTCAAATACATATTCAATCAAATCATTAATCGCACTCAAATACTGTATTTAAGATTCATAAATACTTACAACCAACATGAATTTATCTTTGCGTTGATTAGTTTTTCCTGTATCATGTTTTTTTGTTTAATATCCGGCTGATCATTTAATAATATAATCGATTTACTCTTTCATAAGTGAAATGATTTCCAAAGCACCATGATTTAATAATCTATCTACCAACACATAGCCAAGTTTTTTCTTCTTCAGCTAATCCTCCTTTGTCATACATATATTTTTAATTTATCTTACCTGTACAATCTATTTGCAATTATCATGCCATAATTAAAATCGTTTCGTTTCATCTTCTTTCGTTTCTTTCAATACTTGATATAAACAGCATAATAGACATCACGAATAATAAATCGCTTAACGCATAGACTCAAAAATAAAACAGCATTTCAAAAGTTATATTCAATTTTGTATCATTTTCTGTTGTCTCAATTTTTTATAAGCATTAAACTCGCTATATTCTATCTATATGATTTCTTAATACGCAAACGTATCGCTTTATTCATTATTGTATCATTCGTTTTTAATCTTCGCCAAGCTCGGCAGAAACAAACTTAGAATCGCGAATATTCTCCATACTCGCATGAATAATTAAGCAAATTAAAAATATCTTAAATTAAGCAGTCAGTTCTTTCATTAAATTAAATTTAGTCCTTTTTCTTTTATAAAACCGCTTACATCCGCCCTCGTTTTTTCCATCATAAACCCTCCGCACCGTTCACTCCATGTATCCTGTATTTTCCCGTTAGTCCGATTCAAATAATATTCCTTCACTTCTCTATCATATAAAGCAACCAAAGCATTATCTTGCTGATCATCATACTGATCTATTTTATAGATAACATCAATCGGAAGCCGCGGCTTTTGTCCAGGATTCTCGGCTGGGTATCCGAGGCACATCCCAAAAATCGGATAAACCAATTGTGGCAACTTAAGCAATTCACTTACAGCTCCAAGATTATTTCTGATTCCTCCTACAAATACCCCTCCCAATCCAAGCGACTCAGCAGCTATATATGCCTTTTGCGCAGCCAATGCAGCATCTACAGTAGCCACAATAAACATTTCCTGGTTAGAAAAAATTCGTTTATCCGCATCTTTCCAGTACTTTTCAGCACGATATAGATCGGCACAAAAAACGAGAAACACTGGAGAATCCTTCACCCACTTTTGTCCTCCGGCAATTTCGGCCATAGCCTCACGTTTTTGGGCATCCTTGATATGAATAATAGTAAATGCCTGAAAATGACTGGAAGTAGGTGTCCACTGAGCAGCTTTTATAACCTGATGTAATTTATCTCCTTCTATTTGTTGTTCTGTAAATTTTCTTATCGACATATGGGACATCAAAACATCAATTGTCTCATTCATTTAACCACCCCATTTATAATTTATTATTTTTTCGCCCTTATCATTGCGACAGCACTGGTTCATCGGTTAAGTCCCAAATTCATGTAATACAATAAGTTATCCAACATGCACGACTTTAGAAGCAGGTGACCTATACATCAATCTTTACTGCCAACAATCGAAATCTTTCCATTAAGTATTTATCTTTTTTAACCGGTCTGTGCTCGTATGGGCTATGCAGCCACTATAGCCCATTTTCTTATTAATATATATCTATTGTTGATGTTTTTCCTTGATGTAGACATCGATGGCCTTGGCGGCATTTTTCCCGGCTCCCATGGCGAGAATAACGGTGGCAGCGCCAGTCACGGCATCACCACCCGCGAATACCCCTTCCTTCGTTGTCGCACCGCTTTCATCCGCAATTAGACAACCGTACTTATTAGCCTCAAGGCTGGTTGTTGTAGAACGAATTAAGGGGTTGGGCGAGGTGCCAATGGACATGATGACGGTATCAACGTCAATTATAAAATTGCTGCCTTCCTTGGGAATAGGGCTGCGGCGCCCAGAAGCATCATGTTGACCCAGTTCCATCTCAACACACTCAATACCGCTGACGAGTCCTTTCGGATCGCCAAGTATGGCCACAGGGTTGTTGAGCACCTTAAAAATAATTCCTTCCTCTTTAGCATGGTGAACCTCTTCCGCGCGTGCGGGAAGTTCCTGTTCCGAACGCCGATAGACGATGTAGACCTCCTCTGCCCCCATGCGCTTAGCGCAACGAGCTGCATCCATAGCAACATTACCACCGCCTACCACAGCGACTTTGTGGCTCACCGCAATCGGGGTGTCATAGTCTTTCAAATAAGCTTTCATCAGGTTAATACGGGTCAGGTATTCATTAGCCGAGTAGACTCCTAGCAGATTTTCTCCCGGGATATTCATAAAGCTCGGCAGACCAGCGCCTGAGCCGATGAATACTGCTTCATAGCCTTCATCGAACAACTCGTCAACCGAATTCATCTTACCGATAACCATGTTGTTCTCAATGGTGACACCCAATTCTTTAAGTTTATTGACTTCTTTCGCAACAATCGCCTTGGGCAGACGGAACTCAGGGATCCCATAAACCAGTACACCCCCTGCCGTATGCAGCGCTTCGTATATGGTAACACTATAACCAAGCTTCGCAAGGTCACCCGCACAAGTCAATCCCGCTGGTCCGGCGCCAACTACCGCCACCTTTTGTCCATTGGATTCCGGACGTTTAATCTCATCTTTACCGTTTTGCATCTGCCAATCAGCGACAAAGCGCTCTAGACGACCAACGGCCACCGGCTCACCTTTGATACCACGCACGCACTTACCCTCACACTGGCTTTCCTGGGGACAGACCCGTCCGCAGACAGCGGGCAGGGAGTTAGTCTGGGCAATTTCTGAATAGGCGCCTGTAAAATCTCCTGCAGTGACTTTTGCGATAAACTGCGGAATGCGTACGTTCACTGGACATCCAGCAACACAAGGCGCTGTTTTGCACTGTAAGCACCGCTGCGCTTCCTCCACAGCCATTTCGCCAGTGTAGCCTAGGGCAACCTCTTTAAAATTTTTGTTACGAATGTTCGGATCTTGTTCCGGCATTGGTTGTTTTTTCAAAGACATATTAGCCATGGCGTTTTCCTCCGGTTAAGCGACATACGTGTTCTTTATCATGTGCCTCGCGTTCTTTATAGAAACTATTACGTTTCATCAGCTCGTCAAAATCAACCTCATGGGCCTCGAAATCCGGGCCGTCTACACAGGCAAATTTGGTTTCGCCCCCTACGTTAACCCGACAACCACCGCACATGCCGGTTCCATCAACCATAATCGGGTTGAGCGAAACAATCGTCTTAATGCCATACGGCTTAGTAGTCGCCGCCACAAATTTCATCATGATTACTGGGCCAATAGCGACGACCTCATCATATTTGGTTCCCGCATCAAGAAGTGCTTTCAGCTTTTCGGTAACAAGACCTTTTTCACCATAAGTGCCATCGTCGGTCATAATGTATAGGTTGTCTGTAACAGATTGCATCTCATTCTCAAGAATTATAATATCCTTAGAACGGAAGCCTGAAATCATATCTACGGCAATGCCTGCGTTGTGCAGCGCCTTCGCCTGGGGATACGCGATTGCATTACCAACGCCACCGCCGACGACGCAGACACGCTTAGTGACCGGGTCAATGTGTGTCGGTTTGCCTAACGGACCAACAAAATCAAGAATGTAGTCGCCTTCCTCAAAAGCATTGAGCATCTTAGTGGAAGCACCAACAGTCTGGAATATAATGGTTACAGTGCCTTTTTTGCGATCATATTCCGCTATGGTCAATGGAACGCGCTCACCCTGCTCATCCACCCGAAATATAATAAACTGTCCTGCTTCTGCCTTTTTCGCTATGTGCGGCACTTCAACTTCCATCAGTGCTATCGTGTCATTCAGCATCCGTTTGGTTATAATTTTATATGGCATAAAACGCCCCCCTTTGTTATTAAAATTCGTACTAATACGGCGATTTACAATAAAACCGGTTTTCTTTCTTTGGCTTCAACAGAATTTTTCTTTAAAATGTAACAATGATCTGCGCTGTGTTGCCTCCAGATCTCCTTACGATAATATACATCATTCTATAAATTTTCAATTATCACGTTAAAAACCATTGATTTCAGGACTCCTTGAACCATTTTAGCGCAAGTGACGTAGGTCTGATGTACGACTTTGCCTAAAGCAATTTTCTATATGCAGTAATTACGATGTTTGCCATCAATATTCAAGATAATCCTCATTACTTTCCCAGTTTTCTAAACTATTCATGTAGCAAGTACGCTGAAATATTATCGAAATAATCAGTTAATGGCGACAAAATCTAAAACTGTTTAATCCATATTACGATTTTACGCAATTATGCGTATTCAACACTAGACCCACTATACACTAGAGACTTCTTGTAATCGTCTTATAATTTCCTTTGGTATATCCTCTTCATTTTTGACTACTACATTTTGTACAAGCAAACCAGCAACATAAACAATTTTGCTATCTTTGGCAAACATTCGACCTTTGCAACCAACGTCGCATCCGTCAACAACCAGCAAAAAATCATAATCGCTGTCCAAATCATAAGAAATATCAATTTGATTATTCAGAAGGGACTGCAGTTTTGCAACTATCCTTGATCGATCGATAACAGGATTACAGCCACCGCAATATTGAACACTAATTTTCATGTGTTTACCTCGCAAAATTGCATCTACTAATTACGGCAGCTTCTTATATATAAAGACGGGGTCACAAATAAAACAGAAGTACATACTTTTTAAGACAACCAATTTAGATTACTAATAGTTCCTCTCCCATCTCTTATAGCCGCTTCTGACATAGCATGACCATTTCCTTAAGAGGATACCTTACTCAATGGTCAAGTCATCCCTCCTATATCAACGCAGCCGAGACAGTAGATCTCGATGGTAGTAAGGGTGTACTTTAGCCCTCGCTTACCTTATTTAAAATGTATTTGTCAGATATGGGAATAATTCCAGAATTAGAAAGATGATAGGACAGGTTACTAAGCCCTATAGAAAAATCCTCATTTACTACCCACAGCCCTTTAGGCACATTAAGTCGTTGGGTTGTAAAGTTCCAAATTCCTCTCACCCCAGCCTTTACCAATAGATTGGCTACCTTCTGGGCTTCCATTTCCGGTACCGTGATCACTCCAATATGGATCGGATTTTCCCGAGAAAAAACCATCATCTCATTCAGATGATATACGGAAATCCCGTTGATCTTTTTGCCTACCTTAGCCTCATCAACATCAAAAATGGCCTGCAATCGAAATCCTAATGCGGCGATTTTTTTGTAATTGATTAATGACCAGCCAAGATTTCCCAAACCAATCACAATGAGGCTCCAACAATTATGATAACCAATAAGTTGATCTATCGTTTTGGCAAGGTCTCGAACATAATATCCCACGCCATATTTCCCGAATTGGCCGAAAGAAGCAAGATCTTTGCGAATTTGTTCCGGTGTCACTGTCACATCCAGTCGACGACTAAATTCCGCCGAAGAAATAACCTTCTGCCCATCTTCTAGCAACAAACACAGAGTCCGGAAATATAAGGGTAAGCGATTAATTGTTGCCGGCGATATTACAGGCTTCAAAAAAATTCCCTCCCTCGGTAGCCACATAAGATAACCCTATGATAATAGGATTACAGACATCATAATTTGGCATGTGTTCACTTCCTTCAAATTAGCGAACAAAATAAAAAGCTCCCTCAAGTTTTGCAGGCAATAGTTTCGCAAATGCAAAAGGGAGCTAAACTAGTATAACATTCCAATCACACAAGCCACTCAACTTTATTTGACCCTGCAGATTTTATTTACTCACCTATGAAATTGGCCTTTCGTTTCTCAAGAAAGGCACTCATCCCTTCCACTCGATCTCCGGTAGTAAAGCAAGTTGTATAGGCTTCAGCTTCATACGCTACGCCCGAGGCTAAATCCATGTCCAAACCATGATTAACAGATTTTTTCGCCATCATAACAGCCACTGGCGCTTTGCTTATTATAGTTTTAGCAATGTCGCGACAAACATCTAATAGTTCTTCTGCCTTAACTATCTTGTCGGCTAAACCTAGTTCTAAAGCTTCTGTCGCAGTCATCATGTAGCCAGTAAAAATGTAATATTTTGCTCGTCCCTTGCCAATCAATCTTGCAAGACGCTGCGTACCCGCAAATCCAGGAATTATTCCCAGATTAACTTCAGGTTGACCAAACTTTGCAGTTTCCGCGGCAATTCTAATGTCGCAAGCCATCGCCAATTCACATCCACCACCAAGAGCGAATCCGTTCACTGCTGCAATAACTGGTTTATCCAGATTGTCAATTATACCAAAAACAGTCTGACCCAACATTGTCATTTGTCGCCCTTCTAGAACCTTCAAATCTCTCATCTGTGCAATATCCGCACCGGCCACAAACGACTTACTGCCAGCCCCCGTAATGATAATAACCTTCACATTTTTAGCTGCATCTGCAGCAAGTGCGGCTGATTTCAGCTCGTTCAGAGTATCTATATTCAATGCATTTAATGCTTTAGGTCTGTTAATCGTGATGACTGCAATACCATCATCAATTTCCATCAATACATTTTCGCCATAAGCCATTATTATACACTCCCTTAATAAATTCTTCTATTCATCTGTCTTCGCTGTTCTATGCGGTGGTTTTGTCTATTCACTTCATAAATTATTATCCAATGTTTCAAAAGTTTCTTTTTTGGTATGTCTGGGACTTCATCCGGATGTCCTGCAGAGACTGAAATTTATAAAGATTTTAATATTCACCCAACAATGATTTTCTCTGTCCCTTCTTTGTCTTAACTTAGCCTAGGCTGCCTCATTTAAAAAATGCAGGACAGCGAAAAACACCTAGTGCAAACGCTTTCTGAGCCTAAATGCCTATTTACGTTAGCGAACTAAGCATGTTTGCCTTTCTTCCAAGGGTGCAGAACAGAAGGAAATATTTTTACATACCGTTTGTATTCCAGCTCGTATTAATACTGATAGAAACCTTTGCCGGTCTTCCTTCCAAGATAGCCTGCCCTAACCATTTTCCTGAGCAACGGCGACGGACGGTATTTCGGATCACCATATTCACGATATAACACTTCCATAACCGCGAGAATTACATCCAGTCCGATAAGGTCTGTAAGCGCCAATGGCCCCATGGGATGATTACAGCCATTGACCATCCCTTTATCAATATCTTCTACTGTCCCGACGCCTTCATCCAACATATTTACTGCCTCATTAAGCATTGGATCCAGCAGCCGATTGACAATAAAACCCGGGCTGTCTTTGGAAACAATCGTAACTTTTCCCATCTTATTACCTACTTCTTGCGCCATTTCCAGTGCTTTATCCGAAGTAGCAAGTCCTCTCGTAATCTCCAATAATTTCATTACTGGCACTGGATTGAAGAAGTGCATGCCGATTACCTGCTCTGGGCGTTTTGTACTTGAGGCAATCTCAGTAATTGATATGGATGAAGTATTGCTCGCAAATAAAGCGCCCGGCTTAGCAATACGATCCAACTCAGCAAATATTTTTTTCTTCACATTTATATCTTCGTAAACGGCTTCGATGATTAAATCAGCGTCTGCTGCTTCTCTCAGTTCTATCGTTTTCTGCAAATGGCTAAGAAATTCATCTTTTTTACCCTGTTCCAGCTTTCCTTTTTCCACCAGCCTGGTTAGATTCTTTTCAATGTTCTTGATGCCGCGGTTAATGGCTTCATCACTCGCATCATTCAATGTCACATGATAGCCAGACTGTAGGGCTGTTTGAGCTATCCCTGAACCCATTTGCCCGGAGCCGATAATGAAGATATTTTTTATGTTGCTCATTTTTTTGCCTCCTTTAGTTGCATCTTTCTACCAGTGTTGCGATTCCCTGTCCGCCGCCGATACACAGGCTGATTACGCCATAGCGAGCTTTGCGTCGTTCCAGTTCGTTCATCAGGGTTACCAACAACCTCGCCCCCGTACAACCCACCGGATGACCAAGCGCCACTGCGCCGCCGTTTACATTAACTTTGGCCGGATCGATCCCCAGTTCTTGCACACAAGCAAGAGCTTGAGCCGAAAAAGCTTCATTCAACTCAAATAAATCGATGTCTCCTATTTTGAGACCGGATTTCTTCAATAGTTTCTGCACTGCCGGCACCGGTCCAATGCCCATGATGGAGGGGTCAACACCCGCTGACGCAAACCCTCTGAAGGCAACTAACGGTTTCTTGCCTAACTCTTGGGCTTTTTCCCGGGACATAATAACGACTGCTGCTGCCGCATCGTTGATGCCTGATGCATTTCCTGCAGTTACCGTTCCGCCGTCTGGCTGAAAAACCGGCTTCATCTTGGCTAACTGCCCTATGGTCAGTTCAGCTCTGATACTCTCGTCTTCGTTGAAAATAATGGTTCCCTTGCGTTGTTTGATTTCAACAGGTACAATTTCACCTTTAAATTTTCCAGCCTTGCTAGCAGCCGCAGCTTTCATGTGACTACTTAAAGCAAATTCGTCCTGCATTTCTCGGGTAATGCCATATTTCTTGGCTACATTTTCCGCAGTAATACCCATATGGTAGTTCATAAAAGGGTCAACCAAACCATCATACATCATTGAATCCAGTAATTGTTCATTTCCCATTCGTGCTCCAAAGCGATGTTTATGAATCATATAAGGGATTCTGCTCATTGTTTCACAGCCACCGGCAAGCATAATCTCTGCTTCACCCATCATGACCATCTGGGCCGCCAAATTGACTGCTTTTAAGCCAGTCCCACAGTTTTTGTTTGGTGTCCAAGCAGGTATTTCAACTGGAAGACCGGCATAAATAGCAGCTTGCCTTGCGGAATTGGCTTTAATGCCAGCCTGAAAGTGTGTGCCAACGATCACTTCCTCAACATCCTTGCCCTCAATTCCTGCCCGATTCAACGCTTCTTTCAGTACAATGGCTCCTAATTCAGGGGCGTTTATTTCACTCAGTGATCCGCCGAAGACTCCTGTCGCCGTCCTCGCTCCGCTTACCACAACTGCTTCTTTTAAATTCATCATTAATTTCCTCCCTTAGTGTCACTCATATTCTAAAGCACTGCAGCATTTCTCAATTCAGCAATCTCTGCAGGCGTTAACCCCAATATTTTCGTCAATACAACATCTGTGTGTTGCCCTAACATCGGTGCTGCTGTACGAATTGTTCCCGGCGTCTCAGAAAACTTCACTGGAATACCAGGCGTGGTGACCTTCCCCGCTATGGGGTGATCGATTTCGACTAACATGTCTCGAGCTTTTATCTGAGGATCGTCAACCAATTGATCAATTGTCAAAATCGGAGCTACAGGCACTCTAGCATGCACAAGCAACTCTGTAACTTCTTCTGTAGTATGTTTTTCTGTCCATCCAGAAATTAAAGGCTTTAGTTGCGAATAATTTTGTTTTCGTTTTAAGTTGGTTACAAACCGCTCATCGGTAATTAAATCTTCCCGTTCCATCACTCGTACTAATTTATGAAACAAATTATCATTAGCTGTCGCAATGATTACATAATCGTCTATGGTAGGATACGCGTCAAAGGGAGCCGAGGCCAAGTTTTCATTCCCTGCACGTTGGGGAACAATTCCAGTCATTGTATACTGCACAACGAAGTTCTCTAGAATCGAAAAGACCGTATCCATCATCGAAACATCTACATACTGGCCTTGACCGGTTTTTTCCCGACAGTACAAAGCCGCCATAAGGGCATAAGCCATATGAATTCCCGCATTGGCATCAGCAATAGATGGACCAACCTTTACAGGAGGATGGTCTGGATATCCTGTTACGCTCATCAGCCCGCCCATCGCTTGCGCTACAGCATCATATGCTACACGATCCCGGTACGGACCGGTCTGACCAAACCCTGATATCGAACCATAAATGACGTTAGGATTAATTTTCCGAATCGTTTCGTAATCCAGTCCTAGTCTTTTCATTGTTCCCGGAGAATAATTTTCTACTACAACATCCGCCCATTTGGCAAGGTCTAATGCAATCTCTCGACCCCGATCATTCTTAAGGTCTAAAGTGATCCCTTGTTTGTTACGGTTCAAATACATGTAGTAACCACTCTCATTATTCTTGAATGGCAAAAAATGTCTTGTATCATCCCCATTTTTGGGCATCTCAATTTTTACAATTTCCGCACCCAAATCAGCCAGCAGCATCGTGCAGTAAGGGCCTGAATATACCCGAGTAAAGTCCAATACCTTTATGCCCTGTAACGGACCCGCAACAACCGTTTTCATGAATTTACTCCTTAATTTGCAGTTTCTATTTTTCTATTAATTGAACAGCTAATTGAACAGCGTTTGCCATCTTGCACCGTACACTCTCTTCACCTTTCGGAGAGTGTACGGCGCAGGCTCACGTATGCGCAACACCTAAAATGCGGTTATGCCTTTTTCACTGGAGCTTCCTTAATCTTGGCCAGTCGTTTTGCCAATGCTTTCTTGCTTTCCAAATTGGTTTCCCGTAACAACATGACGCGCATCGCTTGCGGCGACCCGGCTCCATGCATCGACTCAGCTAATGCCGTGCCTCCTGTCATGTTCTCTAACAGTCTGGCCATTCTGAATCTGTCCTCGGTGGAAACATTGGGATTGGCCGCAAAATATTTATTTATGTATGCGCCGATTTTCGGATCCTTCAGATCTGCTTCATAAGGCAAGGTCGCAATGAAGCCGCCGGCAATGTCATGAGCCAGCCGCGATATTTCATACATAGTCCGTGTGCAATTCAGCTTAGCTGTATTCGCCAACAGAGTATTCACATAATAGTTTCCTGCTTCCGTCTTACGTCCTTCACATGAACATGCGATTGAGCAATTATACATCGTCTCCGCCAAGTGAATCATTTCAATGATCTTATCTTTGATATGTGACGCATTCGGCACACCGTTGTACTCGGCCATGCTGGCCGTAGCACCGATGATGACGTCCGCAACTCCCACTTTGCACCCACCGTAATTTTGACGATGATAGGAGGCGAAGGCTTCTACATACTCCTGAGCATACTGATATTCGCCACACATGAACACGCGTTCCCAAGGAACAAAGACATCATTCAACACAGTCAATGTTTCACCGCCAACAATGGCGTATTCAGAGTTACCCGTGTCAATGTCTCCTTGCAATCTTCTGTCATCATTGGTTTGTCGACCAAAGATATGAAGTACACCTGGGGCGTCTACCGGAATCGCGCAGGCAACTGCATAGTCCTTGTCATCAGCTCCTAGATTGGTGGTCGGTAAAATCAGCATTTCATGGGAGTTTACCATGCCAGTTTGATGGGCTTTGGCCCCCCGCACAACGATGCCATCGTCGCGTTTTTCAACAATATGCACAAATAAATCTGGGTCCACTTGCTGTCCCGGCTTTTTGCTGCGATCTCCCTTGGGATCAGTCATCGATCCTGCCACCATTAAGTCATTTTCCTGAACATATTTCATGTAGTCGATAAATCGTTGGTGATAATTAGTCCCGCACTCTTTGTCCACTTTGTGGGTTACAATAAAGGTTGCGTTCATCGCATCAAAACCTACGCATCTTTGGAAACATGTTCCTGTTTTTTGCGCAATCATGCGAAGCATCTTCACTTTATTAATTAAGTCTTCCGTGCTCTGATGAAGATGGGTAAAACGGTTAATTGGCTTTCCTGTCAAACTGGAATTTACAACCATGAGGTCTTTGTACTCCGGATCAAAGGCCAATTCATACGTCATCGCTGCTGAATTTACATGAGGTTTTGTCATAGGATCATCTACAACATCGGTAATTATTCTCCCGTTGCAATGAATCTCCGGTTTAAGTTTTTTTAAGCTTTCCTTGTACTGTGCTCCATTCATCATAATAAAAATCTCCTCCGTTTTTTGTTTTTGTCGTAGACCGTTCGCCAAGACAAAAATTCTTTTTTCTTAACCTATATTAAAAATCCATGATTAACCAATGGCTCTATGATATTCAGAACATTTGTCTCCTTTAGATTGAGCCGATAAATTTTTCTTCCGTACGCAGAAATATATAGCTTTATAAAATTCTTGTTGCATTTTCTTATCCGGCACCTCTAGTAGTAAGTTATTTTCTTCCTGATCCACATCGATATATTTGATTGTAATAAAGTTCCGCGTTCTATCTTTAAAGAAATATGGCACCAGTGGACCAAGCAATGCCGTGCTTTTTCCAATACCACTGGCTTTTTGCAATACAGCAAATTGCTCTATCTTAATGCAATCATGAAAGAACACACGACCTAATGAACCTCGTTCGTCATAAAAAATCATGCAATCGGGAGCTAAGCCGAAATACACATTGACGATTCGCTGCATTTCAGGAAGGCCTCCTTGATATGAGACCATCCCGAGCACCGTAGCGTTATATTCTCGAGCAAGATGATCTGTAATACGTAAAATTGTCGTCTTATGATTCTCCATCCGCTTATAACCAACGCGGTACAAAACCAGCACCGCCAAAACACTGACGCAGAAAACGGCTAGTATTGTAGCATCCATAATTTTCTCCTCATTCGAGAATGTTTCACAAGCAAGAATATAATTAATTATTCGTTGGCTTGTGAGAGGAGTAAAATATAACCCCTCTCATTCCCCATACTTAATTTGTTAACGTGGAACTACAGGTTTGCTATAATCAATCAAGGAATAAACCAAAGCCGCTCCGGCTGCTCCAGCAACTAAAAGCATCAGAGCACCATCATATCCATATGATGTTCCGATAACATACCCTGTCACCATTGGGCCGGCAATTGAGGCCAAATTACCAATAGTACCCTGCATCGCAGCAACTGTTCCAACATTGCCTTTGGGTGCAATATTAGTCGGAATTGCCCACCCTTGCGCAGCGCTAAAGGAGATAACACCCATAGAAACTGTCAACCATAGCACAGTCATGTCTGGTGTAGCAGCGACAACAGCTAAATACAGTGCTATTGCCCCACCTAGCATTCCGAATACTTGGCCCGTACGCCGTACGAGATTAAGACTGGCTCCACCCTGGTACCACTTATCAAGAATGTATCCGCCTACCGCTTCAGAAATTACACCGGCTATATACGGATACATCGCGGCAAAGCCCATAGTTTTTAGACTAAACCCTTTAGCCTGTACCAAATAGGCTGGTATCCACATGTTAAATGTCGTCCAGAAATACATGTATAAGAAAAACCCTAAAGACATAAGGAATATAGGCTTATAAGTCAAAAGTTGTAAAATAGGTATGTGTTTCGTATTTTCATCATTTGTTTCTGTTATCTGATCCTGGCGAATATAATCTAACTCCGATTGACTTACTTTAGGATGATTTTCTGGTTCATGATAAAAGTAGAGCCAAATAAATGCGTAGACAACCGCTAGTCCCCCCGTAATGACAAAAGACATTTGCCAGCCCCATTTTAATAAAGCCCATACAACCAGCGGCGGCGCAACTGCGTTGCCAAGCCGGGAACAAGCATCAAATATCCCGGTAGCCGTCGTGCGTTCACGCAGAGGTGTCCAGGCCGATGCGACACGGGTACAGGTTGGATAAACCCCTGACTCTGTTACACCTAAAAGTACGCGTACGGCAAAAAAGGAGTTAAAGCCAGATACTGCTGCCGTTAGTGCAGTTGACAACCCCCAGCCCAAGCATGACCAGAACATAATCATTTTAGGTCCCATCCGATTTAACAGCCAACCGATAGGCAGCATACAACCAACGTAAGACCAAAAAAAGGCCGACATCAGGATCCCCATCTGTGCAGGTGATAATTCAAAAAGTTTCATCAAAGTTGGGGCTGCTACTCCAATATTTACTCGGTCAACGTAGTTTATGGTGATTACTCCCGCGAGCAGCAGCATGACCACATATCGATAGTTTGTCTGTGGTTTAATTACGTTAATTTGTGTTTGACTCAAATTACTCATCAACATCACCTTTCGTTTCTTATATTTTGCAGATCATGAGACTTACCTGGCCAAATAACCACCGTCGACAGCCAACAAATGTCCTTGAACATATGCCGACGCATCAGAGGCTAAGAATACCACAGCACCCTTCAAATCGTCCGCCTTTCCCCACCGTCCCTGCGGAATGCGCAGCGAAATATCCCTGTTCCGTTCAGGATCATCCTGCAGCGCTTGGGTTAAGTCAGTGGCAAAATAACCCGGCACAATCGCGTTGACATTGATCCCATGTGGTGCCCATTCGTTCGCTAATGCTTTCGTAACGGCGGCCACAGCGCCCTTACTGGCTGTATACGGCGAAACATTAAGTCCTCCCTGAAAGGACATCAGAGAAGCCATATTAATAATCTTGCCACTTTTTTGCTTGATCATTTCCCTAGCTACGGCCTGGCACATAAAATATGTAGATTTTTGATTGAGATTGATAACATCATCCCACTCTTTTTCTGTGCAGTCGATAGCGGCATAACGGCGATTGATCCCAGCACAGTTAACTAAGATGTCAATTTTACCAAATTCAGCCATAGTTTTCTCTACTATCCCCGGAATTGACTGAATAGAAGAAAGGTCGGCCCGAATGGCTATGGCACGGCGCCCTAGTTCACGAACAGCTTTTGCAGTTTCTTCCGCTTTTGCTGATGTTGCCACTACCGCAACATCAGCCCCTGCTTCAGCCAAACCTAACGCCATCCCCGCTCCCAGCCCACGACTTGCGCCAGTCACGATGGCAATTTTTCCCTTTAACGAAAATTGGTTCAAAATCATATTAATTTTGCCTCCATTTAAAATTTTCTGTCTCAACGAATTACTCATTATTGGGGAAATGAGATGATTACTTTCCCAACTTGTCCGCCTTCAGCCGCCTGAAAAGCTTCTTTCCACGAATCAATAGGATAAATGTCCTTTATCATAGGAGACAGCTTATCTTGATATTTCCGAATAAACTTAATCGCGTCTTGCCAATCTACCGGTACATGATCGATAGTTCCCGTTACTACTATTTCTTTGTAGGCGATCTTCATGAAGTCGACATTAACAGGGGTACTGCGTGTGCCAATCTGGACAAATCGGCCCGCCGCTCTACACAAGTTTAAACCAGCGTTAACCCCTGCTGCTGTCCCAGAACATTCGAGTACGACGTCTGGACCTTCTCCATTGGTTATAGCCATTAGCTCCTTCATCCCCGCATCTGCTTCATCATCAGCAACCAGAATCAGATCAACTCCCAATTCTTTCGCCAATATAAATCGATTGTGATCCTGTGAAATTCCCGATATAGCCACAGTAGCACCTTGAGTTTTTGCAAAAAATGCTGCTAAAAGGCCAATAGGACCCGGTCCAACAACGAGCACAACATCTGAAGGTTTGATGCTCGCAGGACGTAGAGCATGAACAATTACAGCAATAGCCTCTGTCAATGACGCTGTAGTCAAATCTAGATCTGCAGGTAAAACGTGAATTTGTTCCTTGCGGACTTTTATATATTCAGCAAAGGCACCATCGTACTCAAATCCGATGCGTGTTTTTTCGCCACACAAGTTATCTCTCCCTGTAATGCACGCTCTACACCGCCCACAGCTAGTTACTTGTATCCGCGGAGCAACGGGCATCCCCACTTTGATATCATCAACCCCACAACCAACCGCTACAACTGTCCCACTCAACTCATGCCCCATAACTACCGGTGTTTTATACTTGTGGTAATGCGCCTGGTAAATCTTCGTATCTGTGCCGCATATTCCCGCGGCATGTACTTTAATAACCACTTCTCCCGGACCAGGAGTCGGGGTATCAAGATTTTGTAGCGAGGCATCATAAGCTTTCAAACTGTTTTTAACCAATGCTTTCATTCATTGTCCTCCATTCACTCTTTTTTAGATAATTATTGACGTTATTTGCAGTTTAACACCCTCTTTATCACGGAATGCAGCTTGCAGCTCCTTTGCGTTTCTTTATGTAATTCAAATGCAATTATCGTGCCACAATTCACAATCACATCTTTTTTTTTCTGGCTTCTCTATGTCTAATAGAAACAGAACAAAACCCTAGCACGAGTTCGGATTATACTTGCGCTAGGATTTGAAAAATACTTGAATATACTGAATTCATATTCATTTTTGTATCGACTAATTGTTGGATCAATTACTTGCTAGCAAGAAAAAAGCTTCTATACAATATAGAATAACCCAATACAAAAATGTATCGAGTTATTCTATATTGTATCGTTATTCTTTAATTTTTGTATAGGAATTCTTTAATCTTACTTAACTTGCGTACGATAGTCGGCTGACTCACGCCTAATAGTTTGGCGGCTTTATGTGTGCTACCAGCTTTTTCATACGCCTTTGTAATAAGTTGTTTTTCCAACTCTTCCACTGCTTGATTCCAAGGGATAAGACCTGTAACAATAACCGCGTTCTGATTTCCTATCGTTCTCATATGGGCTGGAAGCTGATCCGGGGTAATGATTTCATCTTCCCCAATCACAACCAAATGTTCAATACAATTCTCTAATTCCCTAACATTACCAGGCCAATTATATGCTTGCAAAATATCCATTGCTTCATTACTTAGATTCTTATCAACACGATATTTTTGGTTAAATCGAGATACAAAATGGTATATCAATAAGGGAATATCTTCTCCCCTTTCGCGTAAAGGAGGAATAGTAATAGGAACGACGTTGAGTCGGTAAAATAAATCTAGTCTAAACTTTCCTTGGCTTACCATTTCCTTTAGATTTTTATTAGTTGCCGCAATGATTCGAATATCTACAGTTTTCGTTTTTGTATCCCCTACACTCAAAAATGTTTTTTCTTGAATAACCTGCAATAATTTCGGTTGTAGGAAAAGCGGCATTTCACCAATTTCATCAAGAAACAATGTTCCTTTGTCAGCAAGTTCAATCAGACCGGCTTTCCCTCCCTTTCTCGCTCCTGTATAAGCACCATCCGCATATCCAAATAATTCTGCCTCTAGCAGGTTTTCCGGAATAGCCGCACAATTGATTTTGATGAATGCTTCTTGCGCTCTTGAACTTTGAGCATGGATGAATCTACAAATTACATCTTTCCCAACACCTGATTCACCGTTCAACAAAATAGTCGCATCACTTCTAGCAACATGGGCTACTGTCTCCAAAAGCTTAATCATTTTTTCTGATTTCACGACTATTTCATTTTTCTTGTCCATAGTCCTTAATGAAATCAATTCAGAATGATACCTCTGACTCAAAACGCGCTCTTTTTCCAGCTGATTTTTCAAATGATTTAAATCTGTAACATCTCTAGACGAAGACACGATGTGTCGAATATTGCCATTTGTATCAAATATTGGTTTCCCTGTTACCAGAACAGTTTTCCCTTTAACGTTCCTCTGCCATAAAACCTCTATATGTCGCGACTTTAGTACAGACAAAGTGGATGACTCTAAAATTATTCCCTCTGCCACAAGATCTTTAACATTTCGGCCAATACACATTTCTTTTATTAATCCTGTGATTTCACTACAGGCACTATTCATATACAAAACGTTGCCCATGCCGTCTGCAACAAATACTCCATCCGATATACCCTCGATTATGTCCTGTAGTTCTTCCTGTAAGCCTCGCAATGCTTTCTTGTCAGAAATATCCCGTATTATAATTAGCCGCCCTAGTATATTCTCATTGGTTGGTTGAATCGGATGAATTATGATTTTGCTTGGTATATTCAGTATATTACTTTCGAATTCAGTCTTAGCCGCTACACAAAAGACATCTTCAAATTGATCTAACTCCGGCAATACTTCCAATATCAACCTATGAACAATATCTTGTTGGTCTTCCCCAATTAATTTTCTCGCTTTAGAATTAATCAATTGAACAATACCCTGGTTATCGATAAAAAACATTGCATCGTTACTCGCTTCAAAAACTCCCTCGAACAGCAATTTCCCCATTGAAACATCCATTTCTTAACCCCCATATAATTCAGCAACTTATTGATAATTATAACATTTAATCACACAACCTTGACAAAAATATTTAATAAGCCACTACGTCCATTATTGGTTTCTACCTTTATTAGTACACCAGAGGCATGTATCCATGATTACGGAACACTGTCGCCAGAGCGGGTTCTTCTTTAGTCTTTTATGAAATGATCCCAACTACAATTAAAACAACAAGTGCAACAATATGCTCAAACAATCGCCCACTTTCTGCTGCCGCAACCCACTATATTGCATTATTTAAGCAATCATTTCATTAATAGCTATTTTGGTTTGCAGCGTATTTGTCCGTTGTAATGTAAGCGTCAAAAACGCCGTCACCTTGACACATGTCAATCGGTGACGGCGTTTTTGACGCTTACGAAGAATCGTTACTTTCGTCGGCTGAAACTGCTAAAATCACAGCATATCCAGCCGGTGTTTATTATCCAGAGAGCTGTGTTGCAGACTGTGCTATAATCGGTCCGCATTGCTCAATTATCCTTCTGGCTTCTAAAACTCCAGAGCGAACACATTTACGCATGAAGGCGTGTATCTTCCACCATAGGATTAGTAATACGGCGCACGATTTCATTGTATATCTCCTCCTGCGCTTCACTTTCATCGACTTCGAAAAGCAAGTGGTTCTCCTCTCGATTTATGTCTATATATTTGATCGCAATAAAATGCCTCATCTTATCCCTGATGACTATCGGAGCAAGGGGTCCTAAGAGCACATGTGCGCCGCTCGGTTGTGTTTTCATCTTCTTACTGAATTTATCAACTTCTATCCAGTCCCGACAGTCTAATTCTCCATAGCGCCCAAAGCCATCATACAAGAAGGCAACTTTTCCAGCCATGGCAAAATTAAGAACCGAAATATACGGTAAGGGAGGGTAGCCGCCCTGACATGAAACAGTTCCTATAATCTGAACATCTGGGTATTGAGAACTTATTTTCTGTTCAATCTCTCGGACTACGTCTTCCTGCTTACTGAGTTCCTTTCGCCCACGTCTGCCCACGGCAAACAATAAGATCGATACTATGGCTATTATTCCAACTACTACATAATCCATCATATCATTCCTTCATGCTTGATTCGGCCAAGCAAGACCGGAAGGCTTTGCATGGCCGAATTCATTACCTCAATGGTTTACCGCCAACTTATTCAATTTCAATCTTTTTCTCATAGGTGTTCAGGGCATAGGCTATAACCCCGATGGCACAGCTTAAAATTACGAGATAAAGCGCTCCGTTGAAACCGAGAGAAGTTTTGTCGATCATATACCCGGTGAGAATCGGGGCTATGATGGCAGCTGTCTGTCCAATAGTGTTCTGCAGACCGCTGAACGATCCGCCTTGACCATACGGAGCAAGGTCATTCGCGACCGCCCAGAAATGTGAAGCTCCGAAGGAAAGGGCTGACATGCCAAGCGCCAAGCCAAATACGGTCATTGTATTGTCGGCCGCAGTAACAGTTACGTATATGCCGATAGCTGTCACTGTATACGCAATGCCTGTTCCAAAACGCCGTACTGTCGTCAAAGACGCACCGCTTTGTAGCCACTTATCGCAGTAGTAGCCGCCAGCAACTTCAAAAAATGTTCCTGCAAAGAAGGCAATCATGGTAGCTTCGCCCATAGCCGTCGGGGTAAAACCCTTAAACTTAACTAAATATGACGGAATCCACATGATGTAAACGGTCCAGATATAGATGTATTGCCAGTAGCCCAGGCAAGCCAAATCATATCTGATATTAGAAAGCATCTTTAACATAGGAACTTTGGCAGCCTTTTTGACATTGCCTGCAGCATCCGTCTCTGCGTCCTGACGAATATATGCCAACTCAGATGCTGACACCTTGGGATGCTGATCAGGATCGCGGTAACCCCAAAGCCAGACAAAAGAGTACGCCATTGCTATTCCGCCGGTAACAACAAAGGATATTTGCCAGCCCCAGTGTGTGATAATCCATACACATAAAGGCACGGTTATCGCGTTAATAAACCTCGCGGCAGAATCAGGAATAGCTGTTGCCAGTGTTCTTTCCCGTTTGGGAATCCAGACTGATATAAGATGCGAATTAATCGGCAACGCCGGAGCTTCGGTTATACCAAGCGCAACCCTCAGCGCGAGAAACGAGTTAAAGCCTTGTGCCAAGCCGGTTAAAACGGTTGTTAGGCCCCATCCAAAGCAAGACCAGAAAACAACAAACCTTGGCCGCACGTGGTGCATCAGCCAGCCCGAAGGAGCCTGCAGAAGCATGTATGGCCAGAAAAACGCGGACATGAGCGTCCCCATCTGAACAGAGGTCAACTCAAAGGTCTTCATCAGGAACGGAGCGGCAGCCGCAACGTTAACACGGTCCATGAACGACGCCATGAAAACACCAGTGCTTAAGAAAACCATTAGCCAACGATAATTAGTCGCCGGTTTAACTATAGATGTTGTCATTTGTGTAGCTAATTGCTCTTTCATTTATTTCCTCCTAATTTTTGTAGCTTTGGTTTGGACAATCCACATTTCATAATATCTGTTCACTAATAAGTTCTGAATGTTTTCATTAAGGCTGGTGCATAGTTTCTACTTCTTTCGAGTACTCCATTACTAACACTTTAAAATCATTTCTTGTTATCTCCCTCCTTTAACACGGCACGGTTTCTTGCCCCGGTTTGAATTTTACTGACTGTCTCGGCGAAGTATTACCTGTACACTGCCATAATGGCTAAGTTGTTGTCGGCCGCTTGTGAAATAATTAGGTTTTTCCCCTAAATAGGCACCTCTTGAATGGCATTAAACTGCATGCTTATTCGTTCAATCACGGTTTTAACGCTGTCAGTATCATTGACAAGAGCCACAATCTGGCCCGTACCGAGCAGTACTTTGTCCAGACCACCTTCGTAAGGATTGCCTCTGGCGTCGGCGACACTCTTATTAAATACCGCGTCGGAAGCATCCTTCTGGCTCTCGTACGCCTGAATTTCTTCAGTTATTGGAGTGCGCAGAACGCGTAATCGAGCGGCAACTCCAATCCTCTCACCTAAGACTACCGCATCCTTCGATTGGGCATTCAACAGTGCAGCCTTACAGTGTTCTGGAATGGCACACTCCTTAGTCGTTAAGAATCTGGTACCCATTTGTATTCCCTGCGCTCCCAGCATGAAGACTGCGGCCATCCCTCTCCCATCTGCAATGCCCCCTGCGGCTATAACAGGTATTTTTACTGCGTCTACAACCTGAGGGATTAATGTCATGGTCGATATCCGGCCAATATATCCTCCGGATTCCATACCTTCGGCAATTACCATCTCAACGCCAATGGCCTGCATCTTAACTGCAGCTTCTTTGGATGGAACAACAGGCACCACAGTTATTCCCGCCTGTTTGAACTGTGCCATATACGGCGCAGGATTTCCAGCACCGGTGGTAACTACGGGAACTTTTTCCTCGCAGACCAAATCGACAAGTTGGGCAGCAAAGGCCGAAGCCAACATGATGTTCACACCGAAACTATTAGGAGTTGCTGCTCGAATTAATCTGATTTGTTTTCTGACGTATTCAAGGTCGATGTTCTCAATGCCAGGGGCGTAAATGCCCAAACCTCCCGCATTCGAAACGGCACTGACAAGCCCCACATCGGTTACATTCGTCATCGCACCCTGAATTATGGGGTAACGTATTTTAAGTAATTCACAGACTTGATTCTTGCTCATCTTTCGTCCCCTCACTCCTCATTAAGTCCATACGTTAAAAACGATGGTTAAATATCACCCTGTGCTCTCAATTTGTCTATTGCTTCTTGAGAGTAGCTTAAAACAGAACTGAGGATTTCTGCCGAGTGCTCGCCCAACTGAGGGGCTTTGCGATAAAAGTCAGGAGGTGTTAGCTGAAGTTTTATAGGATTGCCCGGATATTTAACCTTCCCTACGATCGGGTCCTCCTGTTCGATAAGCATTTCTCTTGCAGCAATATGCGGGTCATCCACCAACTCACCAATGGTCTTGACAGGAGTAGAAGGTATACGGGCTTCGTCTAGCAGCTTTTCAATCTCAGCCTTGGTACGTTCTATCGTCCAAGCTTTTATTGCGCCGTCAACTTCCTCACGGGCTAAAATACGTGCAGGGTTCGTGTTATATCTTGGATCTTCCAGCATATCCTCACGGCCGATTACTTTCGCCAACTTGGTAAACAGAGAATCGTTAGGACATGCAATTACAATATCACCGTCTTTTGCCTGGTAAACGTCATAAGGAACGCAGATTTGGCTGGCATTACCCATGCGCTTTGGTTCAGAATCCAACAGCGTTTTAATGACTACGGAGCCTTCTAAAACGGAAAACACCGTGTCCATCATAGCCACATCCACCAATTGTCCCTTGCCGGTCTTCTGTTTGTGAAAGGCGGCTATCATGACTCCAAACGCCATATGGATGCCGGTAATGGCATCTGAAAGCGCCGGTGTTACCTTTGTGGGTTTGTCCGGGCTACCTGAAAGCGATGTCAATCCACCCATGGCTTGTGCAATCGCGTCAAAAGCCAGTTTATTCTTATAAGGACCGTACTGACCGAATCCCGAGAGCGATGCGAAGATTACTTCAGGATTCACCTTTTTTACATCTTCATAGCCAAGTCCCAGTTTCCCGATAGTACCTGCAGAAAAATTTTCAACAATGACATCTGCCCACTGGGCCAATTCCATGGCGACTTTTTTGCCTGCATCAGTTTTCAAGTTAAGAGTTATGCTTCGTTTATTACGGTTAAGATAATTGTAATATCCACTGACACCATCTTTAATGGGCGCAAAATTCCTCGTGTCATCGCCCTTTTCAACAGATTCCACCTTAATAACTTCTGCGCCCAAGTCGGCTAAAAGCATTGTACAATACGGACCGGAATAGACTCTTGTAAAATCAAGGATCTTCATTCCTTCTAACGCTCTCACTGTGCTCATGCAAACTCCTCCTGTTTGAATTTATTACTGTATTTAATTTTTAGTGCTACGTTCTGAATATTCCGGTTGATAAGACCATCCTGTCCGGATGGATGGTTCCATCGATTCCGGACGGGTGGTGCCAGTGGTTTCGGAACGGAACCACTGAATTAATCTTTTCGTGTTAATTCCCGAACTCACAACAAAAAGATTTCTTAAGTGTTAGATTATACAATCGTTTCCTTCACAATGAATTTGGATCGACAATCGATGTATAAATTCATTTTAAAGGTCCTGGAACGAGTCCGGAGAGTCTGGCACAATTCACCGGAACGGTTGGCACCAATCGCCGGACTTAGTGGAAAAAGTGACCCGGATTATTCACGTGTTACGTTCAACGTTCAACATTCAACGTTCAACGTAACACTTTAACAATATCAAATTTTTTATAGAATGTCAATATTTCAATAATTGTGATTTTATGTTTTTTCTCCCTAACTTAATAATAACAATTAATTATAGTTTCAAACAAAAGAGGGACCAAATCCTTGAAATTCAAGGATTTGGTCCCTCTTTTTAGATTAATTTTAAACAACCTCAACAATCTTTATTGAAAAAAGTGATTTATATAAATCAGTAGTTAGAGTAAGATTTCCTTAAAAGTTGTGTGGATTTTATCACACGCCTCGTCTAAAGTAAATGATAGGCGATTATTAATAATATCCATTATTAGTTCGTAATTGTGAAAATGCATTTCTCTACGGTTTGTACTTACTGAATTTGCAAAACCCTTATAGCGAGCATCACTAAAAATGCATAATAGGACATCATATACTTGTATCAATAGCTGGTTTTTTGTTATTTTGCATAGCGTTTGGTAAAACCGAGTGCTCAACTCGTACATTTTTTCTACATTCTCTGACTGAAACATGCAGACCTTTAATTCATTATACAACTCTGTTAATTGCTCAAGTTCTAAATCCGTTATTCTTTTCCTGGCAAGCAGTAGAATCTCACGCAACATCGCATTATGGAGTTCCAAAAGTTCAGTCATGTTTCTATCACTCAAAATAAGTCCGTACATCACTGGATTGAGTAACTTCTGGGAATACTCCTTTACAATAAAAGTCCCTTCTGGACGCCGAATTTCCACAACTCCCAATGTCACTAAAACTTTTATGGCATCACGGACCACATTCCTAGAAACTCCTAAAGATGTACAAAATTCCTGCTCTGTAGGAAGCTTGTCCCCAGGTTTTAATTCTTTCGTCAAAAGTTGCTGAGTGATACGCTCAACAATAACATCTGAAATGTTTCCTTTAATTATTGGGTCAAGTAATTTATGATTATCCACATCAAATCTCTCTTTCAATTAATTTCTTTGCAAGAGGATATCGGATTGTCTAACCCGCCGGCAGTTATTGATTTCACGACTGACTGCAATCGTTCTTGCTAAAGTGCTATACAATATATAGTAAATAGGAACCTTTTCTGCGCCCTTACACATGAAACTGCTCACTTAACAAAAGTAGCACACATTCTGGAAAGATGTCAAGCAAGCTGGGGTTTTTACCAATATTATCAAGACAAAGCTGAGGCCCATCTATATTTTATATTCCGAGCTTCTTGCTTTGTGATCATATGCTTTACCTTTTCCTGATTCTCGGAAATTTCAACACGCTTCTGATAGTTTTCCACTCTATCCTGTAAAATCAACAAGGATTTCGATTAGGGCAGGCATTGAATGATTATCCATAAATTTTATTTTTTTACAAACTATACCATCAGTATGTTTCTTTGCAAAAGCTTAAACTCAAACACATGGATATTTAGCTACTCGAATTCAGCAACAGCTTTTTCTAGCCAATCAATTGATAATAGAGTTGTCTTTTTCATTAATATTTGCTTTTTCGACACAAATTGGGTTTGTTCCCATAATCAAAGATGATCTGGCATCCCGACCAAGGGACGAAGATGTTCATGTTCCTGTTGAAACACTTCCGCAGGAATCCGTTTGGTCGTCCCATGTACTTTGGCATTTGCCGTGCGGTCCAGCCATTGAAGGCAACAACGGTTCAGTGTTTCATCATCAAAATAGATGCGGTTCTCTAGAAAATTTCCCTTTACATATTTCACGGTGCTTTCTACTTTGCCTTTGCTTTCGGGATCAGCTCCACGACAAAGATAGACGATAAATTTGCATTCCTGCCGAAGCTTTTCAAATTCATAGGTATGAATAATATCTCCGCAGTTTTCCGAGACACAGACAATACTATCCTGGTCAAACACCATTTCATGTGGCATCCCGCCTATATAACGGAAACAGCAATGACAAGCACTGACAAGATCGGCTGCAGTGAAGGGGCGGGATTGTATTTCGGCATATTTGTATCTGGAATGTGCTAAAACAAAAGCGGCGGCATAGACCTTTACTCGATTTCCTTCCACATTCTTCAGCCATTTTTCGCCAAAATCCACTTGCATTTGTTGTCCCATAGGCAAATCTGGTAAGGCTTCATAATCACGCTGGTGTACCGCTTTTTTCAAGCCATATTCTTCGCGTAGCTCTTTGACGTAGCGGCAAACGGTTCGTTCGCTGAAGGCAGCAGCTTAATGCTCTTTTAGCCAGTCGCATACTTGAGCTGAACTTGCTGTTGGATAATCGCGGAGCCAGTGAACGACAATGTCCTGGTACTCGTTTAACAGCTTCATTCTGCACACTTGTGCCGAGTTTATTTCATAATCGTCAACTGCCATGTTCCAATAACGGTCAACGGTGCGACGGTTGATCCCAAGCTGTTTTGCCACGGCTGCTTTTTTAAGTAAGCGTCAAACAAACCGGCACATGGACAATAAGACATCCTGATGCGAAAATGGTTCCAAAAGAATCTAATTGGAGTTTATTAGATTTCTTTGGAACTCTTAATAAGTCGGAAGGAGTCTTGCATGTAAGAATGTGCAAAAATTGACGCATGAAGTTCGCATATCTAAATCTTTAAGCCATTTTGCTGCATCCAATGCGTGATAAGTAATAATGATATCAGCTCCAGCTCTTTTCATACTGGTAAGTGTTTCTAATACAATTCGCTTTTCATCGATCCATCCATTTGCAGCAGCAGCTTTAATCATAGCATATTCACCACTAACATTGTATACAGCTACTGGATAATCTATTGTATCACGAACCTGTCTTACAATATCTAAATATGATAAAGCCGGCTTGACCATAATTATATCTGCCCCTTCAGCAATATCTAAATTTACTTCTTTTATTGCTTCGCGAACATTTGCCGGATCCATTTGATAGGTACTACGATCACCAAATTGCGGTGCAGAGTCTGCTGCATCGCGAAAAGGTCCATAATAGGCTGATGCGTATTTTACTGAATAGGACATTATTGATACATTTATATATCCAGCTTTATCTAGAGCATCACGAATTTCGCCTATACGGCCATCCATCATGTCTGCAGGCGCAACCATATCTGCTCCCGCAGCAGCTTGACTTACAGCAACTTTACAGAGAAGTTCTATAGTCGCATCATTATCAACGTATTCTCCACATAATTTACCACAATGTCCATGTGTCGTATATTGACAAAGACATGTATCTGCAATAATTACTAATTTTGGAATGGTTTCTTTAATCCCTTTGATAGCGCGCTGTACCGGACTATTCATATCCCAAGCACTGGATCCTATTGCATCTTTATATTCTGGAATCCCGAATATTTCAACGGAAGGTATCCCTAATTCATAGGCTTTTTTTGCTAACGCAACAGCATTTTCTACGGATAATTGGTAACAGTTTGGCATACTTGGAATTTCTTTTTTTACATGTTCACCGGGTACAACTATAATTGGATAGACAAAATCTTTTGCTGATAAACTTATTTCACGTACCATACTGCGTATGCCTTCTGAAATACGCATTCGACGCGGTCTCGATTTTGGCTTGAACATTTAACCTTCCACCTTTATAATATTTCCCGAATTAATGAATAACAACTATATGTGAATTTAATTCATGTATTATTGTTTATCTCCAAACTATTCTAGCTTCTTTTCTTGGCACTGTTCTCTGATACTTAATGCTAGGATAGCCTATTACTAAACATGCAACTACTTCTTGACCCGGACTAAGCATTAAATATTCTTTCATTTCTTTAGAACGTGCCACTGCTCTTGTAAAGAAGCCGCTATATAACATTCCTAATCCCTGCGCATACACCATTGTTTCCATATGTGCTGCTGCGATACATGCACTGTGTACGGACTCTGATAAAACCAATATCACGGTTCCCGCATCAAAGAACAAACCATCTTTCCTATTCTGATCATGATAATCCAGATACATCTGCTTCCACAGATCCCCATACCAAGATATATTCAGCTTTTCTTTTTCTTCATCTGAAAGGTTGGCGATTTTATTCAGTTCATCAATTGCCATATTTCTTAATGGGTCAATGTCATCTCTCACAACACAATAGGACACATTCTGCTGATTTCCCCCTGTTGGAGAATATCTTCCAGCTTCAATGATTTTTTCGATTTTCTGGATTTCCACTTGTTTTTTTGAAAACTGTCGTATTGTTCTTCTGAATTTCAGTGCACGTAAGTACTGATTTTCATCTAACTCAAGTCCGCCCTTCTCATATTCTAAAACTTCTGACATAGGATAATTTTCTAATATAATTGCGTTTTTAGGGCAGACTGCAATACAATGCCCGCACTCGATACATCGTATTCTTTTAGACTTTGCCTTTTGCTCAATTACTTCTATATCTTTTGTGAAACAATCTTCCGCACATAATCCACATCCAATACATTTACTTTCATCAATCGTAATCATTTCCGTTCTCCTCGTGACTTTTTTATTGCGAGGTGTGTCCTCTCCATCTTCCACATATAGCGGTTCTGGATACTTATTTTTTTAGTTTCAGACTTTTTATACTTTCATCTGATTATAAACAATCACTTCTTCTGCAGATTTCTTCGGAGAAGGTCTGCCATCTTTCGCCGCATAGCCAATAGGTGCAATAGCTACTACTTCATATTCTTCCGAGATATGCAAAATCCTTCTAACCTGATGCTGGTCAAACCAACCAAGCCAACAGAAAACCAGACCCAATTCCACCGCTTCCAGTGTCATATAAGATAGCGCAATGGAGCAGTCGATAGTGCTAGCAGACTGGCCGCAGGGCATAACATTAATTGCAACCGCCTCACATTGCTTTCTGATAGATTCGTACTAAATCATCTCTGCCAAAGTTCGCAGGATGATTGGATAACGCCGCTTTTGATACTTTCAAGCAATTATCTGCCAACCAGTTAATATCCTCAGCACATGCACCTTCCGCAGAAAGAGACGTCGTCAAATTTAACTTTCTGATTAGATTTCGGATCACTGCTACGCAGTCGTTCTCATTTCTGCCGCCCAGCAGCCTAGAGATTACGGCAAATTTTTCCGGTGCATAAGAAATTGATTCCTCATAGATTACCGGAGTCAATGCGGCCAGTCCTCTGCCATGAACGATGTTCCACAAACCACTGACGGGATGCTCCATCGCGTGGGGTGCCGCCAGACCGTTGTTCAAAACCATCCCCCCGATGGTACTGCCCCATGTAACTGCCTCCCACGCTTTCATATTACCATAGTCTTCATAAACTACAGACAGATACTTTCCCAGCAGTTCTATGCCCTGCAGTGCCATCATATCCGTCAGTGGCTGTGCTTTGCTGGACAAATAGGCCTCCATATTATGACACAGTGCATCAAATCCGACAGCGGCAAAAACCGGCTTCGGCATCGTCGTCATCAAGCAGGGATCGATGATGGATGCTTTCCCCACAACCGCATCATATCTAAGCGCCTTCTTATCATTCGTCTCTGGAATTGTTAATACAGCGCAAGCATTTGCCTCGCTACCTGTTCCACAGGTGGTAGGTACGATGACTAGCGGCAGAGCCTGATCTGTTGATAACTTTCCAAAAAGATATTCACTAAGATTGCCAGCATTGACAGCAATAAGGGCTATGGCCTTTGCTGCATCGATAATGCTGCCACCTCCCAGCGCCACAACCACATCACACTGATGGTATTTAGCAAATGCCGCCCCTTCTTCTGCAGTGGTAGTCAGTGGGTTTTGTGTGACCTTATCAAAAACAACGGCTTTCATGCCCTCGGCCTTCAGAAGTTCAATAGTCCGGTTCAGCAAACCGGATTTTTTTGTACTACTGCGACCGGTAACAACCAGAGCCTTTTTACCATATTTAGCCGTCTCCTTGCCAATCAATTCAGCTTTTCCCTGACCGAAAATCAGGTTAACGGGAAGGTGATAAGTAAATTCCATGTTTGTTCCTCCAATTCAATTATTAATCACAGAGCAGGTCTTGCCACAAAGCAAGTTTTTCATCCATGCGTCCCGCCAAAGCAGCTTTATCCCGCTGCGCAAGCATTTCAAAGTCTGCCGCATAGGAATCCGGCATAGCGTGCGTGCGTCCTCGCTGAATAGATACTTCTATAGCTTTTACGCAGGAATAGCTTGCGATTTTCAATGTTAGTTCATTTACACGGGACACCGGATCGTTGCCGGCAATCTCCGTCAGATACCGCTTCATACACTCGTTGGTTTCATAGATTTTCATCACATCAGGGGTTGGTTCCAACATGGCATTCCGATACTTCTGACACAAATTCTGCAAATGTTGGATCTGTTCGTCGGTTGCCTTCCGCATAGCCAGAAAGAGCAGAGATTGGTAAAGGACAATTTTTAATTCTAAAAGTTCATACATGGAACCCCGTGATATTATCATATCGTAAAACAGAGGGTTCAGTAGTTTGCTATTGTACTCCTGTACCACGAAGGTTCCTTCTGCGTGGCGGATTTCCAGTACGCCGAACGCCACCAAAACTTTAACCGCTTCTCGCACCGGGCCGCGAGCAATGCCTAGTTTTTCGCTAAATTGCGTTTCAGTCGGAATTTTTTCACCCGGTTTCAGATCACCGCAGACAATGGCATCAATGATCCTATCTTTCAGGATTTCAGGAATCCGCCCCCGTGGCAGATCAGCAAACAATTTGGCTTCGTTCATATCGTTCATCCTCTATGTACTATGTACTATGTACTAGCGTATCACAAATCTATGTTTTGTCAAGATGCTTAACCTGTATGCTTTGATGTAAAAAATCTTACCAATCCAAAAATTTTCCTGAAATCTACTTCAATTCATAAATAGCAATTTCATTTACTGTGTACTTGTGTGATTACTCTGGCTTACTGATTATGTCTGGCTTTTAACGCCCTGTTGAAGACTTTATTTGCGGCACCTTTGTCGCAATATTCCGACGTCAAAAAGCCATGGTATTTTCTTCCGTTTACGCATAAATAATACCGTTTGATTACAAAAACCAAACTTTTCAATTGCATAAACTTTATAAATGCAAATAGATAAATTCAAGATACCGCGACTCCGCAAAAATCTTGGATTTATCTATTTGCAGAATGGTTTATTATCGGATTTAACAATCCGCTTCTTATCACCTATAATTTAGCTAGCCACTTCCAAAAACAAAAAGTCGGTCAAGGTATTTGTGATAAAAATTCTGCCTTTACGTTTTCTGGAGCCTTCAATATTTAACATGTTTTATTTGATTTTTTCGTGTATTTTAGTCAAATGGTCCGCAAATCGGTCCGCAAACCTTAAAAACACTCAAAAAAGCCTTCCGACAAAAATGAAGTGCTCCCTGTCAAGTCAATGTCATTAAGTTAAGACCTGAAAAACACAACCATCCAGATTAAGATGGTTGTGTTTTTCTTATACGTACAGGTCAATGTCATTAAGATAAGCTTATAAGAACCCCCAGTAGTATAAAAGTGATACCGCTGGGGTTGGCGCATACACGGAATAACATTGAAAACGCGGGTG
>JAGGAB010000127.1 GCA_017889705.1 Bacillota bacterium | reverse complement strand
TCCCATACCGAACACAGTAGTTAAGCCCACAAACGCCGAAGGTACTTGGTTGGAAACGGCCTGGGAGATTAGGAAGTTGCTGGTTTGAAAAAGCACTCAATTATGAGTGCTTTTTTGTTATCTATCAGAATTTATATGTTTTGAGAGTATTGGAGGCCTTGTAACACATAGAGCATCAAGCACAAGACCCGGCACAAGCGGCCGTCATACAACGCTTTGCTGCTGGCGCTTAACCTCCGCTTATGCATAACGGCCGCCTGTGCCTCCGAATGGTTACGCCCGTTTTAAGTAAAGAGACCGTAGTTACATTGTTAACTAAACCATAAGATATGCCACCAACTGCTTGCTTTACAGAAGTTGTGTCTCCAAGGTGGTGTCTGGTGTCTACGGCAATCTTCGTAATTCCCGTATCCCCGCGGCCTTTGCCGGAAAAAGCGATCCGCAGGAGAAAAGCCAGGTGGTATTCCGTTAAGAAACCCGTACTGTTTGAGCGCAGCGAGTTTACGGGTTTTAGGAATATCGCCTGGCTTTTCAGGTCCGTACATTGATATGGAGACTTTATAATAAAGCAATGAAAGCTGCTCTCTAGTGGAACAGGTTAGCGTGGAGGCTTTGGGCCTAGAATTTTTGTTACTTTGTTTCATGACAAAAGTAAAACCATCTTCCTCCTTACGTTTCAGTGCAGGGGGCGAGGACGGCTCTGAATTTCGTGAAAATAGACAATTGACAGTCTTTAATTCCCGGCATATAATAAGAATACAAGGCAAGCCCCTACCCACTACGCGGGTGGGGGTTTTTCAGGTTGTAGTTTGTCCAATAACTAGTGTTGCTAGATACTTTATGCTGAGACTATCCTTCAGATGGAGTTTAAACCCCACCTGAAGATAAGTCTACTTTACTGTAGAGGAATGATAAATTAGTGGAAAAATATCAAAAGCACGGTATAAACCCTTTACTTATCAGTATAGCTACTAGTCAGAAACTGGATTCTGCATTAAGACCTACTGTTGCCATGCTGCCAAGCAAATATGCTAAATTAGTCTATAAGAATATGAGTGTAGTGAATGCGGAATTTCCCGAGAATATTTTTCGACTGACTTGTCAAAAATGTGGCAAAAGTGGTGACTATGATTTAGGTACTTTAGTATTTCCGCTAAGAGTTGCTGAACCTGGAGATAGGATGGAAAAATTTCAGGCAATAGGTTATTTTCGCTGCAAACATTGTAATGCTGCCGGAGAGTGGGAATTATCGCCCCGAACTAAAACAATGCTTGCAGGGAAAATGGCGGCTGCTGAAGCTCCTAAAATTGCTGGCGACGATAGTATGGCTGAAGTTATTTTTGGAGAAGCTCTTATTGATAAAATTTTTGCACCTCGCTGGGGAAGTGAAATTGAAAATTATTTTTTTAATAAGTTAGCAGAAACACCAAAAGACGCTTATCTTTGGAATCGCTTAGGGAATGCCTATTATCGAGGGAAGCGACCAGAGTTGGCAGTGACTGCGCATGAACAGGCAATCGCCAATGATTCAGGCCAAGTGGAATCACATTTTTCACTGGGAAAAATGCTTGTTGAATGTGGGGAATTGGAACTGGCCGCTACCCATTTACGGCAAGCGGTGGCTGCGAGTTGCCAATATAAGTATTTGTCGGCGTATGATTTGCGGGAAATTATTGTAGCAGCATTAGAAATACTGCTTACAGTTTATAAGCAAAGTGATAATAAAATTAATATGCTGCCAAAGCCAAATGAACAGGCAATAATTCAGCAAGGCAAAAACCAAATTGCAGCAACAGCCATGCTTGATTTTGATATTGATGCGGAGAATCGGGAAACTCTTTATCCGTTGGCAGAAGTATACTTAGGTGAGCGGTTTAATGAATTGTTGCCTGCGCAACGTGCTACAAATAATCAGCAAGCTAAGAGGAAAGCAGTTTGGCCGGTAGCAGGCAAAACCAATAAACAGAAACCAGCGAAAAAAAATAAAAAGAAGAAACGAAAATAATGCAAAGGGATTGTGCAATGTTTGTTGAATACTTAATACAGTGTTAACAATCTGTCTCCCAAGGGAGAGACAATGTCCTTGGGAGCGGGCTTTACAGCCGATGACTAAGCCGCTCTAATAATATTGGCGTTAGTAAGTGATGAATATACTGCTGCGGGTATAGGCGAGTGGCTAAGTTCCAGGATAAATTCGACTGCAATTCAGGCAGCAGTGATATACTGCCATACCAGAGAGGGGAAATCAGCATGAACTTAAAAAGTAATACTGTAAAAAAAGGTTCAACTCGGGCAGCGCATCGCTCGTTATTTTACGCTATGGGCTATACGCCTCAAGAACTCGAAAAACCAATGATTGGCATTGTTAATGCCTTTAATGAGATTATTCCCGGACATATGCATCTTAGAGATGTGGCTGCGGCTGTTAAGATGGGGGTTGCTGCCGGTGGCGGCATGCCTGTGGAATTTCCGGCTATTGGTATTTGCGATGGGATCGCAATGGGACATGACGGAATGAAATATCCATTGCCTAGCCGCGAACTTATTGCTGACTCTATTGAAGCTATGGCGATCGGTCACCAATTTGACGGACTTGTGCTTATTCCAAACTGTGATAAAATTGTGCCAGGTATGCTTATGGCGGCAGCCAGACTTAATATTCCCTGTATTGTAATGAGCGGGGGGCCAATGCTGACCGGCCGTCATCAGGGAAGAGATATTAGTGTAAGTACCATGTTTGAAGCGGCGGGCTTATTTGAAGCTGGTAAAATTTCTGCTGAAGAAATGGATCAAATGGAAAAGTCTGCATGCCCGGGTTGTGGTTCCTGTGCAGGTATGTTTACGGCTAATACTATGAATTGCATGGCAGAAGCCTTAGGTATGGCATTACCTGGAAATGGAACAATTCCTGCGGTAAACTTTGGCGCACGCCGCATGTTGGCAAAACAGGCCGGTGCGATTGCTGTTGATTTGGTCAAGCGCAATGTAAAGCCCCGTGATATTTTAACTCGCAAGGCTTTTGAAAATGCCATGACTGTTGATATGGGAATTGGCGGATCATCTAATACGGTATTGCATCTTACTGCTATTGCCTATGAAGCAGGTATTGAACTTCCATTGTCTCTGTTTGATGAAATTAGTGCTAAGACACCTTATATTACGAAATTAAGCCCTGGCGGCACCTTGCATATTCAAGACCTTAACGAAGCAGGCGGAATTTCGGCAGTTATGAAAGAACTTTCGAAGCTTGGCCGTATTCATACTGATGCATTAACAGTTACCGGCGTGGTTAATGAGCGGATTAAGGATGCTGCGATTATGCGTCCTGAAGTAATCAAAACAGTAGAAGCTCCTCATCGTAAAACCGGTGGTATCGCCATTTTGAAAGGTAACTTAGCTCCTGATGGCGCAGTAGTAAAGGAAAGTGCCGTCAAAGAAGATATGCTGGTGTTCGAAGGCATTGCCCGGGTATTTAACTCCGAGGAAGCAGCCATCGAGGCTATTATCGGCAAAAAGATTAAAGACGGTGATGTTGTCATTATTCGATACGAAGGTCCTAAAGGCGGCCCGGGAATGAAGGAAATGCTTAATCCCACTGCGATAATTGTCGGAATGGGACTTAAGGTTGCGTTATTAACTGATGGACGTTTCAGTGGTGCTACCCAGGGAGCCTGTATTGGTCACGTTTCTCCTGAAGCTATGGAAGGTGGGCCAATTGCGCTGGTGGAGGAAGGCGATATCATTAGTATCGATATCCCCGGACGCAAACTTGAGGTCAAGGTAAGTGATGAAGATATGACCAAACGAAAAGCAGCCTGGGTTAAACCTGCTCCGAAAGTAACAACTGGTTATCTTGCCAGATATGCTAAACTGGTTACTTCGGCAAATACCGGTGCTGTATTGAAGTAAAAGACTACTGATATAACAAAAGAAACAGTCTCGTACATGAGACTGTTTCTTTTTATTCGGAGTAGTTTGCGATATTAGATTTAAACTGAATTTTCAGTATTGAGTGAATAGTAATTGACAACTCAGGTTATGATATGCTACGATGAAGAAACCACAGCTCCACGATATTGCTATTTGCATTAAAATGGAGGGTGGCGAAGTGTTGACATAGTAAGATCAACGTGTTATTATATATAAGTCGCTGTTAACCGGGTTTGGTTGAACAGTTGAACCAAGAAAAAAGATGTTGACACGGAGTAGTAAACGTGATAACATATATAACTGTCGGCTCTGCAAATAAGCAAACGCCGCAGAGTGTTCCCTGAAAACTGAACAATGTAAGTAATGCATCAAAAAGCCAGATGTGCGGTGCTCAGTGAGCACTTTATAAGCAGGCACACGGAATCTATGATTTCGATGTGATCGCTTAGTTAGATGTTTGCATCTAACATCAATTTCGATTTTTAAGAGCCAAC
>JAGGAB010000008.1 GCA_017889705.1 Bacillota bacterium | reverse complement strand
AAATACTCTTGATTTTTTTATGACTGATCCGACTAATCAGTTAATGAATTTGTTCGAAGCACGGGAAGCTTTTGAAATTCAAGCTGTCCGGTTAGCTGCCAAGCGAAGAACTGAGTCTGACATTGAAGCCATGCAGCAAGTTGTGCTGGAAATGGAATTCCTCATTTCTGCTAACAAACCAGTCCATGATGTATCTACGAAATTTCATACGGCTGTCATTGCGGCTGCTCATAATGAAATCATTAGCGAAATCAATGAATTCTTATCTGATTTACTGACTTATTCACGGCAAAAATCTTTGAGCGACTTTAGCAGGCATACAGTATCGCTAAAGTATCATCAATTAATTTTACAGCATATTGTTGAAAAAAATGCTGAAGCGGCAGTTCATGTTATGCAAGAACACTTAAACAGTGGTAGAATCGCGATTCAAAAAATAATTCATTCTGAATAAAATCTTTGGAGGCTAATTTTGGGTTGTATTTAATGGTATACCGGAATACCAACAACAATTTGGTGAGTTTACCCACCAATAAAAATAGATGAGTTACGCGGTTTTACTACTATGGAAAGGAAAAGCTTTCAACAGTCAACACATTGAATTTTATAATGGAGGGATCTAACATGGGTGTTATTATTGCAGTTTTAGTGGTTGCTTGGGTCATTTATATGATTATAAAAAAACACTATCCACAAGCTATTCTTCTGATCGCAGGTATTGTTTTACTCCTTGCTACCTTCTTTCTCGGCACCAATCCTATACTTGTCGCTAAAGAATCCGCCGGCTCCGCTTTGTTAGATATTTTTCATACGATTAAAGTATTGCTTAGTTCCCGCATTGCCGGCCTTGGCCTGACTATTATGTCAATCGCAGGCTTTGCAAAATATATGGAATATATCGGGGCAAGTAAATCTTTATTCGCTGTAGTTGCTTCTCCCCTTAAACATATTAAATCGCCTTATATTCTTCTTGTTCTTAGTTTTTTCATGAGTCAGTTTCTGGTCTTGTTTATTCCAAGTCATGCCGGACTGGCCTTGTTGCTCATGGTAACGCTGTATCCGATTCTTATAAGAACTGGCGTTAGCAAATTATCGGCGCTTGGCGTAATTGGCTGTGCGCAATATATGGATGTTGGTCCTGGTTCGGGTAATGCAATTCTTGCAGCAAATATCTGTAAAGTTGATCCGGCAGTTTATTTTGTTGAGTATCAACTACCAATATTTGTTACAACAACTTTGATTCTCGGTGTTGTGCATTACTATGTGCAAAAATGGTGGGACAAAAAAGAGGGGTTTGCAGGTTACGATACTTCTGCTGATCTTGTTACAGACGAAAGTCGTCCACCTTTGATTTATGCTATTCTTCCCATTATCCCGATGATATTCATCCTAGGCTTTAGCCCAATTTTTAAAAGTACAATTAAAATGGATGTCGTTACCGCCATGTTCTTAAGCACTTTTATCAGTATGATTTTTGAATATGTAAGAACTAAAGATATTCGGGGTACTTTACAAAGCCTAAAATATTTATATGAAGGAATGGGAAATAGCTTTGCCACTGTAGTCAGCTTAATAGTAGCAGGTGAAGTATTTGCTGCCGGTTTAATGAAAATTGGCGCTGTTGATGCTATGACTATCGGTGCTCAAAGTCTTGGCCTCGGGGTTCATGCCTTGATTATTCTTTTCTGTATAGTAATTGCCGCATCTGCCTTCTTGATGGGATCAGGTAATGCTGCATTCTTTTCCTTTGCTGCCCTTGCGCCTAAGATTGCTGCCTCGTTAAAAATTGATGTTGTTACGCTTTTGGTACCAATGCAAATTATGACAAGCTTTGGACGTGTTGTGTCACCAATTACTGCCGCCATTGTTGCTATCGCCGGTGTTGCCGGCGTATCGCCTGTGCAAGTAGTAAAAAGAACGGCAATTCCTATGGCAGTAGCTGCACTTGTAAATGTGGTATTTATATTAGTCAAATAAAGGAGCTGTTACATATTGAAATGTGCAAAATGTACTCACAGAAGATGTTACCTAGAAGGTCAAAATTGTACTAAAATCCAACTTGCGGATGTTAAGGAAGCCTATGTGGACGAGCGGCTCGATATTATGAAGGCCGCCGCTTGCACAGAAGGACGTTTTTATAATAATCTTACCCGGCTTGAGGAAACTGCTGAATTTTGCAAGCTCATGGGTTATAAAAAAATAGGTATGGCGTTCTGTATCGGTCTAAACCAAGAAGCAAAATTAATTGAAGAGTACTTTGCAAAGAATTTTGAAGTGTATTCGGTTTGTTGTAAGGTCTGTGGTATTGCTAAGGATAGTCTCGGTTTGGAACAAATTAAAGAAGGCGCGCGTGAAACTATGTGCAATCCTGTAATGCAAGCTAAAGTACTTAAGGATAAAGAGGTTGATTTCTGTATTACCGTAGGCTTATGTGTAGGCCATGATGCCTTGTTTACGGGTGCCTGCACCGTGCCTTGTTCTTGTTTAGTTGCCAAAGACAGAGTACTCGCTCATAATCCGCTAGGTGCTATATATTCTCGCTATTGGCGCAGAAAGTTAGGAATTAATCCTGAAGATCAAGTTTAAATATAAAATATAAAGGTGGGATTGCAATGTTAAAGCATAATTTTGACGAACTTGTTAGCCGGAAGGGAACCGAATGTAAAAAATGGGATACTTATGCAGATGATGTTATACCTATGTGGATAGCTGATACTGATTTCAAAAGTCCACAACCGGTTATTGATGCTCTAGTTAAAAGAGCGGAACATGGTATCTATGGATATCCCGTAAACTGTAAAAATTTTGAGCAGTCCATTGTTAACTGGCAGAAAAAAAGATTCGGCTGGGATGTTGACATTGATTGGGTAGAATATACACCGGCGGTAGTGCCTGCTATTGTATATGCTATGCGTGCCTTCACCAATCCTGGTGATAACATTGTAATTCAGATGCCGGCTTACCATCCCTTCCATGACATCATCCCCAATAACGGCAGGCACATTCTTGGAAATAACCTGATTTTAAAAGATGATGGCAGTTATGAAGTGGATTTTGAAAACTTGGAGGAATTACTTAGCAAAAAAAGAACCACCATGTTTTTACTATGCAGTCCCCATAATCCTGTTGGCAAATGCTTTACCAGAGAAGAGTTAACCAGAATGTCCGAGCTTTGTCTAAAATATAATGTATTTGTGGTTTCCGATGAAATTCACTCCGATATTGTTTATAAAGGAAACAAACATATTCCTTTTGGAAGCATATCTGAGGAAGCGGCAGACAACTGTGTAGTTTGCGTTAATCCCAGCAAAACCTTTAATATTGCTGGCGTAAGAACCGGGGCGGTAGTTATTCCGAACCGGCATAACCACGATCTGTTTTATGCGCCGCTGGAAGATAACAAAGCCTATGGCAGAACTATATTTGGTACCTTGCCGATTGAAGTTTCCTATAATGAATGTGATTACTATGCAGACCAATTGTTAGAGTATTTAGAGGGTAACCTCAAATACCTGGAAAATTTCGTTGCTGCAAGAATTCCTAAACTCAAAGTCACCAAAACGCAAGCCACTTACCTCATCTGGTTAAACTGCAAAGAATTAAATATGGCACCCAAAGCGCTAAATACCTTTTTCTTAGAACAAGCAAAAGTTGCTATGAATGAGGGATCAACCTTTGGACCTGGCGGCGCTGGCTTTATGAGAATGAACATTGCTTGTCCCCGTTCCCGTCTGGTAGAAGCATTGGAAAGAATCGAAGCAGCAGTTAACAAACTGTAAAAAGGAGATCACACATGAAACAAGTTATACATACGGATAAAGCCCCAAAGGCAATTGGCCCTTATTCGCAAGCAATTAAAGCTAACGGATTTATATTTGTATCTGGACAGTTGCCTGTAGACCCTGCTACCGGAGAATTTGCCGAAGGCGGAGTTATAGCACAAGCAAGGCAATCTTTAGAAAACATAAAAGCTATTTTGTCGCAAGCGGGAGCCACGCTTGAAGATGTTGTTAAAACCACCGTGTTTCTCAAAGATATGAACGACTTTGCCAGCGTAAATACTGTGTATGCTGAATACTTTAACAGGGACTTTCCGGCTCGTGCTTGTATTGAAGTTGCCCGGTTGCCGAAAGACGCTTTAGTTGAGATTGAAGTTATTGCAGTTTCAGGTAATTAATTAAGATTATTCATGGTTTTTTGACTGTAATCACTAGTGAGGCTTGCTTCTGCCACTAGTGATTACAGCTTTTCTGTATTGGTTTAGACAGCATATCAGTCAAGAACGAGTAATCAAGGGGGTTGAAACGTGAAAAGAGATACCTTACAGATGCGGTTAATCATATTATTGGTGTTATTTTCCTCGCTGTCGGCAATGGTAATTGGTGGTGTCAGTTCTTATATGAACGTTAACTCCGCCAGGCAAGAAATACTGAGAAATAATCAAACAATAGCCACCCAAACTGCCCATGAAATTGAACAATTCATGAGTAATGACAAAACTTTATTAGAAATACTGGCATTGTCGCCTACTGCCTATTCCATGGATGCGGCCAAGTTTCGTGAAATGATAATTACTACTCAAAAAAAGCATCCGGAATTTGAAACAATCTATGTTATGAATGCAACCGGTATGCAGATTGCAAAAACCACCAACACCGCCCTAAACAATAAAGCGGATAAAGACTACTTTAAAAATGCCCTACAAGGTAATATTTTTCTTACCAAGTCCTATATCTCGCAATTGACTAATGCGCCAACCATTACTATTTCAGCGCCGATTAAAGATTCCCGCGGCAATATTGTTGGAGTACTGGCTGGAGATGTAAGTTTAAAAACCATTGGAGAAATTGCTTCCCGTACCTCGGTTGGTACTTCAGGTTATGTGGATGTAGTGGATAATGAAGGTACTTTACTGGCCAGTATAAATTCCGATATGGTAACCAAGCAGGAAAATATGGGGCAAGCTAAGTATGCTCAAAATGTTATGGCCGGTCAGACTGGCAATATGGAGGCCGCATCGTCGGTTGGGGTAGACTCCTTAATTGTATTTTCGCCTGTTAAAAGCTTCAACTGGGGTGTAATTACCTACTTGCCCAAAAAAGAAATTGCTGATCAGATTAAGCAAAGTTTGCTGGTGATGTCGATATTGATTTTGCTGGCTGTGTTCCTCGCGGCAGGAACGGCCATTTATGTGGCCAAAGGAATGGCTAAGCCTATTAATGAACTGGTACAGGTTGCCGATGAAATTGCCAGAGGAAACTTACGGCAAAATGTTCAAGTCAAGGGCGTGGCTGAAGTTAATAAACTGGCTGTATCGCTGGATAAAATGCGGCAAGATTTAAAGAACATCATTCTGGATATTATGACTTCGGCCGAACAGGTATCCGCTTCTTCTCAGCAGCTTACGGCAAGCGCCGAACAGTCGGGTCAGGCTACCCAGTTAGTAGCAAATACCATTTGCCAATTAGCGCAAGGCGCTGAACAGCAAGTGGGTGCCGTTGATACTACCTCAATCGTGGTGGAAAAAATGTCGGCAGGTATCCAGGAAGTATCAGCAAATGCCAGCTCTGTAAATATCATATCCGAGCAGGCGGCAACGGCGGCGCAAAGTGGTGGAAAATCAGTTGAAGCGGTTATGCAGCAGATGGATATTATAGAACGTACTGTTGCCAATTCGGCAGATGCCGTAACCCAATTAGGCGAGCGTTCATTAAAAATCGGTCAGATTGTCGAAACCATTTCCAGTATCGCCGGACAGACTAATCTGCTAGCACTTAATGCGGCGATTGAAGCAGCCCGCGCTGGCGAGCAGGGCCGGGGTTTTGCTGTGGTAGCTGAAGAAGTAAGGAAATTGGCCGAGCAATCCCAGGAAGCGGCCAAACAGATTGCCGAATTAATTATCGAAGTTCAGACAGAGACAGATAGAGCTGTAGTCGCAATGAACGATGGCACGCGTGAAGTTAAAAAAGGCAGTGAGGTAGTAAACACTGCCGGGCAAGCCTTTCAAGAAATTGTGGGACTGGTTGAAAGTGTCTCAGGACAATTCAAGTGTATTTCATCAGCCATGCAGCAGATGGCTGATGAAAGTCAACAGATTGTAGTGGCAGTAACCGATATTGATAAAATAAGCAAGGAAGCAGCCGCGCATACTCAGACGGTATCGGCTACGACCGAAGAACATGCAGCCTCTATGGAAGAAATTACAGCAGCCAGCCAATCCCTGGTTAGGATGGCTGAAAAATTGCAAAATACTGTCGCGAAATTCAAGCTATAGTAAGATACTAAGGTTGGCCGCGCGTTCGAATCGTGCCAGGCGGGCGCGCCAGGAAAACTAAGGCTTCCGAGAAATCGGAGGCCTTTTTTACCCTAACAGAAAGTATAACTTTCTTAAAAACAGGATAAGGGCAACATCGACTTGCACTTTCGCTAAAGCTCGGCGCAAGTCGTGTTTTCTTTAGTCTACCAGAATTTATAACAAAATTCTGTTGACATAAGAACGACTAAGGCTTCTGCTGGCGACGCGCCTGGATGGCGCTAGTGCCGATTGCGCCATGGATGGCATAGCAATTCGGCCGTCCTGCAAATAACGCTAAGCAGCGAGCTTTTAAAATAATATGGAAAAATAATACTTGAAAATTTTCATTTTAAGAATTATAATTTAAACACGTTTAAATTATTGAGGTGTATTATGGCCAGACCTTCACAAGATCCCCGAATTCGAATTGCCGAGATTTTAGATACAACCGAAAACTTATTTACTATTAAAGGCTATCACGGAACAACCATTAGCGATATTGCGAAAAAAATGGGTGTTACACAGGGAATGTTTTATTATTATTTTAAATCCAAGGAACAAATTTTAGAAGCACTGCTCAATCGCCATATTTCGTCGTTCATTTCCGATATTAAAGATATGACTCATTCCAGAAATATCAGTCCGGCCGAAAAAATGAGCCTAATGATTAGTATTGTGCTGAAAGATGCTTGCGTGAAAGATCAATTACTGCTCCAGGCTGTATATGATGAAGAAAATTTGAAAATAAGAGATAGAATAGCTCGCCAAATCAAGATATTACTTGTGCCTTATGGATTGAAATTTATTGAAGAGGGAAATCAAACAAAGCTCTTCAATGCAATTACCCCGCAGACTTCTCTAAATTATATCTTAATAATATTAGAGTTTTTAGTTGAGACTCTTTATGAAAAAGTTTCTGAGGAAACTCTATCCGAGCGTCTAAAGATGGCTGAAGCTCTTATCGAGAAAGCTTTAGGAGCACAGGAAGGAACGATTCATATCTCATTATAAAGCAAAGTAAATACAATTGAATATTTTCTTGAAATTGCCCGCTATCCAACCTGCGTTGTTGAGCGGTTTTTTCACGGGAATTAATTAAATACGTTTAATTAATTCCCGTGAAAGCAATTCACTACTGCAATGTAAGATTTAACCCTTGAAATGGTGTCATTAATATAAACATAATAAAGTTTGTTTATATTTTTTTCGCCTATCCGGTCAGCAAGTGGGAATGATCGGATTTTTTTAAGCCAATTAATTAAACACATTTAATTAATTGGCTTAATGCTAACTCTATTCTTAACATTGAAACATGAATATATTGCATACAGAAGGAGAAGTATCTTTGCAACAACACATTAATAGCCGAAAAAAAGAACGTCATAATGGGTCTGAAGGTGCAAAATCATTCCCAAACAACCGAATTAGTAACAACAATAATACAGAGTCATTGCAGGAACTGCTACGAGCTCCACCATAGGGAGCTTTCCCACTAGCTGTCTACGATAAAGTTAAAACTAAGGAGTGAAACTAATGCAACAATTAAAATGGCTAACTAACATACCTAAGAAAAAATTATATTATGTCTTGGCTACAGCAGTAGTTGGAGTAGGCATCATTGGCAGTGTTGTCTGGAAGGAACACAACCGTTCCCAAGTTGTAGTTGAAAATATTCCAACCGTGCGCACTACCGTTATTGATACTACAGGAGTAGCGCAAGGATATACCTATTCCGGCGAAGTGCGAGGTCGATATGAAAGCCAGCTCGCCTTTCAGGTGAACGGGAAAATTGTAAAACGAAATGTGCAATTGGGCAGCAATGTAAATGCTGGTGATGTACTCATGCAGATTGATGCCAAAGATATTGTGCAAACGGTAAATAACTATTCTGCCCAAGTATATTCGGCCGAATCAAGGTTGCAGTTAGCTGAGAGCGACCTCAAACGATATCGGGAATTATTAGAAGGCGGTGCTATCAGCCAATCCCAATATGACCAGTATGCCAACGCTTATAAAGTGGCAGCGGCAGGGGTGCAACAAGCTAATGCTCAATACTCGCAAGGAACTAATCAACTGGATTATACACTTTTAAAAGCAGATAAACCAGGCGTTGTGTCAAGCCTTTCTGCGGAAATAGGCCAGGTGGTGAGCGCAGGGCAAGTCATAGTTACTGTTGTACAGGACGGTGAAAGGGAAGTAGAGATCAGTGTGCCGGAAAATCGTATTGAAGAACTGCGTAAAGCTGAAAAAATTCAAGTTTCCTTCTGGGCTTTACCTGGTGTAACAGTCGATGGCAGCGTAAGAGAAATTTCCCCAATGGCCGATCAAGCCACCCGAACTTTTAAAGTGAGAATTAGCTTAATCAATTTACCGCCTGAAATTAGATTGGGTATGACTGCTGCCGTATCCATTGCTGACAAAGCAGTGCAGCCAACCATATATATACCGATACCGGCTGTTTATCAAACTGGAACCACTACTCCTGCCGTTTGGGTGGTAGCAGATGGAATAGTTAATTTGCGTTCTATCCAGACTGGCAATTATGGAAAGGACAATACAATCCAAATCATCAGCGGTTTACGTCAGGGAGACCGGATCGTCATTGCCGGAGTACATAAACTTACTAAAGGACAAAAAGTGAACATTGGCGGTGATTCTCTATGAAGAGTTTCAATCTGACCGAATGGTCTCTCAATCATAAACATTTTATTTATTTCTTTATCGCGCTCTTTTTTATAACGGGTTTTTACTCTTATAAAAATTTAGGTCGTATGGAAGATCCGGATTTTACTATAAAGCAAATGATTGTCACTGCTGCATGGCCGGGAGCTACAGCTATGCAAATGCAGGAGCAGGTTGCTGATAAAATTGAGAAGAAATTACAGGATCTGCCTGGGCTTGATTATGTAAAAAGCTATTCAACTCCAGGAGCCACTGTTATTTACATTCATTTAAAAGACTCGGTTCCACAAAAAGTAGTTCGCAGTAAATGGGTAGAAGCACGTAATATGGTTAATGACATAGCTGGTACGCTGCCTGCGGGGGTCACACCTCCGCAGTTTAATGACCGGTTTGATGAAGTGTACGGTGTGGTATTTGCTTTGACTGGCGATGGTTATACCTATGAGGACATGCGGGAAAAAGCCGAAAAAATCCGGCGATTTTTACTGGGGGTCCCCAATGTCAAAAAAGTGAATCTGCTCGGTGTACAAACAGAAAAAATTTATATTGAAATAGAGAATAGTAAACTAGCTCAATTGGGGATTGACCCTAATCTGATTACAGCTACTTTGCAGGCACAAAATGCTATGGCTGCGTCCGGTATGCTGGAGACCGCAACTGATAATGTATATTTGCGAATTACTGGGATGTTTGGAAACATGGAAGATATTCGCAATACTCCCGTTCAAGCCAACGGACGTACTTTCCGGTTAGGTGATATTGCTAAAATTACCCGCTCTTATACAGAACCTTCAGAACCTAAGTTTTATTATAACGGAGAACCAGGTATCGGGATTTCCTTAGCTATGGAACCCGGCGGCAACGTGCTTGTATTGGGTGAAAATATAGAAAAAGCAATTAAAGAGGTAAAAAGAGAACTTCCCGCTGGGCTAGAGATTCATCAGACCGTTAATCAGCCTAAAGTCGTAGAAAGCTCGATTGATGAATTTATAGAATCACTGTTTGAAGCTATTGTAATTGTTCTTATTGTAAGCTTTATTAGTCTGGGTGTGCGTTCCGGAGTTATAGTAGCTTTAAGTATTCCGCTGGTCATAGCAATCGTGTTTACTTTCATGAACCTGTTTAGCATCGATTTACAAAGAATATCGTTGGGTGCACTCATTATTGCACTGGGGCTGTTAGTTGATGATGCCATTATTACTATCGAAACTATGGTCGTTAAGCTGGAGCAAGGTTGGAATCGGTTTAATGCAGCGTGTTTTGCTTATAGTTCAACGGCGTATCCCCGCTTAACCGGAGAATTGGTAACTTGCGCTGGTTTTATACCAGTAGGCTTTGCTGTTGGAAGTGCCTCAGAATACTGTGTCACTATTTTTTCGGTTGTAACCATCGCATTGATTGCTTCTTGGCTTGTTGCCGGAACAGTCACCCCGCTATTAGGTTATTTGTTTATCAAAATTAAAGCAAAAGGTGACGGTGAAACAGAACATGATTTGTATGATAATAACTTTTATCATACATTCAGAAAAACTTTAGTTTGGTGCCTGACACATAGAAAAACGGTACTGGTTGCGACTCTAGTTGTTTTTATCAGTGCAATTGGCTTATTGGGGTTAGTAAAACAACAATTCTTTCCCGCATCCACCCGCCCGGAACTGATTGTTCAAATGGAACTGCCAGAAGGTTCTTCAATTAAGAATACGGATGCTGTAGCTCGTCAGTTTGCAAAAAAGTTAGAAGACGATCCACAAATTTCTTATTATACATATCATGTGGGTGAAGGTGCTCCACGGTTTGTTTTAAGTTTTGACCCTACGTCTAACAAGAGTAATTTCTCCGAATTTATTATTGTGGCTAAAGATGCAAAAGCCCGAAATGAACTGCAGACCAAATATCGTGAGTTACTAAGCAAGGAATTTCCTAACGTGCAATTTCACACTAAGGTAATCAATAATGGACCGTCATCCGACTATCCGGTCATGCTGCGCGTAAAAGGATATGATGTGGATAAAGTGAGGGATATTGCAGAACAAGTACGGACAGTTATGGCCGCCAATCCCCATACTAGTAATGTTAACCTAAAGTGGAGCGAAAAAAGTAAAGTTATGCATTTATCCATAGATCAGGATAAAGTTCGAAACCTTGGTATTACATCACAGGCTCTGGCAACTGCTCTTCAGTTGCAGCAGTCAGGAACTGACATAACTCAATTTAGGGAAAATGATAAAACGGTCAATATGCTTCTCAGATTTGATGCTCAGGATAGAAATAACGCTGCATATATGAAAGATTTCAATATCCCGATTGGTAATGGACGTTATGTGCCATTAGATCAGATTGCTAAAATTAGTTTTGAGACTGAGGACGGTCTGATATACCGGCGTGATTTGAAGCCGATGATCTGGATACAGGCGGAATTAAATTCTGATGATGTGACCGGTGACGATGTAGCGGAGAAGGTATATAACAATCTCGCTGATCTGCGTGCAAGTTTGCCGTTTGGCTATAGCATTGAGTATGACGGTCCCAAGGAAGATAGTATTAGAGCCGCCGGTTTTATGGCGCAACCGATCCCGGCTATGATCATCGCGATCATGATCTTCTTAATGATACAACTGCAAAATATTCCTAAAATGATTTTGACACTCCTTACTGCTCCATTAGGTATTATCGGTGTAGCTGTTGGGCTGCTGCTTACCAACAGTCCTATGGGTTTTGTTGTACAGTTGGGTATTTTGGCTTTATCTGGGATCATTATGCGCAATACCGTTATATTGATGGATCAAATTGAGCAATTGCTGGAAGCCGGCGAAACTCTCTGGGATGCCATTATAAATGCCACAGTTATCCGGATGCGCCCTATCCTCTTGACAGCAGCAGCCGCGATTTTAGGGATGATACCTTTGGTTTCGAGTATATTTTGGGGGCCGATGGCTGTTGCCATTGCAGCGGGTTTAATGGGGGCTACCGTCTTAACCCTTATCGTATTGCCCGTTATGTATGCTGCCTGGTATAATGCCCAGCCTGGTAACACTATGCAAAGTTCTTTGAAAATTAATACTGATCATTCTGTTTGATAGTCACTTTGCAAAGTCATTTAGAAAAAAGTAATAAGCATCAATATATTTTTTAGGAGTTGATCACCGTGGAAGTTTTATATAAAAAAATTTTAGTTCCTATTGATGGTTCTAAGCATTCGTTAAAAGCATTATCACATGCTGTTGCGTTAGCAGGCTCCTTTAATGCCGAAATCAGTATTCTTTACGTATCTGTTTTATCACAGCAAGTCCCCCTATACGAACAAGTCAAGGGAAATCAAATTCCAGCAAACCCAGCTACAGATCCTGCAAACTTTGCAAAAACAATCCTTGAAGAGGCTATAAAACAGGTTCCGGAAGGCATTCACATTCAGACACACAACGAACTTGGTGAACCACGTACTGCGATTACTGACTTTGCCGCACAAAACGGTTATGATATCATCGTCATCGGCAGCCGGGGGTTAGGAGCTATTTCAAGTTTGCTAATGGGGAGTGTTAGCACTTATGTCGTTCACCATTCCCCATGTCCTGTTTTGATTGTTAAATAGTCTTTACAAAAAACATAATAAACTAATAAGACTAATTGAAGAGGAGACAACAGTGAAATCAAGATTAAATTATTGGAAAACTGCTCTTTTACCGGTTATTGCTTCCGTTACATTTTGGCAATCTGCATTGGCAATGCCGATGGAACTATCTCTTGATGAGAGTATTGCGTTGACTTTCAAAAATAATCCGGCATTGCAGATTGTAGAAGCACGTAACGAACAGTCAGTTTGGGCACTGAAAGAGGCTCAAACTAATAAAGCTGTATCTATCGATTTTACCCATACAGATTTGCGTTCTACTTCGCCACCCACGTGGGTATCCTCTCTATCGGCAATTTCTCCTTATAACTATTTTAGTAACCAAATAACCGCCAGCATTCCACTCTACACTGGTGGTAAACTTGAACATGTTATCAAACAAGCTAAACTAAGTCACGATGTGTCGCAGCTTGAAGTTACAGCCACCAAACAACAGCTCAAATTAGAGACTAGTATGGGTTATTATAATGTGCTGCAAGGCCAGACCTTACTAGAAATTGCAAAACAAACGGTGAATGATTTTAGTGCTCACTTAAATCGTGTTCGGCAAATGTACGATACCGGTGTAGTACCATGGCATGACGTACTGCAAACCAAGGTACGCCTGGCGAATGCGGAAAACAATTTAGTAAAAGCGCAAAACGCTTACGATTTAGCGATCTATAGCCTAAATAAAAGCATGGGATTACCCTTGCGTAGTGAAATTGCGCTTACAGAACCGCTAATATATCAAGAATATACGTTAACTTTTGACGACGTTTCAGCTTATGGATTGGCGCATCGTCCGGAAATGGTTCAACAGCAGGCTAATATCAAAAGGGAACAAGCTCAAATCAAAATAGCTCAAAGTGGACAACGTCCCCAGGTTACAATGACGGGGACAATGGCTTGGGATGATAATGACTTTGCAGGTATAGATAACAGAGACTGGACGGCCATGTTAGTTACACAATTTAATATATTAGACTCTGGTAATACGCAAGCAAAAATCAAGCAGGCACAGGCAGGTGAGTTAGCTGCAAGGAAACAGGCACAACAAACACAGGAAAACATCTCCTTGGAAATCAGCGATGCTTATTTAAGTATGAAGGAAGCAGAAAAGCGAATAAGCACCAATAAGGTGGCTGTGGAAGAAGCCAGTGTGAATTTTGATATTGCGCAAAAAGCGTATAGTGCGGGGGTTGGTACTAATTTGGATGTTATGGATGCCGAATTAGCTTTGAACCAGGCAAAAACCAATTATACTAATTCATTGTTTGACTATAACATAAGTAAGGCACAATTGGATAAAGCGATAGGAAGCGAATAACTCAATAACTTACTAAGGAGAATCATGTATGTTAAAAAAAGCTATGTTTTTTAGAAAAAACATAGCTTTTAGCAAAGAAGGCAGGTAGTTATGATATGAGAAAAAAAACGGCAGACGAAATTCTAGATGCTGCCTCTACACTTTTTGCTAAACGAGGATTTGAGTATGTAACAATAAAGCAATTAGCGAAGGAAGCTAATGTCAACTGTGCCGCGGTTTCCTATTATTTTGGGGGCAAAGATAAACTCTACCAGGAAGTCTTAAGTAGACAATTTTTACCTGCACTCCAAGCGCTGCGGAAAGTGAGAATTAGTTACAGATCAACAGCCACTGAGCGCTTAGGTGAATATGCGAAAATGATTGCTGCCGTCAAGAGTTCGCAACCTTATCTAACTACACTTTGGCATTATGAAATAAACCGCAGGAACGCCGTTTGCAGCAATTTAGTAAAAGAATATACTGTTCAATTTTACCAAAGCATCTTATTTGCTTTATCACATGGAATTTCTCAAAATGAATTTCTTTCTGACTTAGAACCTTACAGTGCAACTTCTGTACTAATGGAAATCATGCATGCACCGTATGCTTCTACATCTGTGCTAACAGAACAAGGGCGGTTAGCTGAAGATGACTATAAAGATTATACCATACAAGCTATTTATCATTATTTGCAGGGAATTCGAAATGTATCAGTATGAATGATATAAAGAAAACACGGCTTGCGCCGAGCTTTTAGCGATGGCGGAAGTCGATGTTGCCCTTATCCTGCTTTTAAGAAAGTTATACTTTCTGTTAGGGTAACAAAAGACTAAACAGTTATTGGGATAATATCGAGGTGGTCTTTATGAAAAAACCTATGAGTTCTTGTTTGCTTTACAAAGTGTTTCCAACCACGTATCTCTCCGTTCTTTTGCTGGCCCTCATGTTTCCTGCCGGACTTTGGCTTCCTACATCGTGGGGGTGGGAAAATGGAGTGATCGAAAACTTACAAATACTTATTTTGGCTGCCGGATTAGTAGTTTCATGTTTTGTAGCATGGAATAAAAGGGACGACCGAAAATCTCGGAACCTTTGGCTATGTCTAACCCCTTGCTGGATACTGGCTATCTTACGTGAAGTGAGCTGGGGACGGATATTTTACCCGGTTTCTATAGGAACACACGGTCCTGAGTTTATTACGCTACAACAATTGCCATATGGATTTCTTGTTAAACCGTTTGTAATTATAGTCATCGTGGTTACGCTAATTGCTGTTTACTGGAATGCAAAGGGAATTTTCATCTGCCATAAACAGCTGCCTGTACTTGATCTTACTATTTTATTAGTAGCAGCAATAATGGCTGTCCTATGTGACAAAAATATGCTTTTACATCTGCATTCTTATCACCAGATACTGGAAGAGTTGGCTGAATTGACAGTTTATTGGTCTATGGTTAGTATTGTTATGAATATTGGTTTACAAAAGAAAAACACATCTTTAGAGCCGATAAAAAAAACATCATCAATTAAAATTACAATCTATAATAAGAAGGACTACTTTTTGCACAAAGAAAGATAGACGCAATTTGGCATTCTTCTAAATGGGTTATGCAAGGATATTTAACAAAAGAAATGCAAAAGCTTTAAATCTTTTAGATGTCATATATAGGGTTTGGGCAATGTAGAAAACGATAGGGAAAAAATCTATAAGCGCCCCAAATGCCGTCACTTTGACACATGTCAATTCGTGACGGCATTTGCTTTGCGCAAGATGGCAAATGCTTTAAAATGGAACCGCTTTCAATGAATATATGGGTTTAGATTGAGAAGACTATAATCGGTGATTGTATGAGGATAATTTTCGGAATTGTATTTATTCTAGCAGCCTGGAAATGGTCAGAATGGAAAAACTGGAGATCCTATTATCCAACCTACTTATTTCTGATGGCACTCAGCTTTATATCTGATTTCATAATGTATAATCATTCGCTGTGGTTCTACTGTCCAAGCCCCAATTTCCCTAATCACACCTCAGTTGCTTTGTTTTACGCGTTCACTATATATCCAGCGACTGTACTTTTATTTTTGTCTCGGTATCCAACACAATCCTGGTGGCGGCAGGCCAGATATATTGCCGTATGGGTATCCATTTACTCCGCAATGGAGGCATTAAGTCTGATTGTAGGTATCGGAAGCTACTATAACGGTTGGACGCTGTGGTGGTCCGTATTAGTAAACATCGTTTTGTTTGTCGCTCTGCGTGTTCACCTCTACAATCCGCTACTCGCGTGGCTAATGGGTGCGTTGTTCTCCATTCTGGTTTTAGTCGTATTTGATTTTCATATTACTGATTTTAAGTAACTATACCTTAAACAAGAGGAGAAACATGAGCAGCTTTCCAACAGATGAACAACTAGCGCAAATGACGAAAGAGTTAACGCAGGCACGTATTGAAAATTGGCAGGCAACAGATTTATTCACTTGGCAATGGTGGTTTATATTAGCTACACTCGTTATTCCCTGGATTATTTTTTGCTTCATAGGAGATAGAAAACAGCTGCCAAAACTAATTTTATTCGGTACGCTCCTAATGCTGATAACTATTACTCTTGACCTCTCTGGGTTTGAGTTTGGGATTTGGTACTATTCGTTTAAATTATTCCCCCTTGGTCCGCTAATAGCCTATATTGATATTAGTCCATTACCTATCATATATATGTTGGAATATCAGTACTTTCCGCAATGGAAGGATTTTATTAAGGTATCGTTTATAACTGGCTTCGTATTTTCTTTCTGTTTTGAACCCATATTGGAAGCGCTAGGTCTGTACACCCCTATACGATGGGAACACTATTATGGACTACCTTTTTACATCTTAATGCCCATTTTGATGAGGATGGTGGTTGAAAAGATATATGCTATCTCAAATGAACAGTGAGGAAAACGCGGGGTATTGTTCATGTAAAATCTTATAAGCGGGTTTTCGTTCATTCGAGTCGTACCAGGCATGCCAGAGAAACAAAGGCTTCCGAGAAATCGGAAGCCTTTGTTATGTCAGAACGTAGCTGGTTTTAGGATAGTCTCAATCCAAAGATGATTTCTAATAGTGGATAACATTTTCGCTGTTTTTGAGTGCCTGGATGATAGGGAGAGCTTCTTCGCTTTGGAAAAAGCGAAAGGTGGTTTCGGGGACAAGATCCTTTAATACATGGATAGCGTCATCCTGGAGTGCTTTTCTTACAATAGAAGCACTAATTATCTTTCCGTTTATTTCTTTGCGGGGGATGATGATACAATCAATTCCCGCTTGAGTCAGTTTTGTGTGCATAATTTGGTTATAGAGGCCGGTAACCTGACTGGTGGGTTCCTCGCCTACATAACGCCGCTGAATGCCTAAGGTAGACGATATTTTTTTGAAGATTTCCAGATCAAGTTCGGCGTGGCTGGTTATAACAGCGGCTTCATCTTTTTGAAAATAACTGGGGAAAGTAGCATTGCTGATAATGTAGGGGCCGGTGTCGTGATAAATAATATTGTGCAGATGGGACGTGCCTTCGATGACAAGCTTTTTTCGAACGGAAAAAGGAATCAAACTGGCATCTTCACTCACGATAAAGAGATGTAATAGATCATTTTCTGCTGCGGCTTTTTCTACAAGGTACTGATGACCGAGTGTAAAAGGATTGGTGTTTACAACAATGGCGGCAATTTTGCTCTGGAGAGACAGCTGAGGAGTGGGATTTTTTCCAGAGAGTGCCTCAAGATATTCAGAAAAGCCACTGCGCCGGTTTTCCATAAAGACAATTTGGTTGGCTATACGGATAATTTCATAAAAGCCTAAATCGCCAAAGAATTGAGCAGTATCGCATTTTGTGTAGAGAAATAAATGACGGTTGCCGCGATTGTGTTGGAATTCGATGAGATGAGTAATCACCTTAGCGAGAAGGCCTTCGCCTTGATAGGAACTGCTTACGGCAAGACAACGCAGGGTATTGCTAAAACAACTACCTGTGGCAATGATGTTCATATCGTCATCATAAATTCCGCAGGTATAATCAAGATTCTGATCGCGATGCAGCCCTTCCTGCTGAAGCAGCAAGTCGATTTGATGGAAGCTCCTTGTATCTGACGAATAGATTGTCGAAACATTATAGTTAGACATAAGAAAATTCCTCCTGCGGATTTTTTACTAAATCGATAAAACTTCTGACTTGCGGCAAATCAAGTATTTGGCTTGAATACATGATATAGGTCGAGCGCATAAGGGGTTCACCATTTGCGAAAAACAGAGGACGTACACAGCCGGTAAAATCTTTCAGGCATATTTCCGGTACGATTCCCCAGCCCAATCCCCTGCGCGCCATTTCTACGCAGGTGGTGATGTTGTCGACATAAATGCCATGATCTTCATCAGGACGAATGTTGTTTTCGTGCATCCACTGCGCCAATTCCCGTTCAAATTCGGCATCTGTACTCCGCCCAATATAAGGAATTTCGGTTAAAGGCTTAGATTCCTCCTGAGTGTGGATGGCGCAAATTTTCTCTCTGCTTAATAAGATTTTTTGGCCTTTCCAATCATCATATTCGCCGCGCAAAATTGCAACATCAATGATACCGTGTTGCAATTGAATATATAGTTTGCGACTCTGGTCGGTAGTGATTTGCATGTTTACATGAGGATGTTTTTTTCGATAAGAGGCTAAGAGGTCAGGCAGGCAATACAACGCATAATTGATGGAAATTCCTGCGTTTAAGGTTCCGCAAATGTAATCTCGGCTGGCTTCGATAGCTTTACGCATAAGAGCCAGCTGTTTTGCTGCTTCCTGGGTGTGTTTCAGTACAGTCTCGCCTGCTGCTGTGAAGTGTATTCCCTGGCGCGAACGCAGCATGAGCGCTACTCCAAGTTCGCGTTCTATGCCGCGAATGCGCTTGGATAGAGATGATTGTGAGATATATAAGATATCAGCAGCCTGTGTAATATTCCTGGTTTTATTTAATGTAGCCAGCAGTTTAAAGTCACGTTCGTCCATGATTTTTCCTTCCTTACGTTTTACAGTCCGCAAATATTCCTAAAGGAAAACAAAAAAACCATATATCATTCTAATCTGGAATGGTTTGTATCTACATTATATCCTGTAATATAAGAAAATTAAAAGAGAAGTTATATGCCATTTGGGAATAGAAATATAAGAAAAACAGGAATTTTACAAATGGTATGAACTTATGTTTAATGGTGATAAGAATCGTTTTGTAGAAAAAGATTGTAAGGGAGCGACAGAATTATGGAAATTCAAAAACCGGCCCTTGCCGGCACATTAGAATCCACTGATGCACAAGTTAGTGTTGAACCATTTGCTCATGGAATAGAACTGAGCATTGAGAGCAGTGTTATGAATCAATATGGACGTCAGATAAAAGCAACTGTTTTGGAAACCTTGGAACGTCTTGGTGTTAAAAATGCCAAGATTGTTGTAATCGACAAAGGCGCGCTCGAATTTACGCTGAAAGCCCGCGTGGAATGTGCGGTGTTTAGAAGTGTTGGCACTTCGGAAAAAAATATTCCGTGGGGAGGTCTGGTGAAATGATTTCACGTCCGAAACCTCAAAAAAATCGCCTGCGCCGGACAATGATGTTTATGAATGCTCAGAAACCTGGTTTGATTAAGGATGCTTATATTTATGGCAGCGATAGTATTATTTTAGACCTTGAGGATGCAGTTGCGGAAAATCAGAAAGATGCGGCAAGATTTTCGCTGTACCATGCTCTTAAGAATATTGATTATGGAAATACCGAGGTAATCGTGAGAATCAATGGTCTTGATACCCCGCATTGGCAGGAAGATATCCGGTGTGTCGTTGCCGGCGGAGCTGATGGTATCCGGATTGCAAAGTGCGAAAGTGCCAAAGATGTAAAACTTGTTGAGGAACATGTATTGGCAGCAGAGCGGGAGTTCGGTGTAGAAGAAGGCAGGACAATTCTCATGGCTGCACTGGAAAGTCCGCTGGGTATTATGAATGCGTATGAAATTGTTACGGCATCGCCGCGGATGTTTGGCTGCGCTATTTCCGGTGGAGATTTCAGAAAAAGTATGCATGTGCAGATTGTTAAAGGCGGTATTGAAATGCTGGCGGCCAGGGGACAGATGCTGCTTGCGGCCCGGGCTGCTGGTGTGCAATGTTTTGATACCATGTTTCCTAACATTGATGATATGGATGGCTTCCAGGCAGAAGTGATGCAAAACAGAGAAATGGGTTTTGACGGGAAAAGCATCGTAAGCCCCAAACAAATCCGCTTCGTACATGAAACATTTGCACCAACAAAAAAAGAAATCGCTTATGCCGAGAAGCTTATTCGCTCCTTTAATGAACAGGCAGATGCTGGTGTTGGTGTCTATACGGTAGACGGAAAAATGGTAGATATTCCGTTCTTTGAAGATGCACGGCGGATTTTAGCGTTGGCAAAAGCCTGCGGCGTATACGAAGAGAATTTGTAGGAGGTTAAGCGCAATGATAAATGCAGTAGGTAGAGAAATTCCGGATGAGCTTCTAGAAGACGGACAAGAGGTTTATCAGGGCAAATTTTATATGGATGGAAAATATGTAAAAAAAGATTCTCCGCGGACAAAACGCTATGAAAAGCCCCTGGAAAGTAAACTATGCGAAAGCATCCGGGAAGCGTGCGAAAAATGTGGTGCACATGACGGCATGACTTTTTCATTTCATTCAGATTTCCGCAATGGTGACTATGTCGCAAGTATGGTAGCGAAGGTTCTTGTTGAAGAAATGGGCCTGAAGGATCTTACGATTGCCGCTACTTCGCTGGGAAGTGCACAAGACATTATTGCCGACTATATTGAAGCAGGTAAGGTTATTGGTATACAGACATCAGGCGTCCGGGGGCGTATTGGTGAAGTGATCTCTGCAGGCAAGCTAAAAACACCGGCAGTTATAAGGAGTCATGGTGGCCGCCCGCGCGCCATTGAAGCCGGTGAAGTCCATATTGACATTGCATTTTTGGCGGCATCTACTTCCGATTATTATGGTAATGCCAAAGGGACTGGCGGTAAAAACAACTGCGGTTCTATGGGATTTGCTGTTCCTGACTCGCATTATGCCGATCATGTTGTGGTTATTACGGATACCCTCGTAGATTTCCCGAACCTTCCGGCAACTATTTCGTCTATTGATGTTGACTGTGTATGTATTGTAGATTCGGTTGGTGATCCCAAAAAGATTGCTACTTTGGAAGCCCGGATGACCGATAATCCGCGGGAATTAATGATGGCGGAGAATGTTGCCAATATTATTGCCTCTACGCCATATTTTAAGGATGGATATTCATTCCAGACCGGTGTCGGCGGTCCTTCACTGGCAGTAAATAGCTTTTTGGAAAAACATATGGTGGAAAGAAATATTACAATGGGTTTTGCCCTTGGTGGGATGGGGAGTGCAATTTGCAAGCTGCAGGATAAAGGTTTAGTAAAAAAACTTTTGGATACGCAGGATTTTGACCTAGGTGCGATTGAACATCTTGCTACTCATCCTGAACACAATGAGATTTGTACAAGCCAATATGCAAATCCCTCCAATAAAGGTGCCTATGTAAATAAACTGGACTTTGTCGTATTAGCGGCCTTGGAAATTGATACGAAGTTTAATGTTAATGTTATTACAGGGTCAGATGGCGTTTTACGCGGCGCTCCGGGCGGACATCCAGATACAGCTGCTGGCAGTAAATGTTGCATTATTGTTACTCCGCTTGTCCGGGGACGCATGGCTACCGTATGTAAAGATGTGGTTACCGTCACTACTCCGGGGGATTGCGTAGATGTACTGGTTACTGACTATGGTATCGCAGTGAATCCGTTGCGGTCAGATTTGATTGCGTGTTTGGATAAAGCCGGTATAGCCCATGTAACGATTGAGTCACTTATGGAAAAGGCGTATAGCCTTGTCGGAACGCCAGATGATCTGGAATGGGAAGATCAAGCGATTGCTATTGTGGAAGCCAGAGATGGTACTATTCTTGACGTAGTGCGTAAGATAAAGCCTCTACAACTGGATTAATTCAGGCAAAAGCCTTATAGGCTTTTAATTTGGCCGCTCTATCCCGAAGGGGTGGGGCGGCTTTACTATGTAAGACCAAATGACAAATGGGTAAAGTATATAAAAATCTGCTGCCTAATGCTTTCTGTCATAGTTTTGTCATATATCCATATTATTCTTAAGGTAGTAAATATAGGAGGGATAGTATGAAACCATTGGCAAAAAAGACAGTTATCTATACTTTGGTAGCTATAATGCAGTCTAGTGTGTTTGCAGTCGTAGCTGAAGCTGCGCCAAATTATAATAGTCCACAACAAATAGTAGAGCTTGACCGTCGGGACCATCATAATTACCGTGAGCATCGTGAGTATGAACGCCGACGGGAACATGACGAACGGATGCGCCGCGAACATGAGAGACACGAAAGAGAAATGCGGCGTAGACATCATGAGAGCGAACGAGAGTGGCACGAGCGGCGCGAACGAGAGCGGGAACGCCATGACCGGGAATTACGCGATATAGCCGCTATTTTGATCGGGATTGTAATTGGGTCAGCTTCTAACGATTAACTGTATTGTTGTAGTAAGCTGATAGGTAACCGCATTGAGGTGCGGTTTTTCCTTTTTGGAGCATGTTGACAATTCTAAAGAAATTCTATATATTGGAGCTTATTCTTTAATTAACGGATTTGCATGGAAAAATGCAGACCGTAATAGAACGATTCTCTTTAAGGAGGAATTTGAATGTACGGCCATATGCCTTATGGAATAATTGCTTTTCAGGTATTTCATATTGCTGTAGTAGGTGGTGGGTTATACTTACTGTACAGCATTTCTAAATCGCTAAAACGAATTGCTGACAAAATAGACACAACAAGCCGGGATTAATTTAAAATCCCATCTCTCAGCCAGGTGTTGGGGATGGGGTTTTGTGCTTATATAGAAATGACCTAACTTCACAGGAGGGAATCATGTTAGAATTTCTTATTGGACTAGAAACCCGAATTGTAAACGGTGGCTTTAAAACGCATCTGACAGCTTTCATTATTTGTTTAATATTAGGCATTATCATACTCCAGTGGGTATGTAGTAAAATATTAAAAATTATTGCAAGGAAGACTAAGATCCCCCAGTTGCTGCTGCTGCAGATATTTAGAGGGATACCTACCTTGCTGGGCATTCTCATTGGCATATATGTTGCTAAGGAATTCCTGGCAATTCCGCCGGGACCGTTGCAGTTTCTCCAACATTTGTTCCACTCTGTTGTCATTATGACCTTGACCCTTATGGTTGCTCATTTGGCTTCGGGATACCTTAAGCACAAACTAGGGAAAAGATCGGAGCATCTTGCATCAACCTCGATTTTGGTTACAACAATTGACTTGGCTGTTTACGCCATTGGCATGCTAGTGCTATTAGAATCGTTAGGAGTATCCATTTCACCGCTGATTACGGCTTTGGGCGTGGGTGGTTTGGCTACCGCTTTGGCGTTACAGGATACCATGGCGAATTTATTTTCAGGCATCAACATTTTGGTATCAAAGCAAATCAAGACAGGTGATTTCGTTAAGTTGGCCACAGGCGAAGAAGGGCATGTGGTGGATATGAACTGGCGTAATACCACCATAAAAACTCCTACTGAAAATATGGTAGTCGTACCCAACCAAAAAATTGCTTCCTCTGTAATCACCAATTATGCCCAGCCCTTTGCGGAATGCTCCATTTCCATTCCCATCGGTATTAGCTATGAAAGTGATCTTGACCATGTTGAAAAGGTTACTGCCGCTATTGCCAAAGAAGTTCTCGAAGAAACGCAGGGCGGTGTGGCTGGTTTTGAACCGTTTGTGCGGTATAGCGGCTTTGGTGAGTACGGTATCAACTTCAATGTTATATTACGGGTCAAAACTGTAACAGATCAGCACCTTGTCCGTCACCAATTCATTAAACGAATTTATGCGTGTTACCAGGAGGAAGGAATAATAATTCCGGTCAGGAGGTAAACGAAGAAGCTTTTTAGTAATCTGTACGCAGTTGAATTAATTTTAAAGGATTTTCGCATCCGAAAAAGAAATAAGCATCAGGACGTTAATCCTAGTTTATGGGACTTTGGACCTAAAGGATTATAACATACTGTCGATGCTTTGCAGTTTTTAATTGGATGTTTGACGTTTGCAGATAATGTTATTTAAAAATAGAGCGTTACATTAATAAAGATTAATGGAGGAGTTTTGATGTATCCGGATATAATAAAATCTTCGCAAGCCTGTATTGTGTACGCAAAAGAAACGGGGCATTGGCCTAGTCAAAAAGAGTGGAATGTATATGCTGATAAACATGGTTATTATAATGCAGTAACCTTGTCCCAATTGGGAATATGGGATGATTTACAGGCATTGTCTGCTTTGAATAATAATAAAACGGCAATGGCGACCTAACCTTACGTTTTTTCTAAAGAAATTCTAAAAATAGGAAGGTATTATTTTAAATACACCATACCTACAATTAATGAATACTTCTCCAACCCAGCGACTTAGCTGGGCAATTTTTTCATTGGCCGGAAGGCAAGAAGTTTATAGTTTTAATTAATATGTACAGATGCTAATTGAATTTCAACATTTATGCTGTATTGTAAATTTAAGTATTTGGCAAGTTCTATTTATAATAAGGGGTGTTGATGATAGACAATATATCAAGTGATGAGAATTGCAATTTAACTGAGACAGAATTACAGGATTTGTTGAAGGATTTACCTAATATTCTCAGTGAATTAGAAGCCTGGTGGCCGCCGAAGGAAAGTAACTAAAACGAAATTCAACCGTCTACCTTGGGGGAGGCGGTTGAATTTCGTTTTAGGGAGATTTAAAAAGGGCGGGCTACTGACAATGAAACTGTCAATAGTTCCGCCCCCTTAGTATCTGCTGATTGTTTTAGTCTTTTTCAGGTATAGAATTATAATCCATTGTTACCCCAACCCCAAAATGGACGAAAAGTTCAGGATAGCCGGCTAATGGCAGCCAGTAAGAAATTATTTCTCTTTCGCCAAATTTCAATTTTTTAAAGGCGGGCTGCTGCGTGCTTAATGCTTGGTTGGCCAAACAGCCTTTATGTGCTTCAGGTGCACCATGGGTTGCACAATTCATTCCTTTGACCCGTCCGATGCTTTCACAGGCAGCATTTACGGCAATAACTTCTCTGCTTTGGTGTACCAGTGTTACAGGCTCAGGGAAGCTTCCCCACATAAGATGGAAAGCGTCAATTACGTTAGCGTCAACAAACATGAATAATCATTCCTTCCTTTAGCTTAAACTGCCAATATCTTCTTTTCGCCTGACATGCTTTGACATACTGCCTGGATATTGTTTAAGTAGAATATCTCGAACTTTCCATCGCCGACAGCGTACATGTTGCTAAGCATAGGCATTACTTCCAGCGCCTTTCGCTGTGTTTCCTCCGTGGTACAAAATACTGCTTTGCCGCAAAGGCGGAGGGTATCATATTTGGCATCAACGCAGCAGATTTCTATATTGGGATTGGTGACAAGCTGGTTATACATAGCTTTTTGATTAGAGGTGCAGAAAGCCAATTTGCCGTTATAGTCCATTACAAATCCGAGTGGCCGAACATGTGACTGATCTCCGTCTGTTGTTGCCAAGTAAAACACCCTGTTTGTTGTTAAAAAATCCAAAATTTCATCCATTATATTCGCTCCTTTATAATATTTTTTGCTACTCGATTAGCTTTTATGGTATTATTGTATTACAAAATCAGTTTAATACAAGTACGCAGAATTTAATGACTAAGTATGAAAAACATACCATGCAAAGGGAGACTATATATGGGCAAAAAGATTATGGATAAGAAGGAAGCCTATGAGGGAGAAAAATTACTGTGCCCTATTCGCTATACTATCGATGTTGTAGGCGGTAAGTGGAAACTGCCAATAATCTGTATGCTTGCCAGCGGACAACCTACAAGATACAGCAGCATTAAGCGTAAGCTTACCGGGGTAACAAACATGATGTTGTCGCAGTCGCTAAAAGAATTGGAAACAGCCGGAATTGTCCATCGGGAGCAGTACAATGAAGTTCCGCCAAGAGTGGAATACACACTGACTGACAAGGGAAAAAGCATAATACCACCATTAGTGAAGTTGGCTGAATGGGGTGCTGGCCATATACAGGAAGATAAAACATGTGCTGCTTTCTGTGATACCTGTCAATCGATGAATTAATTGCATATTGTTAAACAGTTGTAAATAAGGGAAATGGCTGGCCGGATACTTTCAGGCCAGCCATTTCTTTGCTATCAATAGCAATATTTAGTTATTTTATATTTGTATGCCAAACAAAAGTGTAGTATAATTCTGTTGTTAACCAATTTTTAAAAATAAGGTTAACAATGGCGCGCTAATTAAGTGTGATGGGATGACAGAAAATCTTGACAGGGAGTTGCGGTGTATGCAGAGTAGGGTAAGTTGGGTAACTGAGGTTGGCTTATTGGCTGCTTTTATAACGATTACAGGTATGTTTAAATTGCCGAGTTTGTTCCCGGGAACAGAGTTTCAGTTGTCTGCACCATTGGCGGTGGCTATTTGTGCTGTATTCGGCTTTAGCAAATATATTACGGCAGGCCTACTGTCAAGCGCGGTTGGGCTAATACTAGGAACACAGACAGTATTAAACGTATTTGTTGCTTTGGTATTTCGCCTTACAGTCGGCATCATATTGCTGGCATTAGGCAGATCCTGGCCGGTGGTTATGCTGGCTGGTCCGATAGGGTCGGCTGTTGCCAGACTGGCATTAGGCGGGATTGTCGGCAAAGCGGTTATTCCGTTATTGGTGGCTGCTGTGCCAGGGCTGGTTTTCACTGCGGTGCTGGCTTGTCCTTTAACCGCGTTGTTAAAACGAATAAAAGAACAAAGAAAGGTGATTGGTCATGCTATGCAGCGTTAGGATGCGGGCAGCCCAAGGCGGCTCACATGAGAATGGCGGCAAACATATTTCAGGTGCCGAACGCTTGGTGAGCAAGGAACAGTTGCAGGTGGTAACGGCAGCCATGATTAGCCGCGCAATGTCGCACAGCCGGGGGCAAGCTGATTTTATAAATATTACGGTTGAAACCGTTCCTGTTAAAAATATCGAAGAAATTTTCTGTCTGCCGATTGTAACCAGTAAGGCTTCAGGCATAACGGCTGGTCGGGAAGCTGCCAAGGAAGAATTAATCAGGGCGGGTGTCACACCAGCAGCTGTGCATGCCGGATTTGAAGCCTTGACGGGTTTACGTGCCAGCATGCGGGGCGCTATGGTAGTTGATGCTCGAACCGGCAAGCGGCTTGATGACCGGGGAGAACGGGGAATTCGCGTATCCCGGATGGATATGCTGGATGAAGCAAGCTATGTAGGGTGGCTGCGGCAACAGGGGTATGGCAACACCCATATTCGCGAGGCCGTAATATTAGCTTCCAAGGTCTTGGCATCACCGGGAGCGGTAGCTGAATTATGTTGGTCAGATGACCCTGAATATGTTGCTGGTTATGTGGCAACTAAAAATGCATATACCCGCTTTGCGCAGTTAAAATGCCAGGGCAGTCCGATCGGCGGACGGATTATTTTTGTAAAGGAAAACACGGACCTAGAGCAACTGATGACTTATTTGCAATATCGGGCTGTGCTTATCAAAGTGCCGGAAGCGGAGGTAAAAATAGATGCAGTTCTTGACTGATTTTTTACAACAGGTCAAAATGAGTAATTTATACCGTCAAACAGTAACCTATAACCCGGTTAGTGCTGATCATGTTGAACTGCAGGATAAGAAGTATCTTCTGCTGGCTTCCAACAACTACCTGGGTTTGACGCATGACGAGGTTGTTCGACAGGCGGCCATTGAGGCTGTGCAACTATATGGTACTGGATCAGGAGGCGCCCGGTTGACTACCGGAACCTATCCGTTATTTGATGAACTTGAAGAGGAACTTGCACGGTTCAAAGGTACGGAAGCCGCGCTGGTGTTTAATACCGGCTATATGGCTAATCTTGGGGTTATAAGTGCTTTGGCTGAACCGGGTGACGTTATTTTTAGCGATGAACTCAATCATGCCAGTATTATTGATGGCTGCCGGCTGTCACGTGCTCAAATTGTGGTTTACCGTCATGCCGATATGGAACATTTGCAGACTTTGCTAAAAAATACGGTTTGTCAGGGAAAACGGCTGATCATCACCGACGGCGTGTTCAGTATGGATGGCGATATAGCCCCGATGGGAGAGATTGCTCAATTAGCAGAACAGTATGGAGCCATCGTTGTTGTAGACGATGCTCATGCTACCGGAGTTATTGGAAAAAACGGCAAGGGAACTGCGGCTTATTTTGGTGTACATACTAAAGTACAGGTGCAAATTGGCACACTGAGTAAAGCTCTAGGATCAGAAGGCGGTTTTGTCGCCGGGTCAAAAGAATTAATTGATTACATAAGAAATAAGGCGCGCAGTTTTATCTTTTCAACAGCACTAGCACCGGCGACAATTGCCGCGTCACTTGCTGCACTTAGGCAAGTGAAGGTGAGGCCGGAATTAGTGGCAACACTATGGGAAAATGGCCGGTATATGAGAGAATTGCTAAGGGCAGCCCACCTACCAATTCTGGCAGGTGAAACCCCGATAATCCCTATTTTGGTGGGTGAGGCTGAAACTGCGGTCAGGCTTACTGAAGAGCTAAAACAGCAGGGTATTATTCTTACGGCCATCAGGCCGCCAACTGTGCCAGCTGGCACCAGCAGACTGCGGCTGACCGTGACTGCCGCACATAAACGGGAAGAATTGGCCTGGGCGGCTGAACAGATTGCGGCTGCCTGTAAAGTAGGCAAAGTTAACATAGGTAAGCAGGTTGGAATAACCTGCCGGATGTTTTAAACAGCGAGAACACCAGCCGTTTTGGGGTGGTGTTCTCGCTGTTTATTATAGAAAAATAACAGAGCCACTACACCAAACGTACAAATCTGGCGATATTTTTAACCGAATTATAACCTTGGACTAATCATGGCTTAATTTGGAACTGCTATTCTCTTGTTGATATCCTTGGGAATTTTAAGTATTCCCCAATTTTTTGCAGGAGGTTCAGTATGAATAGATGCCAGCACTATTTCCAAATTATTATCCCCATTATCCTGCTGATGACAGGGCAGTCGGTGTTTGCCGCGCCAGTGGAACTGTCGGTAGAGGATTGTACGACTTTGGCTTTGCAAAATAACTATACTATTAAATACGCAAAATCAGCCAGAGAAAAGTCGTATTGGGCTATGAGTGAAGCGAAGAAAAACAAAGGACTTTCTGTCAGCTTTACCCACACCGATCAACGCTACAGCACTCCGCCGGACCAGACGGGAACCGATGCTTACCGGTACACAAATGATTTTGACAATCAGATTGCACTCACGCTGCCTGTATACACGGGCGGTAAACTGGAAAATCAAATTGCACAGGCCAAACTTAATCTCAAAGTATCTGAGCTTGATGTCGAAGTGGCCAAACAGCAGCTTAAACTAACGGTACTTAGCGACTACCTTACTGTGCTGGAATATCGTAATGAAGTACAGGTCAATCAGGAAACCGTTAAAAATTATGAAGAACACCTAAAGTTGGTCAATGCTAAGTTTGAATTGGGTCTGGTCGCCAAAACCGATGTATTGTCAAGTCAGGTGGATTTGGCCGGGGCTCAGAACAACCTGATTACTGCCCAAAATAATTATGCTAATGCGGTAGCAGACTTAAATAACGATATTGGTTTGCCGCACACAACTGAAGTTGTGCTCAAAGATAATTTTACTTACGAAAAATACCAGCATACGCTGGAAGAATGCCTTGCTTATGGGTTAGCAAACCGGCCAGAGCTAACTCAGTATGAAGCTCAGGTCGCCAACGCCCAGTATGATGTGGATATTGCCAAAAGCGCCCAACGACCGACTGTCAGTTTGACGGCTGCGCAAGACTGGTATGATAGTCACTTGCTGGGGACAAAAAATGGTAATTGGTCAGTGAAATTAACCACCTCGCTGAATGTATTTGATTCAGGGATAACCGCTTCTCAAGTTAAGCAAGCCCAACATAATGTGGATATGGTAAAAGATCAGGCTGCGCAGCAGCGCGACACCATTTTGCTCAATGTGCGCCAATATTACTTGAGTATGCAGGAAGCCGAAAAGCAGATGGAGACTACTAAGGTTTCGGTAAACCAGGCAGAAGAGAATTTAATGATTCAAAAAGCCAGCTATGAGGTTGGTATTGGCACCAATCTTGACCTGCGTGATGCGGTAGTGGCGTTGGATACCGCCAAAAAGAACTATATTCAGGCATTATATAGCTATAATACGAACAAAGCAAACCTGGAACAGGCCATGGGGATGCCGGTGAAATAGGAAAAAGCAGGAGGAATGGCAAGTGAGTATCAAGGGCTCAAAGAAATTATATATTGGTTTGCTTTGTGTGGTTATTTTACTTGGCGCTATTATTATGCGCAGTGGCATATCGTCAAAAAACCAGACTACTGCTGCCAATCAGGCGGTAGTGGTAAAAGCCATGCAGGTAGTGACGCGGGATACGCCGATTAGCAGTGAGTTTGTTGGTCAGGTAAAGGCGAAGAATGAAGTAAAGATCATGTCAAAAGTGTCTGGCAATATTGTTGCCAAGATGGTAAATGGTGGCGATACCGTTTATAAAGGTCAGCCATTATTTCAAATTGATAATAAACAATACCAGTCGGCCATTGTTTCGGCACGGGCAGCAGTGAATAAAGCCCAGGCTACACTCAATAATACTCAAAAAGATGTGGAACGGTACCAACGATTGGCGTCAATTAAAGGGGTTGCCCAGCAAACGGTAGATGCCTATGTTGCTCAGGCGGAAGAGGAAGCGGCAACTGTTGAAGTCAACCGGGCTGATTTGCAGCAGGCCATTGAGAATGAACAGGATACGTTTATTGTCTCGCCGGTCGATGGCCGGATTGATGTGAATGATGTGAGTCAGGGATATTATGTAGTTGCCGGTTCAACTACCATGGCTACTGTGTCTTCCATTGACCCGGTGTGGGTGCAGTTTAGCATGAGTGAGACCGAGTATTTGAAATATATCCGCAGTGGCAATGGTTCACTACCGGCTTCGTTTAAGGAGCATTTAAAACTTGTGCTTAGTGACGGCAAGGAATATCCGCTTATCGGCCATATAGAACAGATTGACAGGGGGATAAGTGATACCACCGGTACGATTACCCTGAAAGCCAGTTTTGATAATCCGCAAAAATTCCTGCTGCCAGGGATGTTTGCCCGCATAGTTGTGCAGGAAACTGTACGGCAGGGAGCACTCTTAATTCCGCAGAAAGCAGTCAAACAAGTGCTTGATAATACGTTTGTCACTGTTGTGACTGAGGACAATAAGGCCGAAAGCCGTCAAGTAAAGCTGGGAAGTAAAGTTGGTGCCATGTGGCTAGTGGAAGATGGTCTTAACGCCAATGAGCGTGTTGTAGTCGAAGGAATTGATAAGGCAAAACAGGGAAGCTTGCTGCAAGTAACTATGATTGAACCGGATGCATTGACTCCGGCTAAACAGTAGGGGGCGATCATATGGCTAATTTTTTTATCAACCGCCCTATTTTTGCTATTGTTTTGTCAATTATTATTACGCTATTGGGCACGGTTGGCGCATTTACCCTGCCAGTAGCCCAGTATCCCAAAATATCACCGCCGACAATCTCGGTAAGCACTACATACCAGGGGGCTAATGCGGAGGTGCTTGATCAGACTGTTGCCCAAGTTATTGAAGAACAGGTCAATGGCGTTGAGGATATGGTGTACATGTCTTCAACCAGCGCTGATTCAGGTTCTTATTCGCTTAGAATCCAGTTTGAGACTGAGAAAAATTCCGATACGGCTGCCGTACAGGCGCAGAGCCGGGTAGCACAGGCCAACGCCTCGCTGCCGGGAACGGTACAAACAGCTGGGGTAACGACCCGTAAATCATCACAAGATACAGCTCTGATTTTTAATCTCTGGTCACCGAGTGACAGTTTTGACCGTAATTTCTTAAAAAACTACGGCAGTATTTATCTGATTGACGACATCAAGCGGGTTAGTGGTGTCGGGGAAGTCGATGAATTTGGTTCAAACTACAGTATGCGGATTTGGCTGCAGCCGGAGAAGATGGCACAGCTCGGTATTTCAGTTGATGAAGTGACTTCTGCCATTGAAACCCAGAATGTCCAAGCGGCTGCCGGTACTTTGGGTAAACTCCCAGCAGAATCTGAACAGCAATTTCAATATACGGCCAGAGTAAAAGGCCGCCTTACTGATGCAAAAGAATTTGAGAATATCATTGTGCGTTCAAAATCAGACGGCTCTTTTGTTAGGATTAAGGATATTGCCCGGGTGGAACTTGGCAGCAAGGATTATGGTGCCGGTGGTGCCTTTCTAAACGGTCATATTTCCACCGGCTTTGGCGTTAAATTAACAAGTGATGCCAATGCCCTGGAGACTGTTAGTAATGTAAAAGAAATCATTGAAAAAGCGTCGAAGAATTTTCCGGGAGATATGAAGTATAATATTACGGTTGATAGTACTGCATTTGTGCGCGAATCGATGAAGGAAGTCGTTAAAACCTTTGCTGAAGCCTTGCTACTGGTAGTCATTGTGGTATTTGTATTTTTGCAAAGCTGGCGGGCGACACTCATTCCGCTGCTGGCCATTCCGGTATCACTATTAGGTACTTTTGGTGCTTTTAGTTTGTTGGGTTTTACCATCAATACACTTACCTTGTTTGCGCTGGTGCTGGCGATCGGTCTGGTTGTCGATGACGCCATTGTCGTTATTGAAGCAGTCGAATATCATATGCGTTATTCCAAACTTTCACCCTTAGAGGCTACTAAGCGAGCTATGAGTGAAGTGTCCGGGCCGGTTGTTGCTATTGCCTTTGTGTTGGCATCAGTATTTATGCCTGTTGCGTTTTTAAACGGTACTACCGGGATTTTATATAAGCAATTTGCGTTAACCATTGTGGTTTCGATGGCACTGTCAGCCCTTGTTGCGTTGTCACTTACGCCTGCCCTTTGTGTGATGCTGCTTAAACCTCATGAAGAACAGGAACACAAGGGTGTACTGGCGCGCTTTTTCAGCCGGTTCAATACTTGGTTTGAAAAAAATCTGGCACGGTATGGCGAGGGGCTAGTCAGGATTATTCCTAAAGCACGCCTGGGATTAGTATTGCTTAGCGTACTAATCATCTTAACCGGGGGCTTGTATAAATTGGTGCCATCTTCCTTCGTTCCTGAGGAAGACCAGGGCTATTATACGACATCTATCACTTTACCTGAGGCCGCAAGTCTCAATAGAACAATTGAGTTTATGCGGCAAGTTGCTGAAAACATAAGTGCACAGCCCGGAGTTAAAAATGTCATGTTGATGCCAAGCCGGGATATGCTGGGGGGGGGCTCAAAGTCTAATACCGGAGCTATCTCGGTTTCACTGGATTCCTGGGATAAGCGGCAAATACCCGGATTGCAGTTAAGAGATGAAATTAAACAGACCATCATGGGTGGCACTCAGTATCCAGAAGGTACAGTAATTGCTTTTGCTCCCCCAAGCTTGCCGGGCCTGGGATCGGTTGGCGGGTTTACGTTGATGCTGCAAGACCGGAGTGGCGGCTCGCTGGATGATTTAGATAATATGGCTCAAAAATTTGTGGCAACTGCCAAAGAACGTCCGGAAATTGCTACGATATCGTCTAATTTTAAAGCCGGTACACCAAGCTATGAATTTGAGGTAGACCGGGAAAAGGCAGAGCAGCTGGGCGTAGCAGTTGATGATGTATTTAATGCCTTACAGGTATTCCTTGGGGGCAGCCAGGTTAACGATTTTAACAAATTTGGTCGCGCCTATAAGGTTATCGTGCAGGCAGAAAACATATTTCGCGCTGATGTGGATGCAACCCGGTTTCTTTATGTAAAAAGCTCCAATGACGTGATGGTGCCTTTAAATACACTGCTTAAACCTAAACAGATTAATGCGCCGACAATCATCACCCGGTTTAATGGAGTTAAAGCCGTGCAAATTAATGGCACACAGGCAGCCGGGTACAGTTCTGGTCAGGCTATAGAGGCGCTCGAAGAGGTAGCACGGCAAGTATTGACTGATGGCTATACCTATGAGTGGTCAGGGCAAAGCCGGGAGGAAAAGCTTGCAGGTTCGCGCACGGCGATGGCCTTCGGGATGGCAATTGTATTTGTCTTTTTGTGTTTGGCGGCTTTGTATGAAAGCTGGAGTGTTCCGTTTGCCGTTTTGCTTTCAGTACCAACCGGTGTATTTGGCGCTTTTCTGTTCCAGTATGTCCGGAATTTAGAAAATAGTGTGTATATGCAAATTGGCTTAGTTATGCTCATTGGGTTGGCCGCCAAGAATGCTATCCTTATTGTTGAGTTTGCCAAAGTCAGGGTGGATGGAGGTATGAAGCCGGTTCAGGCGGCCATCGAAGCAGCCAAGATCAGGCTGCGGCCAATTTTGATGACATCATTAGCCTTCATCATCGGTTGCCTGCCGCTGGCAGTGGCAACAGGTGCTGGTGCTGCGGCCAGAAATTCTATGGGAACAGCCGTCGTTGGCGGTATGTTGGCAGCAACTTCAATTGGGATATTTCTAATTCCGGTACTCTTTGTTGTCGTGGAGACTATTAACGAAAAACTTAATAGTTGGCGTAAAGCCGGAAAAAAGCCTATAACTACAGAGAAATAATTGAATAGCCTTTGCTGAAACTATGCAAATACATTAAAAAACTGTGTAATCCTCCGGGAAATGGGAGGGTTACACAGTTTTTCTTTTTTTATGGTTGCTAATCTTCACAGAGCGGGATGCGTACGATTACGGTGGTTCCTTCTTCTGGTGTACTGTCTAAGTGAATGGTAGTGTTATGCTGCTCGGCAATCCAACTGGCAATGGAAAGTCCGAGTCCGGTGCCGCCGGTAACTTTGGAACGGGATTTATCAACCCGATAGAACCGATTGAATACATGCGGCTGATCTTCTTCCGGAATTCCTGTTCCCGAGTCTTTAACAGTGACTTCAAAATAAGTTGCTAGTTTTCTTGCGGCAATACTAATTTTTCCGCCGCCTGGTGTATAGTTTATACTATTTTCGATAAAAATTCGCAGCATTTGTTTGATGCAGGCAGCATCTGCGCAAATATCGGCAGGTTGATTTTGTTCAAGAATGATGGTGTGATCTGGCGCAATCATACAGGTTTCCTGATAAATTTCTTCAATGAGGTGTTCGGTATTAAACAGAGTCTTATTGAGGATTTGCCGGTTTTGATCAGTTCTGGCCAAAAATAGCAATTTCTCAATTAAACCATACATGTTTCTGGCTTCCGATTTTATTGCTTCAATCCCTTCCTGCAAAGCGGACGGGTCGTTTTTTCCCCAACGGTCCAACATATCAGCATAGCCGCTGATAACCGTTATAGGGGTTCTAAGTTCGTGAGAGGCATCTGATACAAAACGGCGTTGTTTTTCAAAGCCTGTCTGAATGCGGTTTAGCATATGGTTGAAGGTTCTGGCCAATTCGTGAAGTTCATCATTACTGTCGGTTAGAGGTATTCGTTTTTCTAAATTCTTGATTTCTATTTCTTTGGCAGCTTCGGTTATATTGCGAATAGGCCGTAATATCCGGTTGCTGATGAATATACCGGATATTACGGCAATGATAAGCCCCAGCACATTAGTAATAAAAAGGTTTAGAATTAAATTCTCCAAGAAATGATTTTGCTCCAGCATTGGTTTCATAAGGTGTAACTTGAGTAAACGCCCGTTTACGGAAATTTGTTTTTTAGTTTGATAGAAATAAAGCCGATCAGTGTCAATTAATTGAGACAATGCATTTTTCATTGTCTCAATTTTGGGATTTTCAGCTCGATGATTGCTAGCTTTATGATTGCCAAATTCACGATTATCAGATTCATGATTATTCCTCTGAGCAGCAGGAGCAGGCACATGGGTATCGCTATCAATAAGCAAGGTATCTTGCTCATCATATATTTTTAGTATTACCCCCGGAGACAGCATGTTTTCTTTTAATACTACTATGCTGTCGTCAACACGGTTTGTCCTCTCAATGTAATGAGTTACATTGAGTACACTTTGCCGCAAATCATCATGGGCTTGGGTAAACAGCACATAAAGTAATCCTGTAAAGGTAAGAAAGCTTGTAAGTAGAAGGATACATGATAAAATGGCTGTGTATAGGATGGTTAATTTAATAGAAATGGGCATCCGCAGCAGTTTAATCTTTGACCACATAGCCAACTCCTCGGACTGTGTAAATATATTTTTGGTTATAGCATTCATCCAGTTTACTGCGCAGATAACGAATATAGACATCTACCACTTTGGTATCGCCCATAAATTCATATCCCCAAACCTCTTGCAGGATACGTTCGCGGGTTAACACGATATTGCGGTTGCGGATTAGGTATTCCAGGAGATCGTATTCTTTCTTGGTTAGCTCGACTGCCTGCTGATCAATATAGGCCTCATACCGCTCAGGGTACAAAACCAGATTCTTTATCCGTAGTTCAGTATCGTTCCCAACTGCGGGCTGGAGTTTATTTTTGCGCAGCGCAGCCCGGATGCGGGCAATAAGCTCCGGGGTGGCAAAGGGTTTGGTTATATAGTCATCAGCGCCGGTGTCAAGGCCAGTAACTTTATCAACAACATCATCTTTGGCGGTTAGCATGATAATAGGTATTTCGGATAACTCGCGTACTCGTTTACAAATTTCTATTCCATCCATTTCCGGCAACATAATATCTAACAAAACAAGATCATAGCTTTCCTGGATAATGCGGTCGAGGGCGATACGGCCATTTGACTCGATAGCAGTTTTGAAACCCTCATGCTCTAATTCCATTTGAAGAAAGCGGGCGATTTTCTGCTCGTCTTCAACAATCAATATTTGCTTATAGTCAGCATTCACGAATACTACCTCCCGACTAATAGGTATCTATCCTTTATATAACCACGTTTTTTACTTGTTGAAAAGCCTATTTATTATTTTTAACCAATTTCTAACTTTGGTCTAATCAGAATTTAGTTTTTTATGGTTATACTAAACTAGTAGTATATAGTGCTGAAAATAGGCACATATTTTAAATAATAACAAGGTGGAGAGAAATTATGAGAAGAATAACGTCTATTATTTTAGCGATTGCGTTTATTATTGTGTCAGCATCAGGAGTACAGATGGCTCTTGGTTCTAAACCACAGAATGCGCAGCCGCAAAGTGCGCAACAACAAGTGGCAGGCAATCCTGAAAGCGGTAAATCAATGGCTAAGAGAGAAATGCCCTTTTATCCTAAAAAAGCCCACGAATGGTTCGGATATCTCTTTATTGGCGCAGGTGTGGTGCATGTTGTCCTTAATAAAAGACCCATGTTTTCTTATTTGAAACTTGGGAAAAAGTAAGGCTTATAGTAGTAAGGTCTAGGTGGCCATGTGTCTGAACGGCAGTAAAAAGCTGCCGCTCAGACACATGGCCATCAGATTAAGCTTATTCTGCAGATGTTGTCTTGATACTATTATCCGGTAAGGAAGAGGCTATTTTTGGCGATGCGGAAATATGCCAGCGGGTCCACTCGGTGTCTACTATTCCAATTAAAGCTATAACTGCTGCGCGACGCAAGAATTTCTTCCAGGTTTTTTCTTCATGATTTTGAACGGTAAATTGAATTTTATTAAAGTGCTTTTGGGTCATATGGATAAGCTCCTTTGGCTTTTACATTAAGAATAGACAAGCAAATTTACAAACTGATTAAAGATATATTAAAATCAGATTAGAAATTTATTGAAGTTTTCTGGAAATTCTCAGCTTTGGGGGATTAGGAGCGATAATTAAAATTTACTCAATAAAACCAATCTTATGAAAATAAAACAATCCCGATGACAACAGGTTCTCATCGTTGCCGCCGAGTTTGTGAAAGGAATGGTTATATAAGTGAAAAGAATATTATTAACAGTACTAATGCTTGTTATGGCAATGAATTCATTGTCATTTGCAGCAGCGGGCGCAGATGTACGAATAATCGATGCTTTTGCGGATAAACAAACGCCGGCAGAATATGTGACACATAAACATATAAAAAGCGTTACTGCAATCACTGAGGTATTTGGGGATGGACAAAAGGTAACAGCTGTAGCGGTGGAATACGACAAAGATATTGAAAATTCAAAGGTTGCAAAATCAACCTTCTCTGTTAATGACAGGACAATAACAAAAGTGTATACCAATACGGCAGCTGCCAAGGCAGCCCAGGGGGTTAACGGAAAATATGCCATAATAGAACTGTCTACAGCTGATGAAGGAGCATTAACCTTTGTCCCGATATTTGGAAAAACACCTGAGATTGCGGCAGCAAAGGTTTATGTTATTCAGTTAGGTGATATCATCACAGTTGATGGAGAAAAATATACGCCGGATTCTAATGCAGTAGTCAATGATAAAGTAATAAACGTAGTTGTTGATGCTTTTAAACAGTTTGAATACAAGGATCCTGCAACTGGGAAAAATTTAAAGTATAATTTATTCATACCTAAAAATTACGATTCGAGTAAATCTTACCCGATGGTACTGTTTATTCATGACGCGGGTGTAACCAGTACTGAGACTAAAGCGACTTTAATCCAAGGGCTTGGGGCTGTAATCTGGGCAACTCCGGCAGAACAGGAAAAGCGGGAATGTTTTGTGCTTGCACCTCAGTATGCCAGTGCAACTGTTAATGACAGTTCTGAGACAACAGAGGATTTAGACATTACCGTAAATGTAATTGAATTTATCGAAAGTCAATATAACATTGATAAAAATAGATTATATACTACTGGCCAGTCGATGGGTTGTATGTCATCAATCGCGCTGAATATAAAATATCCCGACTTATTTGCGGCATCATTGCTTGTAGCTGGTCAGTGGGATCCGACGATGGTGGCTCCCTTGGCTAAAGATAAGCTGTGGATAGTTGTTTCCGAAGGGGATGTAAAAGCTTTTCCAGGGATGAATGCTATTACGGCTACATTAGAAGAAGCTGGAGCAAAAATCAGTAGGGCGACATGGAATGGCCAGGCAAGTGCCGCAGAATTCGCAGCTGATGTAAGTAAAATGATTGCAGAAGACACCGATATTAAATATTCGGTGCTAAAAAAAGGAACGGTAGTACCTAGCGGGTTGAAAGACGATGGCGGCAATAATCATAGACATACATGGCAGATAGCATATACTATTGAAGGCGTAAGAGCCTGGCTGTTTGCCCAGGGAAAATCACTCTAATTATACGCTGGGCATTTGCTAGAAGTGTATTGCATATTAGATAGTCAGATGCTACAATGTTAGTTATAACAACTAACATTGAGGGTATAAGATGAGCGATGATGCATTGATAACTTCAGATAGAATTATCGTAGCAGCCAGTAAATTATTTCAGGAAAAAGGCTTTCACTCTGTATCCATGAAGAATATTGCCAGCCGGGCTAATGTCAGTGAAATGACGGTATTTCGCCATTTTTCTTCCAAGAAGCATGTATTGGAAGCCGTAATAAAAAAAATGTCGTACATACCTTCCTTGCAGGAAGTATTTGAAGGCAAACTCTGCTGGGATCTAGAATCTGATCTGTTATTGATCAGCGAAACCTATCAAAAAATCATGGCAGATAATCAACTGGCTTTTTTAATTACTTTGAGAGAAGAAAAAACAATACCTGAAATTAGTGAATTTGTACACCAAGTTCCGCCGCAATTTAAACTGTTTTTGAAAGAGTATTTTGCTTTGTTGCAGGATAAGAAAAAGATAGTCGAAAGTGATAATGAGTCTTTGGCGTTAGCTTTTATGGCAATTAATTTCGGGTATTTCTTTTTTAAAGCATGTGGATATGGTATGGTTACTATTTCAGATAAGCAATATCTTGAGACGGCACTCCATTTGTTTGCTAAGGGAATAGCAATATAAATTGAGACTTAATACAGACGGCGTTTTAAAGCCGCCTGAATCGTAATCGAAATTATCCAGGGACTTAGCCGCTCTTACTCTCACTTATTGAAGTGGGTGTAAGAGCGTGGGTTAGTTATGGAATATTTTTTTAGCAATCATGTTAGTTATACTAACTAACGTGATTGCTGGCATAAGGAGGAGAATTTTTATGGAGAAGGTTATGGAAATTAAAAATTCGTATCTGCAAACCCAAGAGATAAATGTCTCGCTGATAATGACCACATTAAAAATCGGAACTTTTCTTGCTTTGCTCAACGAGACCATAATCAATGTAGCCTTATCAAACTTGATGGAGGTTTTTTCTGTATCGGCAAATTCCATTCAGTGGCTTACCGCCGGATATATGCTGATCATGGGGACGTTCGTTCCGGTTACAGCCTATTTAATTCAGCGAATTACCACAAGACAGCTTTTCCTTTCAGCCATGGTGATCTTTCTTATAGGTACTGTTTTGGCGGCTGCTGCGCAATATTTTTGGGTATTGCTTATCGGCAGGCTGATTCAGGCTGTAGGTACAGGAGTTTTACTACCACTTATGATGAATACAATTATGGTACTCAACCCGCCTGAAAAACGTGGTTCTGCCATGGGGTCAGCGCTGTTGATCGTTTTATTTGCACCTGCTCTTGGTCCGACTTATGCGGGCTTGGTTATGCAGACCATCAATTGGCGGTGGATTTTTATTTTGATAATCCCGTTAACCATTATTTCCATACTTATTGGCTGGTTCTATTTGAAGAACATAACCGCAACTGTGAAAACCAAATTAGATATAGTTTCGCTTATTTTGTCTACAATCGGGTTTGGCGCAACTATCTATGGCTTGAATCGTGTATTTTCGGCAGATTCAACTGGTTATTTGGATATGGGATTATTAATGATAGGAATTGCAGCTATTATCGCGTTTACACTACGCCAGCTAACAATAGCAAATCCGCTGCTTAATGTACGAGCATTTTCGTATCCTATGTTTTCGCTTGGCATTGTTCTTATTACGATAACTTATATGGTGCTCTTTGCTAACTTTGTGCTAATGCCGATGTTCATTGAAAATATTTTGGGACTTACTATTTTTCAGGCAGGGCTTGCTGTATTGCCAGGTGGCATAATCGGCGCAATACTGCCGCCGATATTTGGCAAATTGTATGACCGCTTTGGACCAAGAGTTATTGTGCCGGTAGGATTTGCTATTATGGCGAGCGCCAATTTTTTCATCGCCGGCATGACAAGTTCTACAAATATTGTATTTCCCGTCATTTTTTATTGTTGTGTAATTATTGGTTTAGCCTCTTTACTTACGCCCAGCCAAACCAATACATTAAACCAATTGCCTGCGCAGTACTATTCGCATGGTACTGCGATTATGAATACAATGATGCTTATTGGTTCGGCGTTGGGTTCATCCTTATTTGTGGGGATTATGGGATATAAGCAGAAAGTATGTTTAGAGAACAATCTTACCGCTCTTGAAGCATTAAGCAGCGGGATTGGTTTTGCCTATATGTTTGTTGCTGCCTTGGCGGCTATGGGCATGGTTTTGTCCTTGTTTTTCCGAAGGAAAACTACAGGAATATCAGGGCACATAACGAACAATATAGATAAAGACTTGTCTCAAATAGGAACTGATCTGTGATGAACTCTGTTTGAAATGCCGGAAAGGAGCTTAGTGCTCATGGACATCACACAGTTAAAATACTTTTTGACTGTTGCTAAATACTGCCATATCACCTATGCAGCGGAGCAGCTCTATATTTCGCAATCTGCATTATCAAAACATATTAACCAATTAGAGACCGAAGTGGGGTTAAAACTCTTTGACCGAAGTGAGCGGACAATCCGGCTGACGTCTGCCGGTCATGAATTTTTAAGTTTTGCAGAGGATGTCATTGATAAGCACGATAAGATGTTGCTCAAAATGCAGTACTACCAGCAATCTGATAAAGGTTGTCTGACCATTGGTGCAATACCGATTATGAGCCAGTATGATATTCAGCGGGCAATTGCCGCTTTTGAAAAACAATACCCGGATATTACTGTGCATATCTTTGAGGAAAAAGGCGACCATATCATAAAAATGCTTGACGACGAACTGCTTGAGCTGGCTATTGTGCGGACGGCAACCTTGCCCGGCAGCTTGTATAAGGTGGTGCCGCTGTTTGAGGATGAAATGGTGTTGGTCACCAGTAAGACACACCCCCTGGCGCAAAAAAGACCGCTTGCTCTAAAGGAAGCGGCCAACGAACCATTTATCTTATTGGATTCAGGGGCTGGGTTATATGATTTGTTTTTAACGGCTTGTGCCAAAGCGGGTTTCTCGCCCTTTATCCGTTACCAGCCCACACGCATTGAAACCATAATAGGTTTTGTCGCGGAAAATATGGGAGTATCTTTGCTAATGAGAAAGGTGATTAGTTTTTTTAATCATCCTGATATTGTGTGTACAGAATTACAGGAGCCGGTAACCAGCAATGTTGCACTTGTATTCCCTCATGGGAGAAAATTATCGCCAAATGCAAATTTGTTTCGTAATTTCTTGATAAATTGGTTTAGCAAATAGCCGCAATATATTCGTCACACCATTTGTCTATCAGGCGGTGGATGGTTTCAATTTCCGTTTTGCTGATATTATCTACATGTATGCCGCATAGAACAACTACGTTGGCCCCGCAACTGCGGGAAATACGCGCTGCGACCCAGGAGGCCAAGTGGTCTTCCTTGTGGCCGGGAAGAGTCAAAACCGAAACAGGAGTGCTCATCTCTAGCGAAGTAGTGAGGTTTGGATGGCACTCTGCCACTGCTGCGGCTCCTAAGTGAGGCTGATCGCCGCCACAAATTACAATACATAAATCATGTCCCAGGTGTATGGGCGTAAACTGGAGGGTAATTCTTCCGTCAGTTTTAACTGAGGGGATAATTTGCCCTTTTTTTGGCATGGCCACTGATGAAAACACCTGTGCTTGCGTTTCATTTGTCACAACCAGATGTGTTTCCCAGTCAGGTTTTTTTTTCATGGTTGTAGTACCACCTTGGAAAATAATGTTGGCGCAAACCGGGCTGGATCAACCTCCATAAAGCGGGCACGTTTAAACTTGTCTTTTAGGTGATAGGGTACTGTGCAATCAAAAATCACTTTGCAGGTGAGGCCTTGATCGCGCAGCGCCGGGTTATAGTCAGGTGATTGTGACGGATCAAGCGGATGACAACGGATTCCCGGAATAAAAATGGTGTCAATATCGCCTTGAAAGCGTGTATTTAAGGCCCACAGAACATCATTGCTGTCAAAGGGATCAACATCTTCATCCACCAAAATAACGTGCTTTAGTTCAGAAAAGGCAGAGAATGCTAATAATGCCGCCTGCCGTTGCCGACCCTCGTCGCTGGGAACGGTCTTTTTAAATTGCAGCACTGCCATATATTTGCCGCCGCCGGCAGAATGCGCATAGACATTAAGCAGTCGTCCGGGCATTGCCTTTTCTACCATGCCAAGGATGCTGGCCTCTGTTGGAATACCGGCTAGATTGACATGTTCTTCGCTTGGGCCGATGCAGGTCTGCATGATCGGGTTCTGGCGATGGGTTACTGCTTTTACTTTGATGACATGTAAAGCAGGCGCAGCCGGCCCGGTGTACCCCGGGAATTCAGGCATAGCTTTGCCGGTATTGGTGTTTTGATCTTCACGCATGCGTACATTAGGCAATAGTTCACCCTCAATAACATATTCCGCATTGGCAATAGCTTTCTCCTTGATGGTTAAACAAGGGACAAGCTCAACCGGCTTTTGGCGAAGCGCACCGGCGATGCTCAGTTCGTCAAAGCCTTGTGGTGTTGTTGGTGGCTCAAAACAAGCGGCAAGGGAAATAGCAGGATCTACTCCAATACTGATGGAAATAGGGAGCGGGTTGCCGCTCCTTTCGGCTTTTTCAAAAAAGGCGCCAATATGGCGGGCGCCGGGTGTAATCCACATTGACAAGGTATCTTTGTCCTGGATGCACAAGCGATGAATAGTTATATCTGATTCGTGCGTTTCGGGGTCTGAGGCGTAACACAGGCCAAGTGTGATGTAAGGGCCGGCGTCTTCCTGCGTATTTGTCGGCGCAGGTACTAACCGGCGAAGATCAAAATCATTGTCGCTGGCAAAGTACTTGACTTCCTGGCAAACTGCTGCCTGTTGTGGAATAACGATTGGTGCAATGGCTTTGCTTACTGCGTCGTGCAGCAAAAAGCCGAGCCGGTTTGCTTCGGTGCCTAACATAAGGGCAACCCGTTCTCGGCTGGCTAGAACGCCGATGGCTACTTGCGCGTTAGGATGTCCTTTGATCTGCTTAAATACCATTGCCGGTCCAAGCTGCGTCGGTCGTTTGACAGTTCCACCGGCACCAATGTAACGGTAAACGCCGGCTAGCTCGGCATGAGGATCAACCGACTCGTTGGTTTCAAGGTACTGGCCGGGTGTATTTTTCAATAATGCAAGGGCAGTACGTAAATCATTTATTGGTACAGTGGCTGCAGTGTGCATATGAATACCTCCTGATATGTATCCGGTGACTTAATTCATAAGTTAATTTTATTCGAGTGGACATTAGCCAAACAATTCAGAAATGGCATAGTTCTATTCCAAAATAAGATGAATACAGTTTCTTCGTATATTTTGTCATTGTTTTGTCATATTTCCATATTATCCTTAAGACAGTAAGTATGAGGAGGATATTGCAGTATGTCGGTGCTGTTTTTCGAAAAACTTGGTGTCTATTGTTTGGAAGCAAGAAGTGAAGAAGATTTTTGCGAACAAATCGCGAGAATTTGTGACTTATTACAACCGGCAGCGGAAAAAAGCACAGTAGAAGAATGCAGCCAAGAACTTGAGTTACTTAGAAAGCATATAAATAAATAATAAAAATAATATGGTTCGGTGAAATCTGCATCCTTGTTAGGGTGCAGATTTTTTTAGTCTTTTTCAAGAGCCTTTTCTCAGATGCTCCCGGTTAGGTAGTTGTTTCTATGCCAAAAATAGAGGTTTTTTGACAAAAAATGTAGAAATAAAGTTAAGGGGATGATTTTATGAACAAGGTTTTTAATTTAATCGAAATGCTGTTTGTTTCAATGGTAAGACCGATCGCCCGTTTGGGGTGTCCTAGAGAAAAAATCAATCAAATGGTAAGCATAAAATATGATATTAACCGGAAAATAGATTAATTTGTCGCTCTGTCCTGCAGGATGGAGCGCTCTTGTTTTTGGGAGCAGTATCTAGCAGAATACCGGGAAATTTACGAATGCAGATTTGACTGAAATTCGACACCGTGGTATAATTTTACATGTTAAATTTTGCGTATTGCCTTTAATTTATAAGGTGATTTGGTAGTTATAAAAAGTTTTGTTTCGTGATTGGAAACTTATCATAAATTGAGGCAAAGACGCCGTGAAAGTTCGAGCAACAGTAAAAACGAATACACGGTGTTTTTATTTTTTCTTTATATTGTTGATATATTTGGCATGTTGGCGGGAGGATTACCAAGTGGCACTATTTGTGGTTAAACGCATTATCAGTTCTATTCCCATATTGCTGGGAGTAACCTTGCTTATTTTTATCCTTTTGCATATTGTTCCGGGTGATCCGGTGACCTTGATGATGAATGATCATGTTGATCCCGATACTATTGAGCGGGTACGGGCGCAAATGCATTTGGATGAACCCATTTATGTGCAATACTTTAACTTTGTCTGGGATGCCTTACATGGAGATTTCGGTATTTCTTATAAGATGAACAGGCCTGTTGCTACATTACTCATAGATGCTTTTCCCAATACGTTGGTTTTGGCAACCTCGGCAATGATTTTCGCATGGGTGGTAGGGGTTCCTGCGGGAATATTATCGGTTGTGAAAAAGTATTCGGTGATCGATTATTTTTTCATGGGCAGTGCTTTGCTGGGCGTATCTATGCCTGTTTTTTGGTCAGGTCTTTTGTTGCAGTATATTTTTGCCTTTACACTAGGGTGGCTGCCGGTTTCAGGCTTTGATAACCCGCTTTGTCTTATTATGCCTGCCATTGTTTTGGGGTGGGGAGCCGCCGGGACAATTGCCCGGTTAACCCGTTCGAGTTTGTTGGAGGTTATGGGCAACGACTATATCCGAACAGCGAGAGCCAAAGGATTATCGGCGATTGCTGTGCTGTTTAATCATGCACTTAAAAATTCATTTTTACCTGTAGTTACGGTTATGGCAATCCAGGTAGCTTCTATGCTGTCAGGTTCTGTCATAACCGAAACTATTTTCAGCATTCCAGGTGTGGGCCGGATTGCTGTCAACGCTATTCAAACCAGAGATTTGCCGCTATTGCAGGGGTCAATTCTATTTACGACAGTATTAGTTATTTTAGGTAACCTGGCAGCTGATTTGCTGTACTTTTTCTTAGATCCGCGCATTAAGAATAAATAGAATGGGTTAGTCATCGGACAAATAGGGGGAAAATCATGGAATCGCAAATGCAGGCAGCAGAGCAAACACAATATGCTGATGAATCATTTTTTTCGGAGTTATTGCAAGCGGTAAAACAAAATAAAAGTGCGGTAGTCGGCTGCAGTGTATTGATGATTTTTATTGTTGCAGCCCTTCTAGCACCTATTATAGCGCCGTATGATCCCTATGTTGTTAATATGGATCAGCAATTCCAAAAGCCTTCGGCAGAGCACCTGCTGGGGACAGATATGTTTGGTCGGGATATGTTAAGCAGAATTATCTATGGTGCAAGGATATCGCTGCTTATTGGGCTGGTGCCCACGTTAATCTCGATGCTGCTGGGAACCGTACTGGGCCTGATAGCCGGGTACTATGGCAAAAAGACCGACTATATGATTATGCGGCTTGCCGATGTTGTTATGGCATTTCCCTCTTTATTGCTGGCCATGGTGGTCATGTATACCCTGGGGGCAAGTCTCTTAAATATCTTTATTGCGATAAGTATTGTTAACTGGGCGGGAACTGCCCGGGTTGTCAGGGCGCAAACCCTTGTGCTGAAAGAAAAGGAATTTGTGGAAGCGGCCAAAGTTATGGGAGTAAAGGATTGGGTGATTCTTGTCCGCCATCTCTTGCCTAATTGTATTCCGTCCTTGCTGGTGCTGTTTACGTTAGGCATACCTGAGGCGATTATGTCGGAAGCCACGCTGAGCTTTTTAGGGGTTGGCGCGCAGCCGCCGATGGCCAGCTGGGGGCTGATGGTTTCTTCAGGTAAGGAATTTTTATTTATGGCACCCTGGGTGGCCATTGTTCCGGGAGTTGCGATATTGGTTGTGGCAATGGCGTTTAACTTTTTGGGAGACGGTTTGCGGGATGCGCTTGATCCGTATCTAAAACAGTAACTATTTGGAGGCAGTTGTTATGGCAGATTGTCCAATAACAGATGAGCAACATACAAAGGTTGCAGCAATAGATGAAACCAATACTATGTTAAAAGTAACTGGCCTGAAAACCCATTTTTTTACCACTAAAGGCGTGCTGCCGGCAGTTGATGATGTCAGCTTTAGCGTGAAAAGAGGCAAAATACTGGGGATTGTCGGCGAATCCGGCTGTGGTAAAAGTATGACGGCGCTTTCAATCATGGGCTTGGTGCCTGGTCCGGCGGGGAAAATTGTGGGTGGCGGCATTGTTTTGGATGGGAAAAATCTGTTGACATTAACCGAAAAAGAAATGTGTAAGGTCAGGGGCAACGAGGTATCCATGATTTTTCAGGAGCCGATGACTTCACTTAATCCGGTATATACGGTCGGCAAGCAGGTAATGGAAGCTGTTATCCTTCATCAGCATTTGGGCAAGGCTGAGGCTAGGGAAAAGGCGCTGGAAATGTTCAAGCTGGTAGGTATACCAGAGCCAGAGAAGCGGCTTGCTGCGTATCCACATCAGCTGTCCGGCGGGCTGCGTCAGCGAGTGATGATTGCAATGGCGCTGTGCTGCAGGCCCAAGCTGTTAATTGCCGATGAGCCTACTACCGCATTGGATGTTACTGTGCAGGCACAAATTCTGCAGCTTATGAAGAAATTGCAAACAGAGCTCAATTCGGCGATTATCCTGATTACACATGATATGGGTGTTGTAGCCGAAGTGTGTGATGAGGTTGTTATTATGTATGCAGGCAAAATAGTCGAGCAGGCCGATGTTTTCGAACTGTTTGAGCACTGTCTGCATCCCTATACGGCCGGTTTGATGAAAGCGCTGCCGACACTCCAGAAGAGTGGGGGGCGCCTATACAACATTCCGGGTATGCTGCCTAATCTCTTGCAGCTTCCCAAAGGCTGCCGGTTTTATCCACGCTGCGAACAGGCCACTCCGCTTTGCGCGGAAGAAGAGCCGGAACTCACAGAACCGCGGCCGGGGCATTTTGTTCGTTGTGTAAAGTATCAGGGGTAGGGAGTGCTGGCAATGGGCGATATACTTATGCAGAGCAGAAATTTGAAAAAATACTTTGTTGACGACAGCTGGCTGAGTAAAGAAAAAACTGTGGTCAAGGCTGTCGATGATATTGAACTTGAAATATACAGCAAGGAAACCTTGGCCTTAGTGGGTGAATCAGGTTGTGGCAAAAGCACCTTGGCACGCCTGTTAATCAAGTTGCTGTCGCCTACAGAGGGCGAGGTTTTATATAAAGGCAAAAATGTTTTTAGCCTGAATAGAGAAGAAACTATGCAATTTAAAAGGCAGGTACAGTTTATTTTTCAAGATCCGTATGCCAGCCTTAATCCGCGCTTAAAGGTTGCCGATATTATTGGAGAACCGCTGACAACGCATAAATTGGCGCATGGTAAGGATAAACAGGTCAGGGTGGAACAACTGATGAATTTGGTGGGGCTAAGACCGGAATTTATGCACAGATACCCTCATCAATTCAGCGGTGGACAGCGGCAGCGAATCGGTATTGCCAGAGCCTTGGCGCTCAAGCCGGAATTGTTGATTTGCGATGAACCGGTGTCGGCGCTTGATGTATCTATACAATCCCAAATTCTTAATTTATTAAAAGATCTGCAGCAGCAGTTTGGGCTGACCTATTTCTTTATTTCGCATAATTTAAGTGTTGTCCGCTATATGGCTGACCGCGTATGTGTCATGTTTTTAGGAAAAGTGGTGGAGTTAGGGCGCTGTGAGGAGCTATTTGAGCAGCCGCTGCATCCATATACCGCATTTTTGCTGAATGCGGCGCCTGTTCCTGATCCCAAACTGCGTAACCGTAAGCGAATGTTGTTAGAAGGGGACGTGCCTAGTCCAATTAATCCGCCGCCAGGCTGCCGGTTTCATACCAGATGTCCTTATGTGCAGGAAGTTTGCTGGGTGGAGGAACCTAAGCTATCAGAGGTTGGCGGGAGAAAGTGTGCTTGTCATTTCCCTTTAGCAAAATAAAAGAGGTGCTTAGTATGTTGAAAACAAATGTTGAAAAACTGGTCATGCAGGCAGTTGTGGGTGAAATTGCTCATCCCCGAATGGATAATCCCTATAAAGTCGGTCATGACGGGGCAGCACAAATATTGCCGGGTATTGGCTCAATTACGTATAATATTGCCATTGGTGACAGTGTCTTTGGCTGGGAAGGTGATCATCTGGAACCCGGTGTTTCGATTCGCAACTTGTCTGATGTCGAAAATACGGCCATGATTACTCTGGCCTGTGTCGGTAATGAGGCTAAGGTTATTTCCGGCGAAGCTAAAGGGCTGAAAGGCTTTGTTACTGGCACACATGGCGGCAGGGATAACACTATCCTGTATTTTGACAAAGATAAATTAGAAGACTTGGCTATTGGTGACAAAATTCAAATCAAAACCTTTGGTCTGGGACTGAAGTTTCTGGAATATCCTGAAATCAAGATTATGAGTATTGACCCTGCTGTGCTGGCTGCCATGAATATTACCGAAAAAGACGGCTGTATTGAAGTGCCGGTTGTGGCTGAGGTGCCGCCCTATTTGATGGGCTCAGGCATTGGGGCGACCGTATCCTATAAAGGCGATTATGACATTATGACCCATGATCAGGAAACCATCCGGCGGTTAGGTCTTGATAAGCTGAAATTCGGTGATTTTGTTCTGCTGCAGGATTGTGACAATACCTATGGCCGCGGCTACCTAAAAGGGGCAGTGACTGTTGGCGTGGTTATTCACAGCAATTGCATTCTGGCAGGCCATGGGCCGGGCGTAGTTACCGTACTAAGCTGTAAAGCAGGCAAGATAAAACCGCGCTTTGATGAAAAAGCTAATCTCGGTTATTACAAAGGGATTTTAAAATAGAGAGTTATATGAGGGAGATACAAAGTATCTTAGGGAGGGGTTTTCGTGAGTTGCTGTAAAAAAATGTTGGTTATTCTTTTATGTTGTTCCTTCGTGCTATTAACAGGTTGTTCGCTCATGGGTTCATCAACAAGCAAAAACATGCTGCGGGTGGCTAACCAGAATGACCCGGGTACAGCCGATGTACAACTAACTACCGAAGAATATTCCTTGCCGCTCAATATCTTTGACAGGCTGGTAGAAGTCAAAACAACGGCGCCAGGAGCATCTGAGCTTGTTCCCGCACTTGCAGAAAAATGGGATATTTCCGCTGACGGCAAGGTATATACCTTTTATCTGCGCAAAGGGGTAAAATTCCATAATGGGGAAGAGCTTACCGCCGATGATGTAGTATACACAGTTGACCGGATGCTCAACCCCAAAACCAAAGCCTTAAGCACCGACTTTTTTGATATGATTGACGGTGCCAAGGAGCGGATGGACGGCAAAGCCGATGTTGTCAAAGGCATAAAAGCTGTTGAAAAATATACAGTGCAAATTACTCTAGCCCAGCCGTTTGCTCCGTTTTTAGCCAATTTAGCCTCGCCGGCAGCTTCTATTTATAATCGTAAGGCAACTGAAGCGGCAGGACAGCAGTTTGGTTTAGACCCGGAGAAAACAGTAGGCACCGGGCCGTTTAAAATTAAGGAGTGGAAGGTTAACGACCATATCACCATGGTTGCCTATGACCAGTATTGGGCAGGCAAAGCAAAGTTGGACGGTGTTATCATTAAGATAGTGCCAGATGCCGATACGCGAAAAATGCAGTTTGAAACAGGCGAATTAGATGTATTCAACTGTGATATTGCCAAAACCCAGATTCCGTATTTTGAAAACAGTGATAAGTGGAAAAACCTGATTGTCAAAGGGCCGCGAGTAGGTCTCTTCTACTATAGTATCAATGAGAACATTAAACCTTTTGATGATGTGCGGGTCAGAAAGGCTTTCCAGATGGCAATCAATCGCCAGGAGCTTTTGGATAAACTGTTTTATGGCAAAGGGAAATTGGTTAACACCATCATGCCGCCAGGATTATTAGGCTTTAACCCTAATGCGCCGCAAATAACCTATGATCCGCAGAAAGCCAAACAACTCTTGGCTGAGGCCGGCTACCCTGATGGCTTTAGCATGGTAATTGCCCAAGCCTCAGACCGACCGGCCAATCTCCGCGTCAACGAAGCAGTGCAGGCCATGCTCAAACAGGTTGGCATAACAGTGGAAATTAAGCAAATGGACAGAGCGTCTTTGTTATCTACCAGAAAGCAAGGCCAGTTGCCTATGTATCTGGAGGAATGGTCAGCTGACTATAATGATCCGGACAATTTCATCTACACTTTCTTTGCGCCACGCAATGCGGCAATGCGTTCCTTCAACTATAAAAATGAAGCAGTAGCAGAAAAACTGGAACAAGCTCGAAAAATGATTAACCCGGCCGAGCGCTATAAACTGTATCAGGAAGTGGAAAATCAGATTGTAAACAATGATGCTGCCTGGGTACCGCTCTATTCGCTGGAACATTTATTTGTGGTGCAGCCTAAAGTCAAGAATTTCAAAGTGGCTTGGAATGGCTGGAGTGATATGCCATACTACGGTATCAGTCTGGAAAAGTAAAGAAAACGCGGCTTGCGCCGAGTTTTTAGCGACGGCGCAAGCCGATGTTGCTCTTATCCTGTTTTTAAGAAAGTTTACTTTCTGTTAGGGTAAAAAAAGTCAGCGCTCGTTCCTTGTGGCGAGCGCTTTCTTAGTTCAGACAAAGTTGTGGAGGATGCTAGGATGAATTTCTTGCGACAGAATTTATATCATTCACTGACTGGGGCAGGACCGGTCAAAGAGGTTGCCGTATGTTATCAATCAAATCGGGAGTTGGCACAGGCTATTGCGCAGCTTCTGCCGTTTACAACCTATGTGGTTGATAGTATGGCGACAAAGGTTACGGAGCAGGCTTGGGGTGAACAGGTAAGCCATGTCATCGAGGTATATGAACCAGATACTCCCGGCTATGAAATATGCAAAGCCGCACGTATGGCTATGCGCCGGCAGGGCTGGCAGATACTGAGCTTGTTTGATTGGACAAAAGACTATTTGGCAGATGGTTTCTGGGGAGAGACCATCTATCAGGAGCTGGCACAGCAACTGGCTCAAATCAAAAAACAACTCGAAGGTATTGAACGCTTTCATATTACCTCAGCTTTGGGGACTGATATTTCTTTTGAGGTTACCGGCAGGAAGTGGATTGCAGCCGACGGGATCTGTAGCCGCGAGCATTTGGCGCAACTGCCTGACGGAGAAATATATACCTGCCCAATTGAAGAAACCTTCAGCGGCGTGCTGGTGGTTGACGGAACAGTAACGCGCTCCTGGCTGCCAACTCAGCCGCAGCGGTTGGTATTTGAGCAGGGGCGGCTAATGGAATGTCCGCCAGAGTTTCAAAAATATATTGCTCTTTTTGGCACAGACATTACCATGATTGGTGAGTTCGCCCTGGGGTTTAATCCGGCTTGCCGTCAAATTAGGCATAATATTTCGGTGGATGAAAAAGCCGCAGGTACTGTGCATTTTGCGCTTGGCGACAGTTATAATTTGGGAAAAAACCAATGTAACTGCCATATTGATATGGTTATTCGCGAGCCTAAGGTTGTTACTGTCCCAGCAATCAAGCTTCCGGGATTTTAAAGAGGCACACGCACCCAGATAAGAGCGATTGACAGCCAACAGGTAAAAATAAAAAAAGCCTTGGCAGAGAACCAAGACTTGTATATAGCAAGCTAATATCTGAAATCAAGCAATAAAATAGCAAAAACAAACAGAGCAACCGATACGGCTGTACTAATCATAATTATTCACCTACCTTTTATCGATTTTTATCATTCCTTTTTTATTTAGTATAGTATAAAAATAAAAAGCCCCGATTATAAAACCGCGACTTCCTTGTACGCAAAGTGTTGCCTTGATTATTTATTCAAGGTAGTGATATTTTTGGTTTTTGCGCCATAGAACTAGCAGCTAACTGAACTGAAATATTATAACAGCTTACAATAAGTATAGCAAAAAAAGTAATTGCCAGTCAAATTGGATCTGCTTCGAAAATGCTCGGTATTATCGAATATCACTCCTTTAGGCCGGATTGTCTGACAAAAAGGCAGGGATGGTACCCGAAGGTGTTCGAAATGCGGTGTTTAGGTCAGTTTAAATCCATTCACCATAATTGGTGTGTTCTTGTAATGTTTTTAAAACAATACGTCTTATCTCAAGGTACTTTTTGACGACTTCGTTAGCTAAAGGCTCTGAATCAATATTCGCAAATTCTGATTTATTAAGTACCAACATGGTTAAATCATGCAGATTGATATCAGGATCAATTTGTGCCATTCAAGTGACCTCCTGTATGACGGGATTTGTTGAAGTTTAAAGAATAGTGTAAATATACTGCAAATAACAAGCGTATTCCTGCTAAGATGCTAGGGAGAGTGTGCTAACAATAATTTTATTTCAAATATAATCAAAATAAATGCATTCGATAATTATAACAAATCACCAAAAGGAGGGAAACAATACACATGTCAGTTTCATCTGTTTCTTCAACAGCAAGCCTATATCAGTCTCTGTATTCGACAAATTCCAGTACAACAGGAACGCAAAGCACTTCAACAACCATATCCAGCACTTCCGGCGAGGATACTGTTGAATTAAGTGCTGAAGGAATAAGTGCCAGTGCATCTGCAAGCGCAGCAAGTGGTGCCGTGTCTGGAACCTCAGGCAGCGGGTCATCTGGTGGAACATCTAGTACAACATCCTGTCCGCAGGGTAATGAAACCTGTGTTGGCTGTGGGGTCTGTAAAGTCCTGAAAACTGATTCTCTGACCGGGACAAGTAGTATAAGTGGGCTAAGCAGCAGTAGTACAAGCAGCGTAAACGACACAAGTGACCAGACAACTGATGCTGCTACCGTAAATGCATTACATGCTTATGAAAATCAAATTAAATATATATAAGCCATGAGTCGGCTTTTTTCAGGTGGCGTTAAAACGCCATTTGGAGTAAGTTTCCTTATAGGATAGTAGACAAAAATATGCTCTTCAACAGATAGGAAGAATTACGACTATCTGTTGAAGAGTATTTTTTTTGTTAAAAAACAATTAAGTTTTTTTACAAAAATTGATATAAAAGTAGCAATTTATCAGGACTATTGTCCTAATATGTGATATATTTATAAATATATAGTAATTTATGGAGGTATATTTAATTGTGAGTACATTGGCTGCGAATTCCATCAATCAGGAGAAAGATGCCTGTTTAGGACCGCTTAATGCTAATTCATCAGTACATATAAATCTTAAAAAATGTATAGATTGTCCAAGTTTGTGTGTAAGTTGTATCAAAAATTTTTGTGGAATGACTAACGCTGACATAGAAGAAAATAATTATAATGTGATTTATGTGGCAAGCGGAGAGGTTACCTTGTTTTTTCCCTATACACAGATAGAGAAGCAGCTTGGTGCAAACCAATTGATGCTGATACCTAATGAAACTAAGTTTGTATTGAAAAGCGGGAATGTTTTTGCAGCAAGCTGTGTTGTTGCTCCGTTAGAGGCAGGGCAAGTACCATCTGCCTGCCTATACCAAAGCAGCCATTAATCTGATAAGTAGGCCTCTTTAAAGTATTCATGATGTTTGACGATTAGGGTATACTACATTTGAATATATGCGGGAGGTAACAGTATGACAGATGTAGATAAGCTTATTGTGGAACAATTGGTGCCTTTTCGTGAAAAAGTACTGGATATCGTAAAAGACAAACATCCATATGTATACTCGTTTGCCAATACTATTTTTGAGGGGCGCAAGAGTATGGTAGGACTCCAGGTAACCGAGAATGGACAGGTTGTCGGAGAATATACCTTTCATCTTGCCGGCATTCATATTGAAAGCGTGGATACTGGCAAACTTGACTCCGGAGTAAACCACCCGTTTTTGGGAATGGTGAAACCGTATGGTGTACTAGAAAAGCGTGTCATTGAGAAGGTTGTTACTGATACCTCGATTGCCGATGATTTGCGGAGTGCGTTGCTTAGCTATTTGCCGGACATTACAATAAGATTTTTGCGTTAAGCTGCTTGGTTGGAGATATATCCGATACAAGAATTTAACAACTATGTATAGCATGCAACCAAATGGGGCATACTAATTTCGTGAAGGTGTCCTCGGAAAGAAACGAGAAATTGCGAAACAGTAAAATTGAGAAAAAGCGCATAGGATAACACCATGCACAGATAACCCCTGACAGTTTTCGTCAGGGGTTTAAATTTTATAATCAGTTAAGACTAGTAGTGGAGGTGATAATATGCCTGAACCCAAACCAGGAGTAGACAAGTTTGGCATTGAGCACGAAATTAAGAATGAACAGGAGAATAAGCCTATGTCTGATGAGGAAGTACGTAGAAAAGCAGAACACTTTGCCCGGAAGGATAATCGTTGACCAACAAAGAACTTAGTCTGTTAAGCATGAAGGTGTTTCAAGTATAAAGTATTGTGAGGCTGAAAGAAATGCGAGTACTAGAACAAGTAATACAAGCCAATAAAAAGTTTTTAGAAAAACGGGCGGCAGAAAGGCAAGAATATCAAGCAGCAATTAGCAAGATCCCAACGAAAAATCTTGCAATTTTTACTTGTATGGATACTCGTTTGGTAGATTTCCTTGAGCCGGCACTGGGGATTGAACGTGGTGCTGCTAAGGTGATCAAAAATGCCGGTAATACCATTACCGGCCTGTTTCATTCTTCCATTCGCAGTTTGCTTGTGGCTATTTTTGAACTGGACGTAAAAGAAATTATGGTTATTGGTCATTATGATTGCGGAATTGCTCATGCTACAGCCTCGGGCATGATTGCCAAGATGCTTGACAGAGGGATTTGTCCCGGAGCGATAAAAATGATTGAAAAAGATTTGGAAACCTGGCTGGATGGATTTCACCACCCGGTGGAAAACGTAGAAAACGTTGTCTGGCAAATAAGGACTAACCCGCTTATTCCTAACGATGTTCCAATTCATGGACTTATGTTTGAGCCACATACTGGTGAGATAGAAGTGGTTATCTCAGGTTATGATAGTGATCGGGAACAGGATTGTATTTGTTAGCATATACTTACCAGAGTTCACTATTTTTAATTAGCTTGTTGCTACATATATTTCGCCAATTTCTTTTACGATAGCCTGAGCAGCCGTACAATCAGCAAGCAGTTGACGTAAGCTGTCTTCATCACCCTTGCGGGCTAATACAGTTAGTGTGACTGCCTGACTGAATTCTTTGTTTTCAATCTGATAGTGATGAAGGCGCAATTGGTTTTCTATTGTTCCGAGCAAATGGTAAGGAAACTCTGCTGTTAGACAGGTATGCAGCTGTTTTTCAACAATGCTTGCAGCGTCAAGGCCGTCGACAGCGGCTTTGGTGTAAGCGCGGATGAGACCGCCGGCTCCCAGTTTAATGCCGCCAAAGTAGCGGGTGACGACAATGACGGCATCTCTAACATCAGACTTGTTTAGAACTTCTAATATTGGTCTGCCGGCAGTGCCGCCAGGTTCACCATCATCGTCGGCTTTCTGGATTTGGCCATGTTGCCCGATGATATAGGCAGAGCAATTGTGAGTGGCTTCCTTATGGTGGTTTTTTATATTCTTAATAAATGCTATGGCGTCTTCTTCGGTTGTGACAGGGCTGACAAAAGCAAGAAATAGGGATTTGTTTATTTCTAATTTAGCCTCACCAGCTTGTTTGACTGTGCGATAGGCAGGTAGCATAAAAATACCTCGTACTTTCGTGGCATGGATTAATTCTACTATAAAGCCGCAGAATAATTTTGGCAATCTAGAATAAAAAGTAAAAGCATTATTTGTCTATTGATAAAGACAAATAATGCTTTTGTATTTATATGAGATTGTTGTTAATTCTGTTTTAGATAAGCATTGCCAATGGCATCGGCGGCAAAAATGGCGGCATAAACACTATCTGGGGTAACACTAAAAGGCTGGTTATGGATGGTTTCGCCAGGAGCGCAAGTTGCTGCGGCTACTTGGCGGATTTTTTCCGGGGTTACAGTGGTCACGCCGATTTCTTTAAGGGTAATGGGCAGGCCAACCGATTTGCAGAAGTAAAGTACTTCCTCCAGTTCACCGGATGAGCGATTTTCCAGAACGAGTTGCACAAGTGTGCCGAAGGATACTTTTTCGCCATGGTAGGCATGATGGGTTTCCGGCAGTACTGTCAAACCATTATGGACAGCATGGGCAGCTGCGAGGCCTGAGCTTTCAAAGCCAAGTCCGCTTAATAGGGTATTTGCTTCGACTACTTTTTCCACGGCTTCAGTAGCGACACCTTGTTCCAGCGCTAATTTGGCATATAATCCATATTCGATTAAAATATCGTAACATAGTTTGGCCAGACTCAAAGCTGCAGATGTAGATAATCCACCAGGGAGATTGCTGGCAAAGGCTTTAGCGCAGGCATCGGCCTCAAACCAGGTAGCCAGTGCGTCACCCATTCCTGATACAAACAGGCGGGCAGGAGCCTGGGCAATAATAGCAGTATCGACAAGTACCAAATCAGGATTTTTGGGCAATACCAAATAGGATTCGAAAACTCCTTCCGGGGTGTAAATAACTGATAAGGCGCTGCAGGGGGCATCGGTTGCGGCAATTGTCGGAACAATGGCAACCGGGATTTTGGCTGAATGGGCAACCGCTTTAGCGGTATCAAGCGCTTTGCCGCCGCCGACACCAACAATAATAGTAATGTCATTCTGTTTGACATTGGCTACTATCCGGTCAATTTCGGGGCGTGAGCATTCGCCGCCAAAGGGCTCGATAATATAGCTGACATTATGTTCTTTGAAACTGGTTTCCAGCAGGTTTTGGATGGCGTCAAGGCCGCGTTGGCCGCCAAGAACTAAGGCTTTGGTTCCCAGGCCGGCAACATGTTTGCCGATGTCGCCAAGTGCTCCGGCACCTTGGACATAACGGCCTGGAGAAATCATGATCTTATTCACGTAAACCCCTCCTATATTGTCTCAATAGGCTATATACTACTGTACTAGCAGTTTCACATTGGAGGGTAATTACCTGTCGGAAAATTTGCTAAAATAGGGTAGAATTTTGCTGTTTACTCACGTAATGGTTGGTTGCAACTGTCAATTAGGCGTTTAAAGTCGGCAGGCAAAGGAGCAGTAACCGTTATTAGTTCTTTACTTACTAGGTGTTCAAAACTCACAGTGGAGGCATGTAGTGCCTGACGGGAGATAAGTGGTGAACGTGTTCCATACATTTTGTCGCCAAAGATCGGATGCCCAAGATGTGACAAGTGTACCCGGATTTGGTGAGTACGGCCAGTATCTAGTGTAAGTTCGAGCAATGACATATCTGCAAATTTGGTGATGGTATGATAATGGGTAATTGCCGGTTCACCTTGCGGACTTACGGCGCGCCGGTTGGGAAGCTTTGCATGTGGTCCGATGGGGGCATTTATCGTGCCTGAGGGAGGCTGTATGTGACCGTTGACAGCGGCTAGGTAACCGCGTTTGAGTGTGCGGTCTTTCAGTTGTTGTTCCAGTAGTGTTTGGCTACTGGCATTTTTGGCAAAAATCACACAACCAGAGGTATCCCTGTCCAGGCGGTGAATGGGGCGAATTGTACTGATTATGGCACGATTGGCTAAATGATAAGCTAGATGATTGGCCAAAGTTCCGCTCGTTGTTTGGCCGGTAGGATGAACAAGCTGGTAGGGTGGTTTATTTACGACAAGCAAATAGTCATCATCATAAAGAATTTCAATATTGCCTGGTTCCGGCTGAACTCCATAGTCTGCATCTTCTAAAACCAGGACGCGTAACGTGTCGTTTGCCTTTAGCTGTCTTTGCAGATAAACCGGTTTGCCATTCAAAAAGAGACCCTTTTGGCGGGTTAATTTTTGTAATTTGCGACCAGATTGCTGAAGAACTTGTTTAAGATAGTTCTCAACTGTCAGACCGGCATGTTCAGGGAGAATTTTATGGCTTTGAAAGGACTTCATAGCAGCAACCTTCTTTCATAACTGGTCAATAAGTATGAATTAAATATAAATGAAAACGATTGGTTTGGCAAATTTGGTCAAGCAGGCTATTTTGCGGTATAATAAAAATAATTACAGTTATTTATTAATAATTTTTATGGGAAATTAAGGGTGAATAAGATGACACTGGCGACACAATTGCTTGATTGGTATTATCAACGTTCTAGGGATTTGCCTTGGCGTGCAGATAAAGATGCCTATAAGATTTGGGTTTCGGAAATTATGCTTCAGCAGACACGGGTTGAAGCTGTGAAAAACTATTATACGCGTTGGATGGAACGATTTCCTACCCCGGCAGATTTGGCCGAAGCCTCAGAACAGGAGGTGCTTACCTATTGGCAGGGATTAGGTTACTACAGCCGGGCGCGCAACTTGTTGGCCGGTGTTAGAGAAGTTTGTGCGGAATATGGTGGAAAAGTACCAGATGATCCTGCTGTTATACAAAGCCTGCCTGGTGTGGGCGAATATACGGCAGGCGCGATTGCCAGTATTGCGTATGACCGGCCGGTGCCAGCTATTGACGGCAATGTTCTTAGAGTTTTTAGCCGGTTGTTTTGTTTGGAAGAAGATATTACTAAACAGACAACCAAACGGCAGGTAAAGAGCCTGGTTCGTGAGTATATGTCCAAACAATATCCGGGTGATTTTAATCAGGCCTTAATGGATTTAGGGGCTATGGTGTGTATTCCCCGTCAGCCGCGCTGTGAGCTTTGTCCGCTGATTAATTTATGTGAAGCCTATGCGCGCGAAGTGCAAAATACGCTGCCTGTGCGGCCTGCGAAGAAAGAGCAAAAGCTAGTGAAGCTGGCGGCCGGGTTAGTCGTAAAAGACGGGAACTATCTGGTGCATCAACGGCCGGCAACAGGCTTGTTGGCAGCAATGTGGGAATTTCCTACGGCTGAATTGGCTGAAGGAGATAATGCTATTGAACGGTTAAAAGCAGAGTTGTACCGTACCTTCCACCAAAAGGTACAGGTTAAAGAGTGTGTTTATCATTGCGTACACACGTTCAGTCATCGTAAATGGGATATAGCCTTTTATCAATGCGAGTGGCTGGCTGGTGATGTGCTGCCTGAATCGTCCCGCTGGCTGTGTTCATCAAATTTATTAGATATACCTTGGGCGGGGCCGCATCACAAGGTAGCCCTTACCTATAAAAATACTCCCAAGCAGTAATGCTGGGAGTATTTTTAGTAGTTGTAGATTACTTTTTTGCAGTGCTGTCCTGGGAACTGGCTAATGACGATTGTTTGTTGCTTTTCTTAGGTCCGCGACCTGGTTTCTTATCGCCCATACCCGTCACCTCCAAAATCATTTGGATAATAGGATTCCCGCTGTTAGGATTGTTTATGCATGCAATTTCTTTAAAGGTAATTGTCCCAAGAAAGAAGCAAAGGGACGTTATTTCAGATGCTTAGAAAAGAAGGATGTGAGCTTGTCAAAGGGGATAAGATTAACCCGATCGTACAGATCCACATGACCTGCGCCTGGAACAATGTAGAGTTCCTTCGGTTCGGCTGCCAGCTTGTAGGCGTCTTCGCTGAACTCTCGGGAATGAGCGTTCTCACCGGCGATGAAAAGCATAGGACGAGGAGAAATCGTATCTATGTCATTGAACGGGTAGAAGTTCATAAATTTGATACTGCTGGTAAGTGACGGGTGCGTCGTTAGATTTGGCGATGAACCTTTAGGCGTGAATTCACCCCTTGGAGTGCGGTAGAATTCGAAAAACTCACGCTGGATGGGGTGAGTGTCTTCCGTCAACTCATGCACTGTCCCACTGGTGTATTTGGTTTCACCGCCAGTGAATTCCACATAGCGTTGCTCGGCTGCTTCTGCGATGATTTGTTTCCGTTGCTCAAGGGTCAGTGAATGCTTGAGTGCATTACGGTTAGCTGCGCCCATATCATACATACTGACTGTTGCAATGGCCTTCATGCGCGGGTCGATCTTGGCTGCGCTGATGACAAAGCTGCCGCTGCCACAAATTCCGATAGCACCAATTCGATCTTTGTCAACAAACGGACGGGTGCCCAGAAAATCTACTGCAGCACTGAAATCCTCGGCATAGATATCCGGCGAAACAGCGTTGCGAGGCTGTCCCTCACTCTCGCCCCAGAAAGACAGATCCAAGGACAAAGTAACGAATCCCTGTTCAGCCATTTTCGTGGCATACAGATTCGCACTTTGTTCTTTTACGGCGCCCATAGGATGCCCGACAATGATCGCAGGGTTTTTGGCGTTCTGATTCAAACCTTTAGGAATAAAAAGATTCCCTGTAACCTTCATGTTGTATTGATTTTTAAACGTAACCTTCTGCATGGTTACTTTGTCGCTCTTGTAAAAGTTGTCGGCTCCATTGGACATATCTGCCGCAGATGCAACGCCAACGCCGGTAGTGGATAAAACTAAGCCCAGTGCCATCGCTGTGAGCATGTGGAAACTACGAGTGATAATAGATTGTATGTTCATTTTAAACCTCTTTCTATGGTTGTTTGCATGTTGTTTTTTGCGTATATATTTGCGAATTTCCGTAAAATGCAGTTTGCTACATTCTTTATTCCTCCTCTCATTAAGTCGACAGTATGTCAAATTGTTTTAACAGTTTAAATCTATCATCTGGTGTTAACACCAAGTCAATAGGCTTTTTAATTTTTTTTGATTCTACGATTTATAAGTGTTTCAATTGCTTTCACTCAAAAGACAGAATGCGGTTAAAAGAATTCTAGTCTCCTTTTATTAAGTGTTATTGATGTGCTAACCACGGCGATTATGTTTTGCAGGCTGTAGCAATATTCTACAGTAATAAAAAAACACTTGACTTGGAGCTAAGACAAGGTGATATTCTTTCAGTATAAAGCTATAATTCACGTTAATTGAAAGAAGAACTTTTGTGATTTAGAAAAATAATGTAAGTGAGTTTTGTTTGGGGTAAAAATACAGAAAATGAAGGAGTAAACCAAATGGTAATTTCAGAGGTCAGTGAAAAATACGGCTTGACACAGGACGCATTGCGCTACTATGAACGAGTCGGCCTGATTCCGCCGGTTCCGCGTAAACCAAATGGAATTCGCGATTATGACGATTACAGCTGTGGCTGGGTTGAATTTATTCACTGTATGCGAAATGCAGGTATTCCGGTAGAAGTCCTTGTTGAATATGTCCAGCTTTATCAACAGGGAAGTAAAACCAAAGAGGCAAGGAAGGATCTTTTAAGGGAAGAATTAAAACGATTAGATGATCGTATTGCAAAATTACAAGCAACTAAAGAACGATTGGTTTATAAAATTGAAAACTACGATGAGTTTGATAAGTCTTAGCAAAAAGGAGTAATGAGAAAAAGTGGAAAAAGATGATGAGCAAAAAGAGGAAAAAACAAAAGAAGTTTCGAGGCGAAGTTTTCTGAAGTTTGCCGGCGGTACGGTGGCAGCGATGGCTGCAATTCCGACATTAAGTCAGCTGGTTGCACATGCGGAAAGCAACTCCAATCGTGCGACTTGGGACGGATTACACGCAACTTCGCAGTATGATCCAAGCAAGCCCAATGTGTATTTTACACGGGATTTAAGTCCGGAGGGCATACAAAAAATTTATGAGAAGATTAACCAGGGGATTACCGGTAAAGTCGGGATAAAGCTGCATACCGGCGAGCCGCACGGCCCGAATCTCCTACCTATTGAGTACATTAAAAGCTTGCAGAAGAGAATTCCACACAGTTCGATTGTTGAATGCAATGTGCTTTATAAAAGTCCGCGCCGGGAAACCAAGACGCATCGAGAAACAATTAAAATCAATGGTTTTGACTTTTGTCCCGTCGATATCCTGGATGCGGATGGTGATGTTATGTTGCCGGTACCAGGCATGAAAGAATTTCTTGATAAACAAATGGATAATTTCGGAGGAACATTTCCTTTTGAACCAGGAATCCATCTGCAGGAAATTGCGATAGGGAAAAATGTGCTCAAATATGATTCGGTTTTGGTTTATACGCATTTTAAGGGTCATGCAATGGGCGGTTTTGGTGGTTCGTTAAAGAACATCGGTATCGGTTTTGCTTCAGGCAAGGTAGGCAAGAGAATGATTCACGGGGAAGGCTGGCCGCTAGGTAAAGGATTTCTAGAACGGATGGTGGAATCCGGCAAGGCTATTACTGAGCACTTTAAAAGCCACATCGCTTATATCGATGTTTTGAAAAATATTTCTGTTGACTGTGACTGTGCCGGGGCTAGCGCCGCAAAGCCGACTTGTAATGATATAGGTATTCTTGGCTCAACAGATATTCTTGCAGTTGATCAAGCTGGTATTGACATGATTTATCAGCTGCCTGCTAATGAGCGCCATGATATTGCTGAACGCATTGAATCTCGTGGCGGATTGCATCAGCTTGAATATATGGAAACGCTTGGCATGGGCAGCCGGAAATATAATCTAATCGAAATTTAATGTGTGTGTTGGATTCTGATTGCTTGCTAAAACAATACAAAAACCACGTCTTACAATTCATATAAATGTAAGACGTGGTTTTTTCAATTATTACAGGGTAATTAATTCATAATCGCGGCTGCCCATGCCAATTTCTTCTCCATGTCGCATTTGAATAGTGCCGTCTATGTAAGGACGCAACCCCTGAAACTTATCTGCCCCAGCTTCCAGATTGGAAGAAAGGAAAGAATGAGAGAAGCCAGTCTGTTTATTGACTAGGTCATAACTTGCCTGATCAATAGCTATTGGATCGATGGAGGCCAAAAAGCCGATATCTGGAACAATCGGTGCATCGCTCCATGATGCACAGTCACAGTCAGGGGTGATATTGAGTAAAAAGTTTATATAGCCAATGCGTGTCTCATGGGTCTTATGAACCCCATAGCCGTACTCTGTCATGCGTTCAAGGAAAGCAGCCAGATCTGTTGCCCAGTCCATTCCATTGGCCTTTACCGGACAAACAGTTAAACACTCACCGCAGCCAATACAGGCATCTGGGGAAATATTGGCCTTCTTTTCACTCATGCTAATGGCCGTTTCCGGACAGACGGCACTGCATTTTGAACAGCCAACGCATTTCTCTTGATCAACTACAATCTTAAGAGCATGCTGTTCTTTTTTTCCAAGCGCCGGTGCTCCGCCCATCGCCAGATTTTTGATAGCGCCGCCAAAGCCAGCCATCTCATGGCCCTTAAAGTGAGATAATACAATCATGCTGTTGGCACTGACAAGGTCTGTAGCCAGCTTTACCTTACTAAAGTGTTTTTTATCAATCTGCACTTCAGTTATGCTTTCACTGCGCAATCCATCAGCTATGATAATGGGAGCGCCTGTAACCGTATAGTCAAAACCATGCTCTAGTGCGGTCAGTAAATGATCAACCGAGTTATGTCGGCTTCCCGAATACAGTGTGTTCGTATCGGTTAAAAAAGGTTTTGCACCATTTTCTTTTATTTTATCTACCACTTGCCGTACAAAAACCGGGTTAATAAAGCCGTCACTGCCGCGTTCGCCGAAGGTTAGCTTTATAGCTGTAAGGGCATCCTTTTGGATGAATTCATTAAAACCGGCTCGATCAAATAAACTTCTAATTTTGCTGATTTTATTGCTTTTGTCTGTTCTCGCTCTAAGGTTTACAAAATATACTTTGCTGGACATGTATGTATTCCCCTTTCTAAGTTAAAGCATTTTTAAAATATCCATTTCATCTTACAGCCTGGAGTTAACTCGAAGTCAATAGGTTTATAAATATTTTTTCTTTATGAACTTGATATATCCGGGATTTTGGATTTAATTGAAGTTCGACTTAAGTTTAGCGACCAAAGAATTGATTGGCTTCGCGCATGCGGTTGCGTATATCTACGTGGAATGGGCAGCGAGGCACGCATTCGCCGCAGTATGAGCAGTCTCTAGCTGTCCGCCTTAATTTGAGGTAATGATCTTTAGCAAGCTCGTCGCCAGATTTGGCAAGGTCAAGATACTTGTTGACAGCACCAATATCGATGCCATAAGGACAAGGTTGACAGTGGTTGCAGTAAATGCAGACACCGTTCATGTCCTGATGCTGTGCACTTGCTATAAAGGAGTAGTCGCGCTCTTCCTTAGTGGAATTATAATAGGCAAGCACCGCTGTAAGGTCGTCCATATTGCGAACGCCGGGCAGACAGGAGATAACACCCGGACGGTCCAGGGCGTACTGGATGCATTGCGGTACAGACATAGCGCGCCCAAATGGCGAGGAGGCATCACTTAAAAGACGTCCGCCGCCGTAAGCCTTCATGACGGTGATAGCAGCGCCGCGCTTTTCCGCTTCCTGATAGAGCCGTCGCCGCTCTTCAGACAGCTTCAGTTTGCCCTCAACCGGAACAAAATCATAGGCTGGATTGAGGCTAAACATAAAGATATCAATAACGCCGGTTGCGAGAAATCGGTGGGCGATGTCCGCTGAATGCGAAGAAAAGCCGAGATAGCGGATGGTTCCGTCTCTTTTAAGTTTCTGAGCGTAGTCTAAAATGCCAGCGGAAATTACCTTCTCGAAATCTTCAGGCTCGTCAACGTAATGAATAAGTCCGATATCACTGTAATCTGTGCCAAAGCCTTTAAGCTGTTGTTCGAAGCCCTGCTGTACTTGTTTTAAGTCTCGGGTTCTTGTGTAGGTCTGGCTTGGGTAAGTGACGCCGATATGCAGTTGAGTCATAATTTTGTCGCGCCGTCCTTTTAATGCCCGACCAATAGCTTCCGCTGGTCCGAATTGCGACATGACGGTATCAATAAGGTTAATTCCTTGTTCTGAAGAATACACAATCATTTTTTCGATTTGAGATGCAGATGACTCCTGGAGAGCACTTGCGCCTAGGCCGATGGTGCTAATTTTTTCGCTGATTCGCGGCATGGTACGATATTCGATTTTACCCGAGAAGGTTGGGCCATTTTTATCGACAGCTAATGTGCTATCTGAAGTAACAGACGATAAGGGCGCTTTGAAATCGCAGCCGCCGAGCAGGAAGCCTACAGCTCCGGCACCCATAGTTTTGATAAAAACACGACGATTCATGACGATTCCCCCTAGTTCCTAGTGAAACTAGCATAGCACTTGGAGCTAACTCAAGGTCAAGCCCTATAAATAGGCATCAAAAGAAATTTTTATATTTTTATATAAGGCAAAAAAACTATTGACTTTGAGTTAACTCAAGGTGATAACCTTTAAATAGACCAAATCTAAAACTTGTGAGGTCATATCAATGAAAAGATTGTCAGTATTTGTTGCCTTGCTGATCGGATTCTCAATTATATTGGTAGGCTGTGGCACAGAAGCGGCGAAAAATAGTCCCGGTAAGGAAAGCTCTGGCGGTGTTCAATCGGCTGATAACAAAGGCCATATCTCTGATGCATCGAGATCGTCTCGAACCACCCAAATTAAGCTAAGCTTTGGTGGTGGCGAAGCGGTTGCAGAACTGTATGACAATCCGACAAGTCGCGATCTTGTGTCCATGCTGCCGCTCACACTGAGTCTGAAAGACTTCAACAATACCGAGAAGATTGGTTATCTACCGCGCAGCCTATCTACGGAAAAGGCGCCAGAAGGATATGCGCCTTTAGCTGGTGATTTGGCCCTATTCGCTCCATGGGGCAATCTGGCGATCTATTACCATAACTTTGGCTATTCCAAAGGGCTGGTTCCGATAGGCCGTTTCACGTCCGGTCTTGAAGCAATGGCAAAAATGAATGGCGATTTTACAGTCCGGATCGAAGCTGTAAATGAATGAAAGGGGTTTTTCTAGATGAGTAAAAATGTTTTGATTGTCTATTATTCACATTCTGGGAACACGGGTAAGTTGGCAAAGCTGATCAAGGAGGCGACAGGTGGGGCAATTTGCGAGCTTTTACCGGAGAAAGCCTATCCCGGCGACTATAGCACAGTCGTGGAGCAGGCGAAGAAAGAAATCCAGGCAGGCTTCCGCCCAGTACTCAAGACCGAAGTAAAGGATCTCTCGTCTTATGATACAGTCTTTGTCGGCACGCCAAATTGGTGGAGTACTATCGCACCGCCGATTGCCACTTTCCTGGAAAATTATAATCTTACAGGCAAGAGTGTTGTTCCGTTCTGTACCCATGGCGGGGGCGGCTCCGGCAACATTGAAGACACGGTCAAGACATTTTGTCCTGATTCAAGGGTACTGTCACTTCTCTCGGTATATGGCAATGCAGCGAAGGCTTCCGAAGTGGAAGCTTGGCTGAAAAATATTGGTGTAAACTAAACGAAGGGGGTAAAGCTGTAACACGTATCAAGGCAAAAGGAGAGATTCAAATGAGTGATTTTAGTAATAGCGTAGTTTTTCCCAAAGGTAACAAGATGCCAGAGCCATATAATAAATTCTTTATCGGCCAGGCATATCTTGAGATGTTAGTGCCTGGTGACAAAGAGTTCAACTGTCCCATCGGAAACGTAACGTTCGAGCCTGGCTGTCGCAATAATTGGCATAAGCATCCAGGCGGACAAATCCTCTTGGTAACAGGCGGCAGAGGCTGGTATCAGGAAGAAGGAAAAGAGGCGCGTGAACTCAAGGATGGCGATGTTGTAAAGATTCCGGCAAATGCGAAACACTGGCATGGTGCTGCTAAAGACAGTTGGTTCGTACACCTTTCTGTTGAAACCAATAGTCAGGCAGGGCCTGCAGAATGGTTGGAACCTGTTAGCGATGATGAGTACAGTAAGTTAAAATAGTCCTTTATTGATGCTGATAGCAATAGAGGGGATGCAGTGCTGGCGAATATTGTAAGCACTGCATCCCCTTTGCAGAAAAGTAGTAATTAATAAACCGAATTTGGAGGACGTACTAATGAGAATAAAGTATATTGTACTAGCGTGTGTTATGCTCGCAATCATTGCATTTGCAACTATAGGAATTATGCATAACAAGACTTCAGGGGTGCCGGAACCTTCGAAGGAGTCACAGCAGGCGGCAGTCGTATCCTCAAAGGGAGGTGAAAAGACGCTGAATAATAACCAGAACAAAAAAGCGTTGGTGGTTTATTATTCTTATACAGGCAATACGCGCGCGCTCGCTGAGCAGATTCGGCAGAGCGTTGATGGTGATATATTTGAGATTCAGCCTGTTACACCGTATTCCACAGACTATGATACAGTAGTAAATCAAGGGAAAAAGGAAGTCGAGTCAGGCTACAAGCCACCGCTTAAGAAGAAGGTAGATAATCTCTCATCTTATGAGGTGATATTTGTCGGTACACCGATCTGGTGGTATACAATTGCCCCACCGGTTGCTACGTTCCTGTCTGAATCTGAGCTTGCAGGCAAGACGATCATTCCATTCTGCACACATGGCGGCTATGGAGCAGGGCATAGTCTGGAGGATATTAAAAAACTTGCACCTAAGTCCCAGGTTCTAGATGAACTTGTACTGAGTGGAAGTAATAAGTACGAGCAAAAAGAAATATTGGCATGGCTTAGTAAAGTAGGGTTTGGTGAATAACATATGACAAATAACTGAACGAGAAAGATAGGGGAATGCCTTGATTAGAAATATACTTAATTTAGTCATGACGGTGCTTGTTCTATTAATTATGGACTACCGCTTTACAGGAAATATATTTCATGAAATCGCTGCAGTAGTTCTTGCTTTACTGTTCATCTTTCATAATATACTCAATCGGCGATGGTATCAGGTTTTCATCAAGGGCAGGCAGAGTCTAGGGCGTGTAATCTTAACGTTTTTTAATTTGCTTTTGCTGGCTGCGATGGGCGCGGTATTTGTTACTGGTGTGCTGATTTCACAAACCGTGTTTGCGCCGCTAGGCATCGGCAGTCGCAGTCTTTTCCTACACGAGCTGCATCAGGGAACAGCCTATGCGAGTCTTATCCTTATAGCAATACATCTAGGGCTCCATTGGGAAATGCTTATAGCAAAGCTCAAGAACTGGCTTCGTATTGATAGTTTAAGCCGCGGTTGGAGCATTATAAGCCGTATTGTATCTGTCGCCATTATTGCTTATGGTGTCTATGCATCTTTCGTAAATAATATTGGAGCCAATCTTCTTATGCAACATGTTTTTGCGGGGTGGGGTGCGAAGCCGACCCTGTGGAGATTTCTCTTTGACTATTTTTCAATTGTTGGCTGCTATATTGGTGTGACCTATTATCTGCTGTATTTTCTGAGAAGATTTAAGGGGAAAACAACAGGAAAATATCACACATTCCGTTGAAAAGTTTAAACGAAAAGGTGGTAGTTAAATTGATCAAAAAAAACATTTTACTTCTAATAGGGGTAATTTTCTCACTAGTTAACTTTACTAACATTTCGGAGGCGAATAGTATGCAAGAAGAAAGGCCAGTCTTACATGCAAGGCAAGAACAAATAGTTGCCATTGCGACATTTACTGCCAAAGGGGATTTGCCTAGGCTAAAAACTGCTTTAAATGATGGCCTTGATGCCGGTTTGACAGTTAATGAAGTCAAAGAAGTGCTTGTGCAGATGTATGCCTATACGGGATTTCCTCGCAGCCTGAACGGGATTAGCACCTTTATGGGTGTTATGGAAGAGCGGCAAGCAAAAGGCATTCACGATGAGATTGGCAGAGAGGCAAGTCCCCTGCCGGCTGATAAAAGCAGCATCGAATTTGGTACCGAAAACCAAACTAAGTTGGTAGGAGTACCTGTGCGTGGACCAATTTATACATTCGCTCCAGCTATAGATCAATTCTTGAAAGGGCATTTGTTTGGGGATATATTCGGGCGTGACATCTTAGATTTCCAGAGTAGGGAGATTGCAACAATTTCGGCGCTGGCTAGTATGGAAGGGGTCAACTCACAACTGCAGGCTCATTTTAACCTCGGGTTTAATACTGGGTTAACCGAGGAGCAAATGAATGGCATTATCAGCGTCCTTGCTGATAAAGTTGGCAAGAAGGAAGCAGATAATGCCTCTGAAGTATTAGGCAAGGTTTTAGTTTTATATCATGAACGTAAAAAATAGAAATCAAAGAACATCCTGCAATGAAACAGGCCTATGAAATAGGTAAAAGTGTATAAGCAGGAGGAAGAAGATTGAAGCAAAAAATTATGGCAACAAATAAGTTATTTTCGAACCAGGATTTATTCAAATTATTTCTGCCAGTTATCATCGAGCAGTTCTTAGAATACCTGGTAGGTTTGGCAGACTCAATCATGGTGGCCCATGTAGGGGAATCAGCCGTATCTGGAGTATCATTGGTAGATTTCGTCATGGCACTACTCATTAGTTTGTTTGCTGCTTTGTCTACGGGTGGAGCTGTCATTGCAGGACAATATTTGGGTAGGAAGCAGGCAGAGGAAGCAAGAGAAGCTGCAAATCAACTCCTATGGTTTTCCGGTGGTGTATCTATCATAATTATGGTTATGATCTATCTGGCGAAACCACTTATCTTAAATGGCCTATTTGGGCAGATTACGGATGAAGTACGTAGGGATGCAAATATCTATCTGATGATTACGGCACTATCTATTCCGTTTCTTGCACTGTATAATGCCGGAGCGGCGATATTTCGTACAATGGGTAATTCTAAACTGCCTATGAAGATCATGCTGTATATGAACATTGCGCACGCGCTTGGCAATGCAATACTTATTTATGGGTTTCATTTTGGTGTTGAGGGTGTTGCGATACCAACCTTGCTAGCACGTGTTGCGTCTGCAGTTATTATAATCGCATTGGCGTTCAACCCCAAACAATCATTATATATAGAAAAAAGTTTAAGACACAAATTTAACTGGGTAATGATTAAAAGAATTTTAGACATTGGTGTTCCGTATGGACTGGAAAATGGTTTGTTCTATCTGGGGAGAATTATGGTACTCAGTCTTGTTGCAATGTTTGGTACGGCAGCAATTGCCGCTAATGCGGTGTCTGGTACTATTGTTATGTTTCAAGTGCTGCCCGGTATGGCAATTGGTCTTGGATTAACTGTAATTATATCAAGATGTGTCGGCGCAAGAGATTATGAGCAGGCTAAATATTATACCAAAAAGGTTATGGGGTTTGTGTATGCGGCACATGTAGTAAGCTGCGCAGTGGTGCTTGCGTTGCTTCCCACAATATTACATGTGTATGGACTTTCTGAGGCGGCAACAGCATTGACCACAAAAATCGTTTGGTATCATGGCATATTTACAGTTGCCATATGGCCGCTTGCCTATACCTTGCCAGTGACCTTTCGGGCGTCAGGAGATGCAAAATATCCAATGATTGTGGGTACGTTAACCATGCTTTTCTGTCGTATTGCATTGGCTTATCTGTTAAGTATTTATTGGGATATGGGAATGTTTGGCACGTGGATAGCGATGTTTATTGATTGGATTGTCAAATCGATTATTTTCGTATACCGATATACAAATGAAAAATGGACAAAGTTTCAGGTAATATAACTAAAACTTTGCGAAACCGACGTTGGTAAATGCGTTGTGAGGTGTTTAATTTGGAATATCGGATTTTAGGAAGAATCGGGATTAAAGTAAGTGCCATTGGTATTGGAGGCGGAGGATTTGAAAATAAAAGTTATGCAGAGTGTGAGGTAATTATAGACTGTGCAATCAATGAAGGAATTAACTTTCTTGATATATATAATTCAAATCCGGTAGTCAGAAGCAACGTGGGCAAAGCGCTAAATAAATATCCTCGCAGCAGTTTTGTTATTGAAGGACATTTATGTTCTACCTGGGATGACGGACAATATCGGCGTACCAGGGATTTCAATGAAGTTGTTAATGCATTTGAAGACTTTTTAATTAGAATGCAGGTAGATTATGTTGATGTAGGAATGATTCATTATGTTGATGATCAAAAAGATTTTGATAACATTTTTAATGGAGAAATAATCAAATATGCAAACGAATTAAAAGGAAAAGGAATTATTAAGTCTTTAGGAATATCAACACATAATCCGGATATTGCTTTTAGAGCAGTAGAAATAGGCATGATTGATGTCATTTTATTTAGCATCAATCCTGCTTATGATATGTTGCCAGCCAGTGAGGATGTAGACATACTTTTTGAAGAGAGTACTTTTAAAAACAGAATTTATGAAGGTATTGATCGAAAGCGTGATAAGTTATACCAAACCTGCCAAAATTCAGGTGTCGCTTTAACGGTTATGAAAGGGTATGCTGCTGGAGTGCTGTTAAGTGACAAAGAATCGCCCTTCGAAAAAGCGCTCACTCCGATACAATGCCTACATTACTGTTTAACCAGACCGGCAGTTGCTTCGGTAATGGTTGGAGTTAAAAATACAAATGAAGTGCTTGCAGCAACAGCCTATGTTACTGCAAGCAACAAAGAAAAAGATTATAGTGAAGTTCTGCAAATGCACCAAGGCGTTCATTTAGCGGGCATTGTATGTATTGTGGACATTGTGCGCCCTGTTCAAAAAAGATAGATATTGCGTTAGTGAATAAGTATTTAGATTTAGCTTTAATTCAAGAAGCTGTTCCTGGGACAGTAAAGAATCATTATGCTTTGTTGGAACATCATGCAAATGAATGTATAGAATGTGGGGCGTGTATGAAGAATTGCCCATTTGGTGTGGATATTATGAGTAAAATGAAACTGGCGGCCAAACTTTTTGGTGAATAAACAATTATGCAGGTCAGAATCGCCATTATGTTTCGGTATTACCGCAATCACAAATGGATAAAATCAGCAATATGAAACATAAAAATGGAGAAATGCATGAAAAAAAGGATAAGAAAAATGCTATTTGTTATATTGTTATGCCTTAGTATAGTAGCTCTTGGAATAGTTTTTTATCTTCAGCATCCTAAGTTTGGAGAATTGCCTGAAGGTGCCCGCCTTGAAAGAATCCAAAGTTCACCTAATTATATGGATGGACAATTTCAGAACTTGATGGTTACCCCTAAAATTGTTGAAGGCAGTAGCTCGGCTTCTACAATGTTGAAATATCTTTTTACCAAAAAAGAGCGGTTAACACCGACAGAGCCTATTCCTACAATAAAGACAGATTTGATGATCTTGGACAAAAATAAGGATATAGTGATTTGGCTTGGACATTCTTCCTATTTTGTGCAGCTTGGCGGCAAAAGAATTCTGATTGATCCGGTATTAAGTTCGTATGCATCACCTGTTTCTTTCGTAAATAAAGCTTTTGAGGGAACAAATCAATACACAGCAGACGATATGCCGGAAATCGATTATTTGCTTATCACGCACGATCATTGGGACCACTTGGATTACCCCACGGTTACTGCTTTAAAACCGAAAATCAAAAATGTAATCTGCACGCTAGGCGTAGGTTCATATTTTGAACAGTGGGGATTTGAAAAAGAACGAATACATGAAGAAGACTGGTTTACCAAATTAGAATTAGAAAATGACTTTGTTATTCATGTATTGCCAGCACGCCATTTTTCTGGGCGGATGCTAACTCCTAACAAAACTTTGTGGGGCGGGTATGCGTTAATAACCCCGGAACGACGGATATTTTTTAGTGGTGACGGTGGCTATGGGCCGCATTTCAAACAAATCGGAGAAATGTTACATGGTTTTGATCTTGTAATTCTGGAAAACGGCCAGTATGATCAACGTTGGCCATATATACACATGATGCCGGAAGAAGTAGTACAAGCTGCTGAAGAACTGAACGCCAAGGCGTTATTGCCGGGGCATGCAGGCAAGTTCGCAATTGCCAATCATCCTTGGGATGAGCCATTCAAACGTATAACTGATGCTAGTAGGAATAAGGCGTATAGGCTTCTTACTCCCCTGATTGGAGAGCCGGTAGACCTTGCAAATCAACAACAACGATTTTCTCAGTGGTGGGAAAATATTAACTAAAAAGTAGAATAAATAAAGCAATCCAGATCGGCAACACCATCTGGATTATAAAACAGCAGGGGTGGCAGACTAAGTCTGCCACCCCTGCTGCAAAGAGGAGTATGGTATTAAGGTAACATCCAATGAAGTACGGTTGCCTGGAGATAAGTCAGAATGCCTATGAAAATAATCATGGCAATACTATTAGGCAGTGCGAAACGGAATATGGTTGATTCCTGACCAACCAGGCCGGTAGCGGCGGTAGCAACAGAAATACTTTGCGGAGAAATCATTTTGCCGCAAACTCCGCCGGAGGTGTTGGATGCTACAATAAGGTTCTGATCAAGACCAAGTTGCTGGGCTGCTGTCTTTTGCATCGAGCCAAATAATGCATTGGCGGAAGTATCAGAACCGGTAAGGAACACACCCAACCACCCAAGAATCGGTGCGAAGAAGGGGAAGGCCGGGCCGGTGGCGGTGAACGCCAGACCTAAGGTTGAACTCATGCCTGAGTAGTTCATAATATAGGCTAAACCAAGAATCATAGCAATGGTGCAAATCGGGAGAACCATAACTTTAATGGTGCGGAAAAAACAGGCAGTTGCCTTGCCGGCACCATAATTAGGAATGATGAACAGGGAGAGAATACCTGAGAAGAAGATAGCCGTTCCGGCAGCAGACAGGAAGTTAACACCGTAGCTTGCGGCGTACGGGGTATTTTTGGCTACAACCGGGGCTGCTTTAACTACAAGATTGTGAAGGCCAGGCCATGGTAGGTAGGTTAAGCCCAGAACTTTTTCCCAACCGACCAGAACCTTTTTAAATCCAATAAATTTATCATCAGCCCACAAGAATACCAGTATGGCTAAGATAATGTACGGAGCCCAAGCCCTTAGTACTTCCATGCCGGTATATTGTAACTGAACTCGTCCTTCGGTAGAGGGCTTTTCATCAGGGAAATGCCAGACTTTCGAAGGTTTCCAGATTTTGAGGAAAATCAATAGGCCGATAATAGTGACAGCGGCGGAGGTAATGTCCGGCAAATACACGCTGACATAGTTTGATGTAAAGAACTGGGTTACGGCAAAACAGAGGCCGGCCACCAGTACTGCTGGCAGTACTTCCATCGCCCGTTTCCAGCCACACATGAGCACAACAACCCACAAGGGAACAATAACTGCAAGGAATGGCAATTGACGTCCAATAATCTTACTCAGGATCATTTCGTCAATACCGGTTACCTGACCAAGTACTACAACCGGGATGCCGATAGCGCCGAAAGCTACTGGCGCGGTATTGGCAACCAGGCAAATGCCGGCGGCATATACCGGATTAAAACCAAGGCCTACCAGCATGGCAGCCGTTATGGCTACCGGTGTACCGAAACCGGCGGTGCCTTCAATAAAGGAACCAAATGCAAAAGCAATAAAGATTGCCTGAAGCCGGCGGTCATCAGTAATTGAGGCAAGCGAGTTTTTGATGATTTCAAATTCACCGGACTCTACGGTCATATTGTACACCCAGATGGCTGTGATAACTATCCAGACAATGGGGAATATCCCGTATAAAGCGCCAAGCAGTGTAGCACTGGCTGCCAGTCCGACAGGCATTTTAAAGACCAAAACGGCTGCAAGAATGGCTGAGAGAAGACCGAAGAACGCCGCGTTATGCCCTTTTGAGCGCTTGATGCCTAACATGTAAAGTAAGATGAAGAGCGGAATAGAGGCAACAAGGGCCGAGAGAAAGATATTTCCCAACGGGTTATAATCTTGAATCCATGTCATTTACACACACCCCTTAATTTTATCTCAAGTATCTAGTTGACCTTGCTGAGAAGTGTTTCCCCATCCCCCCTTTCAACGTAGTACATAATTGAGGCAAGGAAGACAGTGGTCTTCCTTAGCCACAAATTTTCTAAAGTGGTTATTTCTTGATAGTGTCAGCCAGTATATCGGCAATGTGTTTTACCGAGATTTCCGGAGCTTGTTTGTCAACGCCGCCTCTGAGCTGCATCATGCAGGCCGGACAGCCAATAGCAATAACCTGAGCGCCGCAGTCTTTGGCATTTTGAATTTTTTGTTTTAAGAGCGGCAGTGACAGTTCCGGGTATTTCATGCCAAAAGCGCCGGCCATACCGCAGCATTTATCACAGTCCTTCATTTCCACTAGTTCATATCCCGGAGTACTTTCAAGGAGTTTGCGGGGTTCTTCGTGGATGTTCAGCACGCGTTTCATATGGCAGGAGTCATGGATTGTGATTTTGACTCCGCCGGGTGTCTCTTTGTTTAGGCGGCCTGTTTGTTCATACTGCTTAGCCACAAACTGGGAAAACTCGCGTACTTTAGCGGTAAAATTCTTGGCTCGCTCTGCCCAGGCAGGATCATCAGCCAGTATGTCGGCATAAGTGGCATGAAGAGTCTCGGTGCAGCTCGGGCAGGCGGCAATAATATAATCAACTTCGGCTTTTTCAAAAGCTTTGATATTTCGTTTGGCAATCTTCTTGGTGGTCTCCAGGTCACCCATACCGATGATGGGTTTGCCGCAACAGCTTTGGTCTTCGGGAAAAACTACCTGAACATTGAGGTCTTGCAGTACCTTATAGACCGATTCGCCGGTTGCTGGAAAGACAAAATCAATATTGCAGCCGCTGAAAAAGGCGACTTTTTTTGTTGGGTTGTCTAATTTTTTTGTTATGTTTGTTATTTTGTCCCTCAGTGGTGTATCGGCAATGGCCGGCAGGCTTCGGTCTTTCGTGAGACCTGCTAAAAACAGCGGAAGATGTCTGATGAATTCGCCGGACTTAAACGGCTTCTGGGTAAGTGATGCGACCCGCAGCAAGGAATGAAAGACTTTTCGATTGGAAAGGATATTATCAAAAACAGTGCGTATAGTGAAGGGCAAACCATTTTCGGTAACCGAACGGATTCGCAGTTCTTCGATAAGCCCGGGAATGTCGATTTTGCCGGGACAGATGGTTGTACACTTTCGGCAACCAATACATAATTCATTAATTGCCTCAAAATCTCCTTGGCTATTAAGGAAGGCCGTAAGAATGGCGCCAATACCGCCTGAATAAATATGGCCGTAGACATGACCACCTACTAACAGGTAAACAGGGCAAACATTTAAGCAGGAGGCGCAGCGGACACATTGGAAAATCTGTTTGAACTTTTCGTCTTTAGCGGCTTTGAGACGCCCGTTGTCAAGTAAAATTATATGAAGTGCTTTATTGGCTTCTACCCATTGGTTATCTTTTTTTACTAAGGTGGGAACCTGGCCGGAGATCATACTTACATAGCTGGTAAGACACTGCCCGGTCGCATTGCGCGGCAGGGTGCGGAGAATAGGGGCAGCATCCTTGATTGTTGGTATGAGTTTTTCATAACCAATAATAACAACATGAATGCGGGGAAGTGTCGTGACAAGACGGGCATTGCCTTCGTTAGTCACTAGCCCGATAGCACCATTTTCCGCTATTCCAAAGTTAGCTCCGGTGATGCCCAGGTCGGCCTGTAAAAATTCTTCGCGGAGGTTTTCCCTGGCAACCTGAACCATAAGCGGGATGTCTGGCTGAATATCCTGTTGGAGTTCCTGAGAAAAATACTCAGCAACTTGCTGACGGTTAAGATGAATGGCTGGCATGACCATATGGGATGGCTTTTGCCCAGCTAATGAAATAATCCATTCGCCAAGGTCGGTTTCTTTAACTCGAAGTCCGGCTGCTTCTAACGCAGCGTTAAGGTGAATTTCTTCTGACGCCATAGATTTGGATTTAACAATGCGTTTGACGCCTTTTTCATGGCAAAGATTGATTAGGTATTGTTTCAATTCGTCACCGGTGGCAGCCCTGAAGACCTTAGCGCCCCGTTTTTGAGCCTCGGCTTCGAATTGATCAACAATAGCCTCAAGATTAGCAACTGTGTGCTCTTTCATTTGTTTTACCGAGTCGCGCAAAGCTTCAATATCAGCAACATTTTCATAAGCTTTGGCACGCGATTGCGGGTAGGCTTCGGCAAAGCGGGCAAGTGCCTGGCGCAATATATCGTCATTTAATTTTTGCTCAATTTCCTGTTTTATATCGCGGTGTTTTCCCTCCAACCCAGATCACCTCCTTAAACTTCTTCGTCAACCGCTATAATAATTAAACGGCTGGGACCATGTACACCAACAGTTAGAACCCGTTCAATATCGGCTGTACGGCTGGGGCCGGTTATAAAACTGATATAACCGCGGTCATAAGTTTTAGAGAGTATATTCATAGCGTCTTCAATTCCCGGCACTATGTTGGTGCTGTTAAGAAACACCACATGTATCGGCGGCAGGGTGGATACTAAGCGGCTTTCGACGGTATAAGCGTCCTGGCAGACACTGCCGGATTCCGCTATGCCAAATTCAACGCCAGATATGCCGATGTCGGCTGATTCGGCATGAAGGGCAATTTCATGCGGGTCAGTATATACGGTAATGCCTAGGGTGTTAATTGCTTCATTTATGTTGGCGGCTTGTTGAAGTTTGCTTTCAACAGCCACGACCTTTGTGACATTAGCACTTTTGATAAACTGGAGTAATGTCTCACGGGCTTCAATTGCTGTTTTTACGCGATAAACGGTGGCTGCAGCATTGGTAGCCCGCGTTTCAAATTCATCAAATAAGTGGGAGCCGTGATTTGCGGTTGATAAAACTTGGTTCCAGTGAGGACACTCTTTTATCATAATTTGTGTTCCCTCCTTGTTAGGCCAAAGACAAATTTCCGCAGAATATTAAGAAATATTAGATTAATTACAATAAATTATGACCTTAAGGCAAGGGGTTGTAAATCAGGTATACACAGTAAAAAGCACGTAAGAAATTTCCTATGAATTTTGTAGGATATTTCTTACAATTCGTGGATGTTTTCACACCTAAGTCATTTAAATGAAAAAATATGCCACTTGCGACAGCGTTCTTACAAATTAGTCAACTTAGGATTTACTATTCAATAAAACTATGATATTTTTAATTTAACCTTGTACATTTTGGGTGAAATTACAAAAAGATGTATATGCTGTTTGATAAAGAAAAACACTGGGTGTAAGGAGAAATTTATGGATAAAATCCGTATTGCAATTGCCGATGACCATTCTGTTTTGCGAGCAGGTCTTAAGGCGATGCTAAATTATCACCCTCAGTTTGAAGTTGTGGGTGAGGCCTCAAATGGCCTGGAAACCTTGGATATGCTAGAAAAGTGTTCTCCTAATGTTCTCATTCTTGATTTGGCCATGCCGGTTATGGGTGGTGCTGAGTGCATCAAGGAAATTCGCCATCGCGGTATAGCTTGTCGGATATTGGTTTTAACCATGTATGATGATGAAGAATATGTCAAAGAGGTTATGCGGGCAGGGGCCGACGGGTACATATTAAAGAAATCGGCTGATACTGAATTGATTGAAGGAATTATCAAAGTTTATTCAGGTAAGAAATTTCTGCCGGAAAGCTTGTCGGAGAAATTAATGGATAATCTCCTGCGGGCGTCGGATGACGGGCCTGATCAACAGGATCCTTACATTCTTCTCAGCAGCCGGGAACGGGAAGTCATCCGTTTTTTGGCTCGGGGATATACTAATGGAGAAATTGGCGCAAGGCTGTCACTTAGCCCAAAAACCATTGACACATATCGGTCGCGCATTATGGAAAAACTAAAAGTGCGCCGGAAATCGGAGTTGGTGAATTATGCAATAAAGTACAAATTAATTAACACATAATTGGTCGTCGAAAAAACATACTATTGTGAATTTTTTTGCAAACTGTAGGAATTTATCCCTCAGAACAGTAGGGATATTTCTACAGTTTTTTTACTGTTTTCGCCTGATTTACAGCAGACCACAATAACGGGACAATAGTAATTAATCAATCAGGGGCTTTATTACCATCAATATTTTCTGCAATTTCAGTATTTTCGGTCTTTAATAAAAGGGGGAGACAGAATGGAAAATCAACTTATTAATGAGTTCAAAAAAATTGTAGGTGACCAATATGTGCTTACCAGTAAGGAAGAGCTGCTTTGTTATTCTTATGATGCGACTCCAGGGTATTCACACATGCCTGATGTAGTCATATCACCGGGTAACACAGAGGAAGTCTCCAAAGTGCTGGCGCTGGCTAACCGTGAAAAAATACCGGTATACCCACGAGGTTCAGGGACAAATTTAAGTGCCGGAACAGTTCCTATGCAAGGTGGCATAGTCTTACTTATGACACGTTTTCAGAACCTTATTGAGATAGATGCTGCCAACCTGGTGGCTGTCGCCGAACCAGGAGTGATTGTTAGTGTTTTAAACAAAGCTGTTGAAGAATTTGGACTTATTTATCCTCCCGATCCTGGCACTGTAGCTACCGCCACTCTTGGTGGGACTGTGTCAGAAAATGCCGGAGGACTGCGCGGACTTAAATATGGTGTCTCCAAACATTACGTTATGGGTTTGGAAGTTGTTTTGGCCGATGGCAGGGTGATGAATTGCGGCGGCAAAAATGTTAAGGATGTTGCCGGCTATGATTTGACAAAACTGTTTACAGGTTCTGAGGGGACATTAGGAGTTATCACTAAAATTATTGTCAAATTGGTTCCGGCTCCGGAAACTAGAAAGGCAATGATGGGGATTTTCTCCAATCTCGATAATGCCGGTAGCGCTATATCGGCTATTATTGCCAACAAAGTAATCCCGGCTACGCTGGAAATCATGGATAATGCCACAATTCGCACTGTAGAAGATTATGCTCATGTTGGGTTGCCTGTTAATGCCGAGGCCGTGCTGCTTATCGAGGTTGATGGGATTCCAGAAGTAGTTGAAAAAGAAGCGGCAAAAGTTATTGAAGTACTAATGGCCAATAAAGCTGATGATATTCAAGTGGCCAAAGATGCTGCCCAACGTGATAAAATATGGGCTGCCCGGCGTGCGGCTTTGCCTGCGCTGGCTAAACTCCGGCCAACTACTTTTGTTGAAGACGCTACCGTTCCGCGCAGCAAAGTACCTGATATGATCCGGGCGGTTAATGATGCTGCGGCAAAACATAAAGTAACTATCGGCACCTTTGGTCATGCCGGTGATGGTAATATGCATCCGACGATTGTATGTGATCTGAGGGATAAAGAAGAAATGGAACGAGTCTATAAGGCTATGAACGATATTTTTGGTGCTGCCATTGCACTTGGCGGCACATTAAGCGGTGAACATGGAATTGGACTTGGTAAGCTGCCATATATGGAAGACCAGTTTGGTGCTGTTGGCATGAGTGTGATGAAAGCTATCAAAAAGGCGCTTGATCCTAACTGTATTCTCAATCCTGGAAAACTTGTCGGGGAGTGTTAACTATGAGTGAGGATAAACAATTATTGGAGGACGTCCAAGATGCAATTGCCAACTGTATGAAGTGTGGCAATTGCATGGAAGTATGTCCTGTTTATAAAGAACTCAATGTTGAGTCGCAAGTGGCCAGGGGAAAATTGGCGCTTATGGAAGCTGTTTTAACCGGCAATACAGAGATTTCTGCGAATTTTGACAAGCGTATGGCCATGTGCTTGTCGTGCAAGGCTTGTGCAGATAAATGCCCCTGCGGAGTCAAAGCTGACGAGTTAATTCTGCGCGGCCGGCAAGCTGCCGTAAAAATGCGCGGTTTGCATCCAATCAAAAAAAATGTGTTCCGGTTATTATCTAACCGAACACTGTTTGATTTTACGCTAAGGATGGCAGGCTTGTTTGGACCACTGCAAATGAAAAAGCTGCCCCGGCGGATGGCAGTTATGGCGCGCTTTCCTATTCCGGGTCTTGATCGTAAACGGGTGCTGGCCCCCTTTGCCGCAACACCGCTGTTAAGTCAGTATCCTACGACTGTAACGGTGCCTAACCCTAAGATGAAAGTGGCTTTTTTTGCTGGTTGTACTATCAATTACGTGTATACCGATATTGGACAATCTGTTATAAATGTGCTTAATGCTAACGATGTAGAGGTTATACTTCCGCCTATGCAGCATTGCTGTGGTACGCCAGTTTATATGTCGGGTGATGTGGAGTTGGCCAAAGCATTCGCAGAGCATAACATCAAAACCTTTACCGAAACTAAAGCGGACTATATTGTAGCCGCCTGCGGCTCTTGCGCAGAAGCTTTCAAGAAAGAATATCCGGAGCTGTTTCATAATGATAAAAAGCTCTCTGAAGAGGCACAGCAATTAGCTGCGAAAACCTACGAAATCAGTGAATTTCTTACTGATGTGCTGCATTTTAGAAAAGATAACCTGGGAACTGTGGACACTGCCGTAACTGTCCATGACCCTTGCCATATGGCCAGAGGTCTAAGGATTACCAAACAGCCACGGGAAATTCTCAATGCCATTCCGGGTCTCAACTTGGTAGAAATGAAAGAACCGGCCCGTTGTTGCGGGGCCGGCGGTTCGTTTAGCTTGGCAAATTATGAAATTTCCCGAAAAATTAATGATCGAAAAATTGCGGATATCAAAACTACCAATACAGATACTGTCGCTACCAGCTGTGGTTCTTGCCGGATGCACATTAATGATGGGTTGGTGCAAAACAACATGAACCAAGATTGTCTTCATGTTGTGCAACTATTAGATAAAGCTTACCAAGCAGGAAGCGGAAAAAAATAATCGGCATTTGCCGCTTCCGCTGCGGCTCAATAAGCTACTGAGCTTTGGGAGTGCTGGGAATATCACGTTTATCCTTAAGCGGAATTACAACGGTAATCGTGGTTCCGGCCCCTCCGGCTGATTGAATCGTGAAGGTTCCGGCAAGTAGTGCCACACGTTCGCGCATACCGTATATTCCAAGATTATTGCTGGCCGGTGAAGCTCGTAAGGCTTCAGGCATAAAACCGACGCCATTATCAGTAATACTAAAATTGACTTTGCGTCGTGTTTTATTTAACGTTACTTTGACATTGGTAGCACGGGCGTGCTTGGCAATGTTGGTTAATGTTTCCTGCAAAATCCGGTAGAGTGTGATTTCAATTTCCGGCCGAAAGCGTTCGCGGGATAGGTTGGAAAAGTTAATGTCAGCCGTGATGCCGTATTTTTGGGAGTAATTTTCAATATATCGTTGAGCAGCCGCAACCAGACCGAGATCATCCAGGAGTGCCGGGCGCAATTCAACTGCAAGGCGATGGGCGTTATCTAAGGTTTTCGATACAAGATCGCGCATTTCCAGAATAAGTTTTCGTTCTCTGGAATCGCCAACTTGCTCGGAAAGCATTCTGAGACCAACGATGACAGAGGTAAGAGATTGGCTGATTTCATCATGAAGTTCACGAGAAATCTTTTTCCGTTCTTCTTCCTGAACCTCAATCATTTTATTTAACAAAATCGACTGCAATTCTTCTTTATCTTTCAGTGCTTCAACTAACCGCTGCTGGCGGGAATTGGATTCGACGGTCGCTTCAACAAAACGGGCTGCCAGGCGGGCATAGAGCGCCACCTTATCCGCGTCGCCGGTAACACCGATAACACCAAGGCAACGTCCGTCGACTACAATTGGAACATCATAGCCTCTGCGAACATTTTTTAAGACTTTCTCATCCTCAGCACTAATAGAAAATTCGCGAATAATGCCAGACTTCAGCATATTGGCGGCACCTTCATGCGCTTGGGAGATGCGTTTTTTGTCAAAAGCGGCAATAATTACGCCATGATGGTCGCAAATAATGATGTTTTGGCTAAGTTCAGCAGCAATGATATTTGTCAGCGATTGAGCAAATTTAGAATCAAGGATGAGGTGCTGCTCGTTTTTCAATGCCCAATTCCTCCTCGGTCAGCCTGTGGCGTCACTCGTCTATAGCAAAAGTAATGCGATTTTCAGGAAAGATGTTACGGAAAAACAACAATAATTAAAGAAAATATATAAAGAAAAAACAAAAAAAAATTAACTGAAAAATCCAATTTTAAATAATCAGAATTCATTATATCATAGGGGAATTGCGAATACAAGAAACATTACCAATTGTTATGCCTGGAAATACAAAAAAACAATAGCAAAATAGCACAAATTTTTCATTTTAAAGCAGGATTCTGCTTTTTTTAAAAGAACGTATAAACAGTTAGCAGATATATTCTTGCTAAGCGTGTTTTAATGTGGTTATTGGACCTATAGAGTGCCAATAACTGCTAATTCTAATATATATGAAAAGGAAGGGATCTTTATGGCAAAAATGAAGACTATGGATGGAAATACCGCCGCAGCTCATGTCTCCTATGCATTTACTGAAGTGGCAGCCATCTACCCAATCACTCCGTCCTCGCCAATGGCAGAACATGTTGACGAGTGGGTTGCGGAAGGCAGAAAGAACATTTTTGGGCAGCCAGTAAAAGTAGTAGAAATGCAATCAGAAGCTGGTGCTGCCGGAGCAGTGCACGGCTCATTGCAAGCAGGTGCACTGACCACTACATACACAGCATCACAGGGCTTACTGTTAATGATTCCCAATATGTACAAAATTGCCGGCGAACTGTTGCCTTGCGTTTTCCATGTCAGCGCACGGGCACTTGCCGCAAACTCATTAAATATCTTTGGTGATCATCAAGACGTTATGGCAGCTCGCCAAACCGGTTTTGCTTTACTGGCCGGCAGCAGTGTGCAACAGGTTATGGACTTAGGAGCTGTAGCGCATTTGGCAGCACTTAAAGGCCGTGTACCTTTTGTTAACTTCTTTGATGGTTTCCGTACTTCTCACGAAGTGCAAAAAATCGAGACATTAGAGTATGATGATTTAGCAAAACTGGTGGATATGGATGCTGTTAACAGTTTCCGTCGCCGTGCGCTCAGTCCTGATCATCCGGTAGTACGTGGTACTGCACAAAACCCTGATATCTACTTCCAGGAAAGAGAAGTATCCAACAAATATTATGAAGCTATTCCGGCTATTGTTGAAGAGTACATGGCTGAAATTAACAAAATTACCGGCCGTGATTACCATCTCTTCAATTACTATGGCGCTCCTGATGCTGACCGCATGATTATTGCTATGGGCTCAGGTTGTGAGGCTATTGAAGAAACTGTTGACTACTTGAATGCCAAAGGCGAAAAAGTTGGTCTTTTGACAGTTCATCTGTATCGTCCGTTTTCACTTGAGCATTTCTTCAAGTATATTCCTAAGACTGTTAAGAAAATTGCTGTACTTGACCGCACAAAAGAGCCTGGTTCACTTGCAGAACCTTTATATCTTGATGTTAAGAGTGCTTTCTACGGCAAAGATTGGCAGCCGGTTATTGTTGGCGGCCGCTACGGCTTAGGTTCAAAAGACGTTGTTCCGGCTCATATTGTACCGGTATTTGAAAACCTTCGTCTTGACAAACCTAAAGACGGCTTTACAGTAAGTATTGTTGACGATGTTACCAATACTTCGCTGCCTGCGCTTAGCTATGATATTGACACTACTCCTGCCGGCACCACTGCTTGCAAATTCTGGGGCTTAGGTTCTGACGGTACTGTTGGTGCCAATAAGAGCGCAATTAAGATTATCGGCGACCATACCAATATGTATGCGCAAGGCTACTTCTCCTACGATTCCAAGAAATCCGGCGGCATAACCGTATCTCACCTCAGATTCGGTAAGGCTCCGATTAAATCCCCATATTTGATTAACAAAGCTAACTTTGTTGCCTGTCATAACCAGTCTTATGTGTATAAGTACAACGTACTTGACGGTTTGAAGGCTGGTGGCGTATTCCTCTTGAACTGTGTTTGGAGCGAGCAAGAGCTTGACGAGAAGCTGCCTGCAGCTATGAAGCAGTTTATTGCGAAAAACGACATCCAGTTCTATACCTTGGATGCAGTTGGTATTGCTCAGGAAATTGGCCTGGGTGGACGCATCAATATGATCATGCAGTCTGCATTCTTTAAACTGGCTAACATTATTCCGCTTGAAGATGCAATTAAGTATCTGAAAGAGGCTGTTGTTGATTCCTATGGCAATAAAGGTCAAAAAATCATTGATATGAATAACGCTGCTATTGATAAAGGCGTTAATGCAATGGTTAAGATCAATGTGCCTGCTTCCTGGAAAACTGCTACAGACGCAGCTGAAACTACCGCTAAAGCACCTGAGTTCATTGAGAAAATTCTTGTTCCGATGAATCGTCAAGAAGGCGACAGCCTGCCTGTCAGCGCTTTTGTTGACATGGTTGACGGTACTTTCCCAACTGGTACTTCCGCTTATGAAAAACGCGGTATTGCTATTGACGTTCCGGAATGGCAAATGGATCTCTGTATCCAATGTAACCAATGTTCCTATGTATGTCCGCATGCTGCCATTCGTCCTGTTTTAGTAAATGACGAGGAACTGAAAGCAGCTCCGGAAGGCTTCACTGCTAAAACTGCTACCGGCGCTAAAGAATTGAGCTTCCGCATTGGCGTTTCCCCGCTGGATTGCACCGGTTGCGGCAACTGTGCTCAAGTTTGCCCTGCTAAAGAAAAAGCACTCATTATGAAACCGCAGGAAAGTCAGCATAACCAAATTCCTCTGTGGGATTATGCAATGACTGTATCGCCGAAAGCTAACCCGATGAACAAACTGACCGTTAAAGGCAGCCAGTTTGAACAACCGCTCTTAGAATACTCCGGCGCTTGTGCAGGTTGTGGCGAAACTCCGTATGCCAAGCTGATTACCCAACTCTTTGGTGACCGTATGATGATCGCCAATGCTACCGGTTGTTCTTCCATCTGGGGTGCCAGCGCACCTTCAATGCCATACTGTAAAAACCATCGCGGCCATGGCCCGGCTTGGGCAAACTCCTTGTTCGAGGACAATGCCGAGTTTGGCTTAGGCATGTACTTTGGTAGCAAACAAGTTCGCGTCAATTTGGCTGCGAAAATAGAAGCAGCAGCTAAAACTGCTGTTAGCCCTGCTCTTAAAGCCGCTCTGGAAGATTGGTTGGCTAATAAAGATAATGGCAACGGTACCCGCGAGCGTGCTGACAAGCTGGTTGAACTCTTAACCGCTGAAAAAGGCAATAATGCCTTACTCAATGATATCTATGACAATCAAGATTACTTCGTAAAACGTTCACAATGGATCTTTGGTGGCGACGGCTGGGCGTATGACATTGGCTTCGGCGGCCTTGACCATGTGCTTGCAAGCAACGAAGATGTTAATGTTATGGTATTTGATACCGAGGTATATTCCAATACCGGTGGTCAATCCTCAAAATCCACTCCGACTGCTGCTATTGCCAAATTTGCTGCCAGCGGTAAAACCACCAAGAAGAAAGATCTTGGCATGATTGCTATGAGCTATGGCTATGTTTATGTAGCTCAAATCTCCATGGGTGCCGATAAAGCCCAAACCCTTAAAGCTATTGCTGAGGCTGAGGCTTATCCTGGTCCTTCTCTCATCATCGCTTATGCTCCTTGTATCAATCATGGTATCAAGATTGGTATGGGCAACAGCCAGCTTGAATCGAAAAAAGCTGTTGATGCAGGTTACTGGGATATGTATCGTTACAACCCGGCCCTTAAAGAAGCAGGCAAAAATCCGTTTAGCCTGGATTCCAAAGAGCCGACTGCTGACTTCAAACAATTCCTCATGGGCGAAGTACGTTATGCTTCCCTCAAACAACAATACCCTGAGCATGCTGATGCGCTGTTTGAGAAAACTGCCCAAGACGCTGCTGAAAGACGGGAATCCTACAAACGTCTTGCCAAAGACGGCGAGGCATTTGAGCAAGCTGCCGCTACAAAAGAGTAAGCTGGCTTAAGTCTTACCTGTAAAGAATCATGTAAAGTGGGTCTGCCTCAATGAATGTTGAGACAGACCCACTTTTGCGTTGTCTTTATATTATCGGTAGTTAATATCGGCTTTGACAATATGAATAGGAGTATTGGTGGTATTACGCAGCCTGATGGCCAGAGGAGATGCCGGTTGCCTACTAGTCAGTAGCAGCATATCGCCGGTGGCCAGTTGGTATTCTTCATTGGCAATTGTAACAGTTACTATTTCGTCAACACAATAAAAAGCTGAAGTTGTTTGAGGGGAATATTCAGACTCAGCAGTTGGTGCGGTTAAGGAAAGGGATGCTTGTGGTGACAGTCTATGGGCAGTTAATGTTCCTGTTGAACCGTTTGCCAGCATTACATTAAAGTCACGTACTTTCCCAAAACTTGTGGTTGTCCAATCACCGCTAAAGCTGTCTTGCTCAAAGGCTTTCAAATGGCTGCTGTGATGACCGGTATGTTCAAGCCGCATTTCGCCGTCAAGCACCATGATTAGGCGCCAAATCCCCGGTAAAGAAGTAAACTCTGATTGCTCTACATCCACACAGGCTGAGCTGATACGCCAGGTAAAATTGCGCTCAGCATAAACAGCCTGTTTTGGGAAAATAGCAATTTGTGTGGTTGTGCCGCCAGACCACTTGCTGGTGGTTTGCTCTTGGCGGGGTATTAGTTCAATAGTATATGACAAAAAAACTTCCTCCGATCTAAATGATAATATATCTAAATTATAGCACGAATTGCTTGCCAGGATTAATGCCAGACAAGCATGATCGGAACCTATAGTACTATGAAGCGCCATCAATAAAAGCAAACAAACAGCCTTAGTTCATTTTGAACTAAGGCTGTTATCAATACTTTATTTTTAGTTTTCAATACCAAAATAATTATTGGCATTAGTAAAGCAGATATTTTGTACAATGCTGCCTAATAAGGGAATGTCATTGGGGAACTCGCCGTTTTCCACCCATTCGCCGATCAGGTTGCAGAGAATGCGACGGAAGTATTCGTGACGAGTGTAGGAAAGGAAGCTGCGGGAGTCTGTCAGCATACCGACAAAACGGCTTAAGAGTCCAAGATTAGCCAAGGCTACCAGTTGCTTAATCATGCCGTCTTTTTGGTCGTTAAACCACCAGCCTGAGCCAAACTGTATTTTTCCGGGAATGCCGCTGCCTTGGAAACAACCGATAATGGTGCCTAAGAGTTCATTATCGCGGGGATTTAAGCAATAAAGAATGGTTTTAGGCAGTTCATCAGTGGAATCTAAAGCATCAAGGAATTTAGCCAACGATTCGGCAAGTGTGTAATCGGCGATGGCATCAAAGCCGGTATCAGGACCTAAGTTTTTAAGCATACGGGAATTTACATTTCTAATTGTGCCCATATGCAGTTGCATCGTCCAGGCGAGGCGTGCATATTGTCTGCCTAAGAACAAGAGGATATTGGTTTTAAATACAGCCACTTCATTATCAGTGAGTGTTTGGCCGCTAAGAGCCTTTTGGAGAACAGCATCGGCCTCGGCTTCGGTTCCGGCGGCAAATATGATGGGGTCTAAGGCATGGTCGGAAAGGCGGCAGCCAACCTGATGAAAAAATTCAACCCGCGCCTTTAAAGCTGTTTTAAAAGTTTCCAAACCTTTGATAGCAGTACCCGATACTTGCGCTAATTGAGCAACCCATTCAACAAAGCCTGGTTTTTCAATATTGAAGCTTTTATCAGGACGGAATGCCGGCAATACTTTTGTCTTGAAGGAAGCATCTTTGGCCAAGGCAATATGATGTTCCAAAGAGTCTATAGGATCATCGGTTGTGCAGATGACTTTGACATTAGAGCGTTCAATTAAACCACGGGCGCTAAATTCATCCTTAGCAAGTAAAGCATTGCATTTCTCCCAGATTTCTTCAGCAGTTGCCGGAGACAACACTTTATCAATGCCAAAGTAGGCTTTTAATTCTAAATGAGTCCAGTGGAAAAGAGGGTTTCCCAGACATTGGGGCATAGTTTCCGCCCATTTCATAAATTTTTCTTTGTCAGGGGCATCACCGGTTATGTAGCGTTCATCAATGCCATTGCTGCGCAAGGCCCGCCATTTATAATGGTCGCCGCCCAGCCAAACTTCGGTAATATTGCGATATTGCTTATTTTCGGCTATTTCTTTGGGGTTTAAATGGCAATGATAATCAAATATCGGCATATTTTTCGCATAATCATGGTACAAGGTTTCAGCTGTTTTGGTGGTCAACAAAAAGTTTTCATCCATAAAAGGTTTCATAACTTGCCTCCCGTTTACACAAAGTTTACAATAGTATCTTAATCATAATCTGAAATTTCTATCAGGCGTTATTGTATTTTTGTAGAAGTTATTGTGTTTTTTTTAGAAGTTTACAAGACTCAAGGCGGAAGATGGAAATTTTACAAAAATTTTACTTTCTGTTAACAACTATTCGATAAATATTTCCTAAGATAATACTAGATATTTGATAGTGAAAAGGGGCGTATATGAGGTGTTGAATATGGAAGAAAAAGATTTTTCACGTCGAGATTTTCTCAAGTTTTCTGCCGGTGCGGCTGCTGCGCTGACAATGCTGGCAGCTATGCCGGCGGCGCCGGTTTCGGCCAAAGCGTTAAAAAAAGGTGCGGCAATATCGCTAGTTGAATGTAAAAAATTAACTCCCGATGATATGGCTAAGCGGTCTGCAATCGTGCAAGATGCCTATAAATTTGTTCTTGATTCTGCCAAAACGCTTAATGATGCCAAGCTGCGTGCAAATGTTACTGAGATTCTGACAAACCCAGTACCTAAAGTAGGCCAGCAATATATTAGCCTAAGTGCGAGAGAAGAACTGCGAGCAAAACTAATAGCGAAGGGTTTGCTAAAAGATACGGTGACAGCAGAGGAGGTATTGCCTCCTATTCCGTCAAATGGCGCTAAACCGCAAAATTTCGAAGCAACTGCCGGAAGCGGTTATATGAGCCACCATTCTTATCCGGGCGGATTAGCGACTCATACTGCGCTTAATGTTAGATCTTCAATGGGATTATATCAGGGATATTCGGACAGCAATGCTATACAGCTTGACCGTGATGTTGTTTTGGCAGGCCAATTGCTGCATGACTTACATAAACCCTGGGTTTTTCAATGGAAACCGGATGCCAGTTCCTTGCCTGAGTTTCAGATTGCCGGCACTGGAGCTCATCATATTTTAGGCATTGCAGAATCTATCTACCGTGGATTACCGGCAAATGTGATTGTGGCCCAGGCTAGTGCGCATGATAATGCCGGTACACCGGACGATGAAGCCAAGTTGGTAAAATATATTAAAGCAGCTGCTATTATTGCCGGTAAAGATCCAATAGAAAAAGGATTGCTGGCTGATAACGGTGATACTGTGAAGCTGCCGCGTGCCATAGAGCCATTTCTTGTGTATCTTGGCGACCATGACTGGATTGTCAGTGTTCCTGCAGCCAAGTGGACTATTCCGGTCATTGAGAATATTGCTAAAGCAGATTATGGTATAAGTGACAACAAAGGCAAGGCTTTCTATTCTTTCCGGAATTATATTTTCTCGCAGGTAAGCATGATTGGTATCCAGAATATTCATGCCAGCCATGGCGAAAAAGCTGTACGGGAAACCGTACATAGTCTAATTTCTGTGCCTAAATAAATTACGCATATTGGCTTGACAAGCTGATTAAAGTTGCATATACTAAATAAATAATATAATAGTTTTTGTGACGTGGAAGTCGCTGCCCAACTAGTTTGGGTCAGCGGCTTTTTATATATAAAATAAAAGGAGGACTACACTGTGAACAAGCCTAAACATCATATTTTTGTCTGTACAAGTTCCCGGCCTACCGGCCAGCAAAAAGGACATTGCCACACCAAAGACGGCGTGGAAATTGTTGCAAATTTTATGGAGGAGATTGAGGAACGCGAATTAGGCGGAGAAGTTTTTGTGACAAACACCGGTTGTTTCGGAATTTGTGACAAGGGACCCATTGTTGTTGTTTATCCGGATAATATTTGGTATGGCTCAGTAACGCCTGATGATGTCGAAGCCATCATGGAAGAACATATCGAAGGCGGCGTGCCGGTGGCACGTTTGGTAATATAATAGGAAGCTAAGTTGTTTTACAGATTGAAAACTGCCGGGGATTTTTTCCTCGGCAGTTTTCTCTGTGTCGGAGAAAGTTGGAAATTTGGCAAATTGCGGGTATAATAATAGCTGGATAATTTTTTTGTGAGGTTAATTATGAGTAAAATAGTTGTGCTGGCTGAAAAACCTTCTGTTGGCAGGGATTTAGCTAGGGTATTGAATTGTAACAGCAAAGGCAACGGATATTTGGAAGGTCCCAAATACATTGTTACCTGGGCCTTGGGGCATTTGGTGACACTGGCTGATCCGGAAGCCTATAATGATAATTATAAAGCCTGGCGGCTCGAGGATCTACCCATGCTGCCCAAAGAACTTAAGCTTGTGATCATAAAGCAGACAGGCAAGCAGTTTCAGGCTGTTAAAGAACAGTTAAGCCGTAGTGATGTCAGTGAAGTGGTTATTGCAACAGATGCCGGACGGGAAGGAGAGCTTGTTGCCCGATGGATACTGGAGAAAGCCCATATCCATAAACCGGTAAAACGGCTTTGGATATCGTCAGTGACCGACAAAGCCATCCGTGAGGGCTTCAACAAGCTTAAACCCGGCAAAGAGTACGAAAATCTGTATGCCTCGGCAGTTGCCCGTTCGGAATCCGACTGGCTTGTAGGCATTAATGCTACCCGGGCGCTTACCACCAAATATAACGCGCAATTATCCTGTGGGCGGGTACAGACGCCGACGTTAGCTATTATTGCAGCCAGAGAAGTTGAGATACGGAATTTTCAGCCGCAAACCTATTATGGTATTACGGCAAATGCCGGGCGGTTTACATTAACCTGGCAAGACAATAAGACAAAAGAAAGCCGGTTGTTTGACAAAGAACGCTGTGACAAAATAATAACGACGGTAACAGGCAAAAAGGCCGAGATTATTGGGGTACACAAGGTAAGCAAAAAGAACTTTTCACCGGCGCTCTATGATTTGACCGAGCTGCAGCGTGATGCCAATAAAATTTTTGGTTTTTCCGCCAAAGAAACGCTGTCCATTATGCAGAAGCTGTACGAAACCCACAAAGCCCTGACTTATCCGCGCACTGATTCGCGGTATATTTCCAGTGATATTGTGGAGACCTTGAAGGATCGGGTAAAGGCTTGTGACACCGGACTGTACTCGAAGCAGATCCTGCAAATAGTAAAAAATCCAATTAAGGGTAATAGTCATTTTGTTGATAATAGCAAAGTATCTGACCATCATGCCATAATTCCTACCGAGCAGGCTGTGGTGCTCAGTTCGTTAAGTGAAAAGGAAAGAAAGATTTATGACCTGGTTGTGAGGCGTTTTCTGGCTGTGCTGTGTCCGCCGTTTGAGTACGAGCAGACAACGGTTTTGGCGCAAATCGGCGGTGAAAACTTTGTGGCCAAAGGTAAGACTATACAGTCGCTTGGTTGGAAAGAGCTGTATAACAATCATCAGGATGATGAAGAAGCTGACGATATTGTGGAACAAATGTTGCCCAGCCTGAACCAGGGCGATAGTCTGCAGATTGCGGCTATTGCGCAAACCAAGGGACAGACTAAGCCGCCGGCTCCTTTTAATGAAGCCACCTTATTATCAGCTATGGAAAATCCGGCAAAATATATGGCTGGTGAAAAGCAGGCGCTTAAACAAATCATTGGCGAAACAGGGGGCCTAGGGACAGTTGCCACCAGAGCCGATATTATTGAAAAACTCTTCAGTAGTTTTGTCATTGAGAAAAAAGGCAAAGACATTTTTATTACGGCTAAAGGCAAGCAGCTTTTGGAGTTGGCACCGGCAGACCTAAAATCGCCAGCTTTAACTGCCGAATGGGAACAAAAGTTAAGCGCTATTGCCAAAGGAAAACTGCAAAAACAAGCCTTTATTGCAGAAATAAGAGATTACACAAAATCGATTATTATTGAGATAAAGAACAGTCAGGAACAGTTCAGGCATGATAATATCACCCGCACCCGCTGCCCGGAATGTGGCAAGTACCTGCTTGATGTTAACGGTAAGCGCGGGAAAGTACTGGTTTGTCAGGATCGTGAATGTGGATACCGGAAAAATGTTTCTATGACGACAAATGCCCGTTGTCCGAACTGTCATAAGAAACTTGAGCTGCGGGGCGAAGGTGATGCGCGTTCCTTTACCTGTGCTTGTGGCTACCGGGAGAAGTTGACAACTTTTAATGACCGCAAGAAAAAAGAAGGTGACACCAAGGTTTCTAAGAAAGAGGTGTCGCGGTATCTAAACCAGCAGCAACAGACCGATGACCAGCCTTTCAACAGTGCCCTTGCGGAAGCGCTTGCTAAAATTAAGCTGCAAAAGTAATTGCGACAGTTGCAGAGGTAAAGGCAGGGAATTTTGTGAGTAAAGAAATATTAATCATTAGGCTTAGCTCCATCGGCGATGTCATTCATTGTACGCCGGTAGCGCAAGCGCTAAAAGCAGCCTGGCCGAATTGCAAAGTTACTTGGCTTGTTGGTGAGGTCTGTGCCGATTTATTAACAGATAACCCTCATATTGACGAGTTGCTGATCTGGTCGCGGGAGCGTTTTGAAAAGCATCTGCGAGCTTATGAGTTTACTCAGGCCTACCAGATGTGGCGCCAACTGCAGACAGACCTGGCAGCTACAACCTATGATGCAGTGCTGGATATTCAAGGCCTGTTTCTTACCGGCATGATTGCCAGGCAGGCCAAGACTTGCCGCCGAGTGGGCCTTAAGGATGCCAGAGAGCTAAATCCATTATTTATGACCGAGACAGCGCCTGCTTTGGGTAAGCATATTATCGACAGATATCTTGGCGTATTGGTGCCACTCGGGATTACGCCTGTAAGCCGTCAGATGACGCTTACTGTGCCGATAGTAGCTAAGCAATATGCGAAAGGCTGTTTGGCTGAGGCCAAGGTAAGTGAGCAAGACAAACTGGCTATTTTAGTTCCGGGGACAACCTGGAAAACTAAAAATTGGCCGCCCGAACTTTTTGCAGAAACAGCAAGACTGCTGGTGCCGAATTTTAAAATTATGTTATGTGGCAGCAAGCGCGAGCAGGCCATGGGACAAGAAATAGCAGATAAGGCCGGCGTACCGGTAATCAACACAATTGGCAAAACCAGTCTTTTGGAAATGGCAGCACTGCTTGAACAAGCGACAGTAGTTATTGCCGGCGATACCGGTCCCCTTTACATGGCTGCTGCTTTAGATACGCCGACAGTGACTGTCTTTGGTCCAACTAATCCTGCTATGTATACGCCGCCTGGTAGTAAACATGCTTTTGCCGTTGCTGAGCAGCCATGTTCGTTTTGTCATAAGACAAAATGCCATACGGCAAAGAATGCGTGTATGAGCTGTGTTCGCCCGGAGACCGTTGTAGAACGAGTATATCAGGTGCTGCAGCTATGAACGCACAAGGGGTTGCTATAGCAATAAAACAGACGCTGTACATTCCAGCGTCTGTTTTATTTGAAGGCGGCAAATGATTTCCTTCAAAGCTCATTATGTTTTACCGGCAGAGAATTACTTGCGCTACTGCACTTGGGGGGGACTGTGGATAAGTTTGCGGAGGCGCGCGAGCAATTCATCGGTGGTAAAGGGTTTAATTAAATAATCGTCAGCACCGGCAGACAATCCATCGCTTTGGTCGTTGGTAGAATCGCGTGCCGATACAAGCAGTATCGGCGTAGTAATATTGCGATTGCGAACTTCCTTGATGATGGAGAGGCCGTCTTTTTTTGGCAGCATTCGATCCAGAACCAAAACATCATAATGGTTTGTTGTCGCCAGATCGCAGCCGATTTCACCATCTGAGGCGGTGTCAACTATATAGCCGTGTTTTTTTAGAATATGCGCCAATGCATCCAAAAGGCGGCATGAATCTTCGACTAAAAGTAGTTTCATAGACAACTCCTTTTGTCTATTTCAAGTAAATTAATTGTTACTTATGATTGTAAATCAATTATCGCCAAAAGTCACTTATTTCTTCCTGGTATCGGAAAAAATACAATAAAAAATGCGAGATGCTCTTTTGCATCTCGCATTTTATTATTGTTAGCGGTTTTTGCTATCTCTGTTTTTAAATTTATCCCAGAGAAAACGTCCGGCCATAAAAATTCCGGCCAGTAGCAAAACATTGAATAACATGCCTATAATGTCGGCAAACATGCCAGAATGTCCAAAGCCAAACATATTGCCCAGCATGCTGCCTAAGAACATGCCGCCGGCAAATAAGCCGGCATTACGAAGAAAACTGCTGCCAGTTGACTGCTGTGCTGTTTGAGTATTAGGTTTTGCGGCTGCTGCCGGTGCTTTGTCACTATAGCTTTGAGCAGGCGCCGAGGGTTTATATTCAGTGGAACTGTTTTTGCTAGGTGTAGTTTGGGTACTTGGTGAGGTTTGAGTGGTAGATGGTTTATAAGAGGGAGCGGACGATTTGGATTTAGAGCCGCTGACAGCAGCAAAACTTACAGCGTTGAACGCAAATATAAACATAAAGGTAAGCAAAAATATTTTTTTCATACCAGTTATTCCTCCTTGTGGGTCTTTACATCTTCAGGGAAAGTAAATATTTCGGCCAAATTAGGCAGTTCGCCTGATAAATAGCGGTCAATATCATGAACATCAATGTAAAACGTACATGCTACTTCCAAATATCCCTGTTCTTTACCCTGACTTAAGTCTCTGATAGCTAGCAAGCGCTCGCGAAGGGCCAACGTATCTTTTTCAGAAGCGGTTACATTGAGAGTAGCGAGGGGAACACCATACTCGCGCAAGACATCTTGCAAGTTCATTCTTTCTGACATTAATTAAAGGTTCACTCCTGTCATAATGTATTGGTCTTGAGTCTCGACAGTAACAATGTAATATGAAAGTTAAAAAAAGTCAAGGTCGCTGGTTGGCCGCTTTAATGGATTAATGAGCTGTATGTTGTACAGAGTTCATTATTCGATAGTTAGGATGCTTTTTGTACTGAATGCTACATTATTTGGTAATAGGAAGAAAGTTATACTTTTTGTTAGGATAACAAAAACCGCAATTGCGGTTTTTGCTGGTTGTTGTATAATAGACTACAACGAAATATGTCAGGTAAAGTGAGGTTGCTATATTGCGCAAATTTCTTACGCTTACTGAAGCGGTGATTACTTCGCTCGAACCACGGAGAGTAGGTATTTTGGCTGAGGAATGCTTGCTGGCTGTCCGGTTTGTTGAGAGCCACAGCGAGGATGCCGGCTGGTGTTATGAATATGAAGTGTCCGGTGAGGTTGGCAAAGTGGAAAAATTTCTGCTTCGAATTAAAGATATTGAGAAAAAACGCGGTTAAGCCTGACAGAACTTTTTGCGGATTAGCCATTTGGTAAGCGGCACGCAGGCTAAGAGCAAAAAGAGCAGTCGGAATAACTGATAAGCAACAACTGTTGGGAAATCAGCGTTTGTAGCTAGAGCGGTCAGCGCCATTTCCGACATACCGCCTGGAGCCATGCTGATAAAGGCGGTAACAAAAGAAATAGGGTAGACAAGAGACAAAACATAAGAAATTCCGAGCAACATTGCTATTACTGTCAGTACACAGACTAAATTAGCCAGAGCAATGGTTTTCCAGTTGGGTAGGCTGCCAAAATCAACATCAAGCCCCATTTTGATACCTACTACAATTTGCGCCAAGGAAATGATTGCTGGCGGAAGTACTGGCGCATGTAAACCGGTTAAGGTTAAACTGGCTGTGCCTAACACTGGAGCCAGAACATATATATTGGATACACCAAATCGTTTTCCTAATTTAACTAAAAATAAAATGGTTATTAAAAAAAGTGCCAGTAGTGGAAGTTGATTTAGCTGCATAGCCGCTGCCAGCGGTTTAGCCGCTGCAGGGTTAACGGAGCCTGCAATGCCGTGTAAAGCTAGCAAGGGTACAATAAAAACAACTGTAATAACGCGAATGGTTTGCATCAAAGTGACGACCGATATGGTGGTTCCTTTGGTTTCTTCACAGATGACGGCCATTTGTGATAAACCACCTGGAAGACTGCCAATCAGACTGTTGGCCAAGCCAACGCGAGTAAAGCGTTCGGCAAAGTAACCTGTTAGTAAACACAGGCTGATAAGCAGTGAAGTTGTAAGCAGCATAACCGGCAATTGCTGGACTATTTGGTATGCTACCGACGGAGTAAAAGGGCTGCCCATCATAAATCCCAGAACAACCAAGCCCATATTACGCAGTTTTCTCGGCCAGTAAACAGTTTTTTTCAAAACTGCTTTCCAAACAATTGCTGTAACCAGCGGGCCTAACGTCCAGGGAAGCGGTAGATGCAAAAAGTAAAATAAAAAACCACCTGCTGTTGCCAGCATAAAGAGTATCAATGAGTTTTTTGACATAAATTCACCTTTTAAATTAATAACGTAATGTGTATATAGTACCACTTTGGAGAAAAAAGACAAAATGCAGCAGAGCCACTTACTGCTGGCTCTGCTGCATTTAATGGCTATTTAGTGTATTTTGGTAGAGAAAGCTTTGTTTTAGAGAGGAATTATACCAATAGCAAGTGATTTGGCTAACATAACTAAAGTTAGGAAGAAAGTAAACGGCAAGCCGGCTGTGCTTATTATTGTGGCAAAATGATCGTAGAAAAATCGATGTTTTTGACAAAGTTGATAAAGGCATTAACTACATTCATTTCCAGGACATCTTCATGATAAAGCATCCGCGTCCGGCGCAGTAAAGGCTGATTTTCTTTATCAGTGAGGATGATTTTGTGCAGACTTTCGATGTTACTTACAATCATTGATGGCATGATACCATAACCTAAGCCATTTACCACCATTTCCTTACAAGTGTAAAGTTTGTCCACATCCATGCTGACGGAAGGCGGCTCACTAAAGTTTTCCCGCCACCACTTATCAATAAGTGCTTTAATCATGGAATCAGTCCGATAACTAATTCGCGGCAGCTTGGGGAGTTGTTTCAAATCGATTTCATCAGTGGAGGCGATGCAGATGGGTTCTTCAAACAGCAGATGCTGTTTGCCCTGCCAACCATAGTCTGAACTGACAAAACCAACATGGATATCCTGGTTGTGGACTAGATTGAAAATATCGCGGCTCCAGGTCGTGGTGACCTTAAACTCAACATGCGGATATTCCTGTTTGAAAAGTTTAAGCAATCTGGGCAGCATGTACATCGTAATATAGCTGGAGGCACCCAGACGTAAGGTGCCGGCAACCGAAGTGCTCATATCAGCTACATGCTCTTTAATAGTACGTACTTTTGCTAGCATTTCGGTTGCTGACTGCGCCAAGTATTCGCCCTGTGGCGTAAAGTGAACCCCTTTACTGGTGCGATGGACAATCTTAATGCCGAAATAGTTTTCAATATATCTAAGGCGTGATGTTAATGCCGGCTGGGAGATAAACAAAGCTTGTGCAGTTTTCGTAATGCTTTTTTGTTCAAACAAAAATTGTAGTATGAGCCAGTCGCGGTCTTCCATTTCAAATACCTCCGAAGAGAATGATCTCTACATATATTTACTATTTACGCCATTAGTGCTTCAGTTTCCTTGTTAGCGATAAAAATTGCCTGTTATATTTGTAGGTTATACAAGTTTATTATGGCCTGCAATCGTGTATATGTATTTCTTATTCTTTCAGAATATTAGTTATAATGACAAGGTGAGATATTCAAGATGGGGGAGGATTGCATTATGTCAAAATTGCTGAAGCCGGCGCAGGCTGGCAGCGTAGAATCCAGTGATATCCTTATTATGATTGCTCCTGCGGAGACGGGGGCTGGAATAAAAGTTGAACTAGTGAGTCCCACTATGCAGCAATTTGGTGAGCAAATCACAAATGTAATTATGCAAACACTTGTGGCGCAAGGGGTTAAGGACGCCACTGTCCATGCTAACGACAAAGGTGCATTAGACTTTACAATTGAAGCCCGGGTAGTAACAGCAATCAACCGGGCACGCAGCTAGGGAGGGAGAAAGAATATGGAGAAAAAATTACGCCGGGCCATGATGTTTATGCCAGGCAATAATCCGGCTATGCTGCAAAATGCCGGTATTTATGGTGCCGATACTGTAATCTTTGACCTTGAAGATGCTGTAGCAATCAGTGAAAAAGATGCAGCCCGCCAGCTTGTGCATAATGCCATAAAAACTATTAACTATCCATGTGAGGTTGCTATCCGCATAAACCACATTCTTACACCGTACGGATTAGATGATTTGAAAGTGGTGTTGGCCGCAAAACCTGATTTAATTCGCTTGCCAAAAGCCGAATCACCGGATGAAATCAAACAAGTTGATGAAATAATCAGCGAAGCTGAACAAAAGTATGGTTTTGCCGCCGGGTCTATTAATATGATGGCTGCGATTGAAACCGCTAAAGGGCTGCGTCTGGCATATGAGATTGCCACTGCCAGTCCGCGGATGGTGGCGCTGGCCATTGGCGGCGAGGACTTTATTGCCGATCTTAAAACTACTCGCAGCAAAGACGGTAAAGAGTTATATGTAGCCAGATCCCAGCTGTTACTGGCAGCTCGTGCTGCTGGTATTGATGCCATTGATACTGTTTATTCCGACATTAATGATGAAGAAACCTTTATTGCCGAAGTTAATATGATTAAGCAGCTTGGGTTTGACGGCAAATCAGTAATTAATCCTCGTCAGGTTCGGATTGTCAAAGAAATTTTCACGCCAAGCGAAAAAGAGATTGCTCATGCTGAACGGGTAATTACAGCCTACAAAGCGGCGATTGAACGCAACTCCGGCGTAATTAACCTGGATGGCAAGATGATTGATACACCGATGGTGCTTAGAGCTGAGCGGGTATTGGCCTATGCTAAATCGGCAAAAAGGTAACAGGGGGGTTAAACATGATAAATGCAGCTGGAAGAATAATTCCGGATCAAATAGCTGGACTTGGTAAAATTCGTCCTTATTGTGGACCATTTGCCACAACTCCTGAAGGACGGCTTACCGGACCTAAGATCCGTCTTAATATGCCACGCTCGGAAAAGCTGGTTAAATCCATTGAACAAGCGATTGAAGCCGCTGGTTTGAAAGATGGTATGACAATCTCTTTTCACCATCATTTCCGTAATGGTGACTATATTTTAAATCAGGTTGTTGAAGCAATCGCCAAAAAAGGCATTAAAGGCTTGACTTTGGCACCAAGTTCCTTAAATGATATTAATGATGCCATTATTCCTTTTATTGAAGAAGGGGTAATTACTGCGATTGAAACCAGTGGTGGACGCGGTAAATTGGGTAAACTAATGACTGCAGGCACACTGGCCAAACCGACCATAATTCGCTCTCATGGTGGTCGGGCGCGGGCTATTGAAGCCGGTGACCTTAAAATTGACGTAGCCTTTATTGGCGCTCCCTGCTGTGACAGCTATGGCAATATCAATGGTATCCAAGGGCCGTCGGCCTGCGGTTCTATGGGGTATGCCATGGTTGATGCCGCCTACGCCGATAAGGTTGTGGCAATTACCGATAATCTGGTGCCGCATCCGGTATATCCGATCAGTATTCCCCAAACCCAGGTAGATTTTATTGTGGTGCTTGAAAGCATTGGCAATCCGAAAGGCATTGCTTCTGGCGCGCTCCGCATCAGTAAAGATCCCCGCGAACTGTTGATTGCCGAATATGCTACCGGTGTTATCGAGCATTCAGGCTACTTTAAAGATGGCTGGTCACTGCAATTAGGCAGTGGCGGTGCTTCGTTGGCAGCCGCTAAATTTATTAAAGAAAAGATGCTGGCGCAAAACATTACTGCCAGTTTTGGTGTGGGTGGTATTACCGCTCCTTTTGTTGATATGCTGGAACAAGGCCTGATTAAGACTATCTTTGATGTACAGGACTTTGATATTCCGTCAATTGAATCCCTGAGAAACAACCCCAACCATTTGGAGATGTCGGCATCTTACTACGCCAATCCCCATAATGGTGGACCGATTGTAAATAATCTGGATGTAGTAATTCTCAGTGCTACTGAAGTTGACGTCGATTTCAACGTTAATGTTATAACCGACTCCAATGGTGTTATCATGGGGGCGTCAGGCGGACACTCTGATACCGCAGCTGGCGCGAATCTGGCCATTGTTGTTGCACCGCTGATCCGCGGTCGTCTGCCGATGGTGCTTGATAAGGTAAATACTATTGTTACTCCAGGTGAAACCGTTGACGTAATTGTTACCGAACGTGGTGTTGCCATTAATCCGCGCCGTACCGATCTGATTGACAGGATGAAAGGTACCGGGTTGCCGGTTATGAGTATCGAGGAATTACAAAAAATGGCGTACGATCTGACTGGTAAGCCTAAGCCGATTGCAGTAACGGACGAAGTTGTCGCCGCGATTGAATACCGTGATGGCACAATCATTGACGTAGTGCGTAAACCTGTGTAGTATATTAATATGTCATCAGACAAAAACTGTGGTAAATTTGGTGGAGACTGTTAAAGGAGAGATGGGCACTTGCAGCAAGTGACGTTAGCGGCTGTTTTAGAAGCTAAGGAACGACTGGCTTCTTTGCAGGCTGAATTACGCAGTACCTATAAAATGTCTCTTGTCAGTATTACCACTAATATACCGGGAGCAGTTAAAGATACCACGGAAAGCCGCGCTTTGCTAAGGTCAGCTGTTGACCGGCTGCGCGATGTATCGCAAGAACAAGACTTTGTAATTATAGAGGAACGGTTCTTGTATTTAGCAACAGGACCGGTGGCAGTAGTTGCTGTCGACGGTGATGCGGACAAGCTAAAACTGTCTTGTATTGCTGTTGAAAAGTCCGGTTATTATGCCAGACTATTTGATTTGGATGTATTTGATGCAGCAGGCCGCCAAATCTCCCGGCGCAGTTTGGGTCAGCCTGAACGCACCTGCTTCTTGTGTGAGCAGCCGGCGGTGTTGTGCCGACGGCTGGTAAGCCATGACAGCAGGGAAGTTTTGGGTAATGTTAGGGAGCGGCTGACAGCATTTGCTTCGGCTGCTACCAATCCCTGGCCGGAAGTTGTCTGGGACATTGGTTACCGGGCGGTTGAGGCCATGCTGCTGGAAGCTGCTTGTACGCCGGCACCTGGTTTGGTAGACCGCGATAATGCGGGTGCGCATCAGGATATGGACTTTTTTACTTTTCTGAAGAGCAGTAGCGCCCTTGCCTCTGCAATGTTTCGCTGTGCGGCTGCCGGTTATCAACATCAAGGTGAGCTTGTAGATCTCTTGCCGGTGCTGCGCTGTATCGGTAAAGACGGCGATCGCCAGATGTTGGCGGCCACCGGTGGGGTTAATACCCAAAAAGGTCTGCTATTCTTACTGGGGATTCTCAGTGCGGTCGCAGCTTATTGTATACGAAAGACGCAGCGTGTCACTGCCGCGCAAATTCTTGATGCGGCAACTATAATGACAAGTGGAATTGTTGAACGTGAGCTTGCCGAGCTTACCACGAACGCTATGAGAAAACTGACAGCCGGGGAAAAGTTGTACGTAAAGTATGGCGTGACCGGTATCAGAGGTGAAATAGAAGCCGGTATACCCAGTATCAGAAACTGCGGACTGCCGGTGCTCGCGAAAGCATTAGAGCAAGGATTATCTCTTAATGATGCCTTGGTGCATACCTTAATGAACCTAATGACAGTTGTCCAGGATACAACTATATTACACCGCCATAACCTAGATACGCTTTATGAAGTTCAGGAACAGGCCAAGAGCATTGTGGCGCAGGGTGGTATGCTGACCGAGGCGGGCAGGGCGCAGATTATTGCGCTTGATAAGCGGTTTATTGACCGTAATATCAGCCCAGGTGGTGTTGCGGATTTACTGGCTGCCACGTATTTCTTACACGTTATTGAAAAATAATAAAAATATGTTGACAAGGGAAGGAGCCATCTTATGACTACTAACCAACCTGTAAAAATTATGGAGACAGTACTTCGTGACGGTCACCAATCACTTGCCGCTACCCGTATGCGTATTACCGACATGATTCCTGTTTTGGAACAGCTAGATGAGGCTGGATTTCATGCACTGGAGGCCTGGGGAGGAGCGACTTTTGACAGCTGTTTGCGCTTTCTTGATGAAGATCCCTGGGAGCGTCTGCGGACGCTGAAAAAGTATCTTAAGAAAACCCCGATTCAAATGCTGCTGCGCGGCCAAAATGTGCTGGGTTACAATCATTATGCCGATGATGTTGTGCGTGAGTTTGTTAACCGGGCTGTTGATAATGGCGTAAGCAATATCCGGATTTTCGATGCGTTAAATGATGTGCGCAATTTGGAAGTGGCCATGAAAGCGGCTAAAACAGCCGGCGCTCATGTACAAGGTGCTTTTGTTTATACCATCAGTCCTTATCACAACCAGGAAAGCTTCTTGCAAGTAGCTAAAGACTTGGTGGCTCTTGGTGCTGATTCTATTTGTATCAAAGATATGTCCGGTTTGCTGGCGCCATATGCTGCCTATGACCTGGTTAAAGCGCTTAAAGCCGACATTACTGTTCCTATTCAGCTGCATACACACTATACTAGCGGTATGGCATCAATGACTTACCTTAAAGCTATTGAAGCCGGTGTGGATATTATTGACTGTGCATTGTCGCCGTTTGCCATGGGTACTGCCCAGCCGGCTACAGAAGCTATGATTGCAGCCCTGGAAGGCACAGGTCGCGATACAGGCATCAAAAAAGAACAATTATATCCGATCGCCGATCATTTCCGGGCAGTGAAAAAATCGCTTGCGCACGACTTTAACCTTAACACAGCTATTGATATTGATACCAAAGTGCTGTCGTTCCAAATTCCCGGCGGCATGTTGTCTAACCTGTTAAATCAAATGAAAGAACAGGGAATGGAAGACAGATACCCTGAGCTTTTGGAAGAGATGCCACGGGTGCGGGCCGAACTTGGCTATCCGCCGCTGGTTACACCAACCAGTCAGATAACCGGTTCTATGGCGGCTTTCAATGTTATGTTAGGTCGTTACAAAGTAGTGCCGCGGGAAATTAAAGATATTGTTCGCGGCAAATATGGCCGCACCCCGGCTCCGATTGATCCGGAATTCCGGAAAATGATCGTTGGCGACGAACCTATCATTACCCATCGTCCGGCAGATGACATTGCTCCGCAAATGGATTCTCTGCGGCAGGATTTAGCGGAAAAGGGCTATAGTAATGCATCTACAGAAGATGTTTTGTCATATGCGTTATTCCCAGAAGTGGCCTTAGACTTTTTCAGTAAACACCGGTAAGTGAAATAATTAGGGGCTGTGTTGAAATGTAAAATTTCAGCACGGCCCCTTTGATGTTTTGCCTTATTCAGCGAGTCAAGACTCCCGCCTCTATAGGCGGCGTCAGTTCAGGTGGACTTGACTCTCCGTCTGAACCCCCGATTTTTCAGCTTTGCTGAAACGGGTTTGCTATTCACGCGCAGATATGAAAAAAGTGCTGTCGCAAGTGATAAAATTATTGCTGGTGATGAATTTTATTCTGATAAATCCAATCTACGCCATCAAATAATTTACCACCTGGCTTTTCTCCTGCGGAACGCTTTTTCTGGCAAAAGCCGTGGGTTACGGGAGTTTCGAGGGGCGCAATAGACAGCGAGGAGGTACCTTGCTTAAAGCGACAGACAGCCCCTTCGTTGAATTATCTAGGGACTTAGCCATTCGCCTGTGCCCGTAAGGGGGATTACTCCCGCCTACGTAAGTGAGCCTTAGGCCCCCAGACCCTTAGATCAAACTTACTTCGAATGTTATAACCTGTTCCCTGGGCGTCAAGGATAGGGATTAAAGGTTGTTAATGAGATGAGGGACGGGAGTATTAGAACGGATTAGTCATCGGATAAATTTTTAGTATGCAAAAAAGCCATCGCGCTAATTTCTTAGCGCGATGGCTTTTTTTAGGCTAGTTCTTAGAGATGAATATAACCAAGAGCCACAGCTGTAATCAGCCAAGTTATGGATATTCCTATAGCAGGAAGCAAAGCGAATTTTTGGAGGTCACCGAATTCGATTTTGTTTAAGCCAACCAAGAGGTAGGTAGAGGGAACAAGTGGGCTCAAAAGATGTGCACCTTGACCAATAAGGGCGGCGCGTCCCATTTCGGCGGCGCCTATACCGTAAGTGGCGGCAGCTTTGGTGAGAACAGGGAGAACTCCGAAATAATAGGCGTCATTGGTAAGGAAGAAGGTGCCAGGCAAGCTGACAAGGGCTGAAATAAACGCCATATGAGGGCCTAGCGCAGGCGGGATAGCATTAATAAGGGTTTGCGCCATGGCGTCAACCATTTTGGTGCCGCTCATGATGCCCATAAAGATACCGGCGGCAAAAACCATGGCTACGACCGGAGTGGCATTGGTACCATTGGCGATAATGCGTGCATTTTGTTCTTTGAGGCTATGATAGTTGATGATTAGTGCTAAGCCTGTGCCAAGCATGAAGAGAATACCCAGTGGCAATACTTCCAGCATCAGGCCAGCCATGATGAGTATGGTTAACACAAGGTTTACCCAGAAAAATTGCGGACGTTTCAGTTTCTCCGCATCAGGATCTTCGGAAACGGTAACATTGGCAACCGGCTCATTGTTACCGACGGTTAATACACCAAGGCGCGCACGTTCTTTTAAGCCCCAACGATAGGCCATAAAGAGTACCCACATAACACCAAGGACCATCCCTGGGATTAGCGGGACAAACACATCACCGGCTTCCAGCTTGAGTGCCGCCATAACCCTGGCGGTAGGACCGCCCCAGGGAATGATGTTCATTACGCTGTTCATCATTACTGCAAGAGCGGGCAGAATTACTGGATTAAGGCCTACCCTTCTGTGTACTGCCAGTAAGGCCGAACAGGTTACCATATAGGTGGTGGAGCCATCGCCGTCTAAGGAAACGATCATGGCTAAGAGGGCTGTTCCTACGGAAACCTTCAGCGGGTCACCTTTAACGGCTCGAAGAATTGCGTTGATCAGCGGATCAAACAGACCTGCATCAATCATTACGCCAAAATACAGTATGGCAAAGCATATCATAATGCCTGTAGGAGCAACTTGTTTAACGCCATCCCACATCATTTTGCCAAGTTTTGGATCAAAACCTACTGCGGCAAAAGCGAAGAGTACCGGGATAATCATGAGGGCAATCATGGCGGACATGCGTTTGGACATAATCAAATACATAAAAACAGCAATCATTGCAAAGCCCAGAAGTGCTAATGTTGACATTTGTATCCTCCTAATATTAGTTTATAAGACTGAATAATTTGACCTAACTTGCAGCTTTTCTCCTCCATTTCGTTTGCCGTATTGTTGTGGGCAAGATTTATTTACAAATTGATAATATTTCGAATATAAATATAACATATTTAATTTCAGAGAAAATAATTTGGTCATTTTGGTCATTTATATCTTTTTGTAAACTGGAACTGCTCGAACAATCATTTGAGTTATTATGTTGCGAAACATCGCAAAAGTGTGTAAAGATATATATGGCTTGTTACCCGCAATAAAGATTTTCAAAAAGATAATTCTATGGTAACCTATCTAAAGAAACAATTTTATTGATAGAAATTCACAATAAATCTAGCAATTACTGTATTCAATGCCTTCCGAAATTAGTTTAAATTTTTCCGATGACTAACTAGCTCTAAGACTCCCGCCTCTTTAGCCAGGAGTAAAAGCGACTAGACGTTAGGATAATTCCGACTAGGCTTCAAATGGGGCTAACACCCCACCTGATGCAAGTCTCCATTTAAATTTGGCCGAATTGGGGTGATTACGACGGGGTTTTTTATGAAAAAGATTAAATTACAATATAAAATTGCTTTTCTCAGTATCGTAATGGTTTGTTTTGCGCTGCTGACAACAGGGATAATAGTTCAGAAAACTGTAGCGGAATCTGTCCAGGATAGTGTGGGCGACCGCGCTCTTGCCATTGCGCAGGTGGTTGCCCTTTCGCCTACCGTGCAGGAAGCTTTGCTTTCAGACCATCCCTCGGCTGTAATCCAGCCATTTGCTGAGAACTGGCGGAAGGCCACCGGTGCAGCTTTTGTGATTGTCAGCAATATGCAGCAAATTCGATTGTCATATCCAGTTCCTGACTTGGTTGGCACGCCTTTGGCTCCATGGCTAGACCGGGAACCGGTATTACGGGGGGAAGAATTTGTATATATTGGCAAAGGTAATTTGTCGCCTTCTATTCGGGCTAATGTCCCCATCTTTAATAGTGCGACCGGGAAGCAGATAGGATTTGTCTCAGTTGGCTTCTATCTTAATGAGATTGATGCTGTCACCAGGGAAACAGCCACTCCGGTATTTGGTGCACTGCTTTTAACCATGTGTGTCTGCGTCGCCGGCGCAGCGTTGTTAGCTCAAAATGTGAAGCGGGCAACCTTTGGTCTTGAACCTCATGAAATTGGTAGATTGCTTAAGGAAAAAGAAGCGACTCTTACCGCGATTCGCGAGGGCGTGGTAGCTGTTGATACTCATTCGTGTATACGCCTGATGAATCATGAAGCAGCTAAAATACTAGGTGCTGACGTTGAAGCATGGTGTGGTAAGCCAGTGGATATGATATTACCTAATAACAAGTTGAAGCAAGTGATTGAATCGGGACAAGCTTTATATAATGAAGAGCAGGTTGTTGTTGACGCAACTATTATGGCCAACAGTGTTCCGATAATTTTGGATAATAAAGTGGTAGGAGCTGTTGTTAGTTTTCGTGATCGGACCGAAATGACACGGTTGGCGGAGGAATTGACAGGAGTTCATCGATTTGTAGATGCACTGAGGGCACAAACTCACGAATTTAAGAATAAGCTTCATACAATTTCAGGGCTTATACAATTAGGGAGATATGATGAAGCTGTCAATTATGCGATTGACAGCCAGGTAAGCCAGGAAGGCTTGATGAATCAGCTTAGTGGTAAAATTAAAGATTCGGTTATTTATGGCTTGCTCTTAGGTAAAGCCAGTGAAATGAAAGAGAAAGGCATAGATTTTGAGATTGATCCAGAGACATATTTGCAGCAACTGCCTGTTAACGTTTCAACTGGCGATCTTGTCCTAATATTGGGTAATCTACTACAAAATGCCATTGAAGCAGTGGAGGGGCACGAGAATAAGTGTATATCGCTCCTGCTTTGCCAAAACATTGATTTATTACACATCAGAGTATATAACACAGGGCCTTGGGTTGATGACCGGTTTGGGGATGAAATTTATAAGCGGGGAGTTACTACCAAGAAAAATGGCGGTGGTTTAGGATTGGCTATGGTGAGTGAAAAACTGTCGTTTGTTGGCGGAGTAATTTTACATCGAAATATTTCTGAGGGCGGTGTTGAGTTTGACATTTCCATACCGTATACACGGGTGACTGCTGATGGATGAATTTAAAGTATTAATTGTTGAAGATGATCCTATGGTGGCGGAAATTAACAAGAACTTTACAGAGGCTGTCGAAGGTTTTAGCGTGGCCGCGGTGGCGAAAAACGGCAATGAAGCACTGAACTTGCTGAGCAAAAGGTCGTTTGATCTGGTGGTGCTAGATAACTACTTGCCGGAGAAAAGCGGCATAGAGGTATTAGCCGAAATTAGGCGGCAGGAACGCCCTATTGATGTAATCATGATTACTGCTGCCGACGACAGTGTCACTATTACTGCTGCTCTGCGTTACGGAGTAGTGGCCTACATTGCCAAGCCCTTTAAGTTTGAACGATATCGCGCGGTATTGGATGCATATAGGAATTTCCGACAAAAATCTCAAAAGCGAAAGACCTTGGAGCAGCAAGATATTGACGAATTGTTTACGCTCAACCAAAACGTTGGGACAGAGGCTATTCCGAAGAACTTTAACGTACAAACGCTTTCTACTATTCTCAATTATATGGCCGCTCAAACTACCTATCAGTCGGCGGAGGAAATTGCGGCAGGCGTTGGTATTTCAAGGGTTACTGCCCGGAGATATCTTGAGTATCTTGTAGAAAAGGGACAAGTTCAGCGGGTCATGGAGTATCTCTCGGTGGGTCGTCCCGTGCACCGGTTTAAATTTGTCGAAAATAGATAAAAATCCTGAAACTAGAAATAAGTTTACCGTTAAGGTAAACTTTATCTTTTTTCGAAAATATGTTATAATTATTTTTCCGATGAAATTTAAGAAAGATAGGTATAAAGAATGATTAGTACAAATAACCTGACTTTGCAATTTGGCAAACGCATTCTGTTTAAGGATGTTAATATAAAGTTTACGCCGGGAAATTGCTATGGTCTTATTGGTGCCAATGGCACAGGTAAATCCACCTTTTTAAAAGTGCTTTCCGGTGAAGTTGAGCCAACCTCCGGTGATGTGGTCATTACTCCAGGCGAACGGTTAGCCGTACTTAAACAAAACCATTATGAGTTTGACGAGTTTGATGTTTTGAAAACTGTTATTATGGGACATGCGCGCCTATATGAGATCATGGAAGAAAAAGATGCTCTGTATGCCAAACCCGAATTTTCGGACGAAGACGGTATGCGAGTATCGGAGCTCGAATGTGAGTTTGCCGAATTAAACGGCTGGGATGCTGAAACCGAAGCAGCTAAGCTCTTAAATGGCCTGGGCATAGGCGAAGGACTCCATTACCTTAAGATGGGAGAGATCAGCGGCAATGAAAAAGTAAGGGTGCTGTTGGCTCAGGCTTTGTTTGGCAACCCGGATGTACTGCTGCTTGACGAACCGACAAACCATCTGGATATTGACTCGATTAGCTGGCTGGAAGATTTCTTGGCAGATTTCCCCAATACTGTTATTGTGGTATCTCATGACAGGCATTTTTTAAACCAGGTATGTACTCATATTGCCGATATCGATTTTCAAAATATCCAGCTTTATGTGGGCAACTATGACTTTTGGCTGGAATCAAGTCAGCTTGCTTTGCAACTGGCTAAGGAAGCCAACAAGAAAAAAGAAGAGAAGATTAAAGACCTGCAGAACTTTATTCAACGGTTTAGTGCCAATGCATCTAAATCCAAGCAAGCCACTTCGCGTAAGAAGTTATTGGAAAAAATCAGTCTTGATGATATTAAGCCTTCTTCACGCAAATATCCCTATATTGCCTTTAAACCTGACCGTGAGGCTGGTGACCAATTGCTGACCGTGGAAAATATCAGCAAAAAACTCGAAGACGAACAAGTGCTGAGAGATATTAGCTTTACGGTAACCAAAGGCGACAAGATAGCTTTTGTTGGTCCGGAAGGCATAGCTAAAAGCACTCTCTTTAAGATTCTAATGGGTGAACTTGAGGCTGACAGCGGTTCTTTCAAATGGGGTGTAACCACAAGTCAGGCCTATTTTCCAAAAGATAACTCCGAGTATTTTGATGGTGTAGACTTAAACTTAGTTGATTGGCTCCGTCAGTTTTCCCGTGATCAGGAAGAGTCGTTTATCCGTGGTTTCCTGGGACGAATGCTATTTTCCGGCGAGGAAAGCTTAAAAGAAGCCAGTGTACTGTCTGGCGGCGAAAAAGTCCGCTGCATGCTAGCCAGAATGATGCTGAGCGGTGCCAATGTACTGTTATTGGATGAGCCGACAAATCACTTGGATTTAGAGTCGATTACTTCGCTGAATAACGGACTCATTAATTATGATGGCACACTGTTATTTGTATCACATGACCATCAGTTCATACAGACGGTTGCCAACCGTATTATTGAAATTACGCCAAACGGTTTGATCGACCGCCGGATGCCGTATGACGAATATCTAGAAAATGCCGATGTGAAAAAACAATTGGCAGCATTGTACGGAAAATAGAAATATAAAAGATTGCTATACTGCTGCTTGCTTTGACTCGTCATCAAGCTTCTGTATAGCAATCTTTTTCGTTGTGCTGAATTTGAGGTAGTTAGCCCAGTTTCATTTCGCCAAGGCCGCCCTGGGTCCAGATCGTGACAAATACCTGTCCGTCCTGCCGGAATGCGCGGAGAAGCTCACAATGCCGTAAGATGGCAAAGTTTTTATCTAGTTGCAGGCGGGATAAGTTAAGCTGTTCCATGATTTGGGCATGAGTAACCGGCCCGGTGGTCTCAACGTAGTTATAAATGCTTTTTTGCAAGTCGGTCAGGCCATCGGTGCCTTCCTGACCGGCAGCCTTGCGGGCCGATTTGGCAGCATGAACGGCAGCGACATCACAGCTGCGTGGCGGCTCAAGCAGCTCGACATAACAATCTTCGCATAAGGTTTGTCCGCGGTAGTTAACCTCTTCATCCGGGGGAATTTGTGCATTGCATTTTTGACAAGTCATGATTATCGCCCTCCTGAGTAAGTCTCATGTAATGGATAGATACTTTAAGTATAACCTTGTTTATCCGGCCGGACAAGCAGGGAATACTACTCCTAATAGTAAAAGCTGTTATTAGGAGAATGACGATGAAAACATTTGAAAATTTGACAATTGAAAAGGTGAAACGAGCGGACTTAGATCAATTGGAAAAATTATTTGCTACCGCTTTTGCTGATGAGGTCGACCTGCAGCAGATTAAACGTCGTATACGAAGGGCGCGGCAGTTTTATTTTATTCTGCAGCCTTTAAGCAGATTCTCGGTTTGGGTTAAAAACCATTTTAATGTCTATGTGATAAAAGTGGCCGCAGAGGTAGTGGGCTTTATACAGTTATCTTATTTGAATGCGCTGCAAATACATATTGATTATATTGCCTTTAGCAAGCCATACCGGGGACGGGGGTTAGGAAGATGGGTGTTAACAAAACTGATTGATGAGGTTGCTGATGACAAGTCTTATGATACTGTGCTGGAAGTCCGGACGGACAATCCTGCATATCATTTTTATCGACGATTAGGCTTTAAGGCAGTAACTGAGATATTGCATTACGAAAGAGCTGTCGATAATCCGGCGGCGATAACTGCCGATAGTGATTTGGCGGGATTTCGGGAACTTAGGGCAGAGGACAGAAGTCAATTATACCGGCTGTATAAAGCGTCTGTATCGCATAACTTGCGTCAGGTGATAAAACGCGGGTATGGCGAGTTTAATCCCAGCATGATGGTCAGGCATCTTGATTGGGTCAAAAATTATCTGATGCGCAAGCATAAATTCGATTATGTTGTGGAACAGGGAGGCAAGATTGTAGCCTTATTGACAATCAACAGTTATTTTAAGGCTAAAAACTATGTAATCAGTCTTATCCTTAGTCAATCTGCAGAATATCTGCGGCCGGCAATCCTAGACAAAGCTGTTGCTTTAATCAAATCAAGGCACCAACAAGGAATAATAAGTATTACGATTTACAGTGATGATTGCAGAAAACAAAGGGTGTTAGAGAAACTTGGTTTTAGACAGGAGTCTGCGTATTACCTAATGTTTCGTCCGGCAGACAAAAGTTTTGCTCAACCAAGTATAAACAGAAAATACCGGGTACATTCAGAGTCAAGAAATAAGAAAATATAGTGACTGGGGAAAGTTGGTAGGTTTTTTGGAAATTGTGTCAAACTATATAAAGAGAGCTATTCTGACTAATGTAAAGGGAGAGTACCATGTTTAGAGAGATGCGACGTAGTGATAGGCAGTGTACAAAAGACCAGGCAATAACTATTTTGGAAAAATGCGAGTATGGTGTATTATCAACTGTTAGCCAGGATGGGTATCCTTATGGTGTCCCTCTCAGCTATGTTTTTAAAGATTCCCAGGTCTATTTTCATAGTGCAACAACAGGCCACAAGTTAGAACATATCGAGAGTAATCCTAAGGTTTCTTTTTGTGTAGTTGGTGATAAACAAACTCTGCCGGAAAAATTTTCAACAAGTTATGAGAGTGTTATTGTTTTTGGTCAGGCAAGTGAAGTGGTTGGTGAGGAAAAAAAGGCTGCCCTGCTGGAATTAGTAGCCAAGTATTCACCCGATTATCTGGAAAAAGGCAAACAATATATTGAAAATAGTGGTGATAAAACTACTGTAATAAAAATTACCGTCGAACAGATAACCGGCAAAGTACGGCCGCAGTAAGGAGTCAGACATGACAGAAGCGCAGGTTAAACAGCAAATATGCCAGATCGGAAAACGCATGTATGACAGCGGATTTGTTGCCGCCAATGACGGAAATATCAGTGTGAAGCTGAGTGGAAATGAGATACTGACAACGCCAACAGGCGTGAGTAAAGGCTTTATGACGCCTGAGATGTTGGTTAAGGTAGACATGGAGGGGCAAGTATTAGAAGTTGCCGGCGAATGGCGGCCTTCGTCAGAGCTAAAGATGCATCTTAAGGTATATCAGGGCCGGATGGATGTTCAGGCGGTAGTGCATGCTCATCCGCCATATGCCACTACCTTTGCCGTCGCCCGTATGCCACTAAATAAACCGCTTATAGCTGAGGCTGTTGTCAGTCTTGGTTGTGTGCCGGTAACTGAGTATGCTGCGCCCTCTACCAAGGAGGTTCCTGATGCGGTGGCAGGCTACCTGGAACACTTTGATGCCGTTTTGTTGGCCAATCATGGTGCGCTGGCCTGGGGTCAGGATTTGCTGACTGCCTACCATAAGCTTGAATCGGTAGAATTCTATGCCAAATTGACTTTTTTGTCCAAACAGTTAGGTGAAGCGCAGGAATTGACAAATACTCAAGTGGAATGCTTGTATGAGATTAGAAAAAAGCTGGCGCTGCCTGGGCGTCACCCGGGTAATTGCTGTAAAGCAGAATGTAAGGTAATTTGTAAACGTAAGGAAGCTTTGCTCGATGACTAATCTTCAGATGAGGTTAAAAACCTGCCTGAAGTTTAGTCTACTTTAAATTATTGCCCGGAAATGAAAACGCGGTTTGAGAAAAATGGGCAGGAAAATGCCTTGGAAATGAAGAAATACAAGAAACAGCGCATGAAACAATGTACATTGTTCTTCTATGGGAGGTATTGTTGTGACAGAAAACGATTATAATTTTAGTAATTTGCTGCTATATCGTAATTTGTTAAAAGATCATCTGATTGATAAACTTCGGGTATTACGGGTGCTGGGTACGGCGGAATGTGACGAGTATGCGCTGGTAGCCGATCTCATTGCCTGGGCGGAAGAAAACGGGATCGCAGGCAATATTGCAGAAAACTATTTGTTATGCCAAATTGGGTATGACGAAAATATATTTAGCATTACGGCCGGAAAAAGTATCAATCTGCTAGGAAGCAGCTTGGAAAAGGCCGCTATTCATGACATCACTATTGTGAAAGCCGTGCTGAAAAAAGGTTTGACCAAGCAGTTTTGCAAGGAACTTAAAACCGTTATTGATGATTATCATCCCATTAAGGACAGAACCGGCAAAAAACAGGGGAAGTTTTACGACTTGGCGCTACTCCGGGATTTGTTCTTTGATGTGACTAAGAATTATACACCACAAGAGGTGGTACGTGCTCTTGGTAAGTATTATGATCAATACGGCTGTGGACGCTTAGCCGGGTATGGTGCTTTTAAATGGGACCTGGAAAATCGGGAGCTTGTCGGGATTGAACATACCGATCCGGTAGAACTGCAGGATATTATTGGCTATGAATATCAAAAAACAGAGCTTGTGCGCAATACAGAAGCGTTTATTAATGGGAAACCGGCGAACAATGTGCTCTTAGTGGGAGCCAGAGGAACAGGCAAATCCTCATCTGTTAAGGCAGTTGCCAACCGTTATTTTGACCAAGGGCTTAGACTTATTGAAATTGCTAAAGCCGACTTTAAGCATATTCCCGAAATTATGTCGATACTGCGGCAATGGGGCAAAAGCTTTATTATATTTATTGATGATTTGTCTTTTGAAGAATCGGAAGTTGAGTACAAAATCTTAAAATCGCTGATTGACGGTGGGGTAGAGTCGCGTCCTGGCAATGTTTTGATTTATGCTACTTCGAACCGGCGGAATTTAATAAAAGAAACCTGGGATGAGCGCAGTGGTAATGAACTGCACCGCCAGGACACGATTAATGAAAAGATATCGCTAGCTGACCGCTTTGGCATTACCCTATTTTACACATTGCCTAATCAAGATGAGTATTTGCAAATTGTTGGGGAAATTGCGCGGAAAAACCAGATATTTATGTCAGAAGATGACTTAAGATCAGGAGCGCTGCGATGGGAGATGACTCATTCCGGTCGTTCAGGGCGGACTGCAAAGCAGTTTATTGATTATCTGGCAGGAGAAGCTACCAATTAGCGTTTAGGAGGTTTGGTTAGTGCGTGTTTTAGTAACTGGCGGAGCAGGCTATATTGGCTCACATATTGTGCGGCTTTTGGAGAAAACAGGAGAAAACGTTATTGTCTATGACAATCTGGTGACAGGTCATCAGGCGGCTGTTAAGAACAGCACCTTTGTTAACGGCGATATTTTTGACAGTGAACTGCTCGCAGCAACTATAAAAAAATATGATATTACGTCAGTCATCCACTTTGCGGCCTACAGCCTTGTTGGCGTATCTATGGTAAAACCACAGGAATATTATCATAACAATGTTGTCGGGACCTTGAATTTGCTTGATGTGATGCTGGCTAATGGTGTAAAACAATTGGTGTTTTCGTCTACTGCGGCTGTGTATGGTGAACCGGAAAATTCTCCGATAACTGAAGATATGCCCCAAAACCCTACTAATGTCTATGGGCGGACCAAGCTGATCATGGAAAATGCTATGGCTGACTACTCGCGCAGTTATGGCCTGAAATACATAGCCTTGCGTTATTTTAATGCCTGTGGCGCTGATGATGCCGGTGATATTGGGGAAGATCATAGCCCGGAAACACACTTAATACCGCTTGTACTTAAAGCCTGTATGGGGAAAACGCCGGGCCTTAAGATTTTTGGCGACGATTATCCCACCCATGACGGGACTTGCGTACGGGATTATATTCATGTGAATGATTTGGCGCAGGCGCATTTACTCGCGCTTAAGGCATTAGCTAGCGGGCATGAGTCTGCTGTGTACAATCTTGGCAACGGCAATGGTTTTAGTGTCAAAGAAATCATTGAGGCTGCAGAAGCAGTTACCGGACTAACTGCTCCCAAAGAAATGGCTCTCCGGCGGGCAGGTGACCCGGCCGCGTTGGTAGCCAGTTCTGTTAAAATTCGGCAGGATTTGGGGTGGCAGCCGGAATATACCGACATCAACAAGCTAATTGCGACTGCCTGGCGTTGGCACCAAGACAATCCGAACGGTTTTGGCGACAAGAGTTGCTAGGTGTTTATGCAAAATAAGAAGGTTACCATGAATACTTTACCTATTGATGAAATTCTGCCAGAACTTAAGGCGGCACTGGTATCCCGGGTTAATGCGGTGCTAGCGGCACCGCCGGGTTCTGGCAAGACAACACGCATTCCTCTGGCACTGCTGAATGAAGCCTGGCTTGGCAAACAGCGTATTATTATGCTTGAACCAAGGCGGCTGGCGGCGCGCGCGGCCGCACGGTACATGGCGCATTTATTGGGGGAAAAGGTCGGTGAAACGGTAGGTTACCGGGTCAGGCTGGATACCTGCATCAGTCCTAAGACGCGAATTGAAGTTATTACCGAAGGTGTATTAACTCGCATGTTGCAAAATGATCAAGGCCTTGACGGCGTTGGTCTTATTATTTTTGATGAGTTTCATGAGCGCAGTATCCATGCCGATCTTGGTTTAGCACTGGCAATAGACAGTCAAACTGTTTTGCGGGAAGATCTGCGGCTTTTAGTTATGTCGGCTACGTTGGCGGCTGAGCCGGTGGCTGCACTACTGCCTGATGCTGCACTTATTTGCGGCAGCGGGCGAAGTTTCCCGGTGGATACAAAATATCTTGAGAAGAGGTTGGCAGAAAGCCTGGAAGCCAAAGTTGCCCAGACTGTTTTACTGGCGTTTAAACATGATGACGGCGATATCCTGGTATTTTTACCGGGGGTAGCTGAAATCCGCCGGGTGCAAAGCGCTCTGATTGAACAGGGGCTAGGGCAATTAGCGCAAATAACACCGCTTTACGGCGCATTGCCGATAACTGCGCAAGATCAGGCTATTTTGCCTAGTGAGAGCGGCAAGCGGAAAGTGGTGCTGGCTACTTCAATAGCCGAGACAAGCCTTACTGTTGAAGGGATCAGGATAGTTGTCGACAGTGGAGTTATGCGTGTGCCGCGTTATTCGGCGCGGACGGGTTTAACTTCACTGGAGACAATCCGGGTTTCCAGATCGGCAGCCGATCAGCGCCAGGGCCGGGCCGGGCGGTTAGCGCCAGGCGTATGTTACCGGCTGTGGACCAAACAGGAAGATGCTTGCCTTGAACCATACACTATTCCTGAAATTTTATCTGCCGATTTGACAACACTTGCACTGGAGCTGGCTGCCTGGGGGATTCAAAAACATACTGAAATGCACTGGCTTGACTTTCCGCCAGAACAGGCAGTTGTGCAAGCGCAACAATTGCTTCATAAGCTGGAGGCAGTAGATGATAAAAACTGCATTACTCACCAGGGACGGCAAATGCTGCAGCTAGGTTTGCATCCACGGTTAGCACATATGGTGCTCAAAGCCGGTGAACTGGGTTTTGGCAGAGTGGCCTGTGAATTGGCTGCTATTTTGAGTGAACGGGATTTTGTAAAAGCCACAGACATTGATTTGCGACTGCGAGTTGAATATTTGCGCAGATTCAATTGGCATAAGAACATTGCTGAAGACGCACAAACAAACGGGTTGGATATAGTGCTTGGCAGAAGGATTTATCAGGAAGCCGAACGTTTACAGCAAGAATTTAGTTATAAAGCAGGCCGGAATGACGATCTGGATTATTGCGGCTTGGTGCTGGCGTTTGCTTATCCGGACAGGATTGGGCAGCAACGGGGCGGGGGACGTTTTTTGCTTGAGAGTGGACGCGGAGCCATGATTGGTGCCGGACAAACGCTAACTCAGGCTGATTACATTGTAGCGGCTGATCTTGATGGACAGGGGAGTGATAGCCGGATTTTTCTTGCGGCGCCTATCATGGAAGAACAAATAAAAAGCTGTTTTTCACAGCAAATAGCAAAAGAGACCCAGGTTATCTGGGATGTAGCGGCGCAGGCTGTACGGGCCAGAGTGTACGAACAACTGGGTTCCATCATATTAAAAGATACTCCCTGTACTAACCCTGATCCTGGCGCTATCTGGTCAGCTTTATTACAAAGAATTGTCCGGGAGGGGCTGGCTATGCTTCCTTGGACGCGTACGGCCAAACAGCTGCGGGAACGCCTGATGTTTGTGCGGCAGTGGGAAAAGGACTGGCCTGATGTTTCTGATGAAGCACTGATAAGCACGTTGAATAACTGGCTGGGACCTTATGTCTATGGAATAACCAGCCGGGCAGAATTAGCCAAGTTGAATCTTGCTGCTGTTTTGGAATCACTGCTCACCTGGGAACAACGACAAACCCTTGAATCTTATGCGCCGACTCATCTGATTGTGCCAAGCGGACAACGAATTCCAATCAATTACAGCAACCCGGATTCGCCGATACTCGCGGTAAAGCTTCAAGAAATGTTTGGTCTACAGGAAACGCCCACTATAGCGCAAGGAAAAGTCCGTCTGACATTGCAGCTTTTATCGCCGGCACAGCGACCGGTGCAAGTGACACAGGATTTAGCCAATTTCTGGAGTAATACCTATTTCGAGGTCAAAAAAGATTTAATGGGCAGATATCCAAAACATTATTGGCCTGATGATCCGCTGGCGGCTATTCCGACTAACCGTGTGCGGCCTCAATTACCAATTAACCCGATGACTACCCGTTCTAATACTCCCACCCTCTGTAGGTGGGAGTAAAGAACGGCTAGACGTTAGGATAATTCGACTAAGCTTCAGGTGGGGTTAAAACCCCATCTAAAACAAGTCTCATTTATAGTTAAGTGAGGGTGCTTGACATAAGGATATTGGTATGATAGAATGAATTCTGTCGTTAGCGACAAGTGGTTTATGGTGGCTGTGGTGAAGTGGTTAACACGCCGGATTGTGGCTCCGGTATCCCATTTATTTTTTTGTCACAGGGGCGTAGCCAAGTCGGTAAGGCAACGGACTTTGACTCCGTCATGCGTTGGTTCGAGTCCAGCCGCCCCTGCCATAAATAGAGAACCAAGTTTTTAGGAATGAAAGTGACGCGAAAACTTGAGTGAATCATTTAGTTCTGAGCGCAAGCGAAGAACATCTTTATTTTTTTGACCCACTAGCTCAGTCGGTAGAGCACCTGACTTTTAATCAGGGTGTCCCGCGTTCGAGTCGCGGGTGGGTCACCACCTTACTTCATAGTTTATCTTATTTACACGATGAGGTAGCTACTAACGTAGCTTTGAAGGGTCATCTATTGCGCCTATATTCAATGGGTGTACTCCTTCCATTTTATAGATAGACAGTATTGTAGTCTATCGTATTTATATGACGACCTACTAGCTCAGTCGGTAGAGCACCTGACTTTTAATCAGGGTGTCCCGCGTTCGAGTCGCGGGTGGGTCACCAACGAAAATTCCCAGGCATATGCTTGGGAATTTTTGTTATGCAATAGAAGGAGAATAAATAGTTTATGAACATAACATCTTTAATTTGGTTATTGACATGAAAAAATAACTATGGTATTATAACTTTATGCGGGAGTGGCGGAACTGGCAGACGCACTAGACTTAGGATCTAGCGCCGTGAGGCGTGCAGGTTCAATTCCTGTCTCCCGCACCATGCAAAAAAACTTCTTAGATTTTATCTAAGAAGTTTTTTTGTTACCCTAACAGAAAGTGTAACTTTCTTAAAAGCAGGATAAGGGCAACATCGACTTCTGCCATCGCTAAAGCTCGGCACAAGCCGTGTTTTCTTTATCTATAGTTTCACAATAATTTAAGAGTTATCTTGATAAACTAAATAAGGTTGGCAGCGCAAGAAAGAAAGTTTTACAACACGCTGTTGTGAAGAAGTGGGGGTAATGTATTTGCAGGTGCAAAGGAAAATGATGCTGGTTCTGACAGGACTTTTTATAGTAATTTTATCAGCCATTGTTTTAGGGTTGATGCAGGAGGCACGGCCAGAGGATGCTCGGAATGTTACTATAAAGATAGTTGTTTGGCTGGTGTATTTCTGTTTTGAAGTAAAGTGGGACATTCAATTAAATAATATCCTGCGCACTAGCGTAATGTTAGTGCTTATTAGCGATAGTTTCTGGGGATTATACTGGAATCTGTATAATACATCTTCGATATTTGACAAGGTACAACATGTATTTGGTAATTACGCATTTTCGCTGTTTGCCTACAGTGTGATCTGTCAAGTTAGCCGCCCGTTGATAGGTCGGGGTTTCAGCTTTGTTTTCATTGTTTCCCTGGGCCTTGCGATAGGTGCGTTATATGAAATCGGGGAGTTTTTGGGAGATACTATAATGAAACCCAAGATGCTCAGTCAACCCAATTTGCTGGATACAGACCTTGACTTAATCGCTGATATGACAGGTGCGCTGATGGCAGCTATTCATGCTAAATATATTAGTAGGAAACTTTATCCGGGGGATGAGGATCTGGATAAGGGAGACTAATCCCAAAGCTTGGTTATAGTGGATTACACGGACGGTGCTTGACAGGCATACACATGCGCGGATAACACAGGCGAGGATTGCACTGCCGTGGGTAACAATGTTGCGGGAAACATTGCCGTGGGTAACAGTGGCGGGGATAGCACTGGCGAGGGAAGCAGGGTGGCCAGGAAGGCTGGCAGCCGATAGGATGAGTAGGGCGGCAGGGGCTCCAGGAGGGGCGGCACCCTACTGTGGTAACACGTTCGTCGACCTTGTCTTCTTCAAATTCATCTTCCCACTCGTTCATTTCTGGGGTATCCCATTTTGGGGTTTTGTATTTGTTATCAGACATTACGTAACATCCTCCCATTTTCCTGTATATGGATTATAAGAACAATCTGTTGGTGTTGCAAACCAGTTTTTCTGGGGATCTGTACCTTGTGCCAGTGGTCGGCAATCAGGACAAGCATAGCGGTATTCGCAATCCTGGCATTTTGCGATACAGTCCTTAGTGGTTTGCCAGCACGTGGTTAGCGGCTTCGCAGCAAGTACAGTTTGAAGCGGGGTGTTGATGATATTGCCGCAGATCTGATTGCGGGCAAAAATGCAGGGTATGACATCGCCGGAGGCTGTTATCGCCAAACGCCCGGCTAAACAACCGTGGAATTTCTGCGCCTTGGCAAAAGATTGTGGATCGGTAAAAAAAGGCGGTTTGATTGGTGGCTTTGCATAGGATGTAGGTAATAAATCCAGATCGTCACCACGTCCGGTGGGGCGTACAATATCCGGCGGCGTCGATTCTACACCAAGTGTACTGCAAAGTTTCATAATATTTTCGGCTTCGTGTTCATTGACTTTCATCAAAATAGAAGCAATACGGAGCGGAATATTATTCGCTAAAATCTTATTTATCGCTGCCATGGTTTTTTCAAAACTGCCGGGGTGGAGTGTGACTTTATCATGGATTGCGGCAGTGGCAGCATAAAGTGTTGTGGCAACACTGACCTCATGTTGTTTGAAAAAGTTGATGCAGTCATTATCAATCAGTGTGCCATTGGTGAAAACTTCAATGGTTTCATAGTTTTCCTGCCGCGCTTTTATTACTAGTTCTCGCCACTGGGGATAAAGCAGTGGTTCGCCGCCGATAAGCTGGAGAGTATGGGCGCCTGCACTGTGTGCTTCACTTATAAGTTCGAGCCAGCGGCTATGTGATACACAACCGCTGGGGACTTCCGGACTGCTAGCACAATAACAGTGCAAGCAACGATTGTTGCAAGTCGAAGTGAGTTCGAGCCATATATATTCTAAGTGTGGCTGTTGACAGGGAAAAACGCGGGTTGCCGCTTCGGTCTGAAGTGTAACATAAAAGGCACCTAGGTCTTTGGTTGTCAAGGTATCAAGGAAGGATAAGTAGGGTTTGCTGTCTTCGGCATCTATATCCAAAAGTGTTTCTATCGCTGCTGCCTGACAGGCTTTTAAGAGATCAATGGCTCCGCGATTAATAGAATATACCCGGCCAGAGTTTAAGTTATAAATGGCTCCGCGTGCGGCACCTTCGATGAGGATGCAATTTTCTTTCAGATTATAATACAATTAATCAGCCTCCCGTAGCGCAATCTTAGCGATTCGCCTGATACATAATATGCGGGAGTGCGGCCAGGTGTTAGTTTTCGGAAAAACCGATTACAAAGCTGAGTATAAAGAAAACACTGACATAAAAAGAATCTTGACAAAGAATTAAGTCATGGTATATAATCAAAATCGTTGTTGAAACATATGCGGAAGTAGCTCAGCGGTAGAGCATCGCCTTGCCAAGGCGAGGGTCGCGAGTTCGAATCTCGTTTTCCGCTCCATATCACCATAAACCCAGCATAATTATGCTGGGTTTTCTGCTCATATCTTGTCTTTGTTTTTTAAGTGTGGTATGATATTATGCATGACATTGCTACAAATTGTGGATACTGGCAATTAAATATTAACTAAACCAGGACCCCCATGAAATTTATGTCAATAATGGGAATACTGTAGTGAGAAACTATGTTGACAATATAAGCTGTGTCAGCAGTTAATTTCATAAGGAGGAAATACATAAATGAAGGTAACAGCGGAAAGAATAGACAATCATAAAACGGTGCTCAATTTTGAAATACCCCAAACTGAGGTAAGCAAGGCAATGGAGAAGGCTTACCGCAAATTGGCCAATCAAGTTAACATCCCCGGCTTCCGTAAAGGTAAGGCGCCACGCAAAGTTGTTGAAATGCGTATCGGCAAAGAAGCGTTGCTGGATGAAGCGTTTGAAATTTTGGCTCCTGAGGTTTACACTAAGGCTCTTGAAGAGCAAGAGATTACTCCGGTAGGTCGCCCTGAGATTGAGGTTGTTACTTTAGCGGAAGACCAGCCGTTAGTATTTAAAGCAACTGTTATTAAAATGCCTGAAGTTACTTTAGGACAATATAAAGAGTTGGCAGTAGAAAAAACGGCTGCTGAAATCACTGATGCCGATGTGGATGCTGAACTTGAAAAAAACCGCAATCGCAATGCCAAAATGATTGTGGCTGAAGGTGCTGAGCTTAAGCAAGGCGATTTGGCCATTATCGACTTTAAAGGTTTTATTGACGGCATTCCGTTTGAAGGCGGCGAAGGCAAAAGTTATCCGCTGGAAATCGGTTCCGGCAGCTTTATCCCTGGTTTTGAGGACCAATTAATTGGTGCTAAATCAGGCGAAGAGCGTGAAGTAACTGTTTCTTTCCCAGAAGATTATTTTGTTGCTGAATTAGCTGGTAAAGAAGCTAAATTTACCGTTAATATTCATGATGTAAAACGCAAAGAAGTACCTGAACTTGATGATGAATTTGCTAAAGAAACCAGCGATTTTGAGACTCTGGCGGAATTAAAAGCCGACATTAAGAATAAGTTAGAACAGGCTGCAACTGCTAAAGCTGAGCGCGAATTCCGTACTGCAGTTCTCAAAGCGGCAGTTGACAATGCACAGGTTGATGTACCTGAGATCATGATTGAAAACCAAATCAGCAATATGATTCAGGATTTCGACGTCAATCTCCAGCAGCGTGGTATGAAACTTGAGAAATATCTGGAATATACTAAAATGGATATAGCGGCTTTGCGTGATAATTACCGCGAGTCAGCATTATACAATGTTAAAACCGATCTGGTTTTAGAAGCCATTGTTAAAGCAGAAAAATTTACCGCTACTCCTGAAGAAATGCAGCAGGAAGTTGCCTTTATGGCGGCGAATTATCAGACCACAGTGGAAGAAATCGTGAAGGTGCTTCGCGAGACCAACCGCTTCCAAGATCTTCAGGACTCGGTGCTTCGCAAAAAAGCTGTCGAGTTTGTTGTTGAAAATGTAGCGAAATAGTTAAAATCTTAAAGTTTGAGGTGATTTGTAATGCCCTATGTGCCAATTGTAGTAGAACAGTCTAACCGTGGTGAGCGGGCGTATGATATCTACTCACGACTGTTAAAAGACCGTATTGTATTTATTGGTGGACCTATTGATGACAATGTAGCTAATTTATTTATTGCACAATTGTTATTTTTAGAATCAGAAGATCCAGACAAAGATATTCACGTATATATTAATAGCCCCGGTGGTGTTGTAACTGCTGCCATGGCTATGTATGATACTATGCAATATGTTAAACCTGATGTAACTACCACCTGCATGGGTCAAGCAGCCAGTGCCGGCGCACTGCTACTGGCTGCTGGAGCTAAAGGCAAGCGTTACGCATTGCCCAACTCCAGAATTATGATTCATCAGCCCCTTGGCGGTGCACAAGGTCAAGCTACCGATATTGAAATTCATGCGCGCGAGATTCTCCGCATGCGGGAACATCTAAACGGTATTCTTGTTCACCACACTGGACAGCCGCTGGAAAAGATTCAAAACGATACCGAAAGAGACTTTTTCATGTCCAGTGAGCAGGCCAAAGAATATGGTCTTATTGATGCAGTCGTGGTACGAGGTGACAGACACAAGGAGACTCCCAAGTAGAGAGGTGGTAATATGTTGAAGTTCGGTGATGACAGGGGTCAACTGAAGTGTTCCTTTTGTGGCAAACTGCAAGAGCAAGTAAAGAAACTTGTTGCTGGGCCAGGAGTATATATATGTGACGAATGTATTGAGCTTTGTAATGAAATTATTGAAGAAGAATTAAGCGAAGATATTGATGTTGAACTCAGAGATGTTCCTAAGCCCAAAGAAATAAAGGATATTCTTGATCAATACGTTATTGATCAAGAGGATGCTAAAAAATCACTGGCAGTAGCCGTGTACAATCATTATAAACGGATCAATCTTGGGGCAAAAATGGATGATGTGGAGTTGCAAAAATCCAATATCATCATGCTTGGGCCTACTGGCAGCGGTAAAACGCTGTTAGCGCAGACGCTGGCGAAAATTCTTAATGTTCCTTTTGCTGTAGCTGATGCTACTTCATTAACCGAAGCCGGCTATGTAGGCGAGGATGTGGAGAACATTCTCTTAAAACTCATTCAGGCTGCTGATTATGATGTGGAAAAAGCCGAAAAGGGCATAGTCTATATTGACGAGATTGATAAAATTGCGCGTAAGTCGGAAAACCCCTCGATTACTCGCGATGTTTCCGGTGAAGGTGTGCAGCAGGCTCTTCTCAAGATTTTGGAGGGTACTGTAGCCAGTGTGCCGCCACAAGGCGGTCGCAAACATCCTCATCAGGAGTTTATCCAAATTGACACAACCAATATTCTCTTTATTTGCGGTGGCGCTTTTGATGGTATTGACAAGATCATCAGTGCCAGAACAGGCAAGAAGTCTATGGGCTTTGGTGCCGAAGTACGCAGCAAAGAGAAAAAAGTAGTGGGCGAGATGCTGCGCAATATCCTGCCGGAAGATCTCCTCAAATTTGGTCTTATTCCTGAATTTGTGGGACGACTTCCTGTGATTGTTACCCTTGATGCTTTAGACGAAGACGCTCTTGTGCGTATTCTTATCGAGCCTAAGAATGCTTTGGTTAAACAGTACCAGAAGTTCTTGGAAATCGATAATGTTCAGCTTGAATTTAAAGAAGACGCGCTGAAAGCTATTGCTGCTGAAGCGTTAAAGCGTAACACCGGGGCCAGAGGCCTAAGAGCGATCATTGAAACCATCATGCGCAATGTCATGTATGATATACCATCCCGTACAGATGTTGCCAAATGCGTTGTTACCAAAGAAGCAATTCTTAATAAAGAAGAACCGATGTTGGTGGCTGCTGAACGCAAAAACAAGAAAAAAGAAGAATCTGCTTAAAAAGAAGCCAAATAGGCTTCTTTTTTTGCGCGTGACTTGCCGGGTTTTGCCAGGATAAAATGGTGGTCATTGATAATACTATTTTTAAAGTCATGACATCACTTTCATTTAGCCTGGGAAGGGGGTTCGTGGAATTTTGGATTATGCTGTCAATATTATCAGTGTGATTCAGTTGTTCTTTGCGATGGTTATCGGACTCTATTTCTGGAATTTGCTAAAGTCGCAGCAAGGTAATAAAATGGCGGTAGAACGCGAATCCAAGAAGGAAATGGACAAACTGCAAAAAATGCGGGGAATATCCTTAACAGAGCCCTTAGCTGAAAGAACCAGACCTTCCGACTTTTCGGAAATAGTAGGCCAGGAGGAAGGGCTAAAAGCTCTCCGGGCGGCGCTATGCGGCGGGAATCCGCAGCATGTATTGATTTATGGACCACCTGGTGTAGGCAAAACAGCAGCAGCGCGGCTGGTTTTAAAGGAAGCCAGGATCAACGCTTTTTCTCCTTTTCAGATGGCTGCTAAATTTGTGGAATTAGATGCAACAACAGCCCGCTTTGATGAGCGAGGAATTGCTGATCCACTTATTGGTACTGTGCATGATCCTATTTATCAGGGCGCAGGGCAAATGGGAATGGCGGGCATTCCTCAGCCTAAGGCGGGAGCGGTAACCAAAGCGCATGGCGGCGTCTTATTCATTGATGAAATCGGTGAACTTCACAACATTCAAATGCATAAACTATTAAAGGTTTTGGAAGACCGGAAAGTATTTTTGGACAGTTCGTATTATAACAGCGAAGATACTAATATACCGCAGCATATCCACGATATATTTCAAAATGGTCTGCCTGCAGATTTCCGCCTTATCGGTGCAACTACCCGTATGCCTCAGGATATTCCGCCGGCAATACGTTCACGGTGTGTTGAGATATTTTTTCGCCCGCTGTTACCTGATGAAATTGCGAAAGTAGCAGTAAATGCGGCAAAGAAAATTGAATACAGCCTTGATGCCGGCGCATTAGAAGTAATTAAACGTTATGCCACTAATGGTCGGGAAGCTGTTAACATCATCCAGATTGCCGCCGGGATTGTTCAAAGTGCAGGTAAACCCGAGCGTGTTATTACGCTGGCAGATACGGAATGGGTTATTAACTTTGGACAATACAGCCCACGACCGGAGAGAAAGATTCCAACAGTACCCCAGATCGGAGTAGTTAACGGTTTAGCCGTTTATGGCGCTAATATCGGAATGCTTATGGAACTTGAGGTAACCGCTGTTCCTAATCCTTATGGAACAGGAAAAGTTACGGTTACTGGTGTTGTTGACGAAGAAGAATTCGGTTCGCCGGGGCGCACGATGCGGCGCAAAAGTATGGCGAAAGGATCGTTAGATAATGTACTTACTGTTTTAGGTAAGGAATTTTCCGTCAAATATCAAAATTATGACATACATGTTAATTTCCCTGGTGGCATACCTATTGACGGACCATCAGCCGGGGTGACGGTTGCTACCGCTATTTACTCAGCGGTAAATAATATACCTATTGATAATACCGTTGCCATGACTGGTGAAATTTCTATCAGAGGTTTGGTAAGACCGGTTGGAGGAGTAAGTGCGAAAGTGACAGCTGCCAAACAGGCGGGAGCCAAAAGAATAATAATCCCCCGAGAAAATTGGCAGGAGTTGTATAGAAATATGGATATTGAAGTTATACCGGTAGAAACTCTTCAAGAAGTAATAAAAAATGCTGTAGTAAAAACCGGTGAGAGTTTGAAGCCGGAAACCCTGCCAACTATGCCTAAAGTCTTGGCTGCTGCAGGTGTTGATGTGGTGTAACCAGCTTACTTTTCTCAGCCGGGTAATTAACCCGGCTGTTATTATTGGGAGGATTTTTCATCAGGTACTCAGAATATTTTATATAACGGTGTTGAAACTACTGTTAATTGAGTTTAAAACTTGCATTGTTACCGAAGGGAGGAAGCAATATTGACTGAAAAACGGCGTACAATACCACTGTTGCCGCTTCGAGGCATTTTAGTTTTTCCATATATGATTATCCATCTTGATGTTGGCCGGGAAAAATCGATCAGTGCGCTAGAGGAAGCAATGGTGCAAGATAGAATGATTATGCTGGCTACCCAGAAAGATGCTCAAAATGATGCACCGGAGCCGGACGATATTTTTTCTGTAGGCACTGTTGCCGAAATTAAGCAACTCTTGAAATTGCCGGGAGGCACTATACGGGTACTGGTAGAGGGTTTGCATCGTGGGAAGATTGAGAACTTTACCAGCTTTGATCCTTATTATGAAGTGCAAATTTGTGAATTTTACGAGGATGAAACCAAGACTCCTGAGCTTGAAGCACTGACCCGTACGGCAATTAATCAATTTGAGCAATGGGTTAAACTGAGTAAAAAAATACCGCCTGAAACTTTAGTATCTGTTGTGGTGGTTGAGGAACCAGGCAGGTTGACCGATCTTATTGCCAGTCATTTATCGCTCAAGATTGAAGATAAGCAAATCTTGCTGGAGGCCGTGGGAATTACCGAGCGTTTGGAACGGTTATGCGAAATTCTTGGCCGTGAGATGGAAATTCTTGAACTTGAGAAAAAAATCCATATTCGCGTACGCAAGCAAATGGAAAAAACGCAAAAAGAGTATTATTTGCGTGAACAGCTTAAAGCTATCCAAAAAGAACTTGGCGAAAAAGACGAACGCATGGCTGAAGTGGAAGAATACCGCGAGCGCCTTAAGGAACAAAACCTTCCCAAGGAAGTGGCTGAAAAAGTCAGCAAAGAAATTGATCGTCTGGAAAAAATGCCATCGTCGGTTGCCGAGAGCGGCGTTATTCGAACCTATCTGGATTGGCTGCTGGCACTGCCGTGGAATGTTGAGACCGAAGACCGGCTGGATATTACTCTTGCGGAAGAGATTCTTAATGAAGATCACTATGGCTTAGAAAAAGTCAAGGAACGGATTTTAGAATACTTATCCATCAGGAAACTTACGCAAACGATGAAAGGGCCAATTCTGTGCCTTGTTGGGCCGCCTGGTGTCGGCAAAACCTCACTGGCCCGTTCCATTGCCCGTGCTATGGAACGTAAATTTGTCCGCATTTCGTTAGGCGGGGTTCGTGATGAAGCTGAAATCAGAGGGCATCGTCGCACTTATGTAGGCGCACTGCCAGGACGTATTATCCAAGGAATGCGCACAGTGGGCTCCAAAAATCCGGTTTTCCTTATGGATGAAATTGATAAAATGAGCGCCGATTTTCGGGGTGATCCGTCTTCGGCATTACTTGAAGTGCTTGATCCGGAACAAAACAATACCTTTAGCGATCACTATATTGAATTGCCCTACGATTTGTCCAGGGTACTCTGGGTAGTTACCGCCAATGTCAAGCACAATATCCCCCGTCCGCTCTTAGACCGGATGGAGGTTATTACGATTGCCGGCTATACCGAGGAAGAAAAGGCGGAAATTGCCAAACGTTACTTAATTCCCAAGCAGACCTCAGATCATGGTTTAACTGACAAACAAATCTCTTTTTCTGAGGGAACCATCCAGAAAATTATTCGCGAGTATACTCGCGAAGCCGGCGTAAGAAGCCTGGAACGTAATATTGCTAATCTATGCCGGAAAGCCGCTCGCAAAATTGTTCAAGACCAGGGACCTGTAATCAAAATTACCGCCCAGAATCTACATACTTTTTTGGGTGCTCCCAAATACCGTCATGCGCAGGCTGAAGAAATCAGCCAAATCGGCGTAGCCACCGGCCTGGCCTGGACAGAGGTTGGCGGTGAAGTTTTACCGGTAGAGATTTCTACTATGAAAGGTAAGGGAAAATTGACACTTACCGGTCAAATGGGTGATGTCATGCAAGAATCGGCTCAGGCTGGCTTCAGTTATATACGTTCCCGGGCGCAAGAGCTGGGGATAGAAGAAGACTTCCATGAAAAACTCGATATTCATATTCATTTGCCGGAGGGAGCTATTCCTAAAGACGGACCGTCGGCCGGTATCACCATGGCTGCCGCTATTGCCTCAGCTTTGACCGGCAAAGCCATTAAGAGTGAATTGGCAATGACCGGTGAGATCACTTTGCGCGGCAGGGTATTGCCTGTCGGTGGCATCAAAGAAAAAGTACTTGCTGCTCACCGGGCCGGAATTAAACAAGTAATGCTGCCAAAAGAAAATAAGCGGGACTTGGACGAGATTCCTGCAAATGTCAAACGCAACCTGGACTTTTTCCTGGTGGAACATATGGATGAAGTGCTGAAAAATGCATTGGTGGCAGAGTAATGGCAGACACGACTTCTTTTTCGATTATCAATGCCAGTTATGTTGCCACTGCGGTTAATTCCAGTCAATATCCGGAAGGTGACTTAACCGAGATTGCGTTCATCGGGCGTTCCAATGTCGGCAAATCCTCATTGATTAATTCTCTATGCCGTCATAACGGCCTTGCCCGTACCAGCGGTACTCCCGGAAAAACGCAGACCATTAATTATTTCCGGCTAACCGGTAAACTTTCGGATCAATCACGGTTAGAGTTCATGCTTGTGGATTTGCCAGGCTACGGATATGCCAAACGGGCGCAGACGGCAAGAGCCAGTTGGTCGAAATTTATTGAAGAATACTGGTTGAAATCGTCCAGATTAAAATTGGTGTGCCAATTGATAGATCTTCGCCACCCGCCGATGGAAAGTGATATTAATGTGTACCGGTGGCTTATTGAGCATGGACTTAGTGTTCAGGTGGTGGCCACCAAAGCCGATAAAATTTCCAAAAGCCGTATTCAGCAGCATCTGCAGGCTATATATAGGGGAATTGATATGCCAGGCCTTAATCCTGAAGGTTGCGTTATGGCCTATTCGGCAGCAAATGGCTATGGCAGAAATGAACTTCTTGACGTTATTAAGAATATTTTGTTAAAATAATTATATTATACGGAGGGAACAGTCGGCCGGCTGTTCCCTTTTGCATACTATGATCAAACCAGGAGGCACACATGCTAACCGACTTTGACAAAAAGCTGCTTAACATTATACAAACCAAACTCCCCCTAGAATTGCGTCCTTTTGCCATAGTGGCTGAGGAGTTGGGGGTTGATGAAGTCACTGTTATTGAGCGCTTATCCTGCCTTAAAGAACAAGGGTATATTAGACGGTTTGGGGCTTTTTTCGATTCGGCCTGCCTGGGTTATGTCAGTACACTGGCAGCCGCAAAAGTACAAACTGAACAAATGCAGACAGTTGCTCTGGCTGTCAATGAATACGCGGGTGTGACCCATAATTATGAGCGTGATGGAGAGTATAATCTCTGGTTTACTCTAATGGCTGCCGATCTAAAGGAACAGGAACAAATCCTGGCTGCTATTGGCAAGCTGCCAGGCGTAGATGGCCTTGTTAGCCTGCCGGCCATTGAAAAATATAAAGTGAATGTGGAATTTAATTTATAGAAAATAGAACCGATACAAGCTGTTATCAGCAGTTGATGAGGTGTTTTATGGTGGATAACCTGGACAAAAGGATTATAGCAGTTATGCAGGGCGAGTTTCCTCTGGTAGCCGAGCCATACAAAGAACTGGCTAAGCGCATCGGTATTACAGAACGCCAGCTTTTGGACAAATTAATGGAATACCGTCAGAAAGGACGGTTGCGGAAAATGGGGGGCGTACTGCGGCATCGTGAAATCGGGTATGCCGCTAATGCTCTTTGTACCTGGAAAGTTCCGGATGATCGACTTAAAGAAGTCGGACGCCTTATGTCGGCCTACAAAGCGGTTACCCATTGCTATGCACGTATTCCACAGCCGCAAATGCCATATAATTTTTATGCAATGCTGCATGCGCATTCCCGGGAAGAATGTCAGGCACTGGCTGCTGAATTGTCTCAGGCAACCGGCCTAAGTGACTACCAACTGCTTTTTAGCACACGGGAATGGAAAAAAACCAGTATGAACTATTTCCCTGAATATGCGCAAGGAGAGTGACGATGTTGCCTGAAAAAACGCTCAAAAGCTTTGAAGATATAGTAAATGCCGTCAAGGGAAAACCGCCGAAACGGGTGGCGGTTGCCGCCGCACAAGATGATGCTGTTCTGGAAGCTGTTCGGGGGGCTCGTGAACAACAGCTAGCGGAATTTACGCTGGTGGGAGATATTGATAAAATTAAAACCATTGCCGCCAATCTGGATGTTAATCTTGATGAGGTAGCACTTGTGCATGAACCTGATGACCGCATGGCCGCTTATCGGGCAGTGGCGTTAGTGTCAAGCGGCCAAGCTGATGTGTTGATGAAAGGACTAATCAACACGGCGGACTTGCTGCGGGCAGTGCTTGATAAAGATGTAGGGCTGAGAACCGGACGGGTATTAAGCCACACGGCTGTCTTTGAACTGCCAGGCTTTGAGCGTCTTTTGATGGTAACTGACGGTGGGATGAATATTGCGCCTACCTTGCAGCAAAAAGCCGATATTATTCAAAATAGCGTGTTGTTAGCTCAGGTACTGGGAATTAATCCGGCTAAAGTTGCCGTATTAGCTGCGGTTGAGGTGATTAATCCTGATATGCCGCCAACTCTGGAGGCGGCAGCGCTAACGCAGATGGCCAATCGTGGCCAAATTCGGGGAGCGATTGTCGATGGCCCTCTGGCGCTTGATAATGCCATTTGTCCGGAAGCTGCCCGTCATAAAGGTATCACAAGCCCTGTTGCCGGCGTAGCCGATATTTTGGTCACACCTGATATTGAGGCCGGCAATATATTGGGTAAATCGCTGGTATACATGGCCAAGGGAAAAATCGCCGGCCTGGTGTTAGGGGCAGCCAAACCGGTAATCGTAACATCAAGGGCTGACAGTTTTGAAGCAAAGATCATGTCAATTGCCTTAGGTGTGTTGCTTGGATAGGCAAAAGACTGTTAATCAAAACAACTTTATCAGGTGCTTGTTAGATAAAAGGAAGGTGGGAATTACCCCGCCTTCCTTTTATTTTGTATAAGTTGCGTGCATTTTTAAAAAACTATAGATATTCCATATCAACAATAGGATACATATTCAGGAGGTGTTCTTATGGCTGAAGTTTCACTGAAAGGTGAACAACGTGTCTTTATGACAGGCAACGAGGTGTGTGCTTGGGCTGCGGTTGCGGCTAAAGCTGATATTATGTATGGTTACCCCATCACACCGCAAAATGAGATCATGCATTACTGGACAAGGCTCGCGCCAAAACATGGCAAACGCTTTTTGCAGACAGAAGACGAAATATCGGCAGGTTTTACCACGCTTGGCGGTGTAATGTCAGGCAGAAAAGCATTTACCGCTACTGCCGGACCGGGAAATGTGCTCATGCAGGAATCGGCCGGCATGGCGGAAATGATGCGTATCCCCATTGTGTACATTATTCAGCAGCGGGGTGGGCCGTCAACAGCTACTGTTATTTACGCGCAACAGGAAACTACGCTGACTACTTTTGGCGGCAACGGCGAAGGACATCGCATTGTATATTCAACAGCCAACCATCAGGAGTTATTTGATTATACCATTAAGGCTTTTGATGCGGCCTGGACATACCGTTTTCCTACCTTTGTACTGGGAGATGGCTATCAAGCCAAAATGCGGGAACCGTTAACGTTGTATGATCCTGACGAAAGAGGCCTAGAGCTGGTAAAACCTCAAGCTATGCTTGGCGATACCGAAAAACCGGAACGGGAAAGTAAGCATTTGCGCAACACCTATAATACGGAAGATGAGCTTTACGAAGTAGTCATGAAAAATCAGCATGACTGGGATAAGATGGCGAAAGAAGTTGTAGAATGGGATGCAAAAGGTTGTGAGGATGCGGACATTATTTTGCTTACCCATGGAATCGTTTCGCGGGCGGCGTTAACCGCATATAACCAACTGCGGGCTCAAGGAAAGAAAGTTGGTTATTTCCGCCCGATCACAGTTCGGCCTTTCCCGGGAGAACAGCTGAAAGATGCCTGCAAAGGTGCTAAAAAATTGTTTGTGGCAGAATCAGCATATGGTCAGCTTATGAAGCTGGTTCAACACGAAATCTTTGGCAGCACAATCGAAATTGTGCCAATGCTGCGTCCTGGCGTAGGCATTACTACCGAAGAAATTATTGAAGAATATAACAAGCTGTAGGAACAGGAGGGAGGACTAGAATGCAAGAGCTAACTGAAAACAATGTGCTTCAACCGGCAATACCTTCTAGCTGGGATGAGGCGACTAAACCGCATAAGTTTTGTCCGGGATGTGGCCATGGCATAATCTTAAAATGTCTCGGTGAAGCAATTGACGAACTGGGCATTAAAGATAAAATGGTGTTTGGTTGTGATATTGGCTGCTCATTACTAGCCTGGGATTTTTTTGATGTTGATTCTGTGCAGACCCATCATGGACGGACAACTCCGGTGATTACCGGCATGAAACGGGCTAACACCGATATTATCGGCGTAGCCTACATGGGCGACGGCGGCGGGTATGCCATTGGTTCGCAGCATCTCTTTAATGCTGCGGTTCGCGGTGAAAAGATTACTATTATTTTGTGCAATAACTGTAATTATGGCATGACTGGCGGTCAAATGGCGCCGACCACGCTGCCTGGCATGAAAACCGAAACAACACCTTATGGCCGTGATGTAGAACAAACCGGTCACCCTACCAAAGGACCGGAAATGGTGGCAGCCGTTGCGCCTGAAGGCGCTTATATTGCCAGGGGTACAATTTCCAATCCGCGGCAACTAAAAGGTTTTATTAAAAAGGCGCTGCAAAACCAAATGGAAGGCAATGGCATTTCGTTTGTGGAGTGTTTGTCGTCCTGTCCGACTAACTGGCGCACCAATGCCAAGCAGACCTGGGAATTTGTTGAAAAAGATATGGCAGAGTATTTTAAAGTCGGCGAACTTAGGACGTCACAAGCAAAGGAGGGCTAAACTGGTGGACAAAGTTATAAAAATAGCCATTGCCGGTGAAGGTGGACAGGGGGTTCAGTCTATTGCCGAAATTTTGGCTGAGGCCGCTAATGAAGAAGGTAAAAATGCGTTATATATTCCTAACTTTGGTGTTGAACAACGGGGTGGGGTCTCAATTGCTTTTGTACAAATAAGCGGCGGCCAGATTGGTGCGCCTAAGTTTCAAAAAGCCGATATCCTCATTCCGGTAAGTCCGCGGGCAGTCCGGCGAACCACTATGTATGCCGGGAAGGAAACAATATATATTTACGACAATTCCCTCATCCAAGAAGGCGAGGTTAATGACAATATTGTTGGGTTGCAATACTTTGATGTAACGCCGCCTTGTCCAACATCACCTCATCCTAATGAAGATCAGCCGCAGGAAATGATTGCCGGCGAGCCTAAAACTTGTTCATTTAGTAAGCCTGGACCCGGGGTTGACCCAGGAGATATTCCGGAGGTGAAAAAGGTCTTGGCAATTCCGGCAAATGACATTGCTAAAAATGAATTACACCCGCGGGTCTTTAATATTATCATTCTTGGCGCGGTAATTGCTGCAACCGAAGTATTGCCAATTGAAGCGATAAAAAAGGCGCTTGAAAGCAAACTTGGCGATAAGTTTGCCAAAAATCCTGAACTTCGTGAGATGAATTTCAAGGCTCTTGAACGGGGTTACCAACTTATTAAAAGTGCAATGTAAGGAGGGGAGCAAATGGCTAAAGTTAATTGGGAATCCTCAAAGCTTACTGGTGAGAAAGGCTTTTGGGCGGGATTTGCCGGATTATGCAAGGGATGTGGCTTATGTATAGAAAAATGCCCGGTTAAATGCATAGACTGGTCTGAAGGCCTTGGAGTATATGGTACGCCAAGGGTTGAAGCTGATATGAAAAAATGCATATTGTGCGGCATTTGCCAGATGGTTTGTCCGGATTGTGCCATCCGCGTGGAAAAAAATAAATAAAAGCAACTCATATTGTAGACTAATACTGGTAAAATAGTGTATTATAGAAACAGATTTTGTCTTGTAGGTGATTAACTAGTGAATAAATTTCCGAATAATATATTTGGTATAGTCCAAGATGATCTTGTGGCTGTTGAAAAAGCACTGTATTCTACAATACAATCGCCAGTAGATTTGGTCAATGATATTGGGGGACATTTGGTACAGGCGGGCGGTAAGCGCTTGCGGCCCGCTTTGTATCTGTTATGCGCCAGGGGCGGCAAGCCGCCTGACCAGGAAGAGTTGCTTCCCATGGCTGTAGCTTTGGAGTTAATTCACATGGCGACGTTGGTGCATGATGATGTAATTGACAATGCTTCTATCCGGCGGGGGCGTCCGACTGCCAATGCTCGCTGGGGCAACCACAGCTCAGTATTGACAGGCGACTATTTATGGGCGAAAGCATTTTCGGTAATAGCGTCAGGGGCTAAGCGAAATATGCTGAAAATTTTGACTGATATTATAGCAAGTATGTGTGAAGGTGAAATAGTTCAATTGCGGGAAGCCTTTAATCCGGACCAGGATGAGGCAGATTATCGTTTGCGGGTTGCGCAAAAGACTGCGAACTTTATTGCTGCCAGCTGTGAATTGGGGGCGTTGTCTGGGGGGCTAAATGACAGCGATGTTGTCCAGGTTCGGGAATATGGTTATGCAATTGGTATGGCTTTTCAAATAACCGATGACATTCTTGACGTTACCGCATCGGCTGAACAATTAGGAAAACCGGTAGGCAATGATTTGCGTCAGGGAATTGTTACACTACCTACAATTTATGCATTAAAGACAAGTCCTTTTCGGGATGAGCTCAGACGCATTGTTATAAAACAAGATATGTCTGACGAGGATGTTCGGCGTGGTCTAACTATTCTTCGCGAAACCGATGCGATAGAATATAGTTACCGGCAAGTGGACAGCTACCTGCAACATGGCCGGAACAGTTTGCCGACAACGCTTAATGCGACTGTACGTGATGCGCTTTTGTCAGTGGCTGATTTCGTAGGGATGCGCAATTTTTAGCAGTAATATATAGTTGGCACAAATAATAAGAATAACGGTTTTCCTCGAGGTATTCGTACATTGCAGGAAACCGTTTTTGTCATTTTTTTACTGCATTGTTTTTTTCTGAACGTGCAGGTATAATAGAATAAGCATGTACATGGAGAATAGGAGAGGATATGATGTTTAGCTTTAGTATGCCGGAATTGGTTTTAATATTGGTTATTGCACTGGTTGTATTTGGGCCGGGCAAACTGCCGGAAGTTGGCAAGGCTATCGGAAAAGGTATTCAGGAATTTCGACGCGCGAGTAATGAAGTTATGAAAGAAGAACCGGTAAAGGTCGAAGCTAAAGCCGAAAAAGACATCACACCACCTGCGGAAAAAAAGTGAGGTTGTTCGATGTCAGAACATGATGAGATCAAATCGACGCTAACGGAATCATCAGAGACTCCTGGTGTTATCTATAGCGATAAAGTGATTCGAGAAGATGCTGATTCTGTGGATGAGCCCAGCCTGGAAGAATCGGCAGAAGAAGCGCAACCAGAGGGCGCAATGTCGTTAATTAACCATTTAGAAGAATTGCGTCGTCGCTTAATTGTTATGATTGTTGCCATTGCTGTGGGCAGTACTATTTGTTATTTTTATGCTGCGGAAATTTCGGGTTTTATAACAGCACCGGCTGGAAAACTGTATTATATGAATCCGTCAGAGGCTTTCTTTACCTATCTGAAAGTTTCTTTTTTTGCGGGATTTTTGCTGGCTCTGCCGGTGGTTATGTACCAATTGTGGGCGTTCATCGTGCCGGCCATGACTAACAAAGAACGCCAGGCCGGGATATTCTTAGTTCCGTCATCCATTATTTTGTTTTTTGTGGGCTTGGTTTTTTCTTATTACCTGGTTTTGCCGGCCGGGATTAAATTCTTTATGGGATTTGCGACCGACAACCTGCAGCCGATGTTTTCCATCGGACAATATCTTTCCTTTGTCATTTCTTTTTTAATGCCTTTTGGTTTTATTTTTGAATTGCCCTTATTCATATTTGTTATGGCCAGACTAGGAATTATCAGTTCGGCATTTCTAGCTGCCAAACGCAAAATGGTAATTTTTTTATCCTTTGTTATTGGCGCAGTTATTTCGCCGACACCTGATGTTTTTTCACAAACAATGGTTGCGGTGCCGATGCTTTTGTTATATGAAATTAGTATTCTGATTGTAAGATATATACTGCGGAAATAGATATACTGCTTCTCCATGAAAGGAGTATTGATTTGGCTTATAATGATCTGCGGGAATTTATTGATGCCCTGGAATCCAGGGGCTGGCTTAAAAGGATTGCTCAACCGGTTAGCTGCGAACTTGAAATAACCGAAATTACCGACCGGGTTTCCAAAATGAAAGGTGACAAAAACGTTGCCTTATTATTTGAAAATGTTATTGGTTATGATATGCCTGTGCTGATGAATGCGTTTGGCAGTATGGAACGCATGGCATTAGCCTTTGGTGTGGAGCAGGTTGACGATATTGCCCAGGAAATACGGCAAATTTTGAAATTACCGTACATATCGCTACAAAACAAGCTTGATCTGGTTAAAATTATTCCGACTGCCAAACGGGCGATAAATTTTCCCAAGTATGTTAAGAATGCGCCTTGTCAGGAGGTTATTATCAAGGATAAGCCCTCTCTGGACAAGTTTCCAATACTAAAATGCTGGCCTGGTGATGCCGGACAGTTTATTACGTTGCCGTTGGTGTTTACCAAAAACCCACTTAACGGCAAGCGGAATGTCGGCATGTACAGACTACAGGTCTTTGATGGGCAAACAACAGGAATGCACTGGCATATCCATAAAAATGGTGCCGAAAACTACCGGGCACACCGGGAACTAGGCAAAGATAAAATTGAGGTGGCTGTTGCTATCGGCGGTGACCCGGTTATTACCTATGCAGCTACTGCACCCTTGCCGCGCGATATTGATGAAATGGTATTTGCCGGCTTTTTGCGTAAAAAAGCCGTTGAAATGGTTAAATGCCAAACCGTTGATGTTGAAGTGCCGGCTGGTGCAGAGATCATCCTTGAAGGCTATGTAAATATGGATGAGCTTAGGCGGGAAGGGCCGTTTGGCGACCACACCGGCTACTATTCGCTGGCAGATGATTATCCGGTTTTTCATATTACCTGCATTACTCATCGCAAAAATCCTATTTATCCTGCAACTATTGTCGGAAAGCCTCCGATGGAAGATTGCTTTTTAGCTAAAGCAACTGAACGTATATTTTTGCCTTTGTTGCAAACGCAATTGCCGGAGATTGTCGATATCAATTTGCCGCTGGAAGGTGTCTTCCACAATTGTGCGGTTATTGCTATAAAGAAAAGCTATCCTCAGCAGGCCAAGAAAGTAATGCATGCTATCTGGGGTATGGGACAAATGATGTTTACCAAAATGATTATCATTGTTGACGAGCATGTTGATGTGCAGAATATGAATGAGGTCTGGTGGCGGGTATTTAACAATATTGATGCCAAACGTGACATTGTTATGGTGGATGGACCGCTGGATGTGCTGGATCATTCGTCGCCAATGCCTAACTGGGGGACAAAAGTGGGTATTGATGCGACCAAAAGTTGGGCGCAAGAAGGCCAAAGCCGTGAATGGCCTGACGAAATTGTTATGTCACCTGAGATTAAAAAGATGGTTGATGATAAGTGGAAGGACCTTGGCCTTGAGTAAGCTGAAAGCTCATCTTGACAATATTGCCTTGTCCCATTCTGTGTTTGCTCTGCCCTTTGCATATATGGGAGCTTTTTTGGCTGCCGGAGGTGTTCCCACCGGACATGATCTTTTATGGATTACGATAGCCATGATTGGAGCCCGTAGTGCGGCTTTGGCATTAAACAATTATATTGATCTTAAATATGATAAACTGCATCCGCGCTTTACCCAAAGACCGATGGTTACCGGGGCGGTTAAGCCGAGGGAAGCTGTTTTGTTGATCATTGTTTGTCTGGTGCTGTTTTGGGTGGCGGCCGCTCAATTGCAGCCACTCTGTTTGACGCTTTGGCCGCTGGCCTTAGTTCCGCTAGTTATGTATCCGTATATGAAGCGCTTTTCCTGGACATGCCATTTGGTTTTGGGGGTGGCTCTGGCAGCTGCGCCGGTGGGTGCATGGATTGCTGTTTTTGGGGAAATATCTGCTCCCGTCTTGTTTTTAGGGCTGGCGGTAGGCGTATGGATTGCCGGTTTTGATGTGATCTATGCTTGCCAAGATGTAGCTTTCGATAAAAAAAACAACCTGAATTCTATGCCGGTACGGTTTGGTGTTCAGGGAGCGCTCAGATTATCGCAACTTATGCATGTCATTAGTATTGCAGGTTTTGCCATCGTTGGTTGGCTTTTAAAATTACATTTTATCTATTATGGTGGTGTAATATTGGCCGCAGCGGTGCTTGTATACCAGCACCGTATTGTCAGTGCCGATGATTTAGGGAAAGTTACGCAGCGATATTTTATGCGCAATGGCTTGGTGGGAATTCTACTATTTTTATTTACAATTATTGCGCTTCTATATGAAGAATAAATAAGATTTTTGTAATATTTTGCGCTTCTTAATAAGAATAAGAAGCGCTTTTTTATGTGGTATTTTCTTCGACAAAAGTTGACAATAATATTTTTTTTGAATAATTAAAAACTAGCAGGAATTTCAGAAAATAAAGCGAATTTTTTCCAATGAAATGTATGTGAAATAACAAACTAATTTTAATTATGCCTGAGAATGTAGCAATGACGGGAGTTTTCACGCTGTTAACTCAAGAAGAAACGGGAGGAAAAAGAGTATGAGTATGCTTGATAAGTCTTGCTCCGATTTTCTGGAAGTGCTGGCATCCAAGGCTCCGGTACCGGGAGGCGGTGGCGCGGCAGCACTTGGCGGTGCTGTGGGAATGGCTCTGTCCAACATGGTTGGTAATCTGACTGTAGGCAAAAAGAAATATGCCGAAGTTGAAGGAGAAGTAAAAGAACTCATTGCCAAAGGAGAAGAAATTATTGAGGAGTTAAAAAGACTGGTAGATGAAGATGCTGCCGTTTTTGAGCCTCTCTCCAAAGCATATGGTTTGCCAAAAGACACTCCGGAGCAGATTGCCTATAAAGAACAAGTCATGGAAAAGTGCTCTAAAGATGCCTGTGAGGGACCGATGAAGATCATGCGTACCTGTTATGCTGGTATCAAAATTCATGAACGTATGGGGCAGATCGGAACCAATCTGGCAATATCTGATGTAGGATGCGGTGTAGTATTTTTGAAGTCTGCACTTATCAGCGGCATGTTAAATGTAGTAATCAATCTTAATACCATTAAAGACCAGGAATATGTCAGCAAAAATCGTGCGGAAATGGAACAATTATTAGCAGAAGGTTCCAAAATTGCTGATGAGACTCTGGAACTTGTACTTAACAAAATAAAGAAATAGGAGGAATTTGGACAATGGCCGAAAGATTAGCCGGTAAAGCGGTAGCCGATGCCATGAAAGTGGAATTGGCTCAAAAGGTAACTGCTATCAAAGCCAAAGGAATTACTCCCAAGCTAGGAATTATCAGGGTTGGCGCCCGCCCAGACGACCTTTTTTATGAAGGCGGTGCAAAAAAAACCTGTGAATCCATTGGAATGGAATACCAAGTGTTTGAGTACCCTGCCGACATTGATCAAGCTGCTTTTGAGAAAGCGGTAATTAGTGTTGGTGACAATAAAGAAATCAACGGTATCTTAATGTTTGCTCCTTTGCCGAAACAATTGGATGAAAAGAAAATCCGCAGCCTTATTCCGGTAGAAAAAGACGTAGACTGCATGACAATTGGCAGTGCGGCTAAAGTATATACCGATGATCCTACAGGATTTCCGCCTTGTACTCCGACGGCGTGCATGGATATTCTTAAATTTTACAATATTCCGTTAAAGGGCAAAAAAGCTGTTGTTCTGGGGCGTTCTCAGGTAGTTGGTAAACCAGTTGCAATGCTGCTTTTACGGGAACATGCCACTGTAACCATCTGCCATTCCCGGACAGATGATTTGCCAGGTGTATGTGCCGAGGCCGATGTGTTGATTGCCGCAGTAGGCCGGGCCAAGATGGTTAAAGCCAGCTTTGTTAAACCAGGTCAGGTAATTATCGATGTAGGTATCAATGAAGATCCTGAGAATCCGGGAAAATACTGTGGCGATGTTGACTATGAAGTAGTTGAGCCTATTGTTGCCAAAATTACTCCGGTTCCCGGCGGTGTCGGATCTGTTACCACTGTTGTGCTTTGCAAGCAGACCATTCAAGCCTGTGAAATGCAAAACGGCTTGGTTTAAGAATTGCCTATAGTTTTGGCATATCTGTAATTATTGCTTTATTGCACTAGGAGGCACATCTTATGCAAACAGATAAGACAAATTCTCAACATCTGCAGAACGGCTATCAGCTGGCATACGAAAAGGCTTGTACCAGCCTGGCTGCCAAAACACCGGCAGAAATGGCTGCAAATAGTGGCGCAACTTTTGATGAAACCCAAAACGTATTTTTAATTAAATATATCAATGAAGAGTACATGGTCAGTTATCCGGATGGTGAAGTAACCTTTGCCAATCGCCAGGATTCAGTTCCGGTGCCTGTAAAGGTTGTACTGCTGCATTATCTGCTTGCAGCAACCGGTCAGCCTTTATCCGGACAATGGATTTCGTTTAAAGAAATACCTGGTGGCATGATTTATCTTCAACCATTTAATGGGCGGGTTCTTGGTGCATTTAAGGCATTTTTCGGTAAAGATGCAAAGCGGTTGCTCAGCGCAGGCGAACAAGTTGGTGGCCGGCCTGCTAAATTTGGTGATGCCGCAGTTACTCTGGATATTCTTCCGCGAGTTCCGGTGACCTATGTCATCTGGCAGGGAGATGAAGAGTTTCCCACTAATGCTACGGCGTTATTTGACGCCTCAGCGCAATACTATCTGCCTACAGAAGACTTGGTGGTGGCAGCGGCTGCCGGAACCAGTCTGCTTAACAAAATAAGCCGGACTTTAGACTGAGCACAGTTAACAGGGAGTCTGTTCTGATTTAACAGAGTATTGTATATATATTACATAATACATAATTTTCGAAAATATCTATTTAAGGAGGTGAGGATTTGAAAATCGCAGTCTCCGGCAAAGGCGGCGTCGGTAAAACGTCTGTCTCTGCCAGTTTGGCTAAATTATTTGCCCGTGAAGGTCGTCGTGTATATGCAGTAGATGCTGATCCGGATGCAAGTTTAGGCCTTGCGTTGGGAATCCCTGATGATATCTTGGCTAAAGTAATTCCGCTAATTGACATGGAAGATGTGATTAAAGAAAAGAGTGCCGGTGGTGGCTTGCTCTATACCCTTAATCCCGATGTCGATGACATATTAGATGAGTATTCCATTAGCGTGGGTAACATCCGCTTTTTACGAATGGGAGCCATTAAACCAGGTGGTTCGGCATGTTACTGTCGTGAAAACTCATTTTTGTTCTCAGTGGTTGATTCCCTGATTCTAGATAAAGATGATGTGGTCATCCTTGATATGGGAGCAGGTATTGAGCATTTAACACGCGGCACGTCTAAGGGAATGGATCTTATGATCGTGGTCACTGAACCAAGCAAGACAAGTGTTCAGACAGCACGGGTTGTAATGCAGTTAGCTAAAGATTTAGGTATTGAAGTCACCAAAGTTATTGCGAACAAAATACACGCTCCCAAAGAAGAAGCATTCATCCAGGCACAGTTCACTGCAGAGGAACTGTTAGGTGTCATTCGTTTTGATGATGAACTGCTTGATGTCGCTCTCGGCAACGAGACAGACATACTTACCGGAGCCTTTAAAGCGAGCATGGAAGAAATTTTTGAACGTGTTGTTAAACAGTGGAAAGACAAGCAATAATGCGAAGTCTGGAAGCAATTTAAAAAAAGGGGGATTTAGATTTATGGCTTGGGATCCTACAGTATTGAAAGACTGGCAAATTGCCGAAGCAGCAGAGGGGAATATTCCTTCTACTGAACAGTATCAGGAAATGATGGGCCTGCAAAAAGACGAAATCATTCCTTACGGCAAGACTCCAAAAATTGACTTCTTGAAAGTAATTGATCGTCTGAAAGATAAACCGGACGGCAAATACATTGAGGTTACCGCCATTACTCCTACCCCGCTTGGTGAAGGTAAATCAACTACCTCCATCGGTATCATGGAAGGTCTCGGAAAACGCGGCATGAATGTCGGCGGCGCACTACGCCAGCCTTCAGGCGGCCCGACTATGAATGTTAAAGGTACTGCTGCTGGCGGCGGTAACGCACTCCTCATTCCTATGACCGAGTTTTCTCTTGGTTTAACAGGCGATATCAATGATATTATGAATGCTCACAATCTGGCCATGGTTGCCATGAATGCCAGAATGCAGCATGAGGCTAACTATACTGATGCAGAACTAGCCAAAAGAGGTCTGAAAAGACTTGACATCGATCCGAAAAACATTGAGATGGGCTGGGTTCTTGACTTTGCAGCACAAGGCCTGCGCAACATCATCATGGGTCTTGGCGGCAAAAAAGACGGTTTCATGATGCATTCCAAATTCGGTATTGCCGTTGGTTCCGAGCTTATGGCTATTTTGGCTGTTGCTAAAGACCTCGCAGACATGCGTGAACGCTTCAAACACGTTGTAGTTGGTTACAACAGGCAAGGTGATCCAGTGACCACTGGTGATCTTGAAGTTGACGGCGCTATGGCTGCTTGGATGCGTAATACCATCAATCCGACACTGTGTTCCACTGTTGAAGGCCAGCCTTGCTTTGTTCATGCCGGTCCGTTTGCTAACATTGCGATTGGTCAGTCCTCCATTATTGCCGACCGTATCGGCCTGAAATGTTTCGATTACCATGTAACCGAGTCCGGTTTTGCCGCTGACATCGGCTTCGAGAAATTCTGGAACGTTAAAGCCCGCCTGAGCGGTCTGACTCCGAACGTATCCATTCTTGTTGCAACTGTTCGCGCCCTCAAAATGCATGGTGGCGGACCTACTGTTGTACCAGGCCGTCCGTTGCCTGATGAGTACACCAAAGAAAACTTGGGTCTCCTCGAAAAAGGCTGCGAAAACATGGTTCACCTTATCAATGTTATCAAAAAGTCCGGTATCAAACCGGTTGTTTGTATCAACGCTTTCTACACTGATACTCCTGCAGAGCATGCCTTGGTTAAGCGGATTGCTGAACAGGCCGGCGCTCGCGCTGCTGTTTCTGAGCATTGGCTCAAAGGCGGCGATGGTGCTCTTGATTTGGCTGATGCCGTTATGGATGCTTGTAAAGAAAAAGTTGATATCAAATTCCTGTATCCACTGGAAATGCCTTTGCGTCAGCGTGTTGAAAAAATTGCTACCGAAGTATACGGTGCCGACGGCGTTGACTGGGCTCCAATGGCAGAAGAAAAAGCTAAGAAATTTGAATCTGATCCTAAATATGCCGACTTTAGCACAATGATGGTTAAGAGCCACTTGTCGCTTTCTCATGAGCCTACATGGAAAGGTGTTCCTAAAGGCTGGAGACTGCCGATCCGTGACGTACTTGTGTATGGCGGCGCCAAATTCCTCTGTCCGATGGCCGGCGCAATCAGCTTGATGCCGGGAACCAGTTCTGACCCTGCTTATCGTCGGATTGATATTGACGTTAAGACCGGTAAAGTCAGCGGCTTGTTCTAAGTTAATAACGGTAAAAAAACAGAAAATTAAGTACTGCGTGAATTTTTTTTCAAACTTGCAGGTATTCGCCCGCCTAAGGGCGAATACCTGTAAATAGAGTTTGTGAAAAAAAACTCATATTAACCCAACTGGTAGCTAATCTTCTTGTAAGTAGACTCGATTGAAAAACAACTATGACGAACATAGGGAGGAAAAGAAGAATGTCCGAACACAAAACAATCGACGTGGCAGCTACTCAAATGCTAGACAAAGCCAAAGAAATCGGCTTTTTAACAACATTTGATCGCGCCAAAGCACAAGAGCCTCGTTGTACCTTCGGTAATACCGGTATTTGCTGCCGTATTTGCCTGCAAGGCCCTTGCCGTATTCTGCCTAAGAAGCCAGGCGGTAACAAAGGTATTTGTGGTGCTATGGATTACACCATCGTTGCCCGTAATACTGTGCGTTACATTGCCGGTGGTGCTGCTGCCCACTCCGACCATGGCCGCGAAATTGCCCAAACAGTGCTTCATGTAGCTGAAGGCAAACTGAAAGACTATGAAATCACAGACACTAAAAAGCTAACTGCTGTTGCTAAAAAACTCGGTGTTGCCACCGAAGGCCGCGATGTATTGGCAGTTGCGAAAGACGTTGCCACTCTTGCCTTGCAAGAATTCGCTGAAACAGATGAAACCAAGGAACTAACTTGGATTAAAGCTGACTGTCCTGACGATATGCTCGACGTTTTCCGCAAGACCACTATAATGCCGGCTGGTATCAACCTCAGTCTTGCTAAATTGCTTCACCAAACTCATGCAGGTAATGACTCCGATCCTGTTAATATCATTTTTGGCGGCTTGAAAGCTGCTTTGTGCGACTATGACGGCATGGCTCTTGCTACCGACCTGTCGGATATTCTTTTTGGTACTGGTGTACCTGTAGTTACCGAAGCGAACCTTGGCGCCATTAAAGCCGACAAGGTTAACATTGCTCTCCATGGCCATAATCCGCTGCTTTCCCAAATGGTTGTTAAAGCAGCTAAGGAAATGCAGGCTGAAGCGAAAGCTGCCGGCGCTCAAGGTATCAACCTTGTTGGTATCTGTTGTACCGGTAATGAAGTCTTGATGCGTGAAGGTGTTGCTATTGCAACTAACTTTGCAACTCAAGAATTAGCTGTACTGACAGGTGCCATGGATGCTATGGTTGTTGACGTTCAGTGTATCATGCCATCGCTCCGCAGCTTGGCAGATTGCTTCCATACTAAAATTATTACCACTATGCCTATTATGAAGATTCCTGGATCTTATCATTTTGCATTTGATGAAGAGCATGCTCTTGACAGTGCAAAAGAAATTATCCGCATTGCAATTGATGCATACAAAAACCGTGATGTTGCCAAAGTAAGCATTCCGGATGTTAAACATTCTGTTGTTGCTGGTTTCTCCTTAGAGTCAATGATGAGTATCTTTGCTAAAATTAATCCGGAAAACCCAATCCGCGTTCTTGTTGACGCTATTGAAGCCGGTGAAATTAAAGGTGTCGCCCTGTTTGCCGGTTGTAACAACCTTAAAGGTACTCATGACGAAAACCACTTCACTATTGCTACTGAATTGGCTAAACAAGATGTATTCCTGGTTGGTACCGGTTGCGCCGCACAGTGCTTTGCAAAAGAAGGTTTGCTCAATGGTGAAGGCGTTAAAAAATATGCCGGCGAAGGCCTCAAAAAATTATATGCCCGCCTGAATGCAGCTGCCGGACTTACTGCTGAATTGCCGCTGGTATTCCATATGGGCTCCTGCGTTGACAACAGCCGTGCTCAACAACTTGCTGTAGCCCTGGGGAAAGAAATGGGTCTTGAGTACCGCGATGTACCTTATGTAGCTACTGCTCCTGAAGCTATGTCAGAAAAAGCCGTTTCCATCGGTTCCTGGAACGTAGCCATGGGTAATCCGACACATGTTGGTGTTGTAGCCCCGACTGTTGGCAGCCAACTTGTTAATGATGTTGTTACCAAGATTGCTGAAGACGTATTTGGCGGTTTCTTCTTCTGGGAAACTGATCCGGTAAAAGCTTCTGCAAGACTTGTAGAAATCTTGGAAGAACGCAACTGGAAGAACGCTATGCGTAAAAAAGCCCGTGATGCCAAAGCTGAGGCTAACTAATTAGCTAGCGTTAGGATCACGTATTAGCAACTCAATAGATAATAAGAATTGACTCTATGAAGGAGGAAGAAAAACAATATGTCTATGGAGCTTTTTAAAGGCGCCTATGAAGGTGCCGTCACAGCTACCAGCTATGCGGAAATTCTTCTGGCTAAAGCCATTAAGGAACACGGTGCTGACTGCCCGGTAAAATATCCTGATACTGCTTACAGACTTCCTGTAATCACTGCTTTAAGCGGTGAAGAAGTAAATACTATTGGTGATCTTGCCCCAATTCTTAACCGGGTTCGTACCACCAACATCAAAGAAGAGCTGACTTTAGAAAACGCTAAACTCAATGGTGAAGCTACATTATATGCAGCAGAAGTTATTGAGGCTCTGCGTTATCTTAAAGGTGCAAAACCTGATAAATTCCCGTACTGCGGTTTTATCGCCGACCCGATCCTGCGTAAATTCGGCGTACCTTTGGTTGACCAAACCATTCCTGGTGTTGCCGTTATTGTTGGTAAAGGTAAAGACAGCAAATCAACTGCCAAACTGGTAAAAGGTCTTCAAGCCAAAGGCATTATGATTTTCCTGGCTAACGAAGTAATTGAGCAATGTATTGAAGAAGGCGTGAAAATCGGTGCTGAATTCATTACTTTCCCGCTTGGTAACTTCACTCAGGTTATTCATGCTGTTAACTTTGCTTTCCGTGCCGGTCTTGCTTTCGGTGGTATTCCTGCCGGTCAGCGTGAACGGGCTATTGAATATCAGGCAAAACGTGTATTGGCCTTTGTTATTCAGCTTGGACCTAATGATATTGTTAAGTTTGCTGCCGAATTTGGTGCTATGTTCATGGGCTTCCCGACAGTTACCGACCAACCGCTAGCTGAAGAGATTCCTGACTGGTATCAATCCGAGCCAGATTATGAGAAAATTGCTAAACTTGGTCTGGAAATGCGCGGCATTAAAATCAAAATCGTAGATATCCCTGTACCGATTACTATCGGACCTGCTTTCGAAGGTGAAACCATTCGTAAGAAAGATGCCTGGGTTGAGTTCGGCGGCGGTCGTTCTACCAGCTTCGAGCTTGTCCGGATGCTTGGTGCTGACGAAGTTGAAGATGGTAAGATCGAAGTTATCGGACCAGAAATCGACGAAATGCCGGAAGGCAGCGTTTATCCGCTTGGTTTCATGGTTGATATCTATGGACGTAAAATGCAGGAAGACTTCGAAGGCGTACTTGAGCGCCGCGTTCACTACAACCTGAACTATGGCGAAGGTCTGTGGCACGTAGCACAACGTAACATGATGTGGGTTCGTATTGGTAAGAATGCTCATGCAGCCGGCTTTAAAATGAAAGACTTTGGTGAAATTCTTATCGCTAAATACAAATCCGATTTCCCTGCTATCGTTGACCGGGTACAAGTTACCATTATCACCGATAAAGACGTTATTGAAGACAAAATCAAACTCGCAATTGAGAAATACGCAGCCCGTGATGCCCGTCTCAAAGGCCTCACTGACGAAAGCGTTGAAACCTACTATTCCTGCACACTCTGTCAATCCTTCGCACCAAACCATGTGTGCGTAGTATCACCAGAACGCGTAGGCTTGTGCGGTGCTGTTTCGTGGCTTGATGCTAAAGCTTCCAATGAGATCAATCCGCTTGGACCTAACCAGCCAATTGAAAAAGGTGAATGTGTTGATACCGTAAAAGGTCAATGGAAAAACCTTAATGATTTCATCTATGCTAACTCCCATAGTACTGTTGAAGCCGTAAACTTCTACACACTTATGGAGGATCCGATGACTTCCTGCGGTTGCTTCGAGGCTATTGTTGCCTTGCTGCCGCTGTGTAACGGCATCATGATTACCACTCGTGAACATGGTGGCGAAACTCCTTGCGGTATGACCTTCTCCGGACTTGCTGGCACTTGCGGCGGTGGCGTACAAACTCCAGGCTTTATGGGTATCGGTCGTCGTTATGTATGCAGCTCCAAATTCATTCCTGCTGATGGCGGTCTTGCACGCATTGTATGGTTGCCAAAAGAAATGAAAGAATTTTTGGGTCAAGATTTAATTGACGCAGCAGTACGTGATGGTCTTGGCGCTGATTTCGTTGATAAGATTGCCGACGAAACTATAGGCACAACTGAAGAAGAAATTCTGCCGTTCTTGGAAGAAAAACAACATCCGGCTCTGAAAATGGATCCGATGATGTAAGTATTCCTCACACATCTATTTAGGGTAGAATTCGGGACACATTATGAAAAGATAATAAAATATTCAAATGTGTCCCGATTCTCATATTTAATTTTTAGAAGTTTTTATATTCGAAAGGAGAAGAGAAAATGGCATTAACAGGTTTGGATATTTTCAAACAACTGCCCAAAACAAACTGTAAAGACTGTGGTTCACCTACCTGCT
>JAGGAB010000067.1 GCA_017889705.1 Bacillota bacterium | reverse complement strand
TACTTTCGCTTTGTGAGTTGTCAATTGTTTATACATTTGACTTAAACTATCGGTCCATTTTTTAGCTAATTCACTGGTCCATTGCTGAGATAGTGATTTAACCATAGAATTAAAAATGTTTTTCATAGCCTGAGAAAATGAAGTGGTTCGCTGTAGTATTCCATCCAACCCTTTAGCCATACTGGATTCCATAGAGTCAAACGCCAGTTTTACATAGCGGTTAGTATATTGATAATCTTCTTGCCCAAATCCTTTAACAGCTTCTGAGTATTTCTTCCATGAAGCAATTCCCTTTTCGGCTGTTTTGGTTATATCTACACCTTTTTTGGCATTAGCTTGCATTTCACTAAGCAAACTTTGTTGCTCCATTTCATCAGTAGATGCTAAAAATTTTTGGTACAGCTTAATTTGCGTTTCAAATTTTTCGGGATCGGCAGTGTCATGTTTTATCTGTTTTACCGTTTCGTCTTGCTCATTATCATAGGTCGTTTTAGCCTCATTTTTTTTATAATCGTGAAGCTGTCGCTCCGTCATCTGCCGATTGGTAACGGCGTTCTTCATATCTATATCTTTCATTGATTGGCGAACAGAAGCCATTCCTTTGATTAAGTCTAACTGCTCTTTGAGTTGGTCTTTATATTTTTTGTTGAGCGTGGTTTCATCTTCTATAGTTTTGGTGCGAAGCTTCATTTGATCAACAGAGCCAGCTAGTGCATTATTTATTTTTAGGAAATCATTATAAATTTTCTGTTCGTCAGCAGTAAGAGGTTTGCCAGCAGCGATTTTATCGTTGATTGTTTTCTCGATTTTTTCTTTATCCGCTTCTGCTATTTTAGTAAGCGCAAGCTCACGATCTAACTTGGCTTCTGTTAACGCAATCTCATCGTCATTCATTTTCTTTTTACGTTCGTACTCGCCTTTTTGAAAATCAAGCGTTTCTTGATGATGAGCATTGTCAAGCTTTGTTACATCTTTGAGATAATATTCATAGAGGTAAAGATCATCATTGTCTGTCCATTTTTTCCCCTCAACCGCCTCGGTTTCATACTTTGCCTTTGCAACTGCGGTTTCGTATTCTTTCTTTTTACGCTGATACTCGGTTTCTTCTTGACCGCCTTTTTTATCCTTGCTTTTTTTGTTTGAGTCGCCAACGCCACTCCAGTCAACGCCGCTGGGACCGCCAGCAATTGAGGATGATGTATACCTTGGATCTACCGGAGCGTTATTGGTGTCTTGCATTCTCCTAAAATCCGCCATACTGTGGCCTGGGGTATTTGCCGGCTCTAAATTAATAGTTAGGTTTTTTCGCATGGTGTCGCCGATATTAGCGGTTTTCTCTGCTAAGCTATTACCCAAACTAGTAATTTTGCTAAAAAGGTTATTTCCCCAGGAAGGAATGAAGCTGCTTACAAAGTTACTCAATATTTCTTTTGCCTTTTCAATCCCCTTACTAACGGCCTCAGCGAATTCATTCCACTTTTTTTCTGCTGCTGCTAACAAGCTTTTGATTCCTTCGATAACCCAATTAACAGTATCACATAGCCCTTTCCATAAGGATTTTAAGAAACCTATGATGTTATCCCAATTTGAATATACAACATAGATTGCAGCACCTAAGCCAGGAAAGAGGGCCAAAATTGTCCCAATGTGGTCACTAATAAAATTAACTAAGCTGTTCCACATGCTAATACAGAAGTTTTTGAACGCCTCCCAATGGGTAATTACCTCATAAACAATCACTGCGAGTGCTGCTATCGCCAGCGATATAGCAAGAATAATAGGGTTTATGTTCATAGCTACTGCCAAGGCTCTAAATGCCGCAGTTAACCCCTCCGTTGCCAGCGTGGTTGCAACCGCAGCTATTTGCGCCGCAATATTAGCCGCATTAAAGGCCCATGTCCCCTCCGCAGCGAGAGCTACTGCCCCTGTTTGTAACGAAAAGGCTATTGTCTGCAACCCTGTAGCAATGGCCGAGCCTAAAGCCGCAGTTTTAACAGCGACATAACCAACAGCAATACCAAAAAGCAACGGTCTAAGCTCCTCCACTGCCTGCGCAACACCACGAACAACGGTTGTTGCGGACCGCATTGCCACAACGAAACCATCTACCAAAGCAGGGGAAAACATCGTTTTGAATCCCGCCGCCAAACCGCCTGTTTTCATAGCCGCCTGGAAATTTTCTATGCCTTGTGTGACTCTAGGCAATACTTCTTGAGCTAATTTATCAAATAAAGGCTGCACAATATCGCCGATAATAAATTGCGCATTATCTTTGATCGTTGACATTAAGCCTTGGAATGTTGTGGATTGCTTCTGCATCATATTGGGGAAACGTTCTTCCATCCCTTGAACTAACGCCTGTATGGCTTTATCAGCCGGAATGACACCCTTTTCAGAGAGTTTCATAACCTCTGCCGTAGACTTACCCATAGACTGAGCTAATATATCCCAAGCAGGAATACCGGCTTCTGTGAGCTGAAGCATTTCATCCCCGGATACTTTTGTCTTGGCTCTCATTTGCCCCAATGCTAAAATAATCCGTTCGACGCCTTCTTTCCCACTCATTCCTAAGCCGCTTGCTGCATCTCCGACAGATTTTAACGTAGGTAAAATATCTTTAGCCGAAAAACCAAAAGCCAACATTCGCTTCGCCGCATTTTGCAAGTCTGGAAATTCAAAAGGGGTATCAGCCGCGAATTTTTTCAGCGAACTAATCATCTTTTCTGCCTCTTCCGCACTCCCGAGCAACGTTTGAAAGCTGATTGTCGCCTGCTGAATATTACTATCAAAGCTTAACCCTTCTTTTACTGCAGTTACTACCGCGCCAAATCCTATAAAGCCACTTACTAAAGAAGTAAGATGCGAACGCAACCCGCTAAAGGCTGAGCCAATATTATTAACGGAGGAAGGCACAGAGTCCAGACTTGATTTCATTTTGTTCGTTGCCGAGCTGGATTCTTCAGCGGCTCTAGACATAGAACTGCTGATGCTGGACGACATCTGACTGAACATACTGTTCATCTGACCAATAGAGCTAGTAAGCTGACTGATTGCAGCTTGCATACCTTGATTAAACTCTTCCGCTGAAGCACTTATTTTTACTTGAACTTTATCATCTGCCATGTTCTCACCGTCCTCCCGCCGCCGAAAAATCACTCATCAAATCGTCAAGGCTATTGGATTCCTCGGGCGTTTCCTTAACATCGTCTTTTACTTCACACCCAAACCCTTGTATTAGCCCCTTAAGCAAAACATGTGTAGGCGGCTGATGTTGCCAATAGCCCAGGAGCCGCCTATACCTTGGAAATGTCATTGTGTTTCTCACATAATCATAGGTCCAGCCCGTAGCCGTAACGATAAAGCCGTAGATATCATTCCACGGTATTTCCGTTAAACTACAGGCGTCTGTTCCCCCGCACCTTCCCCCAGTACGAAACCTGAAGCACCCATGATAGCTGCCATGATTGTTTTCATGTTTCGCATATCAATCATGTTTTTTACTTCATCAATCGTAATTTCGGGATAATTACGGCTAATGGCCGCATGGAAAATTTTTATTGTGTCCTGTATAACCTCTTTAGTCATAGTCTGGCCGGCTGCTTGGGTACTTCTCTCCAGTTCCGGCGCCAGGTTCTCAAGCTGTCCAAAGGAAAGAGCAGGGATAACATACTCCCTGCCTCTAATTTTTAGTGCAACACCTTCGTATTGTTCCTGTTTATTCATCTTATCTACTCCTCATCCTTATTACTCAACCGTACTCAGATATCCAAGAATCCCCGCTGAGTCACACGTTGCTACAAAATCCAGTTCTGGAACGGTAAAGTCCTCGACCTTAGTCGAAATCAACGACAACTTATTAGACACACAGGCATTCAAGATCATGGTCACCTGTTTGCTATTGAATTTGCCGTTAAAAATCCCCGTCCAGTTTGTAGCTGTACCTGTCGCCGCGTTTTTCAGCGTGATGGTATTGCCGGAACTAGACGAGGTATAGATATACGAAATATATACCGAAGCCCCTGCATCGCCGGAATAAAAGGTATACACCCCATTAGCGCAGGTATATTGCCCTGCCGCCGTCAGTGTTGTTACCCTAGTTAGAGGCAGCCCAGTCGCTGAATAAATTACCCCCAAATCCCTATCAAAGGTTGTGCTATTAGCCACTGTCACCGTATATTCACTCGCAGACGGAACCGTCCCGGATTCGTTTTGACTTACTAAATACATACTGTTAGTAGTCAGTGTTTGATTGAAAAAAAGCTTATTATATGCGTAAGCATTAATTTTTCCGAATTTCGCTTTCCCGGTAACCTTCATTTGCCCCTGCGCCGCTACATCAGAAAATTTGTTCTGTCCAAATAATTCTTTGATTGTGCTGGAAAAGTCTATTGTAACTTCCTGCAAAGTCCCGAACTGGACCGGCGTCGGCATTGTGTCTGTCGTTATCCCGTATAAACTACCTGAACCAAAATGATATTGTCCCACTATTCATTCCCTCCTTCTTTCTCTTCAGGTAACAGCTCCATAAGAGCCGCTTTTAAATCGCCTAAAGCCGCCTGCAAGTGGTTATAGGCCTCCACATTTTGAGACAGCGGCGAATTATGGATTTTGGTATGAAACCAGTTATCGATTGCCGCTTGAATTTTTTCCTCCATGTCACCCTCCGTTTATTACCTCAATCTTAATAGGCACCACAGCCATACATTGATTGCCTTGCAGCCCCTCATATATTTCGACTGTGCCGTCAATATTGCAATTAAAAACCAGACCCCCGAGAGTCTGGTATCCTGTAACAATGTCCTGCTTCAAAGCGGTTTCCACAGCGTCGAGAATGGCATTTAATTGAGTACTGGTGGCAATGCTCGAATCATCCTCAGCATTGCAGTAGATGTACCACTCCGCATTCATTACCCAACTCGTAGGCAGCGCGGTGCGGGAATTGGCTGCTTCATTGACCTGCCGCTGAAAAATGGCCGGCTGCTCAAAAGCGGGTACATCGGCCCAATGTTTTAAATTGCGTCCTGTTGTGACAATGCCCGATATTCCTTGGACAAGCTCAAATAGAGCCGCATAAATTGGCTCCCGGTTCATGCCTGTAATCCCTCCTGTACACCCAGCCGGATCTGTTCGCGAATCATTTCGGCGTCCTCTTTCAGCGTAGAGCGTAGGAAAGAGCGTTCAGGGTAATTGACATTGCGGGTATAGGCTCGGACCATAATTGTTTTTTCACCGCCCCTAAGTGCTTTACCAAAAACCTTAGTGATTCGGCGAGCATGGGCTTTCACATTTTCGGGACCCTGATAGCCGTATTCATGGATCGCGGCATACTCGGAGTTAGTGCCGACCGTGGCGCTAATCTTACCATTGCTTATTATTACTGGGTTATGATGAACGCTACGTCTAAGATTTCCTGTTCTAACATGTAGAGCTTGACCACTCAGTTTATTAGCCTTAATATCAGCCTCGACCTGATTCGCCGCCGCTTCTACTCGCTTTGCGACCGCCGAAATAATTTTATCCGGCAGCGACGTCAGCTTTGCCTCTAGCTGTTCCCCACCAATAATCGTTGCCTTAATCATACGATTGGCACCACTCTTTTGTAGATCGACAGTAAATCCATATGGTCCTGTGACAAATCGCGCTTTGAATAACTCACTGTCTGACCGCCCAGGTCTTTCGAATCTTCCCCTATACGGTCCCGGCGTTTATACTTATTAGCCACAAGCTCAATAACCACTTGCTCAAGCTCCAGTGGCACCGTTGTATATCCCGCCGTATAATCAATCGTCACATTACCAAAACCATTCGGGAAGGAATATCCTTTAACGTAAAGCATTTTATCGTCAAACCAATACCCTGGACTTATTCCCGGCTGCGTACTTGCGGGGATACTATGGCCGTTAACCGTGAGCGAAGAAACTGCAGTAACAGGAGTGTTTTTCAGCATCATCCTGCAAGAGCCGTTTCCATTTCTTTGCTCAGTATAAGAGGCGCTCAACAGATCCCGTTTTACCCATGTAACAACGAACGCGCTCGCTGCCGAAATTAATCTCGACAGGAACGCGTCACTCGTTGTATTACTTAGGTTTAAATATTGCTTCACATTGTCCAAGGTAGTAAAATCCACGGCAGCCATAGGCTATTTCCCCTTATCGTCGGCTTTTACCGTTTTCGGTTTATCAGTAACCATAAACCCATGATCCAATAGCGGCAGATAAACAGCGTCGGGAACCTCCACAACGCCGTCTTTTACTGGATATTCAACCCCGCCTACCGAACAAGCCGAGCAATCTTCTGGTGCTTTTAGAAACATATCCATTCCCCTTTCTAGCCGTTGGCAATGTTAGTGATTGCGCCAAACGCAGGCAAGAAGTAGATCGGCATAACCTCACGGGCGTACACCCCATATTCATACCGACGTGTTTTAATCGGCCACGCAATTTGGTAGTAATCTCTCAAATACCGTATTTCCGCGATATTGGTAACATTGGATAACGGATACGGAATGGTTTTCTTTCGGAACATGATCGTCCCTTTCGGCATGTAAGGATGCAGCCGGACAGGAATCAATACGCCGCCATCCATAGCGAATTTATTGAGGTACGAACCGACAATAGCTCCAGCCGTCACGGTAACGTCGGATGCAGTTCCATTTTGCCCGTCAACATTAAACCGGAAAAGCGGAGTACCGCCGCCTGCGATAACCTTATTGGTGATGTTCTGCAGCTCTTGGCTTGATACAACGATTTCATCTGGCGACAGTTTGTAATTTTCCCAGAAACTCAGTAAAGCCTCATCGATTTCGGTTATGCCACCTGCGCCATTTGAGGTTAAGGTTGTTCCAGTACCAGCGGTCCCAGTGGCCAGCGATTTAAAGTATGATCCACTATCCGAATTGCATATCTGGGTAAGGTAGCCATCAAATACTTTCGAATTAGTACTCCAGTCGCTGGAATCCAGGGCAGTAGCCAACTGGGAACCAGCAGCATCCGCCGAAATAGCAACACTGTTTATAGTAGTGATAGCACCCAGTTTTTCACTGCCGGACGCTCCCCAATACCAGGCATACCCAAAGGCACCTTGTACGGCGGTAACCGAAGCCGCAATAGAGCCGCTTGTTCCCGTAGTGGTTACTGTAGCGGAAGAAGACTGAATTGCAGAGCCGCCGCCGTAGGTGTCAGTAGATCCATCGGCGTTATTTCGGCTAATTTTATTAGGAACGCCGCCAGTTATTGAAGAATTCATTAAGCCGTCATAAGTAAGGGCTACGCATATAACGGAATAGGTACCGGCAGCAAGTGAACCGGCAGTTCCTGCGGCTAAGGATGGAGTCGGTGTAGTTCCCAGCGATACACTGGCATTACCGCCTACAATGATTTTTTCTTCTCCCATCATCATGGACTGGAGCAAGCTCCGGCTGGCCAATGCCTTAACGTCCTCAAAGTTTTCCGAGGACTCATCTGCTTCAAAATTAACGAAGTTATCCAGACCAATACTAGCATAGGTAGCCAAGTAGTCTTTTTCCGTAATGCTCATGAACGCATTTCTTTGCCCTTCGGAAATACCCAGGGCCAAGTTAGCCACATTAACACCCGTTACCGCTTTCCAATGGGTGGCTGTACCGCCATTTCCCTTTACCCGCGGTAATTCATTACGAAATGGACTAAGCACCGGATACAATAGCTTTGCACCCGCTTGCAGATCGTAATAGTTTAGCCCTGTACCAGTTGTAATACCTTGCGTGGTATTCGCTTTCTCAATACGGTTTTGCTTCTCGGTAATCAAGGCTTTAAAAAGCTGGTTGACTTGTTTTTCCCGGCTTCTGTTCATACCAAACAAGCCGTTATGTTGAATTACATTTACATTCACTTATTTTTACCCCCTGTTAATAAAATTAATAGCGCTCACTTAGTAAGCGCCAAGTTCTGAGTTTTCTTTTTGCATTTCATCCAAAATGGTATCTGCTTTTGAAATTACATCCTCTTCTTGAGCCGGATTTGCATCCTGGGCCTTTGTAATGGCAACGGCTGCTTGATTCGCTACGGTTTTACTAGGCAACGGATCAGCTTCCAGTTTTTCAATTCTCTCCTTTAGCTCCGTTATAGCCCCATTTGTCTTTTGTACTTCTTCCAAGGTTTCCGTCAGCTTATTAATAGCTTCCTGAAACGGTGCGACAGTTTTCGCAATTACTTCATTGACCTGATCTAAAGCTTGTCCTTCGAGTTTATTCACGTCTTGACTTCCTCCTTCATCAATTTTGGCTACATTGCCGCATTTAGCGCATTTACATTCTGCTCCAAGATCTCTGGCATGATCATGCATGGCCTGTAGTTTTTCTTTATCGGATTTCGAATTGCGGGCGCCAGCTTTTTGAATGTCTCCCGCTGGATCGGTTTTTGTTTCCACGTTCAATTCACCCCCTCCCTCAACCGACTTAAACGGCCTTTGTTCTGTAGTGCCGTCTGTTTTGACGACCTCATAAAAAACAGCCGACGGCACACAAGGCTTGTCGGCTAGGGAAAGCTCATTCGGTTTTAAGGTGTAGCGCATCCCGCCCAAATCCGGATCGGGAACCTTCGCCCCAACGGATACCCCACCAAAGCTAAAGCCAGTATATACACCCTCAAGGCATTTATTCCATTCCTCATCATCTATCACTTTGGCGCAGACACTGACGGCCTTTTCTTCATCATGGAAAGTAAGATCCACCAACTTACCGGCACTTATCGCCTTGTGCATGGCCCTTAAGTTGCCTTTGCTCTTTCCGTCAGTCTTTTCCTTGAAATCCTGTGACCAGGCTTCAATATACGGCTTCGACTTCTCATAATCGAATATCTCCCGGGCATTATCGAGTTCCTCCCGGGAGGCTATGCCGTAGACCAGGCGTTTTTCTTCGTCCACCTTTGTGAGTGGTATGAACAGTGAAACATTACCCATCGTCTTCCTCCTTCCGTTTTTGGGCATAAGAAAACCGCCCTTATTAAGGACGGTTGCCAAAATCAATTTTTAGTTTAACAATATAATTCGATTTTTATCTGTTCAAACACATCGTTAAGGGTTACATTGCCATCAAGTTTATAATCCTTAAACAGTTCTTCGGCTGATTGATATGTCTTTTCTGTATCCATTTTATCAAACTCAATAGCACTAATTCCTCCGTCATAATGCGTAATCGAATACATCTTATCGTTATACATAAATTCGATTTCGTGTCCCTTATTAACATCTCTCACCATTTCATCTAACGATACAGTACTATTTAGCACATCAACCACCTCCAAACATATCTTTATTTTGGCTATACTCATCATCAGTTAACGGTCTACCTTTATCCGGCTCCCCGTTTTTCCAATCATGTGCATGAGGCACTATCGGATGAGTCTTGGCATTACCATGGTTTGTGTTATGAATACTAAGGTTTACATGACCATTTTTATCATAATGCCACCTTTCTTTTATTATACCATTTTTGCCAGCCACATCAATATGACTATTTGGTTTTCCTGTCCTCAAATTAGTATTTTTAGGTGCAAACCGGCCTTTTTTATCCCTGGGATGCTCGCTCTCACTAAATTTAGTTACGGGATCGTTATCCAAAAGAACTGGTATCACATCGCACCTACAATGTGGATGAGCCGGAGGTACTATATTGCCAGAGGGAAACGCATCGTCAAGGCCAATCACGCCTGCCTTTTTATTTATTGCACATTTTTCACACGCCCCGCTACCTACAATCCACTGCTTGCCGAGGTTAAGACCGGAGTTCTTATAGCCAATCATCCGTCCGTTACAGTCCGCAAAGGCGGTTTCTGTTCGGGCAATCATTTTGGCCCGGCTTTTACTAAAGGCCGTATTGTCTTCGAGTTCCTTCGTAAGCTTCTGCGGCGACCAGCCTTCTTCCATTGCATCCGTAACAGTACCACGTAGATACTCGCGGGTACTTTCTGTTATGGCCCATGAAGCGTTCGGGTTATCCACCAGTTTACCGTCAACCCACTTTTTGCCGACCATCTCAGCAGCCCGCTCATTCGCCCAGGCAACTGCATCCTCATTGACCAGGTTCGTAATATTTTGATCAGTTACTTCCACCTGGGTCAAGGCTCTTGCCCCGCTATACTTTGCAATACGCACTAATATCGGCTGCACATCGTCAAACAAAATGGACCAGCCGTTAAAGTCCAGCTCGTCCAAAATTTGATCTATTAATTTACCCGCTTTCAGAGAAACAACTATGGTCCCGGCTAATTCCGGTGCCCGTTCTTTGAAAAACTCCTGCAGGAGTTCTTCAATTTCAGACTCAGAATCATTTAATACAGTTGTGTCTCGTGAAAGCGGGTCAAAGACTTTTTTTTTACCGCCTTTTTGGCTATAGCTCCGTCAGTATCAATTTTGCCAACGTCTGGATCGTCAGTTTCTTTGTCCTTTTGAGGGTCTTGTTCTTTTTGTCCAGGCTTACGATTATCATCCTTCTGACCATTCAAGACCTCAGGTATCGGCGGATTTAGTTTCGCCTGCTGTTCCGGTGTTAGTGGATCTCGGCCAAGTTCTTCGCGTACCTCGTCCGGATCTAATACCTTACACTGTAAATAGATTTGATCAACCTGGGCCTTTTCAAACGGCGACGTTGCATCGGAATCAATCCATTGGAATTCTAGCTCCGTAAAGCCCATATATCGCTGAATAATAGTGTCCATTAATTCTTTTATATAGTTTTTACGCGGGGCCATTCCTTCCGCTTGAGAAGCTTGTTGGACTGTTTCCGCTGTGGCCCTGTTAGTTTCTTTAACGAAAGGAGTTGGTGGCAGGCTTAGTACATACATAATCACCCGGGCCAGCCATTCGTCAACTTCTGCTTTAAGCTCTGGGCTCTTAAGTGTAAAGGGTGTAACGCCGCCTGGTATAAATCGCCCTTTACGCTTGGCGTTTTGATCTCCTTCAAAAAGACTATCCCAGTATGCCTGAAACTCGGCAACTTGCTCCGCCGTCCATTCTTCCGGACAGCCAAATGCGGTTTCCGGTATATTCCCTTCCGTGAAAAAGCCAAGCATATAGAGCTGTCGCCGTATAGCTATATCAATCGTAGTAACAATTTGCTCTACATACCCATACCCATAAACATGATTGGGGCGCGGATTACGAGGCAAATAGAGTAATTGCTCGGTTGTAAGGTTAACCGCCGGCATTCCATATAGCACTTGCTGATAAGCTGGATCGGGCGACTGTGGCCGGTCCCCGTTAATATCGATTTTGGGCAGGATCGTCGCGCCGTCAACAATTTTAAGTCGCGCCACATCTCCGCCTCGGGTACGGATAACCTCAATACTAGGCGCATCCAGGATTATCATGTCTTCCATGATTTTACGCATCCAGCGTTTCCACGACAGCCCATTTACCGGGTCGGGGTAAGCTAACAGGGCGTATGCCTTATCTATATTCGCCTGCTGCTTTTGCGTTGCGGCTCTTAAATCCGCCGGTTTCATGTTGAGTTTCTTTTTGGGACCAATACCCCATTCTAACGACTCTACTTGGTCTTTGCAGGTTTCAATACCGATGCGAAGTATGTCGCAGTTATCCGCTAAGTTGCGCAGCATACTGAAGTCTATTTCTTCATATACGCGCGGCAAGGTGTTTAAGTTGTATCCCACCGGATATTCAAAAGCTCTCGGCTGTGTTCCCGGTGGGGCCGTAGGTTCAATAGGCTTATCCGGTGTAAACCAATCAGTAGCCGTAGATTTTAAACTCTGATAGGCATCAGATATGTATTGAAACGGGTTTGCCATCCTTTAGCCTCCTTTCTGCGCGGCTTTAAGCTTTTCGGCTTCTCGCCGATAGTGATCCAGTAATCCGGTATTATACCGCCTGTATTGCTCAATACTGTACCGAAGCGCCGCCATAGCATCATCCATAAATTCAACTGGTTTATCCAGATAAAGACCAGTTTTACTATCCTTTTGCCATTTCCATTGTTGGATTTCTTTAATCGTATTAAAGCAACGCGGGTGAATGTGTATCCTGTGCTGCTTTAGGTAGTCAATTTGAGCCTCTACGCTTCCCTGCTCCTTCTTAACCCCTTGGGCGCGATAACCCGCTTTGGCCCACATCTTGATCCGGTCAGGCTCTGCGCAATCACAGTACATGATTAACTTTTTATTCAGGTTGTGAGCTGCCGCTATCTGGATCAATTCCGTCGTGTCTTTCTCGTATTCATAGATTTCACCACAAACAAAAAGCTCACTGTCTTTAAAACCGACAGTGAGTATTGCATTTGCATGATTAAAACCAAAGTCCTGGCTCAATACCATAGAATCAAAACGACTCGGATCCACGTCAAATTCATGCACATGGTAATTATGCAGAATTAGACCGCCCGTTTCACCCCATTCACCTAATCCATATACTTTATATCCTTCCGGATCTCGTTCTTTACGCATCATCATGCGCCGGTGATAGGCTTCATCAATAAACCGGTTATCCAGGTAGGTTGACTGATGGGTGAAGATGTCCGGATGCTCAATATCAAAGTATTTGGCTTTCAGCCAATGCATAGCGGAAACAGGGTTAAAGGTGAAAGTCATCTGATAGTAGAGATTCGGATTATCTAACTGTCCACGTAGACGATCATCCAGAATATCCACATCGGCCTCTGTCAGTTCAGTGGCTTCTTCAATCCATATCCAGGTTAACTTACCCCGGGCAAAGTTGATTGATTTTACTTTTTCCCGTTGGCGGTCATCGTTGACACCACGGAATATGACTTCGTTGCCTGTGATTAGGCAGGTCAGCCTGAGAGGGCTAAGGGTAATCTTCCAGTATAATTCCGAACGTTCCCCACATAGCCGGTTTATAGCCGCTGTTAGTTCGGCATAGGTTGAATCTTTATTAGACCCTTCCACCTTACGTACTACCAGAAGATTAGCCCCTTTGTATTTCGGGTCCATCAATTTAACAATATAATCCTGGGCGATGTTGACGCTTTTACCACTACCGGCAGAACCTTTCATAACACGGTACCGTAAGCGGCATTCATTTACAGGCCTGAAAATAGAATTAAATTGAGCCATAACCTCAGACATTGTTATCACCGTAATCAATTTTAATGTTTAATGTAGGGGTGTCGTTTCCGTCCCCTTTCAGCTTCGTGATTTCGGCCTTCATTTTATCGATTTCCAGCTTTTTCTTTTCTCCAGCTAAATCCTCATACCGGGCAATCAGCCCCTCTAGCGTTTTCATGGCTCCACTCTGAGCCTTTAAGAACGCGGCATGCTTATCCCAGGCAAACTGCAATTCCCATTCCTTTTCGGTGCCGTTGTCCATATCTTTATGACGCTTAAGCATCTTGGTGGTGTCTTCCTGGTTTTCTACATACATTAACCGCTGCGCCCTGGCAATGGCCGTGTACTGAATGACAATGTTTTCCCACAGCATTTCCAGCGGGCTCTTAATATTGATACTCTCAACAATCGCCCTTATTTCTTCATCGTCTGGAAATATGCGTGAAAAAAAACCATGCTTTTCGGCATTCTTATTGCCTGGAAGTGCATAGCCGCCCTTATTACCTACGGCGTTTTTATTACCTTTAGGAGCCCCATGCCCCTTAGCATTTTGATTACCGGGTTTGGCTCCACACTTTTTGGAGTACTCCGTATTTTTCGGAGTACTCCGTTCATTTTTTTGGAGTACTCCGTTCCTCCGATCAAGCCAGTTATCTTTACATTTCCATCCTGACACTGTTTTTTCGGACAATGATAGCATTTCAGCAATCTTTCGATTGCTAATTTTGCCCTCTTGTTCAAGGTAAATCTCCAACGCCTTATCCCTATTTGGATCTCGATTACGCCCCATGCTACATATCACCCACCTCCGTTATGGATCTTCAC
>JAGGAB010000154.1 GCA_017889705.1 Bacillota bacterium | reverse complement strand
CTCTATTGTTAAAAGCTGTGAAATTTTTTCATTTACTTTTATTCGTCTATCATTCACGAGACTCTCATATTTCAAAATGTCTAACATATTAGTATTCGTATTTTTTATTTTTTCCTGATTTTTAAACACACTTATAGCTGCCGCTTTAATTATTGTGTCGATTTGTTTTCTCTGTTCTGTAGTAACATCTAATTCTATCCACAGTTCTTCCGGATATAGTCTATATGTATTTTCATTTGCTAAACAAACTGCAGCATCTATACCCAATAAACCACTTGAAAGAATCATACAAATCATACAAATCATTATCCTCGCCTTAGTTGACATGAAGATACCATCCCCTTTTTCCAGCAATTAATTCCAAAAAAATCTTTTATTGGAATAACTTTCAATCACTTTCGACATAATAAAGCATAATATATTATTATTTAATGTATCTTAAAAAATTAAGTTAATTTAATTATTCATGAAAATTGAAAACGAAAAGCTTTCCGTTTTTTCCGAAAAAGGCCGGAGGTTACGGGAATACGGGGGTTGCCGGAGTACCACCACACCTTATGGGGGCACACTTTCTTTAAGGCAAGGGGGTGGCGATACTATCTTAGGGGTTGCGTGAACAAAACAATACCACCGTCTCTTTGCTCAGCCGGGCGTAAACAGTACGAAGGCACAGGCGGCCGTTATGCATAAGCAGAAGTTATGACGGCCGCCTGTGCCGGGTTTTGTACTTGACACCCCTTGTTTTATAATGCCTCCGCGACTCCCAAAGCTGTCGAGTAGAGAATGGGCCTCACGGCCCATCCCCCGCTACCTAAGCCGGAAAGGTCACCCCTCCGGCGTAAGCGTCAAACAAGAAAGTGGCTAGACAAAAAAATAAAACCGACATCCTCATTTGCCGGTTTTGTTCGAAGAGCACTTCTTCTGAATGTCTGGATTCCATGAAAGGTAGTCATCTAAACTATCAGGGTACTGCCGAAATGGCACGCCAGGTAAATCTCCCAAAAGAAATCTTTACGGTAAGGCAATGGATGAAATTTACAAGTATTCAGCCGGATCCGCCAGGGCAATTAACAAAGTCTGTACACACAGCTTATTGAGCGCAACCCAGCAAAACAAGAAGCTGATTGATGACCACATGGTTCAAATGGTTATTGAAAGCGAGCTTCCATAACGGCTTAAAGCTTGGCATCTCTCACAAGGTGCCAAGCTTTAAGCCGTTATGCGGCAAAATATGTGAGCGGTTTTTGGCAAATGTCGTGAGCAAGGCAAGGACAAAACCTGCGAGCAGCAACATTAGAGCATTTACCTGAGATGCAAATATATTTTGATTTAAAGTTTATTACAACAAATATAATGTAGTCTTTTATCAATAATAAATTATCTAAAAAGAATGAAATGTGCGCACCCCTTCCCGAACCGTACAAGCGACTTTCACCGCATACGGCTCTCCATATTCCAAATGAATTATCGTTAATGGCGATAACGATAACTTTCCCATCTTTCGGTGAGTTTAATGCTCTATTCAAAGCATCTCACTTCAAAAAAAGGGAACTTGGAATACTGCCCTCCTTCACCATGTGCTTTCCATTACAGAAAGCCGTTGGGCTACTATTAGGGCTCTCTGCCATATACCGGTGGCAGTACTTAGGCAGGTCACGTTTGACAACTCCAGTAGGTATCCGGTTGGTCGTTACCCTGCTTACCACAGGTGTGTCAATGGGTATCCCCAATCCTTCCTATATTGGGGATACCCATTGATACCGGATTTTGTCCGGCAGCACCCTAAGCCACAGACCCGGATTCAGCCCCCAGGCTTTGCCATATATGGCCTGACTTGCCAGGCCACTTGACAGCAGGTGCTGTCTAATCCTGACTTTACCGACATGCTGTTATCCCCCAGAGGCTTTCGCGTGAAGTAAGTCAGTTGTCTTACATCGCATCGCAGGAGCGGTGATTTCTGTAAAATATATATGAAGTGCACAACGTGCGCACGAAATGGAGGAATAGTTATGTAGCATACCACCATCCTAAAAAAAAGACGTAACAAGGACAGCTAATCAATCTAGCAATATAAACACAAGTTATAATAACAGGTATCTTTCGGGTGGGTAACTTTTAATTTGTATAGTTAGACTATAATTATTAAAGAATGAATTTAAAAATAATAAAATTATAATATTTTTTTGAAAACCGAGGAGGATTTTAAATGAAAAAATTAATATTTCTAACTTTGATATTCGTTTTTGTAATGTCGTCAATCGGAATATGTGCAGTACCAGATCCAAACGCGGGGATGGGAGATATCCAGTTTGGATACAATTATTATAATCTAAAGAAGACGACCAGTGGAATTGATCAGGGAAACACTGGATTTAATGAAATATATGGAAGTGTTGGCATTGGATTTGGATACGGGGTTTATATAAACCATCTCCAGGCAAATGGAACATCCTATACCGATTTTGGTCTTAATACTACACCATTGCTACCAAATATATCATTGATGGTTGGCCAACGGCAAATGAAATCGGATAACGCGGACAGTGCCAACAAGCTGTTTTGCGGTGCATCGATTAAACAAGATCTTGCTGCCGGAGTTGCTGCATATGCGACTTATCAGAAAGGCACGCAATTTAAGGATGAAGTCATCGGTTTTACATAT